>NZ_JCACPZ010000006.1:0-587779 GCF_059074235.1 Phytobacter sp.
CGGTGTCCGGACGAGTGAAAGATGAATTCGGGTTATGCTAGTACAAACAATTTACAATTCCTATGCTGTCTGCTCAGAATTTGACATCATAAGGATATTAATTACTTAGTCTGCGAAAAAAAGCGCCCGGGCGCTGTTATTTTAATCGCTTAAATTTGCGAAAAGTCACAACCTGTACCGAAAGCGTTCAACTTTCAGCTTATGCGGCATCCTGATCCTATTCGACTGGTATCATGGCCGTGAAATCCCTATAATTGCCGCGTTTGACGCTCCGGCGTCTCCTTCCTTTACATCCAGGTTAATCAGGTCGCTAAATTTATGACTGATAAGTCACATCAGTGCGTCATTATCGGCATCGCCGGCGCATCGGCTTCGGGTAAAAGTCTTATTGCCAGTACGCTTTATCGCGAATTACGCGAGCAGGTTGGTGATGAGCATATCGGTGTTATTCCAGAAGACAGCTACTACAAAGATCAAAGTCATTTGTCGATGGAAGAGCGCGTCAAAACTAACTATGACCATCCGAGTTCTATGGACCATAGTTTGCTGTTTCAGCATCTGCAAATGCTCAAAAGTGGTCAGGACATTGAATTGCCGGTTTACAGCTATGTTGAGCATACCCGCATGCCAGAAACCATCCATATTCAGCCCAAGAAAGTGATCATTCTTGAAGGTATTCTGCTGCTGACGGATGCGCGTCTACGTGATGAGATGAATTTCTCTATTTTTGTTGATACGCCGCTCGATATTTGCCTGATGCGCCGTATTAAGCGTGACGTTAACGAACGTGGACGCTCAATGGACTCGGTGATGGCGCAATACCAGAAAACGGTCCGCCCGATGTTCCTGCAATTTATCGAACCGTCCAAGCAGTACGCCGATATCATTGTTCCGCGTGGGGGTAAAAACCGCATCGCCATTGATATTCTGAAAGCCAAAATCAGCCAGTTTTTTGAATAATACATGATAGGCTGTACCCTTAAGTTAATTTGCTTAGCCCCTGCATTGTCTGGGGCGTAATGCACGAAAGGAGAAAGTGCCATGCGTCTGTGTGACCGCGATATTGAAGCCTGGTTGGATCAGGGCCGTCTGTCGATTCAACCGCGACCCCCTGTCGAGCGCATTAATGGTGCCACGGTGGATGTTCGTCTGGGCAACAAATTTCGCACATTCCGTGGGCACACCGCTGCGTTTATCGACCTGAGTGGTCCGAAAGACGAAGTCAGCGCAGCCCTTGAGCGCGTAATGAGCGATGAAATTGTGCTTCCCGAAGGAGAGGCTTTTTTCCTTCACCCCGGTGAACTGGCGCTGGCGGTGACTTTTGAGTCCGTTACGTTGCCCTCCGATCTGGTTGGTTGGCTTGATGGACGCTCTTCACTGGCGCGTCTGGGGCTGATGGTTCACGTCACCGCACACCGTATTGATCCGGGCTGGTCGGGCCGTATCGTGCTGGAGTTCTATAATTCCGGTAAGCTTCCGCTGGCGCTGCGTCCGGGCATGCTGATTGGCGCGCTGAGTTTCGAACCCCTGTCAGGACCCGCTGAACGTCCTTACAATCGCCGCCAGGACGCAAAATACCGCGATCAGCAAGGCGCTGTTGCCAGTCGTATCGACAAAGACTGAGTGATTCACAACCGCTGAGGCTGCCATGAGAAGAGTATTAACAACGCTGATGATTCTGCTGGTCGTGCTGGTTGCAGGCCTTTCAGCGTTGGTCATAATGGTCAACCCTAACGATTTTCGCGCCTATATGGTGCGTCAGGTGGAGGCGCGCAGCGGGTATCAGTTGCAGCTTGATGGTCCACTGCGTTGGCATGTCTGGCCGCAACTGAGCATTCTCTCCGGCCGTATCACCCTGACGGCACCGGGTGCTGAGCAACCGGTGGTTAAAGCGGACAACATGCGTCTTGACGTGGGTCTGTTACCTCTGCTTTCGCATCAGCTACAGGTCAAACAGGTGATGCTAAAAGGGGCGGTTATTCAGATTACGCCTCTAACACGCGTGCATCAGTGCAAAAAGGTGCGCCGGTCGCACCGAAAGAAAATACGTTGCCGCAAATCGCGGAAGATCGTGGATGGTCCTGGGATATTGCCCGCCTGCAGGTCGCCGATAGCGTGCTGGTTTTACAGCATGAAGGCGATGAGCAAGTGACTGTGCGCGATATTCGTCTGCAGATGGACCAGGATGCTCAACACCAGGCGACGCTCGATTTTTCGGGGCGGGTTAATCGCGATCAGCGGGATCTGAGCCTCGCTCTGAAAGCGAAAGTCGATGCCAGTGATTATCCGCGTAATCTCAATGCCGCCATCAGCGATCTGAAATGGCAACTTCAGGGAGGGGATGTCCCGCCTCAGGGAATCAGTGGCGAGGGCAATCTTACTGCCCAATGGCAGAGTGACCGTCAGCGTGTGACGTTGAGCAATATGCAATTGACGGCCAACGACAGCGCTTTCAGTGGTAAGGGTAGCGTAACGCTGACCGGTAAGCCTGAGTGGGCACTGGATTTGCAGTTTGATGCGCTGAATCTTGATAACCTCCTGGTCCTTGAAGATAACCCGGCGACCAATGAAGGGAGTACTCAGCAGGGGCAGAACCTGCAACCGCGTCTCCCGCGTCCGGTGATTGCCAGCAGTACCGTACAGCCGGAATACACCAGCCTGCGTGATTTTTCTGCCAACGTCTCTCTGACGGCCAAAAGTATTCAGTGGCGCGGTATGCGCTTTGATAATGTGAACGGTCAGTTTACCAATGATGCTGGCCTGCTCAGTATTACCACTCTGCAAGGGAAGATGGGTGAGGGTGATATCTCATTACCTGGCTACGCTGGATGTGCGTACAGACCAGTCGCAAGCTCAGTTCCAGCCGCGTCTGGATAACGTTGAAATTGGCACTATTCTCAAGTCCTTTGATTATCCGATTTCTTTGACGGGCAAGCTGTCGCTGGCTGGGGATTTCTCCGGTAATCGCATTGATGCCGATGATTTTCGCCGTAACTGGCAGGGTGATGCCCATGTCGAGATCAAAGACAGCCGTATGGAAGGGCTTAACTTCCAGCAGCTGATTCAGCAGGCAGTTGCCCGCAGCAGCGATGTCGAAGTGCAGGAAAACTACGATAACGCCACCCGGCTGGACAGCTTCCATACCGAACTGACGCTGAAAGACGGCATGATGACGATGGCCGATATGCAAGGGACGTCGCCGCTTCTGAGCCTCTCCGGCGAAGGCAAATTGGATTTGGTGAAAGAGCAGTGTGATACACGCTTCATGGTCCGTGTTCTTGATGGCTGGAAGGGTGACAGCAAGCTGGTGGAGTATCTGAAAGGAACGGCTATCCCCTTGACGGTCTACGGCGACTGGCAGTCACTAAATTACAGCCTCCAGGTTGACCAGGTCCTGCGCAAACATCTGCAGGACGAAGCGAAGCGCCGACTCAATGAGTGGGCGGATCGCAACAAAGACAGTCAGAACGGCAAAGATGTGAAAAAGCTGATCAATAAGCTTTGAGAATAGAATACGACGCCGGGGTTTCCCCGGCGTCTCTCAGACTTCGTAATCGAGGTCAGTCATCCTGATGCAGGGCAATAATCTGCACTTTCTGTACACGATGGCTCTCGACTTCCAGCGTTTTAAGCAAGTAATTCCCCACCTGCACCTCCTCTCCCTGGTTTTGGGATGCGCTGCATATACTCCATCAATAACCCGGCGATGGTGTGATACTCGCGTTTCTCATCCAGAGGCAGCGGCACAAATTGCACCAGGTCTTCCAGCGGCATATGGCCGTTTGCCGTCCAGCTACCGTCGCTGTTTTTCTGAATATCATGACGGGCGTCGATCTCTTCGACTTCGTTGGGCAAATTACCCGCGATGGTTTCCATCACGTCACTTAAGGTCACAATGCCCTCGACCGAACCAAATTCGTCGACCACAAATGCAAAGTGGGTTCGTGCGCTGCGGAACTGCTCCAGGGCCTGCAACAACGGCAAGCCTTCCGGGAAGACCAGCGGCTGGCGAATCAGTACTTTTAAATCCAACGGTTCACCGCGAAGCGACTGGGCCAGAAGGTCGATAATGTGCACCACGCCTAGCAAATCTTCTTCTTCATCCCGGCTTGTCACAACCATACGGGTATGCTGATTTTTCTCCAGCAAAGCGCGAATTTCCGCTTCCGGTGCGTTGAGGTCGATATGCTCAATATCGTGACGGGAGGTCATGATACTGCTGACCGTTCGCTGGTTAAGATTGAGTACCCGGCCAATCATCCTCCGCTCCTGCGGATTAAAGATTTGGCTGTCATCATGATCAGCGAGCATGGCGGCTGCATTGGCGTCCAGTTCGGCATCCTCTTTGCGTCCGCTCAGCAAGCGCATCACGGTTTCTGTGGTGCGCTGGCGCAGGGTCTGATTTGCCGACAGGAAACGACGACGGTTAAAGTTTGCCAGCTGGTTCAGGGCTTCAATCATCACCGAGAAGCCGATGGCAGCATACAAATAGCCTTTCGGAATGTGGAAGCCAAAGCCATCCGCAATAAGGCTAAAGCCGATCATCAGCAGGAAGCTCAAACAAAGAATAACAATGGTCGGGTGGTTGTTCACAAAGCGGGTGAGGGCCTTGCTGGCGAGCAGCATCAGTGAGATAGCGACGATGACGGCTGCCATCATGACTGCGAGGTGATCGACCATGCCGACTGCGGTGATGACCGAATCCAGCGAGAAAACCGCATCCAGCACCACAATTTGAGCAACCACGCTCCAGAATTTTGCCCCGCGCCTTTGGGTGGGGTTGTCGCTGTCTTTCCCCTCCAGCCGCTCATTGAGTTCAACGGTGGCTTTAAAGAGTAAGAAGAGGCCGCCGACGAGCATAATTAAGTCACGGGCGCTGAAGCTCAGGTCACGGAATGAGAAGAGCGGTTTGGTCAGTGTTACCAGCCATGAAATTGACGCGAGCAGAAGCAGTCGCATCAACATTGCCAGGACGAGTCCCGTCACGCGGGCGCGGTCACGTTGCGCTGGGGGTAATTTCTCCGCAAGTATCGCGATAAAGACCAGGTTATCAATTCCGAGCACCAGCTCGATCACAATCAGCGTGACGAGTCCTGCCCAAATTGAAGGATCGGCAATCCATTCCATCGTTTGCTTAACACCTTATGTAATATGACAATTGTCATAGAGAGATCATGGATAAAGCTGACCTGAATTGCAATGGTAGCCTACGATTTATCTTATAAATTTTCGGTGCAACATAATATATTTAATTTCATTTCCCCTTAATAAAAGTGAGATTATTATTTTTGGATATATTTATTAAAATTCGGATATTTCGCATGCGTAAGTGTAAGTAAGGAATTTGTCAACATCGAGAAATTCCTAAAATTCACGAATATTTGCTCTTAATATTAATCTTAAAAAGCTGTTTACGATCAGGATGTTACCTTGCCTGTAATTCGCTTAGCTGCAACAATTCCTCCAGCTAGTTTTAAATATACCCGTGAAGTTATTTTAAATGCATTTTATCAGCGTTAATTCTTATACCTGCCGAATCTTCCGTAATCAGGGAAATGCGTGAACAGACTGATGTGCGAGAGGTGTGAATCAATAACTTACTGTTTAATCAGTGGATTGGTAGCTGAAAGCCAAGGGCGGTAGCATGCCTGAAAGCGTGTCGAAACGTCTGGATTATTCTGTCAATAGCATGTGGTTGAATAAGCGGATTTTAGGACTGATACCAGTTAATTTAAGTTTCGATTAACTGCATTCTGTTTCCGTAGAGACTCAAACGCTTATTTAAATACACAGGATAATTACTCTGCAAAAGTGATAATTAATCAATGATGAAATCCAAAACGAAATTGATACCATTATTGGTGTCTATGACCTTGATGAGTGGCTGCACCGTACTTCCCGGTAGCAATATGTCTACGATGGGAAAGGATGTGATCAAACAGCAGGACGCTGATTTTGATTTAGACCGCATGGTGAATGTTTATCCACTAACCCCGCGTCTGATTGAACAATTACGTCCGCGACCCAACGTTGCCCAACCAAATATGTCGTTAGACCAGGAAATATCCAACTATGAATACCGAGTTGGACCTGGCGATGTGTTGAGTGTCACTGTCTGGGACCACCCGGAACTGACAACGCCTGCGGGCCAATACCGTAGTTCCAGCGATACGGGTAACTGGGTTCAACCGGATGGCACGATGTTCTACCCCTATATTGGCCGCGTGCGTGTAGTCGGGAAAACACTGGCAGAAATCCGCAGTGATGTTACCAGCCGCTTAGCGACGTACATCGCTGACCCGCAGGTGGACGTTAACATCGCTGCCTTCCGTTCACAAAAAGCCTATGTGTCAGGTCAGGTGGCGAAATCTGGCCAGCAGGCGATCACCAACGTGCCGCTTACCGTGCTCGATGCGGTCAATGCGGCAGGTGGTCTGACCGACACCGCCGACTGGCGCAACGTGGTTCTGACCCATAACGGCAAAGAAGAACGTATTTCACTGCAAGCCCTGATGCAGAATGGCGACCTGAGCCAGAACCGTTTGCTCTATCCGGGCGATATTCTCTTCGTGCCGCGTAATGACGATCTGAAAGTGTTCGTGATGGGCGAAGTGAAGAAACAGAGCACACTTAAAATGGACTTCAGTGGTATGACGCTGACTGAAGCGCTGGGCCAGGCAGAGGGTATCGATCTGACCACGTCCAACGCCAGCGGCATCTTCGTGATTCGTCCGCTGAAAGGTGAGGGCGGTTCGAAAGGCAAAATTGCCAACATCTACCAGCTTGATATGTCCGATGCGACCTCACTGGTCATGGCAACGGAATTCCGTCTCCAGCCGTATGACGTAGTGTATGTCACTACTGCGCCGGTTGCTCGCTGGAATCGTCTCATCAATCAGTTGCTGCCAACCATCAGTGGCGTTCGCTACATGACGGACACGGCACGCGACATTCATACCTGGTGATGCGCGATGTTTAACAAAATTCTGGTGGTGTGTGTGGGGAATATTTGCCGTTCCCCCACGGCAGAGCGGCTGCTGCAAAAATATCAGCCTGCATTAACGGTGGCGTCCGCAGGGTTGGGGGCGCTGGTGGGGAAAAGTGCTGATGCTCAGGCCGCGCGCGTGGCAGAGCAAAATGCCCTCTCACTTGAGGGCCACATCGCCCGGCAAATTTCCGGGAAGATGTGTCGGGACTACGACCTGATTCTGGTCATGGAGAAGCGGCATATCGCCGCACTGTGCGAAATCGCGCCGGAGATGCGTGGCAAAGTGATGCTCTTTGGTCACTGGGATGGAGAACGGGAGATTCCTGACCCTTACCGCAAAAGCCGCGATGCCTTCGAGGCCGTTTACACCTTAATTGATCAGTCTGCCCGTCAGTGGGCGCAGGCGCTTAACGCTCAGCAGGGATAACAATGACCGAGAAAACACACCATTCTGCCGCCCCGGTGGCGGGTAGTGACGAAATCGACATTGGCCGTTTGATCGGTACGGTCGTCGAAGCCCGCTGGTGGGTGCTGGGGATTACCTCCCTTTTTGCCGTGGCGGCCATTATCTATTGCCTGTTTGCCACACCCATTTACAGCGCGGATGCACTGGTACAAATCGAGCAGGATACCGGGAATTCACTGGTACAAAACCTCAACAGCGCGCTTTCCAATAAGCCGCCAGCGTCCGAAGCAGAAATTCAGCTGATTCAGTCCCGTATGGTGCTGGGTAAAACGGTTGACGATCTGGATCTCGACATTGCGGTAACCAAAAATACCTTCCCGGTGTTTGGTTCGGGTTGGGATCGCCTGATGGGACGGCAAAATGAGACCGTAAAAGTCACCCAATTTGTGGTGCCGAAAGGCATGGTGGAGCAAACCTTCACCCTGACGGTGCTCAGCCCAAAACAGTATCAGCTCACCAGTGACGGCGGCTTTAGCGCCAAAGGGGAAGTCGGTCAGACGCTCTCCAAAGACGGCCTGAGTATGATGGTTAGCGGCATTGCGGCGGGAACGGACAGCGAATTTACCGTCACCAAGTTCTCCACACTTGGCATGATCAACAATCTGCAAAACAACCTGAGCGTGACGGAAAACGGTAAAGATACCGGCGTACTGAGCCTGAGCTATACCGGTGAAGACCGTGAACAAATCCGCGCGATCCTCAACAGCATCACGACAAACTACCTTGAGCAGAATATTCAGCGTAAATCGGAAGAGGCGGCGAAAAGCCTCGCCTTCCTCGATAAGCAACTGCCGGAAGTACGCGGCAAGCTGGATATCGCTGAGAACAAACTCAATACCTACCGTCAGGAAAAAGACTCTGTCGACTTACCGCAGGAAGCGAAAGCGGTGCTGGATTCGATGGTTAACATCGACGCGCAGCTCAACGAACTGACCTTTAAAGAAGCGGAAATCTCCAAGCTCTATACCAAAGTCCACCCGGCGTACCGCACCTTGCTGGAAAAACGTCAGGCGCTGGAAGATGAAAAAACCAAGCTCAACAACCGCGTGACGGCGATGCCAAAAACGCAGCAGGAGATTGTCCGACTGACGCGTGACGTGGAATCGGGCCAACAGGTTTATATGCAACTGCTTAACAAACAGCAGGAACTGCGTATTACCGAGGCCAGTACCGTGGGTGATGTGCGCATTGTCGACCCGGCAATTACCCAGCCTGGCGTGCTGAAACCGAAGAAAGCGCTGATTGTTCTGGGCAGCATTATTCTTGGGCTGATCCTCTCCGTGGTGGTGGTTCTGCTCCGCTCACTGTTTAACCGCGGTATCGAAAGCCCGCAGGTGCTGGAAGAACAGGGGATCAGCGTCTACGCCAGCATCCCGCTTTCAGAATGGCAAAAAGCGCGTGACAGCGTCAAAACCGTCAAGGGTGTCAAGCGTTACAAGCAGAGCCAGCTACTGGCGGTGGGTAACCCGGCGGATCTGGCCATTGAAGCGGTACGTAGTCTGCGTACCAGCCTTCACTTCGCGATGATGCAGGCCAACAACAACGTCCTGATGATGACCGGGGTCAGCCCTTCAATTGGTAAAACTTTCGTCTGTGCCAACCTCGCAGCGGTGATCAGTCAGGCCAATAAACGCGTGCTGATGATCGACTGTGATATGCGTAAAGGCTACACCCACGAACTGCTCGGGACCGATAACGTCAACGGCCTGTCGGAAATACTGGTTGGCAAAGGCGCTATCGAAAATTGTGCGAAACACACCTCCATTCCGAATTTCGATTTGGTTCCTCGTGGTCAGGTGCCGCCCAACCCCTCTGAACTGCTGATGAGTGAACGCTTTGCGCAACTGTTGGCCTGGGCGAGCAAAAACTACGACCTGGTACTGATTGATACCCCGCCTATCCTGGCCGTTACTGATGCGGCCATTGTGGGTCGCCATGCTGGCACGACCTTGATGGTCGCCCGTTATGCGGTGAACACGGTGAAAGAGGTGCAGACCAGCCTGAGCCGCTTCGAACAAAACGGCATTCAGGTCAAAGGCGTCATCCTCAACTCTATCTTCCGCCGTGCGACCGGTTATCAGGATTACGGTTACTACGAGTACGAATACAAATCGGATAGTAAATAACGTTTTCCCCTCACCCTAACCCTCTCCCAGTGGGAGAAGGGCCGGGGTGAGGGGGAAATAGACCAATCGGGGAAAAAAATGACCACAGAACGTCCATTAATCTCGATTTATATGCCGACGTGGAACCGTCAGCAGCTGGCTATTCGCGCCATCAAATCGGTGCTGCGCCAGGATTATAGCCACTGGGAAATGGTTATCGTCGATGACTGCTCAACCACCTTCGAGCAGCTGCAGCAGTTTGTGAACGATCTCGGGGACCCGCGCGTACGTTACACCCGCAACCCGTTTAATTCCGGTGCCTGTGCCGTTCGCAATCAGGCCATTATGCAATCGACCGGTCAGTTCATTACCGGTATCGACGACGATGACGAGTGGACACCCGATCGTCTGTCGGTCTTCCTTGAGCATCGTGACCAACTGAAAACGCGGGCGTTTCTCTACGCCAATGACTATGTTTGCCAGGGCGAGGTGTATTCGCAGCCTGCCAGCCTGCCGCTGTACCCGAAATCACCGTTTTCCCGCAAATTATTCTACAAGCGCAACATCGTGGGTAATCAGGTGTTCAGCTGGTCATGGCGCTTTAAAGAGAGCTTGTTTGATACTCAACTGAAAGCAGCTCAGGACTATGACATCTTCCTGCGCATGGTCGAGCAGTACGGGGAACCCTGGAAAATCGAGAAAGCGACGCAGATCCTGCACATCAATCACGGTGAAATGCAGATCACCTCGTCGCCAAAAAAATTCTCCGGTTATTTCCATTTCTACCGTAAGCACAAAGCAAAATTCGACCGGGCCAGCAAGAAGTACCAACTGTTTACGCTCTATCAAATCCGCAATAAGCGGATGAACTGGCGCACCTTACTCACCCTCTTTTCCGTGCGTAACGGCAAACGTCTGGCCGATGGCCTGCGGGGGAAATAATGCGTCTGGAAGATTTTCGCGCCAATCAATGGAGCCTGCGCCCGTGCTGTATGGTCGCGGCTTACCGCATCGCCCATTTCTGCTCGGTGTGGCGTAAAAAAAATGTCCTCAACAACCTGTGGGCGGCCCCCGTGCTGCTGGCCTATCGTTTTATCACGGAATGCCTGTTCGGCTACGAAATCCAGGCAGCGGCGACCATCGGGCGGCGCTTTACCATTCATCATGGCTACGCGGTGGTGATTAACAAGCATGTGGTTGCAGGGGACGATTTCACCATCCGCCATAGTGTCACCATCGGTAACCGTGGTGCCCAAAGCCTGGCCTGTCCGGTGATTGGCAATAACGTCGAACTGGGGGCTAACGTGGTACTGCTGGGCGATATCGTCATCGGTAACAACGTGGTCATCGGGGCAGGCAGCGTGGTGCTGGACAGTGTGCCGGATAACGCGCTGGTGGTGGGTGAAAAAGCACGCGTGAAGGTGAGAACATGAACATTTTACAATTTAACGTTCGCCTCGCTGAAGGCGGTGCCGCTGGCGTGGCGCTGGATTTACACCAACGTGCGTTACAGCAGGGTATGCACTCTCGCTTTGTGTATGGCTATGGCAAAGGCGGCAAAAAAAGCGTGAGCCATGATGCTTATCCGGATGTGATTAAACAGACGCCACGCCTGACCTCTATTGCCAATCTGGCGCTGTTCCGTCTGTTCAATCGCGATGTCTTTGGCAATCTGAATAATCTCTACCGTACCGTGAGCCGCACGCCTGGCCCGGTGGTGCTCCATTTTCACGTTATGCACAGCTACTGGCTGAACCTTGCGGACGTTGTGGCTTTTTGCCAGAAACTAAAGGCCCATAAGCCGGACGTGACCTTCATCTGGACGCTGCACGATCACTGGAGCGTAACCGGACGTTGTGCGTTTACCGACGGCTGTGAAGGCTGGAAAAAAGGCTGCCAGAAATGCCCAACACTGGCGAATTACCCGCCGGTAAAAGTCGACAGGGCGCATCAACTGGTGGATGAAAAACGCCATCTGTTTAACGAAATGATGGCATTGGGTTGCCAGTTTATCTCCCCGAGCCAGCACGTTGCAGATGCCTTTAACAGCCTTTATGGGGCAGGGCGCTGCCGTATTATCAATAACGGCATTGATGTGGCGACCGAGGCTATCCTGGCTGATTTGTCTTTGGTAATGGTAACGCAGGGGCGTCCGAAAATCGCCGTGGTGGCTCATGACCTGCGTTACGACGGAAAAACTAACCAGAAGTTGGTTCGCGACGTGATGGCGTTAGGTGAAAAGGTTGAACTGCACACCTTTGGCAAGTTTTCACCCTTTGAAGGTTCAAACGTGGTTAACCACGGTTTTATGACCGATAAGCGCAAATTAATGAGTGAGCTCAACCAAATGGATGCGCTGCTTTTCACCTCAAGAGTGGATAACTACCCGCTGATCTTATGCGAAGCGTTGTCGATTGGCGTGCCGGTCATTGCAACCCACAGTGACGCAGCGCGTGAAGTGCTGGATAAATCCGGTGGTAAAACCTTCAGTGAAGAAGAGGTTCTCCCGCTGGTGCAGCGCTCAAAAGCGGAGATTGCGGAGGCTGTTTTTGCCACTTCACTGGAGGCGTTCAGCGCCCGCAGCCGCGTGGCCTATAGTGGGAAACAGATGCTGGAGGAATATGTCTCGTTCTATCAGAGTCTGTAGCTATCTCCTGCTGCCGCTGATTTACCTGCTGGTGAACGTCAAAATTCTCCAGCTTGGCGAAAGCTTCCCGATAACCATTGTGACCTTTTTACCGCTGCTGCTGCTCTTGTACGTTGACAAGATCAACCTGAAAAAGTTGATGATTGCACTGGGGGCTGGGGCAGGGCTGACGATTTTCAACTACCTCTTTGGCCAGTCATTGAATGCCGGTAAGTACGTCACCTCCACCATGCTGTTTGTGTATATCGTTATTATTATTGGCATGGTCTGGAGTATTCGCTTTAAGACTATCTCTCCGCATAACTACCGCAAGATACTGCGCTTTTTCTGGCTGGTGGTGGGGGTGATCGTGATGCTGGCCGCGGCAGAAATGGCGCAAATTATCCTCAGCGGCGGCAGTAGCCTGATGGAGATAATTTCGAAATATCTGATTTACAGCAACAGTTACGTGCTGAATTTTATCAAATTTGGCGGTAAGCGAACCACGGCACTTTATTTCGAACCGGCCTTCTTCGCTCTGGCGTTAATCTCAATTTGGCTCAGCATCAAACAGTTTGGTATCAAAACGCCAAAGACAGATGCTATGATTTTGGCAGGGATAGTTCTTTCCGGATCGTTTTCAGGGGTAATGACCTTTATCTTGTTTTATTTGCTGGAGTGGGCTTTCCAGTATCTGAACAAAGACGCGATCCGTAAGAAATTACCTCTGGCTATTATTTCATTGGCCGTATTTGTAGTCGGGGTTGTGTTCGCCTTTCCTTATATTGCGGAACGTCTCGGTGATTTAGGAACGGAAGGCTCATCCTCATATTATCGCATCATCGGTCCGCTTGTTATGGTGGGATATTCTCTAACCAATGTTGACGGCGTCGTAAGATTCGGCTCACTTTACGAATATGTTGCATCATTCGGAATCTTTAACGGTGCAGACGTCGGTAAAACCATAGACAATGGACTGTATCTGTTAATTATTTATTTTTCGTGGTTCGCTGTAATATTAACCGCGTTGTATCTGGTGAAAGTCGCAAGGATGACGGTGAACGCATTTGGTGATAATCAGAATTATCGTGTTCAGCTTTATCTCTTTACTCCTATATCGTTGTTTTTTACGGGGTCGATTTTTAGTCCGGAATACGCTTTCTTAATTGTTTGTCCGTTTATTCTACGCAAGGCGTTGAATATAACGAATTCCTGATGAGGTGTGTCACATGCTGCTAAGTATTATTACCGTTGCATTTCGAAATTACGAAGGCATTGTGAAAACCTGGGCCTCGCTGGCGCATTTGGCTCAGGCACAGGGCATCACCTTTGAGTGGATTGTTGTTGACGGTGGTTCTCAGGATGGCACGGCTGAATTCCTGGAAAACCTCAATGGACAGTACCACTTACGTTACGTCAGTGAGAAAGATAAAGGCATCTATGATGCCATGAACAAAGGGATTGATATGGCAAACGGTCGTTTTGCCCTGTTCCTGAACTCCGGTGATATTCTGCATGAAGACAGTGTTAACGTTATTCAGCAGCTGGCGAAAAAACGTGACAATGCGATGTACATTGCCGATGCGTTATTAGATTTTGGCGACGGTAACAAAATCCGCCGTGGCGCGAAGCATGGCTGGTATATTTACCACAGCCTGCCGGCTAGCCATCAGGCTATATTCTTCCCGATGAATGGTCTGAAAACTTACCCCTACGATTTACAATATAAAGTCTCCTCTGATTACGCACTGGCGGCCAGAATGTTCAAAGGCGGTTTCCCGTTTAAACGTCTGACTGGATTAATCTCCGAGTTCTCTATGGGCGGCGTGTCAACCTCGAATAATCTGGAATTATGTCAGGATGCACGAGATGTCCAACGGAAAATATTACGCGTGCCAGGTTTTTGGGCGCAGCTGTCATATCTTTTACGTTTGAGAACCACCGGCAAAGCGAAAGCCTTATATAACAAAGCTTAGTTAAAAAAGAACATAGCGCACTGATATAAGGAAAACCAATGCAAGAGTTACAAGGATTCTCGGTGCCGAAAGGCTTTCGGGGCGGGAATGCTATTAAGGTTCAGCTGTGGTGGGCTGTACAGGCGACATTATTTGCCTGGTCACCACAAGTTATGTATCGCTGGCGTGCATTTTTGCTCCGTTTATTTGGCGCAAAAATCGGAAAAAACGTAGTCATTCGACCGTCAGTCAAAATTACTTATCCGTGGAAATTAACCCTTGGCGATTACAGCTGGGTGGGTGATGACGCGGTGTTATACACCCTGGGCGATATTTCGATTGGTGCAAATTCGGTGATATCGCAGAAGTGTTATTTGTGTACCGGTAGTCACGATTATATGAGCGCGCATTTTGATATTTATGCGCAGCCGATTGTGATTGGCGACAAATGCTGGCTGGCGACGGATGTATTTGTCGCTCCCGGCGTACGCATCGGCGACGGAACGGTGGTCGGTGCGCGTAGTAGTGTTTTTAAGACGCTTGCGGCAAATATGGTTTGCCGTGGCAATCCCGCAGTGGTGATACGCGAACGCGTAGAAACTGAATAATTTCTGATAAGTACAGAGGAATATAATATGTCTAAAGTCGCTCTCATCACCGGCGTAACCGGGCAAGATGGCTCTTATCTGGCGGAACTGCTTCTGGAAAAGGGTTACGAGGTTCACGGCATTAAACGTCGCGCTTCTTCGTTCAACACCGAGCGTGTGGATCATATTTATCAGGATCCGCACACCAGCAACCCGAAATTCCACCTGCACTACGGTGACCTGACTGACTCCTCCAACCTGACGCGCATCCTGCAGGAAGTGCAGCCGGATGAGGTCTACAACCTGGGGGCGATGAGCCACGTTGCGGTTTCGTTTGAATCTCCGGAATACACCGCCGACGTTGACGGCATGGGTACACTGCGTCTGCTGGAAGCCATTCGTTTCCTCGGCCTTGAGAAGAAAACCCGTTTCTACCAGGCGTCCACCTCTGAGTTGTACGGTCTGGTGCAGGAAACCCCGCAGAAAGAGACCACGCCGTTCTACCCGCGCTCTCCGTATGCTGTAGCGAAACTCTACGCCTACTGGATCACCGTCAACTACCGTGAATCCTACGGCATGTACGCCTGTAACGGCATTCTCTTCAACCACGAATCCCCGCGTCGTGGCGAAACTTTCGTGACCCGCAAAATTACCCGCGCGATTGCCAACATTGCCCAGGGGCTGGAGTCCTGCCTGTACCTCGGCAACATGGATTCGCTGCGTGACTGGGGTCATGCCAAAGACTACGTGAAAATGCAGTGGATGATGCTGCAACAGGAAAAACCAGAAGACTTCGTGATTGCCACCGGCGTGCAGTACTCCGTTCGTCAGTTCGTGGAAATGGCCGCAGCACAGCTGGGTATCAAACTGCGCTTTGAAGGCAAAGGCGTGGAAGAGAAGGGCATCGTGGTCTCGGTGACCGGTCATGACGCGCCGGGCGTGAAACCGGGTGATGTGATGGTGGCTGTTGATCCGCGTTACTTCCGCCCTGCGGAAGTGGAAACCCTGCTGGGTGACCCGACTAAAGCACACGAAAAACTGGGCTGGAAACCGGAAACCACCCTGCAGGAAATGGTCTCCGAGATGGTGGCGCACGATCTGGAAGCAGCGAAAAAACACTCGTTGCTACGTGCCCACGGTTACGAGGTTGCCATCGCGCTGGAGTCCTGAGCATGACCAAAAAACGTATCTTTGTCGCGGGTCACCGCGGCATGGTCGGGTCGGCGATTGTTCGCCAGCTTGAGCAGCGTGAAGATGTGGAGCTGGTGCTTCGCAGTCGCGACGCGCTCGATCTTCTTGACCCTGCCGCTGTTAACGCCTTCTTTGCTGCTGAACACATTGACCAGGTTTACCTGGCGGCAGCCAAAGTGGGCGGTATTGTCGCCAACAACACGTTCCCGGCAGATTTCATCTACGAGAACATGATGATTGAGAGCAACATCATTCACGCGGCGCATACGCATGACGTGAATAAGCTGTTGTTCCTCGGTTCATCCTGTATCTACCCGAAACTGGCGCAGCAGCCGATTGCGGAAAGTGAGCTGCTGCAGGGGACACTGGAAGCGACTAACGAGCCGTATGCGATTGCTAAAATTGCGGGCATCAAACTGTGCGAGTCCTATAACCGCCAGCATGGCCGCGACTATCGCTCGGTAATGCCGACGAACCTGTACGGGCCGAATGACAACTTCCACCCGAGCAATTCCCATGTGATCCCGGCACTGCTGCGCCGCTTCCATGAAGCCGCCATCAGTAATGCGCCGGATGTGGTGGTATGGGGCAGCGGCACGCCAATGCGTGAGTTCCTCCACGTGGATGACATGGCAGCCGCCAGCATTCATGTGATGGAGCTGGACGCAAGCGTGTGGCAGGAAAATACCCAGCCGATGCTGTCGCACATTAACGTCGGTACCGGTGTCGATTGCACCATCCGCGAACTGGCACAGACCCTGGCGCAGGTGGTGGGCTACAAAGGTCGCGTGGTGTTCGATGCCACTAAACCTGACGGTACGCCACGTAAATTGCTGGATGTGAAACGTCTGCATGCGCTGGGTTGGTATCACGAGATTTCACTGGAGCAGGGGCTGGCAAGCACCTACCAGTGGTTCCTTGAAAACCAACAGCGGTTCCGGGGGTAAGCATGTTTTTACGTCCGGAAGATTTTGCCACGGTGGTGCGTTCAACCCCGCTCATCTCCATCGATCTCATCGTGGAGAATGCCAGCGGAGAGTATCTGCTCGGAAAGCGTACCAATCGTCCTGCTCAGGGTTACTGGTTCGTGCCGGGTGGTCGGGTGCAAAAAGATGAGCCGCTGGCTGTCGCTTTTGAACGCCTGACGCTCGCTGAACTGGGTGTGCGTCTGCCGATGTCGGCCGGTGAGTTTTACGGTGTCTGGCAACACTTCTACGACGACAACTTTTCCGGTAGCGACTTCAGCACGCATTACATCGTGCTGGGGTTCCGTCTGCGCCTGGAAAGCGACACGCTGGTGTTGCCGCCGGATCAACATGATGACTACCGTTGGTTGACGCCGGACGTATTAATTGCCGACCCGCTGGTGCACGACAACAGCCGCGCTTACTTTCAGGAAGCGCGTGGAGTGCCTGGACTATGAAAATCCTCGTCTACGGGATCAATTATTCGCCTGAACTGACCGGTATCGGCAAGTACACAGGCGAAATGGTGGAGTGGATGGCGCAACAGGGCCATGAGGTCCGGGTGATTACGGCGCCGCCGTATTACCCGGAATGGAACGTGTCAAAACCTTATTCGCGTTGGCGTTACCGCCGTGAAACAGGGGCGGCAACGGTGTGGCGCTGCCCGTTATATGTGCCGTCGCAGCCTTCAACGATTAAACGCCTGATCCATCTGACCAGTTTTGCCATCAGCAGCTTTTTCCCGCTGATGGCCCAGCGTAGCTGGAAGCCGGATCGCATCATCGGTGTGGTACCGACGCTGTTTTGCACGCCGGGTATGCGTCTGCTGGCGAAACTCACCGGCGCACGTACCTTGCTGCATATTCAGGATTATGAAGTCGACGCCATGCTCGGTTTAGGCATGGCCGGGAAGGGGAAAGGCGGTACGGTGGCGAAGCTTGCCAGTGCGTTTGAGCGCAGCAACCTGCTCAACGTTGATAACGTCTCGACCATCTCCCGCTCAATGATGAACAAAGCGCGGGAAAAAGGGGTGAACGCCGACCGCGTGATCTTCTTCCCTAACTGGTCTGAAGTCGCCCGTTTTCGCGATGTTGATGGCGAAAGTGTGGCGCAGTTAAAGCGTCAGCTTGGCCTGCCGGATGATAAAAAAATCATTCTCTACTCCGGCAACATTGGTGAGAAGCAGGGGCTGGAAAACGTGATTGCGGCTGCCACATCGCTTCGTGAACAGCCGTGGCTGTTCGTGATTGTCGGGCAGGGCGGTGGCAAAGCGCGACTCGAAAAGCAGGTGCAGGAAAACGGGCTGGATAACGTCAAATTTTACCCGTTGCAGCCGTACGATGCGCTGCCTGCGTTATTAAAGATGGCCGATTGTCATCTGGTGATTCAAAAGCGTGGCGCAGCCGATGCAGTACTGCCGTCCAAACTGACCAATATTCTGGCGGTGGGCGGTAATGCGGTGATCACCGCAGAGGCAAGCACCGAACTCGGTGAACTTTGCCAGACCTTCCCCGGTATTGCAGTGTGTGTTGAGCCCGAATCCGTTGCGGCATTAACGATCGGGATAGAACAGGCGTTGTTGATGCCGCATACCAACACGGTGGCACGTGAATATGCCGAAAACGCGCTCGAGAAAGAGAGCGTACTTACCCAGTTTATGACAGATATTTCCCATCGTGATCCGGTGGCCGGCAAGGCGCAGTCTGCGTCTTCGCAAAGCGAAAATCTGAACTACGAAGGAAATGGGGATAAATCATGAGTCAAACACAATTGTACCCGGTCGTGATGGCCGGAGGCTCTGGTAGCCGTCTGTGGCCGTTGTCCCGCGTGCTTTACCCGAAACAGTTCCTGTGCCTGAAAGGCGAACTGACCATGCTGCAAACCACGGTCTGTCGGCTGGATGGTGTGGAGTGCGAAAGCCCGGTGGTTATCTGTAATGAACAGCACCGATTTATCGTCGCTGAGCAGTTACGCCAGCTCAACAAGCTGACGGAAAACATCATTCTTGAACCGGCAGGACGGAACACCGCTCCGGCGATTGCCCTGGCGGCGATGGCGGTGAAACGCCATAACCCGAAGGCCGATCCGCTAATGCTGGTGCTGGCGGCTGACCACGTGATTGCCGATGAAGAGGCGTTTCGTACCTCCGTGCGACAGGCCATTCCCTGGGCCGAAAAAGGCAAACTGGTTACCTTTGGGATCGTGCCGGATATGCCTGAAACCGGTTATGGCTACATCCGTCGCGGAGACGTGGCGCAGGGGCAGGAAGACGCAGTGGCCTTTGATGTGGCGCAGTTCGTCGAAAAACCAAATCTGGAGACCGCGCAGGCATATGTCGCCAGCGGGGAATACTACTGGAACAGCGGCATGTTCCTGTTCCGTGCCGGGCGCTATCTGGAGGAACTGAAAAAGTATCGTCCGGATATCTACAGCGCCTGTGAACAGGCGATGAACGTCACTGACCCGGATCTTGACTTCATTCGTGTGGCGGAAGAACCGTTCCTCGCCTGCCCGGATGAGTCCATCGATTACGCCGTCATGGAAAAAACGGCTGATGCGGTGGTGGTCCCAATGGATGCGGGCTGGAGCGATGTCGGCTCCTGGTCATCACTTTGGGAAATCAGTGCACATACCCCAGAGGGAAACGTGCATCACGGCGACGTTATCAGTCATGAAACGGAAAACAGCTTCGTCTACGCGGAGTCCGGTCTGGTCACCACCGTCGGCGTGAAAGATTTAGTGGTGGTTCAGACCAAGGATGCGGTGCTGATTGCCGACCGTAACCACGTCCAGGACGTGAAAAAAGTGGTTGAGCAGATCAAAGCGGAAGGCCGCCATGAGCACCACATTCACCGCGAAGTGTATCGCCCCTGGGGCAAGTATGACTCCATCGATGCGGGTGACCGTTATCAGGTGAAACGCATCACCGTGAAACCGGGGGAGGGGCTGTCGGTGCAGATGCACCATCACCGCGCCGAACACTGGGTTGTGGTGGCAGGTACCGCGAAGGTGACCATCGATGAAGACGTGAAGCTGCTGGGTGAAAACGAATCTATCTACATCCCACTCGGCGCTCGTCACTGCCTGGAAAATCCAGGAAAAATACCGCTGGATCTGATTGAAGTGCGCTCCGGTTCGTACCTCGAAGAGGACGATATTGTGCGCTTCGAAGACAGATACGGACGCATTTAGCTCTATCCTGGCTGCCGGATAACGCAGGGCGTAACCGGCAGACGAAAGAGCAGAAATAACACTCAACAAAATTTCTCCGCAGCGGAGAGGGCGAACTGTTGCCTGAAAACGAGGTAATGATGGAAAAATTAACCTGTTTTAAAGCTTACGATATTCGCGGCAAGCTGGGTTCAGAACTCAATGAAGATATTGCCTGGCGCATTGGTCGTGCCTATGGCGAATATTTAAAGCCGAAAACTATCGTGCTGGGTGGCGACGTCCGTTTGACCAGCGAAACCTTAAAACTGGCGCTGGCAAAAGGGTTGCAGGATGCAGGCGTTGATGTGCTGGATATCGGACTTTCCGGCACCGAAGAGATTTACTTTGCCACCTTCCACCTTGGTGTGGATGGCGGTATTGAAGTCACCGCCAGCCATAACCCGATGGATTACAACGGCATGAAGCTGGTGCGCAAAGGCGCACGTCCTATCAGTGGCGACACCGGACTGCGTGACGTTCAGCGTCTGGCCGAAGCGAATGACTTCCCGCCAGTGGATGAAGATAACCGCGGCAGCTACGAGAAAATCGATCTGCGCGACGCCTACATTGACCATCTGCTCAATTATGTCGACCTGTCTAACTTCACACCGCTGCGTCTGGTCATTAACTCCGGTAACGGCGCGGCAGGCCCGGTGATTGACGCCCTGGAAGCGCGCTTTATCGAGCGCAATATCCCGGTCACCTTTATAAAAGTCCACAACACGCCGGACGGCAATTTCCCTAACGGTATTCCTAACCCGTTGCTACCTGAGTGCCGCGACGATACCCGTAATGCGGTGATTGAACACCGCGCGGATATGGGGATCGCTTTCGACGGTGACTTTGACCGCTGCTTCTTCTTTGACGGGGGTGGCCAGTTCATCGAGGGTTACTACATTGTCGGCCTGCTGGCACAGGCGTTCCTCGAGAAGAACCCGGGCGGCAAAATCATTCATGACCCGCGTTTGTCCTGGAATACTGTCGATGTGGTCAAGGCCGCCGGTGGTGAGCCGGTGATGTCGAAAACCGGTCATGCCTTTATTAAAGAGCGCATGCGTCAGGAAGATGCCATTTACGGCGGCGAGATGAGTGCGCACCACTACTTCCGTGACTTCGCCTACTGCGACAGCGGCATGATCCCGTGGCTGCTGGTGGCAGAACTGCTCAGCCTGCAGGGTAAAACCCTCGCCGAGATGGTGCAGGACCGCATGCTGGCCTTCCCGGCGAGCGGTGAAATCAACAGCACTCTTGTGAAACCCGCTGAAGCGATTTCCCGGGTGGAGCAACACTTCCATGCCACTGCGCTGAGCGTCGACCACACGGATGGCATCAGCATGACCTTCCCGGACTGGCGCTTCAATTTGCGCTCCTCTAACACCGAGCCGGTGGTGCGCCTCAACGTCGAATCACGTGGCAATGTGGCGCTCATGGAGGCACGAACACAGGACATTCTGGCGCTGTTGAATCAGTAATCCATGTTTCTCCCCTTAACCCGGCTCTCTCCCAACGTGGTGGCGAGGGCGGGGCAAGGGGCAGAACTAATGAACAGGTAAAACGATGACAAATCTAATAAAGCGCGACCGGGCCAGAACGAATGCATCGTTAATCTCCATCGTGCAGCGATTTTCAGACATCACCATTATGTTCGGTGGGTTATATGTGGTCTGCAGGCTGAATACGTTGCCCTTCTTTTATCAGCATCTGCTGATGGCCCTTATCACCCTGGTGGTGTTTCAGATGATCGGCGGCATGACCGATTTTTATCGTTCATGGCGTGGCGTTCGTTTTATGACCGAGCTGGTTTTACTGCTGCAAAACTGGACGTTGAGTTTTGTGTTCAGCGCCGGTCTGGTGGCTTTTCGCAGCGAACTCAACAATACCTTTGCCCTCTATTTCGCGTGGTACATGTTAAGCAGTTCCGGGCTGATTATCTGCCGTGGCGTGATCCGCTTTGCCGCAGGCTGGCTACGTAATCATGGCTATAACACGCGGCGGGTTGCAGTGGTGGGGGATCTTCCTGCCGGGCAAGCCCTGTTAGACAGTTTTCGCAATGAGCCGTGGCTGGGGTATGAAGTCGTCGGTGTTTACCATGACCCGAAACCCGGTGGCGTCAGCAGTGACTGGATGGGTAATTTCGAACAACTGGTGGATGATGCCCGCGCCGGAAAAATGCACAACATCTATATCGCCATGTCGATGAACGATGCGGCCTGCATTAAAAAACTGGTGCGCGATCTCGCCGATACCACCTGCTCAGTGATCCTGATTCCGGATGTTTTCACCTTCAACATTCTCCATTCGCGTATTGAGGAGGTGAACGGTGTGCCGGTGGTACCGCTGTATGACACACCACTCTCCGGTATTAACCGTGTGCTTAAGCGTCTCGAAGATATCGTGCTGGCTTCGCTCATTCTGATGCTCATCTCCCCGGTACTGGTGGGGATCTCTCTGGCAGTGAAATCCACCTCTTCAGGTCCGGTGATTTTCCGCCAGAAACGTTACGGCATGGACGGGAAGCCCATCATGGTGTGGAAGTTCCGCTCCATGAAGGTGATGGAAAACGACAAGGTGGTCACTCAGGCCACGCAGAACGACCCGCGCGTGACCAAAGTAGGGAGCTTCTTGCGCCGCACGTCCCTCGATGAGCTGCCGCAGTTTATCAATGTGCTGACCGGGGGGATGTCGATTGTTGGTCCTCGCCCGCATGCGGTTGCGCACAATGAACAATACCGCCAGTTGATCGAAGGCTACATGCTGCGCCACAAGGTGAAACCGGGCATTACCGGCTGGGCACAAATCAACGGCTGGCGCGGCGAGACCGATACGCTGGAAAAAATGGAAAAACGCATTGAATTCGATCTGGAGTACATCCGCGAGTGGAGCCTCTGGTTCGATATCAAAATTGTTTTTCTGACCATTTTTAAAGGCTTTGTTAATAAAGCGGCGTATTAGGGAGTTTGCCTTGAGCCTGAGAGAAAAAACCATCAGTGGGGCGAAATGGTCGGCGATGGCCACGCTGATCATCATCGGCCTGGGCCTGATACAGATGACGGTGCTGGCGCGAATCATTGATAACCATCAGTTCGGGCTGTTGACCGTTTCTCTGGTGATCATTGCGCTGGCGGATACCTTGTCGGATTTTGGCATTGCCAACTCTATCATCCAGCGCAAGGAGATCAGTCACCTGGAACTGACCACCCTTTACTGGCTAAACGTGGGGCTGGGACTGGTGGTATGCGTCGCCATTTTTACGTTAAGCGACCTGATTGCGGATGTGCTGAATAACCCGGATCTGGCTCCGCTCATCAAGACGCTGTCGCTGGCGTTCGTGGTTATTCCACATGGACAGCAGTTCCGTGCGCTGATGCAAAAGGAGCTTGAGTTCAGCAAAATCGGCAGCATTGAGACGCTGTCGGTGCTGGCGGGCTTCTCCTTTACCGTCATCAGCGCTTTTTATTGGCCGCTGGCAATGACCGCGATTCTGGGGTATCTCGTCAACAGTGCAGTCCGTACGCTGCTGTTTGGCTGGTTTGGCCGTAAGATTTACCGCCCGGGGCTGCACTTTTCTCTGCGCTCGGTCAGTTCCAATCTGAAGTTTGGGGCCTGGCTGACGGCAGACAGCATCATCAATTACGTCAATACCAATCTCTCGACGCTGGTGCTGGCGCGTATTCTTGGCGCGAGTGTTGCCGGGGGTTATAACCTGGCTTATAACGTGGCCGTTGTTCCCCCGATGAAACTCAACCCCATAATCACCCGCGTGCTGTTCCCTGCATTTGCCAAAATCCAGGACGACACGGAGAAGCTGCGTCTTAACTTCTACAAGCTGCTTTCCGTGGTCGGTATTATTAATTTCCCGATCCTGCTGGGCCTGCTGGTGGTCTCCAACAATTTCGTACCGCTGGTGTTTGGCGAGAAATGGAACAGCATCATTCCCATTCTGCAACTGCTGTGTATTGTCGGGCTGCTGCGAGCGGTGGGTAACCCTATCGGCTCACTGCTGATGGCGAAGGCGCGGGTGGATATCAGCTTCAAATTCAACGTGTTTAAAACCTTTCTGTTTATTCCAGCGATCATCATTGGCGGGCATCTGGCCGGGGCGATTGGCGTGACGCTCGGCTTCTTGCTGGTTCAGATTATCAACACCATTCTGAGCTATTTCGTGATGATCAAACCGGTACTCGGTTCAAGCTATCGTCAGTACATCTTAAGCCTGTGGCTGCCGTTCTATCTCTCTTTACCCACCCTTGTGGTGAGCTATGGCCTTAGCCTCGTGCTGGCGGGGAAAATGGCGGTGGCAACATTGCTCGTGCTTCAGGTGGGGGCCGGCGTGTTGGCCTTTGCGCTGATGATTGTGCTGTCGCGCAATGCGCTGGTGGTGGAGATGAAGCGCCAGTTTTGCCGCAATGAAAAAATGAAAACGCTACTGCGTGCAGGTTAATTTTCACCCTCTCCCGCGGGAGAGGGCCGGGGTGAGGGCATCAGGCCGCACCTGTTGAACAAAGAACCCCTTAAGAGGTCAGTATGAAACTATTAATCCTTGGTAATCACACCTGCGGTAACCGTGGCGACAGCGCCATTCTGCGTGGGCTGCTGGACGCGATTGCCCGCATTGAACCCCAGGCCGAAGTGGACGTCATGAGCCGCTACCCGGTCAGTTCTTCCTGGCTCCTTAACCGCCCGGTGATGGGCGATCCTCTCTACAGCCAGATGAAAGCACATAATACTGCCGCCGGGCTGGTGGGACGGGTGAAGAAAATCCTTCGCCGTCGCTATCAGCATCAGGTGCTGCTTTCCCGCGTCACTGACAGTGGCAAACTGCGTAACATCGCTATCGCCCAGGGCTTTACCGACTTTGTCCGTCTGCTGTCGAATTACGATGCCATCGTGCAGGTCGGTGGCTCCTTTTTTGTCGATCTCTATGGCGCGCCGCAGTTTGAGCATGCGCTCTGCACATTTATGGCGAAAAAACCGCTGTATATGATTGGGCACAGCGTCGGGCCGTTCCAGGATCCGCAGTTCAATCAACTGGCGAACTATGCTTTTGGCCACTGCGAAGCGCTGATCCTGCGTGAGAGCGTCAGCCTTGATTTGATGAAACAGAGTGATATCACCACGGCGAAAGTGGAGCAGGGCGTGGATACCGCCTGGCTGGTTGAGGACGACGAAAACTTCGTCCCCAGCTACGCGGTGCGTCACTGGCTGGAAGTGGCGGGCAAGCAGAAAACCGTCGCCATCACCCTGCGTGAACTGGCCCCGTTCGACAAACGTCTGGGCACAACACAGCAGGCGTATGAACAGGCCTTTGCTGACGTGGTGAATCGGGTGATTGACGCGGGCTGGCAGGTCATTGCCCTCTCTACCTGTACCGGCATCGATAGTTACAACAAAGATGACCGTATGGTTGCGCTGAATCTGCGCAAACATATCAGCGACTCGTCGCGCTACCACGTGGTTATGGACGAGCTGAACGATCTCGAAATGGGTAAAATCCTGGCTGCCTGCGACTTGACGGTCGGGACGCGTCTGCACTCCGCCATTATCTCCATGAACTTTGGTACCCCAGCCATTGCCATCAACTATGAACACAAATCGGCAGGGATCATGAAGCAACTTGGCATGCCGGAAATGGCGGTAGACATTCGCCACCTGCTGGATGGATCCCTGGCGTCGATGGCTGCAGATACTCTGGGTCAGCTTCCTGCACTTAACCAGCGACTGGCTACGGCTGTCGCTGAGGAACGAGAAAAAGGCGCGCTGATGGTGAAATCGGTGCTGGACAGAATTCGGGAGGTGAAATGAAAGTCAGTTTCTTCCTGTTGAAGTTTCCGCTTGCCTCAGAGACGTTCGTACTGAACCAGATAGTGGCCTTTATTAATATGGGCTACGAGGTGGAAATCGTTGCCCTGCACAAAGGGGATTTGAGCAACACGCACACAGCCTGGACGGAATACCGACTGGCGGAGAAAACCCATTGGTTACTCGATGAGCCCGAAGGGAAGCTGGCGAAGCTGCGTTACCGTGGGCAGGCTATTTTACGTGGAGCAGGGCGTTCAAGTACCTGGAAAGCACTCAATATGTCGCGTTACGGTGACGAGGCGCGCAACCTGATTCTGGCGGCTATCTGCGGACTGACGCCGCGGGTATTCAGCGCGGATGTGTTTATCGCCCACTTTGGCCCGGCGGGTGTGACGGCCGCCAAACTGCGTGAATTAGGGATGTTGCAGGGCAAGATTGCCACCGTGTTTCATGGCATTGATGTTTCGCACCGGGATGTGCTCAACCATTACACCCCGGAATACCAGCAGCTCTTTCGCCGTGGTGACCTGATGCTGCCCATCAGTGAGCTGTGGGCCTCGCGTTTGCTTGCTATGGGCTGCCCGGCGGAAAAAATTGCCATCTCCCGCATGGGGGTGGATATCAACCGCTTCACCCTGCGTCCGGTAAAAACGCCGGGTACGCCGCTACAGATTGTCTCTGTCGCTCGACTGACGGAGAAAAAAGGGCTGCACGTTGCCATTGAAGCCTGCCGGTTGCTTAAGGCGCAGGGGGTTTCTTTCACGTACCGGATCCTGGGGATAGGTCCCTGGGAAAGACGGTTACGCACGCTTATCGAACAGTTTGAGCTTGAGGACGTGATCAAGATGCCGGGCTTTAAGCCCAGCCACGAGGTCAAGGCGATTCTGGACGATGCCGATGTCTTTCTGCTGCCTTCGGTCACCGGTACTGACGGTGATATGGAGGGGATTCCGGTAGCGCTAATGGAAGCAATGGCCGTGGGGATCCCGGTGGTTTCCACCGTACATAGCGGTATTCCTGAACTGGTGGACGCGGACAAATCCGGCTGGCTGGTGCCTGAGAACGATGCTGTGGCGCTGGCGGAACGGTTGGCTGCCTTTTCTGGCATGCTGAGCCAGGATCTCACCCCCGTGATTACGCTTGCCCGCGAGAAAGTCGAAACTGACTTCAATCAGCAACGTATCAATAAGCACCTTGCCACACTGCTCCAGGCACTATGATTTAGAGGGTTTTATGACTGAACAAAATGCGAAAGCTGCTCTCACACGACGAAAATTTCTCGCCGCTGGTACCGCGTTCGCAGCACTTCCTTTGCTGCATTCTCCGCTGGTACGTGCGGCGACAAACGGCAATTCAGTCGACATTCGTCGTTACCAGACCACTGACTGGCCTGCTGCGCTAAAGCAGGGATTTAGCGAAGCAGAGACGGTCGAGATTCCGGCCGGTCTGGTGTGCGAAAACATGAATACTGGTGTGTTTATTCCGCCGGGTAAAACCCTGCTGGTGCGTGGGGCGATCAAAAGCAATGGCCGGGGGCGGTTAGTTCTTCAGGACGGCAGTAAAGTGATCGGTGAGAAGGGCGGTAGCCTCTATAACCTGACGCTGGACGTCCGTGGCTCTGACTGCGTCATTCAGGGTGTCAGCATGAGTGGCTACGGACCCGTCACACAAATCTACATTGGCGGAAAAGAGCCAAAGGTGATGCGCAATCTGCTGATTGATAACATCACCGTCACCAAAGCTAACTACGCCATTCTGCGCCAGGGTTTTCATAATCAGGTTGCGGGTGCTCGGATTACCAACAGCAAGTTCAGCTACCTGCAGGGCGATGCCATTGAATGGAATGTGGCGATTAATGACCATGACATCCTGATTTCGGATCACGTTATCGACCATATTGACTGTACCAACGGCAAAATAAACTGGGGTATCGGTATTGGCCTGGCTGGAAGCACTTACGATAATGCTTACCCGGAAGACCAGGCGGTGAAAAACTTTGTGGTGGCCAATATAACTGGAAGCCATTGTCGGCAACTTGTACATGTCGAGAACGGTAAACATTTTATTATTCGTAACATTAAGGCAAAAAATATTACCCCGGATTACAGCAAAAAAGCGGGAATTGATAACGCAACGGTCGCTATTTACGGCTGCGATAATTTCGTGATTGATGATGTGAGTATGGAGAACAGTGCCGGGATGTTAATCGGCTATGGGGTTATAAAAGGCGATTATTTATCCATTCCGCAAAACTTTAAGCTCAATGATATCCATCTCGATAACAGCAACAGTGAGTATAAATTGCGCGGAATCCAAATTTCTTCCGGCAATGCTACTTCATTTGTCGCCATAACGAACCTTAATCTTCAGCGCGCCAGTCTCGAGTTTCATAATAAACCTCAGCATCTTTTTATGCGCAATATCAATGTTATGCAGGTGGCAGCTATTGGTCCGGCATTAAAACTGAACTTCGATCTGCGTAAAGATGTCCGGGGTCGCTTCATGGCAAAACAAGATACGCTATTGTCACTGGCAAACATTAAAGCAGTGAATGAAAAAGGTGAAAACTCGGTCGATATTGATCGCATTGACCATGAAACGATCAACGCAGAAAATCTCAACTTCCGGTTGCCGGCAAAACGGTAAGACCTTGAGCCTTTGCGATGAATCCTGGTGACACAAGCGCCTGACTGGGATTACATCTACAGCAATTTTTCGGCAATCGGCGTAACATCTTTCGCTGTTGCTCGCCCTGGACAGACTGGCGAAAAAAAGTTGAAGGTATATAATTTATCAATCATTTACAGGTGGAAGAAATAATGATTAATTTGAAAGCAGTTATTCCGGTAGCCGGATTGGGGATGCATTTGCTTCCCGCCACCAAAGCCATCCCTAAAGAGATGCTACCGATTGTCGACAAGCCTATGATTCAGTATATCGTCGACGAAGTTGTTGCTGCAGGGATCAAAGAAATCGTCCTCGTTACGCACTCTTCCAAGAATGCAGTCGAAAACCATTTTGACACCTCTTATGAACTTGAAGCGTTGCTTGAGCAGCGTGTTAAGCGCCAGTTACTTGCTGAAGTGCAGTCTATCTGCCCGCCAGGCGTGACCATCATGAACGTCCGTCAGGCACAGCCGTTGGGGTTGGGCCACTCAATCCTCTGTGCTCGTCCGATTGTGGGCGATAACCCGTTTGTAGTCGTACTTCCTGATATCGTCCTGGATACTGCTTCTGCCGATCCGCTGCGTTATAACCTGGCCGCCATGGTAGCGCGGTTTAATGAAACGGGACGTAGTCAGGTGCTGGCAAAACGTATGGATGGCGACCTGTCTGAATACTCCGTTATCCAGACCAAAGAACCGCTGGATACGGAAGGTAAAGTCAGCCGTATCGTCGAGTTTATTGAGAAACCCGATCAACCACAGACGCTGGCTTCCGACCTGATGGCCGTAGGGCGCTATGTGTTGTCCGCTGATATCTGGGCTGAACTCGAGAAGACCGAGCCGGGTGCCTGGGGACGTATTCAGTTAACGGATGCGATTGCTGAACTGGCGAACAAACAGTCTGTTGATGCCATGTTGATGACCGGAGACAGCTTCGACTGTGGCAAGAAAATGGGCTACATGCAGGCATTTGTGAGCTATGGTTTGCGCAATTTGAAGGAAGGTCAGAAGTTTCGTGAAAGCGTTAAGAAACTACTGACACAATAAATTGTGATAAAAAAATCTCACAAAATAATTAACTTATAAAAAAGCAGTGGTGAGTGTTAATGAGGTGCTGGTTGCTTCAGAACATTCTCACTGCTTTTTTTTGTTTTTCGCTGTCAAATCAACCGTTAGTGACATCAAATGGTAAGACTTTTCTGATTCGGTGGTTTGAGATTTTTCTTGTTTCCAACATCGTTTAAGCAGAAAATAGTTTTTTTACATTTTGTGCCTGATAACGATAAACATTCGCAACATCAGACATATTTTTCGTTCTAAATTGTCGGTAGTTATACACAGTACACTGGTAGCTGATGAGCCAGGGGCGGTAGCATGTCTGATGCATGGTCAGATTTAGCCCCGGATTTGCTAACCCAGTGATGCAGATCAAAACTGGCAAAAGCAAAGTGGAATCTTCTCGTGAAAATTTTGGTCACTGGTGGGGCAGGTTTTATTGGATCTGCTGTCGTTCGTAATATCATTAATAACACACAGGACAGTGTGGTTAATGTCGATAAATTAACTTACGCAGGGAATCTTGAGTCACTGGCCGAAATTGAAAATAGCGCGCGCTATGTTTTCGAACAGGCCGATATCTGCGATGGTGACGCGATGGCGCGTATTTTTGCGACACATCAGCCAGATGCTGTAATGCATCTGGCTGCTGAAAGCCATGTCGATCGCTCTATTACTGGCCCTGCAGCTTTTATCGAGACCAACATTGTGGGTACCTATGTGTTGCTTGAAGCTGCGCGTAAATACTGGGCCCAGCTGGACGAGTCACGAAAAGGGGCGTTCCGTTTTCATCATATCTCTACCGATGAAGTGTACGGAGATTTACCTCATCCGGATGAAGTCCCTGCTGGTGAGCCTCTGCCTCTCTTTACCGAAACCACACCATACTCCCCAAGCAGCCCATACTCCTCTTCTAAAGCCTCGAGCGATCATTTAGTTCGCGCATGGCGTCGTACGTATGGTTTTCCAACGATAGTGACTAACTGTTCAAATAATTACGGTCCTTATCATTTCCCGGAAAAACTTATTCCTCTGATTATATTAAATGCACTGGCGGGTAAGCCATTGCCGGTTTATGGCAACGGCGAGCAAATTCGCGATTGGCTTTATGTCGAGGATCATGCCCGTGCTTTATATAAAGTCGTGACGGAAGGGGAGGTGGGCGAGACATACAATATTGGTGGCCATAATGAGCGTAAAAATATTGATGTCGTAAAAACCATCTGCGCAATACTGGATGAGGTTGTTGAGAATAAACCAGAGGATATCAGCCAGTTTGCTCAACTTATTACCTATGTAACCGATCGTCCTGGTCACGACCTGCGGTATGCCATTGATGCCGGCAAAATTAAAAACGATCTCGGCTGGGTGCCGCAGGAAACCTTTGAGTCAGGCATCCGGAAAACCGTCAACTGGTATTTGAGCAATCCAGTGTGGTGGCAGCGTGTGATGGATGGATCGTACGCAGGTGAACGCCTGGGTCTTGCAGATTAATTAAAGGATATCATGATGAAAGGCATCGTCTTAGCCGGTGGATCCGGTACCCGTCTTTACCCTATTACTCAGGGTGTGTCTAAACAGTTGCTGCCTGTTTACGACAAACCGATGATTTTTTATCCCATTTCAGTGCTGATGCTGGCCGGTATTCGTGACATTTTGGTTATCACGACACCGGAAGATATGCCGGCATTCAAACGTCTGCTGGGTGACGGCTCGCAATTTGGTATCCGCTTAAGCTATGAAGTGCAACCGTCTCCTGATGGCTTAGCACAGGCGTTCATCATTGGCGAAGAGTTTATTAACAATGAGCCATGTGCACTGGTATTAGGCGATAACATTTATTTCGGCCAAAGTTTCGGTAAGAAGCTTGATGCAGCAGCTCAATTAACCCAGGGCGCAATGGTCTTTGGTTACCAGGTTCAGGACCCGGAACGCTTTGGTGTGGTTGAATTTGATGAAAACTACAAGGCTCTCTCCATCGAAGAAAAACCACTAAAGCCAAAATCCAACTGGGCGGTAACCGGGCTTTATTTCTATGACAATAATGTTGTAGAAATGGCTAAACAAGTTAAGCCCTCTGCACGCGGGGAACTGGAAATCACCACCCTCAACCAGATGTATCTCGAACGCGGCGAATTGCAGGTTGAGCTATTAGGTCGTGGATTTGCCTGGCTCGATACTGGTACTCATGACAGTCTTGTAGAAGCATCGCAGTTTATTCATACCATTGAAAAGCGCCAGGGCATGAAAGTGGCGTGCCTGGAGGAGATTGCTTACCGTAAGGGATGGTTGAGTAAAGAGCAGGTATCAGAGCAGGCGAAAAAAATGTCAAAAAATGACTACGGCCGCTATTTAAGCCTGTTGGTTAACGAAAAACTTAGCTGAAAAAATCTTCTATGAAAATTTTGCTGATTGGAAAGAATGGCCAGGTCGGTTGGGAGCTGCAACGCTCCCTTGCTACATTAGGTGAGTTAACTGCGGTTGATTATTTCGATACTGAATTATGTGGTGATTTGACAAAACCTGACGGTATTGCAGAAACGATTCGCCGTGTTAAGCCTGATGTTGTTGTAAATGCAGCGGCACATACTGCAGTGGATAAAGCTGAGAGTGAAAGAGAGCTTGCCCAGTTATTGAATGCGGATAGCGTTGAAGTCATTGCGCGAGAGACCGCAAAATTAGGTGCGCTGCTGATTCATTATTCCACTGACTACGTTTTCAATGGTGAAGGTGAGCACTATCGCCTTGAAGATGAAGAGCCTGCGCCGTTGAATGTGTATGGAGAAACTAAATTAGCGGGGGAGCTGGCTATCAGCAAAAATAACCCACGCCATTTTATCTTCCGGACGAGTTGGGTTTTTGCGACACGTGGTGCCAATTTTGCCAAGACTATGCTCAGACTTGCAAAAGAAAAAGAAAGTCTGTCCATCATCAACGATCAGCACGGTGCTCCTACCGGGGCTGAATTACTCGCTGATTGTACTGCAATAGCGATTCGAACTGAGCGTGATAATAAGTCGTTGTATGGGACATACCATTTGGTTGCGAGTGGTGAAACGACCTGGCATGACTATGCTAAATATGTGTTTTCAATAGCTCAGCAGTTTGATGAGACTTTGGTGGTGAAAGAAGTTAAGGCTGTTGACACCTCTGCATATCTGACGCCTGCAAAACGGCCACACAATTCCCGTCTTGCAAATTCGAAATTTCAAAATGCTTTTTCCGTGACGTTACCTGACTGGAAAGTTGGTGTACAACGTGTTGTTGTTGAAATACTTGGAAAATAAGCTAGGTAAGCAATCAAATGAATGTAATCAAAACAGCCATTCCAGACGTTCTTATTTTTGAGCCGAAAGTCTTTGGTGACGATCGTGGGTTTTTCTTTGAAAGTTTCAACCATAAAAATTTTGAAGATATCGTCGGTCGCAAAGTTGAGTTTGTGCAGGATAATCATTCTCAGTCGAAAAAGAACATTTTAAGAGGATTACATTATCAGCTAGCACCGCATGCTCAAGGCAAGTTAGTCCGTTGTATTCAAGGTGAAGTATTTGATGTTGCTGTAGATCTTCGTAAATCGTCACCCACTTTTGGTGCATGGGTAGGTATTATGCTGAGTGCCGAGAATAAAAAGCAGCTATGGATACCGGAAGGATTCGCGCATGGGTTTCTGACTTTAAGCGAACAGGCTCAATTTGTGTATAAAACTACGGACTATTATGCACCGGAACAAGAGCGTTGCATTATCTGGAATGATTCGTCATTAAATATTGATTGGCCTGTTACTGAAGAAGTCAAATTATCGGACAAAGACAATAAAGCATTGGATTTTTCCAAGGCTGAATTTTTCTCATGATACAAAATGAGATTCTCCTGAGTTATGACAAGAATCATTTTTTATATTTTAGACTGAAAAGAATATATTATGTTATCAAAATTCGCAGAATTATTTAATGACGTAAAAAAAAACCGTCATCTTCTATATCATCTAACTAAGCGGGATATTACCAGCAAATTTAAAGGAGCCTATGCTGGTCTGATATGGTCCTTTATTAACCCTTTATTGTTGCTTGTTATTTATACATTCGTGTTCAGCGTGATAATGAAAGCAAAATGGGGCTTGAGCAATGAAGGGAATTTTGATTTTGCAGTCGTGTTGTTCACAGGGTTAATTGTTTTCAATATGTATGCTGATGCAACCAACCGAGCAGCAAATATTATACATGATAATAAAAATTACGTTAAAAAAGTTATCTTCCCACTAAATATATTGCCTATTATAGTGGTCAATTCTTCTTTCTTTAATGGGGTTATTAGCTATCTGATTTTATTTACTGTGTTACTGCTTTTTAAAAACACTTTAAATATCCAATGTGTCTTTATTATACTTCTCTTGTTCCCTATTTACCTAATGTCCCTGGGTGTGACTTATTTCGTGTCAGCCATTTCAGCTTTTGCAAGAGATATTGGGCAGGTTATGGGCATTTTTAATATGGCATTTATGTTCTTGAGTCCAATTTTTTTTCCAATGGAACGTATGCCAGAAAAATTTCAATTTATAGCTTCACTTAATCCAATTGCTTTTGTAGTCACTCAGGCGAGAGATACTCTTATTTTTAATAAAGGGTTTAATTGGGATGGGTACGCAGTTTCCCTACTTTGCAGCTCAATTATTTTTGTCGTGGGTTTTATTGTGTTTTCTTCATTGAAAAAAGATTTTGCCGATGTCATATAATCCTGTAATAACAATCGAAGGTCTCTCGAAGGTTTTTTATGTCTATAATAAACCAATTGATAGATTGATTTCTCGCTGGAATAAAAAAAAGAGAAGTGAGTTTTGGGCTTTAAAAAACATTGATATCAGTATCAGCAAGGGTGAAACCATTGCAATTATCGGAAAAAATGGATCTGGCAAATCTACACTGTTGCAAACAATATGCGGCACACTAAGGCCTACAAGTGGCGATGTTAAAATTAGTGGGCGAATTGCAGCATTGCTTGAGCTAGGTGCTGGTTTTGATCTCGAAAGCACTGGGCGAGAAAACGTTTTTATTAACGGCATGTTGTTGGGCATGAGTAAAAATGAAATTAGCCAAAAATTCGCTGCGATAGAAAAATTTGCAGATATCGGCGACTTTATTGATAGACCAGTAAAAACATATTCCTCTGGTATGTTTGTACGTCTTGCCTTTGCTGTTATAGCCAATTCTGAACCAGACATATTAATTATTGATGAAGCATTGGCAGTAGGTGATGTTTTCTTTGTTCAGAAATGTATGAGGTTTATTCGAGATTTCAAGAAAAAAGGAACAATACTTTTTGTCAGTCATGACACTGCTGCTGTAACGAACCTTTGTGATAAAGCTGTCTGGTTATCGAATGGTGAAATCATGCGAATAGGCACCGCGAAGGAAGTTACGGAAGAGTATTTGGCATTCTTTCATGCAAAAGATCGTAAGTCTGAAGATAATATCGATGTCGAGCTTAACTCCACTAAATCAAAAGAAAGTAAAAAAATTAGTACATTAGATGACTATGCAGATTGCAGGCTCGATTTTCTGAATAATAGCAATTTGCGGAATGATATTAAGCTTGTAGAGCTAAATCATGAAAGTAACGATTTTGGTACAGGTAAAGCATTAATTACTAATGTTGATGTATTACAAAATAATAAAAAGTTGTTGATGGTTAATGGCGGGGAGTTCGTAAGGTTAGAAATAACAATAAATATCATTGATGATTTAAAAGATATTATTGCAGGTTTTTATGTCAAAGATAGGTTGGGACAAAAAATATTTGGGGATAATACATTTTTGTCATATCTTGACTCACCGGTTTCAACCCCAGCAGGTACGAAGATCATAGCAAGTTTTGAATTTAGAATGCCATTGCTTCCTGTTGGTGATTATTCGATTGATGTTGCATTCGCAAGTGGCAATCAAGATTCACATACACAGCATCATTGGGTTCATGATGCAGTAGTATTCAAATCTATAGCTAGTGGCATATCAACTGGATTAGTTGGTGTTCCAATGAAAGAAATAAAATTTACGTTGGAGTAATTATGGAATTTACTGGCGAGCGCTTTATCCCGGGTAACGATGTTGATTTATGTTTGACATACGAGCATAAGCATCGATATGAATTTCTTTCCGGGATAGTTAAAGGCAAACAGGTTGTCGATATTGCCTGCGGAGAAGGATATGGTTCCCACATTCTATCTGGAACCGCCGCGAATGTGGTTGGCGTCGATATATCTGACGATGCAGTAAAATTTGCAAAAGAAAAATACTCCGGAGTCAATAATCTGTCCTTTATACAGGGAAGCGTTACAAATATTCCAGTTGAAAGCAAAACTGTTGATATCATGGTGAGCTTTGAAACAATTGAGCATATTCACGAACATGATGAAATGCTTAGCGAAAGTAAAAGAATACTCAAAGATGATGGCCTGTTAATCATTTCTACGCCGGATAAACGTGTTTATACTGACGAAAGTGGTGAAATCAACCAGTACCACGTAAAGGAACTCTACAGACAGGAGTTTGTTGATTTACTGAAAAAATATTATCCACAAGTTGATATATACGGTCAGCGTTTTGTTACCACATCTTCTATTATCCCTGAAGCCAGCGATGGTAAACCATTGCAAATTATGGGCGAAATTGAGGAGAGTGACTCGACCTATCTTATCGCTATCTGCCGCATGGTTCCTCATCAAGAAAGTGGTTTGCCGGGAAGCCTTTATTTTAATAAAAATGAAGACATTTTTGCTCAAAGTAAGAAAAAGATGAGATGGGCAAGCTCAATTCATTCGGAGTTGATGAAGGCGCAAAGTGATTATCAAAAGCTAGAAATGGACTGGAATAAGAAATCTAAAGAGATCGATGACTTAACCAGAGAGTTGAAATTATCGCGTAATGGATTTTTGGGGAAGATTAAATCCTTTTTAAAAAAATAATAATTACTGAAGCTTGTTATATAGTGCTTAGCTACTAACAAAGTACTAAGCATTTATATGATGCTGTTCATTTTTAAACAAGAAATGAAGTCTGCAAATTAAATAGTGTAATCTTATTATGCATAATAATCATACTCTAGTTAAAGCTAAAGAATTTTTAAGATCTTTTATTAAAAAAAATGGCAGGGTGCTTTTTTTAAAAACACCAATTGCATATGACAAAAAAATAAAAATTGTCTTGCTGTGTTACAAATATGCAGGGTTTTTATTTAGAAACCTTCCTCATTATGAAAATTGGAAGAATTCTAAAGACGGAAGATATTTTAACGAAAAAATTGTTAAGTATGTCAATGAAAATAACTATGACTTGGATTTTTTGGTAAAAAATACAAGATTCAATGACTCAAAAAAACCATTGGTCTCAATTGTAATTCCAACGTATGGGAATGCATTGATGACATTACGGTGCTTGTATTCAATTTGCAAACATAGCCCTGAATGTGAGTACGAGGTTATTGTCGTTGAGGACTTTTCGGGTGATACTGAAATTAATATTTTGGAAAATATACCCGGGCTAATTTTCTCAAAAAACTCGAGAAATCTTGGTTTCCTTAAATCTTGCAATGCCGCTGCAGATTTAGCTCGAGGAGAATATTTCTATTTGCTTAATAATGATACGTTAGTGACCGAGGGATGGCTAACTAATTTATTAGATGTGTTCAAAAAGCATAAAATGTGCGGATTAGTGGGTTCAAAGTTAGTTTATCCTGATGGGCGTTTGCAGGAAGCTGGGGGAATCATGTGGAAAGATGGCTCTGCATGGAATTATGGTCGCCTGTCTGATCCTTCGGCTCCTTCATTTAATTACCTTAAAGAGGTTGATTATTGTTCTGGGGCTTCATTCATGGTTCCACTTGCACTATTCAACCAATTAGGGCGCTTTGATGAACTCTATGTCCCAGCGTATTGTGAAGATAGTGATTTTTCATTCTCAGTTCGTAAGGCTGGATACAAAGTAATGTATCAGCCACTTTCAGTGGTGGTTCATTTTGAAGGGATATCTCACGGTACAGACACAGGTTCTGGCATCAAATCGTACCAAATTGAGAATCAGAAAAAATTCAAACAGAAGTGGTCTGATGAATTAGCATCTCACTCTAACAATGCAGAGGACGTATTCTGGGCTAGAGATCGAAGCCATGACAAAAAAACGATTTTAATTGTTGAACACTATGTTCCGCAACCTGACAAAGATGCTGGTTCCAGAACAATGATACACATGATTAAAATATTCCTGGCCCAAGGTCTTAATGTCAAATTCTGGCCGCAGAATTTATGGTACGACCCAATTTATACAACACAACTGCAATCACTAGGTGTCGAAGTTATCTATGGCTCAGACTATGTTGGTTCTTTTGAGCGTTGGTTTAGTGAGCATTCAAAATATATAGATTTTGTGCTTCTTTCTCGTCCATATGTAGCAATTGAATACATAAATACTATCCGCGCTCATTCACGAGCGACACTACTCTATTATGGGCATGACATTCATCATTTGCGAGTTAAAGAACAAATGAAAATAGAAGGTGACTCAACTGCTTTGAATAAAGAGTATGAGACACTGTATAACATGGAAAGAAAAGTATGGTCTTTAGTTGATGTGATTTATTATCCATCTCCATCTGAAACAGATGTTGTACTTGATTTTATTCAACAGAATAATCCATCAGCGAAAGCGCTAACGACGCCAATGAATGCTTTCTCAGATTTCATTCATGATGCTGCTGAAAATTTAACATCACGTAAGAATATTATTTTTGTCGGTGGATTTGGTCATAAACCAAACCAAGATGGTGTCTTTTGGTTTGTTCAGAACGTATGGCCTTTGGTAAAGGCGGTCAATAAAGATATAAAATTATTCTTGGTCGGTTCAAATCCAACAGATAATATTAAACAATTAGCTTCGGATAATATAGTTGTGACAGGTTTTGTTACGGATGAACATTTAGAGTTATTCTATAAAGATGCTCGTCTTGCTATTGCTCCTTTACTCTACGGTGCAGGTGTTAAAGGTAAAGTTGTTGAGTCTATGCGTTTTGGTTTGCCAGTAGTAACAACATCTGTGGGTGCTCAGGGGTTAACTTCAGATCCTAACATTTTGATTGCAGAGGACGAGCCGAGTGAATTTGCGCAGCAAGTAATTGAACTGCTAAATGATGATATGAAATGGCGAAATATCTCATTCAACCAAACTGTATATGTGAAACAGAATTTCTCTGAACAGGCAATGCAGAATGCATTCTCGCAGTTATTCAACAATGGTAAAAACTATGAAGATTAGAACAAGAGCTCCGTTGCGGATAGGTCTGGCAGGTGGAGGAACTGACGTTTCACCTTTTTGTGATTTACATGGCGGTTGCGTATTAAATGCTACAATTAATATGTATGCGTACTGCTCCCTGGAAGAAACAACTAATAACAGCGTTGAGTTTATTTCTAAAGATCTAGACATTGAATACAGAGGTGAACTTGCAGATAACTATGAAATTGACTCTGTTCTTCCACTTCACAAGGCTGTTTACAATCGCATAGTAAGAGATTTCAACCACGGCAAAGGATTACCAGTTAAGGTTACTACATGGACAGATGTTCCAATGGGTAGCGGACTTGGGACTTCATCGACAATAGTTGTATCAATAATTGCAGCATACAGAGAGTATTTGAATCTTCCTTTAGGGGAATACGATGTTGCGCAGTTAGCTTACGATATTGAGCGAATCGATTGTGGTTTTAGTGGTGGAAAACAGGACCAGTATGCTGCTACTTTCGGTGGATTCAATTTCATCGAATTTGCTTCAAACAATAAAGTGATAGTGAATCCACTGCGCATTAAGCAATCTACGATAGATGAGCTTGAATGTCGTATGGTTCTTTATTATACAGGTATTTCTCGTGAATCAGCTAAGATAATCGATGATCAAGTAAAGGCTGTAACAGATACATCCTCAGTGAGTTCACTGAATGCAATGTTCAATTTAAAGAATGCAGCTATCAAAATGAAAGAAGCTCTGTTGCGTTCTGATATCTCAGGTATTGTGGCTTTAATCAGGGAAAGTTGGGAAGCAAAAAAATCAACGTCATCGTCGATAACTAATCCATTCATAAATTCGGTGATAAGTCGACTTGAAGATAATGGAATCCAAGCTCTCAAATTATCAGGTGCTGGGGGGGGGGGGTTTATGCTTCTATTTATTGAACCTGAAGATAGATTTAAATTTGAAAAATGTCTTAGCGATTTTGATGGTAAGTTTTTCCGTTTCCAGTTTAAAAATGAAGGTGAGCGCGCATGGAAAGTATAAATTATATTAAAAATTATATTGAGTCATCGATTGAAACCAAGAAAGTTGTATTGGCCGATGAACAATTGATAGCTAATATTCACAAAGTTGTAGAAATATGCATTGATGCTCTTAATTCTGGTAAAAAGGTACTTTTGGCTGGAAATGGTGGTAGCGCAGCAGATGCTCAGCATATTGCTGCAGAACTTGTTAGTCGCTTTTTTTACGATAGACCGGGTTTGCCAGCGGTTGCTTTGACAACTGATACTTCAATTTTGACAGCGATTGGTAATGACTACGGATATGAACGTGTATTTGCGAGGCAGATTCAATCGTTAGGGAATGCTGGTGATGTCTTTATTGGAATTACTACGTCAGGCAACTCCAAAAACATACTCGCTGCAATTAATGAAGCTAAAGATAAAGGTGTTAACACAGTAGGTTTGTGTGGTAATGCCGGTGCCATACTTGATATTGCCGATATTTGTTTGTCGGTGCCAAGCAATGTCACACCATTTATCCAAGAATCGCACATAATGATTGGACATATCATTTGTGCATTAATTGAAAAAAACATATTTCCTAAATAATTGGTGATAGGTTCAATGTTAACGGAAGCTATTATATTAGCTGGCGGATTAGGCACTCGATTACGAAGTGTTTCGGGTGAGAAACCAAAGCCTATAATCGAGGTCGCTGGGCGGCCATTTATCTATTACATTTTAGATGGGCTCATTTCTCAAAACATCACCAGAGTGGTTATTGCAATCTCATATAAATCAGATGTGTTTATTTCTGAAATAGGAAACTCATATCGGGGTTTAGATATTCAATATTCTATTGAGCATGAAGCGTTAGGCACAGGAGGTGCCATCGCTCAAGCAATGGATCATTGCATTACTGATCATGTTTTAATAACTAATGGTGATACATATTTAGATATAGATTTGTTGAACTACTTTAACTCTCATACATCTTCCGGAAAGAGTATTTCAATGGCTCTAGTACATGTTGAAGATGTTGCCAGGTATGGTAGTGTTACATGTCGCGATAATAAAATTATCAGCTTCAATGAAAAAGGGAATGCTGGTGAAGGATTCATTAATGGCGGGATGTATCTATTTACAAGGAAGGAAGTTCTCTTGCCTGTTGAGAAATTTTCATTTGAAGAGATTGTGCTCAAGCAGCAATATATGGACATTAATCCTTTTGAGTGCAGCGGCTTCTTTATAGATATAGGCATTCCTGATGATTACTACAAAGCGTGTGATGTCTTCAAAAGGTAGCGCAGTCTTCTTGGATCGAGATGGCATAATCAATAGAGAAGTTAGCTACTGTCATCGGAAAGAAGATTTTATTTTTGTTCCAGACGTTCTCAAAGTTATCCGTGCATTGCAAGCACGATTCGACCATATTTTTATTGTTACCAATCAGGCAGGCATCGCGCGTGGTTATTATTCAGAAGAACAATATCTTGAATTGACCTCGTGGATGTTAAAGAAATTAGAGCAAGAGGACATTTTTATATCAAAAATATATCATTGTCCTCATCATCCTTCGGGGGTACCTCCTTTTAATATTGAGTGCGATTGCAGAAAACCCAATCCTGGGATGTTGCTGTCCGCAATAAATGAATTTTCTATTATGCCTGATAAATCTATTTTGTTAGGCGATAAAATTTCCGATATTGAAGCCGCTAAAAATGCAAACTTAGCAAAGGCTTTTATATTCGGGACGGGGCATTCATTATTAAATGAAGATATTTCAAAGTCAGATATGTACTTTAAAAACATGATGGATTTTCTCGTGTATCTTCAGAGTAACTCTCTTTTCATAAATGAATGAGAATTAATTGAAATTCACTTGGTTAAAATTGGAATGAGCAGTGAAAATTATTGCCTCACTTGTGCTGTTTAAACATAGCTATGATGATATAAAAAGTACACTATCTTCGTTACTCAATGAAGATAGTATCGATAAAATTGCCATTGTCGATAATGGTAACCATTGTCAATGGCTTGAGTCCTTTACTCATCCAAAAATTGAAAATATTCATTTGGAATTAAATGAAGGATTCGGAGCAGGTCATAATGTCGTATTTAAAAGGTATGTAAATCGAGCTTCACACTTTCTAATATGCAATCCAGATATTAGTTTTGAAAAAGGGGAGGTCGATAAATTGCTCTCATTCTCAATTGATCATGGTGTAGGATTATCAATTCCAAAGGTTGTTTATCCTGATGGGTCTTTGCAATATGGAAGTAAGTTATTGCCAACACCTTTACAATTATTCGTTCGGCGCTTTTTTCCTTCATATTCTTCATCAATGAATAATAACTATGAGTTGAGGTTGGCTGATTATTCTAAGTCTTTTTTTGCTCCTTCACTTTCTGGTTGTTTCATGTTAATTAGCAATGATGCGATTAATAATGTCGATGGATTTGATACTCGTTTTTTCCTTTATCTTGAAGATGTTGATTTATCACGCAGAGTTTGCCTTTCAAATTTTCTTGTAATGTATTTTTCTGGAGCGAAAGTTGTCCATGAATCGCAAAGAACATCATATGTGAGATTTCGTTTTCTTTGTTATCATGTTATTTCTGCTGTGCGTTACTTTAATAAATGGGGTTGGTTTTTTGATGCCGACAGGAAATTATTGAATACAAAATGTTTGCATGAACTTCCAGTGCAAGAATGACATTGCAATTTAATTTTTCTAACTAACTGTTTTGTTATTATTTATTTTAAGGTTGCATATTTTTTGTTTGTGAAAATAACTATTTATTTAAAATAATATTTATTTGGTTATATTGAGTTTTTATGCGGACTCTTCGGGAGTTATAGCTTGAATGCGGAGGAGTTAATGAAAAGTATTTTTTTCTACACCTGCTCAATACGTAATAGATTCTAATTGGTATATACATTGATACTATATTAAAAGGTGATAAATAAAGGTGAGGCTTTTTATAGAGGATTCAAGAGAAAATTATTTTCTATGATTAAGGCAATTAATTAAAATGAAGTAGTAACTAAGACTAGCAAGCGAGGGTGGGTATTTTCGAGTTCAGTGATTGTCCGAGCGGTCACTTCTGATACCACGACTGTTATAAAGAATCATTTACAAGCTCAAAATGATCGATGGTAATTTAGATTATGAATCATACAAGTTTTCGTCAAGGTTTTACGCGCTTTCTAATTTTTGCTTCAATATCTGGTCTCGGGTGGATATTGGATATAATCACTTTCTCTCTTTTGCTTTTTAATGATGTAGAATCCTATACTGCAAATTTCATCTCTTCCTTCGTTGGAGTGACATTTGTCTGGTTTACTTCGCTAAAGGCAGTGTTTAAATACAATAATAAGACCTTTTCCTGGGGAATACTTTTCTATTGGCTTTTCCAATTTGTTTCTATTTTTATTTATTCATTACTGATTGGATACCTCTCTCTCAAATTGCATTACTGGCAATTCAGTGCATTCATTCTTGATGTGCAACAATTGAGTTTCTTAGCAAAAGTCATTGTTACCCCATTGAATTTATTCACTAATTACTTGTTCATGAAAAAACTTGTAAGCATAATCAGTTCTTTTAAAAAACAAAAAGGTATGTCGATAAAATGAAAACTCTTGTTTTTATTCCAGCTTATCGTTGTGAAACTCAGATCAAGCGAGTAATAAGACAATTCTCTCCGTCCATTCAGGAGAAAATCGACACAGTTATTGTTGTGGATAATATCTCGCCAGATGACACGTTGCAGAGTGCAATTGATGAGGCAAAGCAAGTCTTTACGATTAGTAATTTTATCGCCTGGAAAAATGATAATAACTACGGACTGGGTGGTTCACATAAAGCTGCGATACGATATGCAGTTGATAATAATTTCGATTATATTATTGTGTTACACGGAGACGATCAGGCTGATATTGCTGATATCGAAGCGTATTTGACCTCAGAGTCGTTATCGCGGATTGATTGTTTGCTCGGTGCTCGATTTATGCCTGGCAGCAGATTGAAAGGTTATTCTAAATTCAGAACGTTCGGGAATATTGTATATAATGCACTGTTCTCGATAGTGGCTATGCGGAAAATTTATGATTTAGGCTCGGGTTTGAACTTATATAAAGTATCAACATTACGTGATTTTTATTATAAAAACTTCCCCGATGACCTCACTTTTAATTACATCATGTTGTTGGCCAGTTACAACAAAAAGCAAAAAGTTAAATTCTTCCCGATAAGCTGGCGAGAAGATGATCAAGTTTCAAACGTTAAGCTTTTCCAGCAAGCATTCAAAGTTATTAGGATGCTATTAACATATTTTGTTCAGCGTGGAAGTTTCCTCAAGAAGGAAATGCGCTTGCGCCCTTTTGAACAATATACTGGTGGTATTCAGCACAAAATTGACAACAAAATAGTGGACGTCGATAACAATGCGTAGATTTTCATGGTATGTCGTTTTCTGCCTTATGAGTATAGCCTGGTGGTTATTTGACAATTTTGGAGATATCATCACTGAGCCATTACGAAGCTCATTTTTTGCAGTAATGGCAATTAGCGCGCTGTATTTTTGTTCTCATCTGTTGCGTATGACAAGGCTTGCCCTGCTGACGCTGGATGAGCGTGACAATATATTTCCGCTGCTTACTGCGCATGCAATAACCGCATTTCCCGCATCCCTTTTGCCTTTTAAGTTAGGCGAAATTATCCGCCTGTCATCATTCTATGTTGTTTTTGGCGGCAAGCAGAAGGCTTTTGCAGTCTGGCTAGCAGAGCGCTTTGGTGATGTTTGCGTTTTGATTTTGTTTATTCTGGGATTAAATCTGTTCAATATCCCGGTTTCTGAAAGCATGCGTAACTTCTGTATCGTATTTGTTCTTCTCAGTGTGGCGATCTTTTCAACGTTCTTTGTCATATCCAAAACTGCCGTTTATCTTAATCGCTATCTTGTCCTAACCAGCAAATCTCCACGCGGGTTAATGCTTCTGCGTCTGTTTCATCAAGTCAGAAGTTTTGAATCTTATATACATAAGACAGTGGAAGGTCGTTTTAGTGGTTTGATTTTTACGTCGGTTATGATCTGGGCGGTTGAAATACTATCATTGTCTATTTTCATACATCTTTTTAACCGGCAGGAGAATGACTGGTTATCATTATTTTCTAAGGGATTATTTGCAAGTCTTGCTGGCGATAACAGTGCTACTTATGGATTCGGTCTTTATCAAACGTTCGCGCTCATGTTCCTGGCTTGTTGTTTCGTGATTCCTATTATTGTGATTGGTGCTTTGAAGACTAATAAGGTAAAGTATGATTAACGCCCAAAACTCTATCCTAATTATAATAGATGATCGTGAGTTTACGTCAAATGAAATAGCCCGCGTTGTTGGCAATAGACATTATGGCGAAATTACTTTTAAAAGACAGCAATTATCATCTTATATTATTTCAATTCTCCCAGAGTGGGCTAAAGATCATTTCATAGAAATAAAACACAATGATGATCTCAAAGAAACAAAAGATAAAATAATTAGCGGTGAACGTTATAAATCTGTTTGTGTTATCTCCACGCGTGGTGGTTTTGTTGATTTGCAAGCGTTGAATCAGATCATTGAGCGTCTACCTTATGCGGAAGAAAATTTTGCGGACAGGCAATATAATCCTCTATTCATTTTCTTTAAAAATGCAGTGGATTTGTTGAACATCTGGGAACGGTTCAGCATCTCATCGCTTCCAGACTGGGATGCTTCCCTGGATGTTCAGGTTTTGAAATCTGTGGATGTCCTGGATCTGGCTAATGTGCGCGACTTCCTTAACTTTACCAGTGGTTCAACTGCAACACGGCACTTTAATGAGATTAAAGGTGATGCCTATTTCTATACTAAGAGTTCCACTGATAAAAATAAAATGTTGGCTGAATATTCATTCTACCAACTTGTTCCTGAGAAAATGCGGCCGTGGTTGATCCAGACGTTCGATTTTAATCAAGCAGGGGACACGGCATCTTATAGCATGATGCGCTATTACCTGGCAGATGCAGCATTGCAATGGGTCCATGGGGCATTCTCAGTTCAGAGTTTCAGTGAATTTATTCAACGACTGCTGTTTTTTATTCATACCCGACCTCAGCGCTCTTGTTCTGTATCATCATCTGGTGATGCCGCTAAAAAATTATTTGTGGATAAAGTTACCGAACGTATTGAGAAGTTACTGAGTATGCCAGTTGGTGTCAGTATCAATAATTTGGTTAAAAGCGCCAATCCTGATCTCGATATTACGATTTTGCAACAGCGCTACCTCAGACTCTACCAGCGTTATAGTAAGCAATTCGAATGCGGATATGAGACTGTTGGTCATGGAGACCCTTGTTTCTCAAACGTTCTGTATGATCAGGAGCGTTATTTAATGAAGTTGATTGATCCTAAAGGTGCAACCAGCGAAGAAGGCATCTGGACACATCCTTTTTATGATCTGTGCAAAGTATCGCATAGCGTCATCGGAGACTATGACTTCATTAATAATGGTTTGTATAGCGTCAATTTTACGAATGATAACGATATCAAACTTAATGTTAATTTTACCAATCATCAGACGCTTAAACGCGAGTTTATTCGTCAGCTTGAATCGTTAGGGTATGACGCAAAGATAATCCGGCTTGGCGAGGCATCACTCTTCCTTTCGATGCTACCATTGCATACTGATTACCCAAACAAGGTTATGGGATTCATGTTAGTTGCCAAAAATATATTAGATGAAATTGAGGGTGTAAAAGATGGAAGCCATTGATGGTATGTTGGTTGTGGACATTGATGGAACGCTGTGTTCCATCAAAACCTCCGATCAAAGTTACAGTGATGTCACACCTGACTTGTTAATGATTGATAAATTGCGTGAGTATCAACAACGCGGATATACGATCCTGCTTTATACATCACGTAATATGAAGACGTATGAAGGTAATGTCGGGAAAATTAACCGGTTCACTGCCCCTGTCTTGCTGGAATGGCTTGAGCGCTGGAATGTGCCATTTGATGAAATTATGTTTGGCAAACCATGGCCTCGCAAACATGGTTTCTATATTGATGACCGCGCAATCAGACCGGATGAATTCCTGAATCTTACTGAGAAACAAATCCATAAACTTTTAGGGCACGAGTAATAATGAGTAATAATATTGTTATCACTATGGCTGGACGTGGTTCTCGCTTTTATAAGGCAGGGTATAACCAGCCAAAGTATGAAATTGTGGCACATGGTAAGAGCTTGTTCGAATGGTCAATGTCATCATTGCTCAATTTCATTACCCCTGACAGCAGGATCATCTTCGTTTGTCTGAAAGAAAATGATTCTCGTGCATTCATTGAAGAGAACATGAAGTCGTTCACGCGCGCAGATGTTCATATTCTCGAACTTGATGATATCACCGACGGCCAGGCCACAACAGCCTGGTTATCTAAATCGTTGTGGAAACCTGATGCTGCACTGTTGATCTACAATATTGACACATACGTTGAACCCTATGCATTAACTACCCAGGATATTAAACCAGGTTCCGATGGATGGATCCCCTGTTTTAAGGCGGCAGGCGATCACTGGAGTTTTGCCCGAACCGGTGATAATGGATGGGTTGTCGAAGTTGCAGAAAAACGTCGTGTATCTGACCTTGCCACCATTGGACTGTACTGGTTTAAAAGCGGTGAGCAGTATATCGAATCTTACACTCGATTTTTCAGTAATGACCTTAATCTTGTAAATGGTGAGAGATATATTGCACCGCTTTATGCTGACATGATTACTCATGGTGGGCATATTTCAGTTTCTGATCTGCCCATTAGCGCGGTTCATGTTTTAGGTACTCCTGAAGAATTGAATGTTTTTATCAGCAGCCAGATTTCAAAATAAAATGGAATAAATATCCTCCGGCAACGCCTGAGGATATTTGTTTATTATCTGCTAAAGGAGACAATCAAGATGCCATCTTTTTTATTCATATCCTGAATTGTTCTTTCTTTGACAATACTGAATTGCATTGCCTTTGCAAAAGTCTCGGCATGTTGCATCAGTGATGCTTTATCATCACCATTGATGCCATACCCTAAGACCAGAGTATAATTATTTCTTTTTAGTAGCTCATTATTACTATTCAGCTTTTCAATCATACCCGGGATGTCTTGAGCCTCGAGAACATCATATTTAGGCCCTAGCAGCGTCACCGCCCCCATCCACAATCCCCACTGTGGAAATAGTAATACAGACCCTTCTGGCTCGTCTTTCAACTCCTCTGCCATTGTATTAATAGTGGTGCTGTAGAAAGGCTGTGCACTTTCGGTGCTCAGCCGCCCCATTAGTTGCCATGACCGCACACAGTCAATAATTACGTTCCCAGCCATAATAAGAGCCATAAGGGCTATTGCTGAACGTTTTATTCTATCCTCGGTCATGACTTTCTTGGCAGTAAAGGAAAGTGTGGTCGCAAGACAGGCGGCACTTATTGGGATCAATGGCATGATGTGTTGTAATCCTAGCGATGTGCCAATAACTATTGCAAATAGCATGTGCATAATAATGATGCCTGCAAGTATAGCAGGCAATACGGCATGAGCACCCTTATCATTATCATTTACCCTGGTACACTTCGTGTTTGCGGTTTTGACAACGGTAGCGATGGCAAAGACAGTAAGTACCGGTACGACAAGAAAGACTGAATGTAGCATACGAAGTGTGTCGCTTACGGTATGCTGTTTAAGGATTAATGTCTCAAGACCAGCGGCACCAAACAATGCACCTAGTTTATTTCCCAAATAATCTAGCCGCGACATCTGAAATTGAGGATTTACACTGCCAATCTGATAAATATTCTGTAGGTCTTTGAGTTGAGTTATATAACCATCGAAGCCAATATTTAAGATAATTGATAAGTGTGCATATATATAAGGTGACCAGCCCACTATCGCAAAAATGCTCAGCAGGGTGAAGGTTTTTGCTTTAGAATAATGTATGTTAGGTGAAAATAGTGTGTAGATGACAATTATAGCTGCGGCATAAAAGGCATAGATAAAATAGCAATATGCTGCGAAGCCAAGCAACACACCCGCAATTGCTAGTTTTTTCTTGCAATTGTTTTTTTCACTAAAATAATTCTGCCCTAATAACCCTAATGCGAAGAACAATGAGATGCCTGGTGTTAATTGCAAGTAGAATTGCGTGCGCCAGGAGAAAAAAAAGTTCGGTTCAACGGCGAGGCCAAGCGCACATAACACAATTATCCACACTGGACACTTCCATTTTCTTAGGCACCATACCCAACTGACCAATAATGCTGTACCTATAATCGCATGGAATACGCGTAATTGTTCGAGACCGAATCCAGTTATCCAAAAAAACACCGTAGCTAAATAAGCTGTGGGATTGCCACCATATAATGAATTTAGCAAGGGATACTGATACATACCCGCCAGATAATTATCAGGATAACACCACGCCGGTATTACTTTGCTTCCTTTTAATAGCCAGGCTGATAAATAATCAGGATTTACAGAATCCATGTATATACCAGGGGTGTATGTGTGCTGCAATGACAGTATGAGAAATATTAGCGCAGGTATTGTCAGTATACTTATTAAAAGTTTTTTTTCCGTGCACACAGCTGGAGTACCTCATTCTTCTTTTCGACTAAAAGTTGTATCTGTATGATGTTATGACCTGACGTGAAGGCTTTCTCGCAGTCATGTTTTTGAGTTTTTTTTGACCATGTGATTGTCTCAATTCACTGAACGATGAATAAATTATGTCACAGTTTTTCGTAAGATGTCGTCGAAACAATAAGTTTGGATGATATAAACTATGATCTTAGCCCTGCAGGTACGTACTGTGGGGAATCCACACCTGACAGGAGTATGTAATGTCTAAGCAACAAATCGGCGTTGTTGGTATGGCTGTGATGGGGCGCAACCTGGCGCTTAACATCGAAAGCCGTGGCTATACCGTTTCCGTGTTCAACCGTTCCCGCGATAAGACTGAAGAGGTCATTGCCGAAAACCCTGGCAAGAAGCTGGTTCCTTTCTATACCGTGCAGGAATTTGTTGAATCCTTAGAAACGCCACGTCGCATCCTGTTGATGGTGAAAGCAGGCGCGGGCACAGACGCTGCCATCGACTCCCTGAAACCATACCTCGACAAAGGTGACATCATCATTGATGGTGGTAATACTTTCTACCATGATACTATCCGTCGTAACCGTGAACTGTCTGCTGAAGGCTTTAACTTCATCGGTACCGGTGTTTCCGGTGGTGAAGAGGGTGCGCTTAAAGGCCCATCTATCATGCCTGGTGGTCAGAAAGAAGCTTACGAGCTGGTTGCGCCGATCCTGACTAAAATTGCTGCGATTGCTGAAGATGGCGAACCGTGCGTGACCTATATCGGTGCAGACGGTGCGGGGCATTACGTGAAGATGGTTCACAACGGCATCGAATATGGCGACATGCAGCTCATTGCTGAAGCCTACTCTCTGCTGAAAGGTGGTCTGAACCTGTCCAATGAAGAGCTGGCAGAAACCTTCAGTGAGTGGAACAAAGGCGAGCTGAGCAGCTACCTGATCGACATCACCAAAGATATCTTCACTAAGAAAGATGAAGAAGGTAAATACCTGGTGGATGTGATTCTGGATGAAGCCGCTAACAAAGGTACCGGTAAATGGACCAGCCAGAGCTCTCTGGATCTTGGTGAACCGCTGTCTCTGATCACTGAATCCGTGTTTGCACGTTACATCTCCTCTCTGAAAGAGCAGCGTGTTGCGGCATCTAAAGTACTGAGCGGCCCGCAGGCTAAACCGGCCGGAGATAAAGCTGAGTTTGTTGAGAAAGTGCGTCGCGCACTGTACCTCGGTAAAATCGTCTCCTACGCGCAGGGCTTCTCTCAACTGCGTGCAGCCTCTGACGAAAACAACTGGGATCTGAACTACGGCGAAATCGCGAAGATTTTCCGCGCGGGCTGCATTATTCGTGCTCAGTTCCTGCAGAAAATCACCGATGCGTATGCGCAGACCCCGGCTATCGCTAACCTGCTGTTGGCTCCTTACTTCAAGCAAATCGCTGATGATTACCAGCAAGCGCTGCGTGACGTTGTGGCTTACGCAGTACAAAACGGTATTCCGGTTCCGACCTTTGGTGCGGCAGTGGCTTACTACGACAGCTACCGTGCGGCAGTTCTGCCTGCGAACCTGATTCAGGCGCAGCGTGACTACTTCGGTGCGCATACTTATAAACGCACTGACAAAGACGGCGTATTCCATACGGAATGGCTGGATTAATCTGATATTGCCCGCACTATCAAACGAGGCCCGGTTATTGTAACCGGGCCTTTTTTTCGCCAAATGCGGGCAAGAACAGCGCATTTCCCCACTATCAGTCTTAAGCGTGAAACAATTTGCCAATTAAAGCGTCTGAAATCAGTGAGTGGTTGCCTTGACAGTGCCTCAACAGAAGAGGTAAAAACCCCAACAGTTATTGATTTTAAGCGATGGCAGACACTACCATCATCGTCTCTATAACACTGACATAAGTTGCTTATCGAATGAAAATAACCATCTCCGGAACAGGTTACGTTGGCTTATCAAACGGTATTTTGATTGCGCAGAACCACGAGGTTGTCGCACTGGATATCGTGCAGGCCAAGGTCGACATGCTTAATCAGAAGATTTCCCCGATTGTAGACAAGGAAATCCAGGAGTATTTGCAGAATAAGCCGCTCAACTTCCGTGCAACGACGGACAAACATGACGCTTACCGCAATGCGGATTACGTCATCATTGCGACGCCAACGGACTACGATCCGAAAAACAACTACTTCAACACCTCCAGTGTTGAATCCGTTATCCGCGACGTTCACGAGATCAACCCAAATGCGGTCATGATCATCAAGTCCACGATTCCGGTGGGGTTCACGCAGTCGATCAAAGAAGAGTTAGGCATCGACAACATCATCTTCTCACCGGAATTCCTGCGTGAAGGCCGTGCGTTGTACGACAACTTGCATCCGTCCCGTATCGTGATTGGTGAGCGCTCCGAACGCGCTGAGCGTTTTGCCGGTCTGCTGCAGGAAGGGGCGATTAAAAAAGAGATTGATGTCCTGTTTACCGGCTCTACCGAAGCCGAAGCGATCAAACTCTTCGCTAACACCTATCTCGCACTGCGTGTGGCGTACTTCAATGAGCTGGACAGCTATGCTGAGAGTCTGGGATTGAACTCGCGCGAGATCATCGAAGGCGTATGCCTGGACCCGCGCATCGGTAACCACTATAACAACCCGTCATTTGGTTACGGTGGCTACTGCCTGCCGAAAGATACTAAACAGCTGCTGGCTAACTATGAGTCTGTGCCGAACAATATCATTGGCGCGATTGTTGATGCCAACCGCACACGCAAAGATTTCATCGCGGACTCTATCCTGGCGCGTAAGCCGAAAGTGGTGGGCGTCTATCGTCTGATCATGAAGAGCGGTTCGGACAACTTCCGTGCCTCTTCCATTCAGGGGATCATGAAGCGTATCAAGGCCAAAGGCGTGCAGGTTATCGTGTATGAGCCAGTAATGAAGGAAGATGATTTCTTCCATTCTCGTGTCGTGCGTGACCTGGAAGCATTTAAGCAGGAAGCCGATGTGATTATTTCCAACCGCATGGCGCCAGAGCTGTCAGACGTGGCGGAAAAAGTCTACACGCGAGACCTCTTCGGTAACGACTAAGCTGCTTAACATGCAAATGAAAACGGCCCCTCTGGGCCGTTTTTTTATACGTGGTAGAAGGCGCGATACCAGTCGACAAAGTTCTTCACGCCCACTTTCACGGACGTTTGCGGCTTAAAGCCGATCACACTGTACAGCGCTTTCGTGTCCGCACTGGTTTCCAGCACATCGCCTGGCTGAATCGGCATCATGTTTTTCTGTGCTTCAATACCGACGGCTTCTTCCAGCGCGGTGATGTAATCCATTAACTCTACTGGCGAGCTATTACCGACGTTATAGACGCGATACGGTGCGGAACTGGTGGCAGGGGTGCCATCTTCCACTGTCCAGTTGGCATCAGCCTGCGGAATCACATCCTGCAGTCGAATAATGGCTTCGGCAATGTCATCAATGTAGGTGAAATCACGCTTCATCTTGCCGTAGTTGTACACGTCAATGCTTTTGCCTTCGAGCATGGCTTTGGTGAATTTGAACAGCGCCATATCCGGGCGACCCCACGGACCGTAGACGGTGAAGAAGCGCAGACCGGTGGTCGGCAAACCGTACAGGTGAGAATAAGTGTGGGACATCAGTTCGTTAGCTTTTTTGGTCGCGGCGTAGAGCGACACCGGGTGGTCAACCGAATCGTCTGTCGAGAACGGCATCTTACGGTTGAGGCCATAGACGGAGCTGGAGGATGCGTAAAGCAAGTGACCCACGCGGTTGTGGCGACAACCTTCCAGCACGTTCAAATGACCGATAAGGTTAGCGTCGGCATAAGCAAGTGGGTTTTCCAGAGAGTAGCGCACGCCGGCCTGGGCGGCGAGGTGGATAACGCGGTCAAACTTCTCGTCGGCAAACAGCTTTGCCATGCCTTCACGATCGGCCAGGTCGAGCTTTTTAAAGCTGAAATTTTCCGACGTCAACAGATCCAGACGCGCTTGCTTCAGGCTGACATCATAGTAATCATTAAGATTATCTATCCCTGTGACCTGATGGCCCGCCTGCAGGAGACGCTCGCTGACATGAAAACCAATAAAGCCAGCTGCGCCGGTGACCAGAAATTTCATCTTCAACCTCAATATTTGGTAGTACTTAACATGCAGCGCTTCAGAGCACGCGCTGAACCAGTCGGGCGATCATACCTGCTGCGGCGAAGAAAGATAACTGTTAATTCGGGAAGGAAAGAGGGGAGCGGATGCTCCCCAGGAGAACTTATTTGTGGCGGTTACGCAGATTTTCGATAACGGCAGTCAGGTCGAGATCCTGATCCTGCAGCAGTACCAGCAGATGGTAAATCAGATCTGAGGCTTCATTGGTCAGTTCAAAGCGGTCATTCACCGTGGCAGCCAGTGCGGTTTCCACACCTTCTTCACCGACTTTCTGCGCAATGCGCTTGGTCCCGCTGGCGTACAGCTTAGCGGTATACGAACTTTCCGGGTCGGCGGTTTTGCGCTCGGCCAGTAGCTGCTCAAGCTGATACAGGAAGAGCCACTGATGACTGGTATCGCCAAAGCAGCTTGAGGTGCCCGTGTGGCAGGTTGGCCCAATCGGGTTTGCCAGTACCAGTAGCGTGTCGTTATCACAATCAGGGGCGATACTGACCACATTCAGAAAATGGCCAGAGCTTTCACCCTTGGTCCACAGACGGCCTTTGGTACGCGAAAAGAAGGTCACCTTGCCGGTTTCCTGTGTTTTCGCCAGCGCGGCTTTATCCATATAGCCCAGCATCAACACTTCGCCAGACACTGCGTGCTGCACCACGGCAGGCAGCAGCCCGTCGGTCTTTTCCCAGTCCAGTTGGCTGAGTTGAAGCTCAGTTAACATACCCTTATCTCCACGCCCTGACTTGCCAGGTACACTTTTAATTCACCAATATTGATAATCTGCTTATGGAACACGGAGGCCGCCAGAGCGCCATCCACGTCCGCATCGCGGAAGGCTTCGAGGAAGTGCTCCATGGTGCCCGCACCGCCGGAGGCAATCAACGGCACATGGCAGACGTCGCGCACTTTTTTGAGCTGTGCCAGGTCGTAGCCGTTACGAACACCGTCCTGGTTCATCATGTTGAGCACGATCTCGCCTGCGCCGCGCTTCTGCACTTCCTGCACCCAGTCCAGCGTTTCCCACTGGGTCGCACGGGTACGGCTTTCGTCACCGGTGTACTGGTTAACATGGTACTTGCCAGTAGCGTCGTCAAACCAGGTATCGATACCCACCACAATGCACTGCACGCCGAAACGATCCGCCAGGCGGGTAATCAACTCAGGATCGGCCAGCGCCGGGGAGTTAATCGAGATTTTGTCCGCGCCAAAGGTAAGAATTTTGGACGCATCTTCCGCCGATTTAATACCGCCCGCGACGCAGAAGGGAATATCGATCACTTCGGCTACGCGTGAAACCCAGCTTTTATCAACCACACGGCCATCGCTGGACGCGGTGATATCATAGAATACCAGTTCGTCTGCGCCTTCTTCGGCGTAGCGTTTTGCCAGCGGGACGATGTCACCGATAATTTCGTGATTACGGAACTGCACGCCTTTCACAACCTGACCATCACGTACGTCAAGACAAGGAATTATCCGTTTTGCCAGCATTGGATGGCCTCCGTTACAGTGAATTTACCTTCCAGCAGTGCACGGCCGACAATCACACCTTGCACGCCTGTACCGCGCAGGGCGGCAACATCATTGATATCGCCAATGCCACCTGAAGACTGGAAGGCCACCTGCGGATAGCGCGCACAGACTTCTTCGTACAGCGACACGTTGGAGCCTGCCAGCGTCCCGTCGCGGGAGATGTCAGTGCAAAGTACATGCTTCAGACCCACCGGCAGGTAGGTTTCGACCAGTGCTTCCAGTGAGACACCAGAATCTTCCTGCCAGCCGCTGACCGCCACCTGCTTATTGCCATTGGCATCAATGCGCACGTCAAGCGCCAGCACCAGCGCTTCGGCGCCAAAACGTTCAAACCAGCCTTTTACAATTTCCGGTGATTTCACGGCCGTAGAGCCAACCACCACACGCGCCACGCCTGCGTCGAGCAGGGCTGCCACGTCTTCTTCGGTACGCACGCCACCACCGACCTGAACCGGTACGTTGACGCCTGCGACCAGGGTTTTCAGCAGCGGGATCTGGCGGCGAGCCGGATCTTTGGCACCGGTTAAATCAACCAGGTGCAGGACCTGCGCGCCCTGGGCGGCATAATCCTGCAAACGTGGCAGCGGATCGGTACCGTAATCACGTTGCTGACCGTAGTCACCCTGGTGCAGACGGACGACCGTGCCGTCAATTAAATCTAATGCTGGAATAATCATTACATCTCCAGGAAGTTTTTCAGCAATTGTGCACCTGCGCGACCCGAACGCTCTGGGTGGAATTGCACGCCGTAGAAATTGTCTTTCTGAACGGCAGCGGTAAAGGGCGCGCCGTACTGGCACTGTGCGATGGTGTATTGATTCACTGGCATCGCGTAGCTGTGCACAAAATAGAAATATTCACCGTCGTCGATGCCCTGAAACAGGCGATTACCTGCTTTCGGGTAGACGCGGTTCCAGCCCATATGCGGCAGGGGCAGGCCGACGTCGACCATCTTAGGCACGTCTTCCTCGATGATGCCCAGCAGGTCGACACCGTTGTTCTCTTCACTGAAGCGTCCGAGCAACTGCATTCCAAGGCAGATACCCAGCACCGGTTGGGTACAGGCTTTTACCAGCTCAATAAGTTCACGTTCACGCAACTGATCCATCGCTGCCTGAGCCGTACCGACGCCGGGAAGAAACAGTTTGTCGGCACGCAGCACCACATCCGGGTCGCGGCTGACCAGCGGCTCGTAACCGTGACGTGAAACGGCGGATTTGACCGAGTTGAGGTTGGCGCAACCGGTATCCAGGATCACCACATTCATCACAGCACTCCTTTTGACGAGGGAAGGGTATCGCCCTCCACGCGAATCGCCTGGCGAAGCGTACGGCCAAAGGCTTTGAACAGACTTTCCACACGGTGGTGATCGTTTTTACCTTTGGTTTTCAGGTGCAAGGTAGCGCCCATGGTGTAGGAGAGGGAGCTAAAGAAGTGCTCAACCATCTCGGTGCTCAGATCGCCAACACGCTGATAGGTAAATTCGGCTTTGTACTCCAGGTGCGGACGACCGGAAATATCCAGTGCACAGCGTGCCAGGCATTCATCCATCGGCAGGACAAAACCGAAACGGTTGATGCCACGCTTGTCACCCAGCGCTTTCTTCAGTGCTTCACCCAGCGCCAGACCGGTATCTTCCACGGTGTGGTGATCGTCGATATAAAGATCGCCGTTGACGGTGATGGCCATACGAAAACCACCGTGGGTGGCAATCTGATCCAGCATGTGGTCAAAGAAACCGACGCCGGTTTTGATTTTGCTGCCGCCTTCCCGGTCCAACCACACCTGGACGTCAATCTGCGTCTCTTTAGTGTTACGCAGCACCTGCGCATAACGGTCGCGTTTGGTCAGTTGCTCGGTAATCATGGCCCAGTTCAGCGTGTCGCGGTTATATCGCAGGCCAGTGATGCCCATGTTTTCCGCCAACTCAATGTCGGTCAGTCGGTCACCGATCACATAGCTGTTCTCTTTATCGAGCGCCTGCTCAACCAGCCAGCGCTCGACCAGTTGCACCTTCGGCTTGCGGCAGTCGCAATTGTCGGCAGGCAGGTGCGGACAAATCAACACCTCTTCAAAAACTACGCCCTGGGAGGTGAAAATTTGCATCATCAGGTTGTGCGGACCGTCGAATTCAGCCTGCGGGAAACTCGCGGTCCCCAGACCGTCCTGATTGGTGATCATCACCAGCTTGAAACCGGCTTTTTGCAGTTTCAGCAGTGCGGTGATCGCTTCCGGCTCAAAGGCCAGTTTGTCGAAACGATCGACCTGATAGTCGCTCGGTGGCTCAGAAATCAGGGTTCCATCACGATCAATAAAAAGGTACTTCTGGCTCATACGGACTCCGCACGTAAAGCGTCAATGACGCGCTGGCTCTCTTCGCGGGTGCCGATGGTAATGCGCAGGCAGCCACTTAAGGTGGGTTGTTTGTTTTGGTCACGCAGGATGATGCCCTGATCCCACAGAGATTTAAAGACCGCACTGGAGGCGACGAAACGCACCAGAATGTAGTTGGTGTCCGAGTTGAAGACCGCTTCCACACACGGGATATCGCGCAGTGCACTGACCAGAAATTCACGTTCTTCCACAATCTGCGCGACGCGCTGACGCATAGCCGTGAGGCCAGCCGGGCTCAGAGCCTGGGCGGCGATGTCGGCAACCGGGGTGGAGAGCGGGTAGGGGGCAATCACTTTCATCAGCATCGCAATCACGTCGGCGTTTGCCAGCGTAAAGCCACAGCGCAGGCCGGCAAGGGCGAAAGCTTTAGACAGCGTGCGCAGGATGACGAGGTGAGGGTATTCGCTCAACCAGCCGGTCAGTGTCGCTTCGGGGCAAAACTCAATATAGGCTTCGTCGGCAACGACCAGCGCTTTACCTCGGGTCATCTCCAGCACATCGCGAATATCTTGCGGGTTGATAATCTGCCCGGTCGGGTTGTTCGGGCTGCAAATATAGACCAGTTTTACATTCTCAAGCTGGCTGGAAATACTCTCCAGATCGAGCTGCCAGTCATCCCCAGTCAGCGCAGTGCGGTATTCGACGCCAAAGGTTTCGGCGCTGACGCTGTACATTCCGTAAGTCGGCGGGCAGAACAGAATCGCATCTTTGCCGGGTTCGCAAAATGCGCGGATCAGCAGTTCAATACCTTCGTCTGCGCCACGGCAGACCAGTACCTGCTCCGGTGTCAGACCAGCGTATTGTGCATAGTTCTCAATTACCGCTTTGGGTTGGCCTTCCGGGTAGCGGTTTAGCGTCTGCTGAGACAAGTCGAAATTCACCGCCGTCGGGAATTCATTGGCGTTCAGCCAGACATCGCCCTTGCCGCCAAGACGACGGGCAGACATGTACGGGGTCAGGGCACGAACGTTGGCGCGAGCCAGTTCCTCAATACTCATGCTTGCTCCTTAAGGGCGTTAACACGCAGGGTGACGGCGTTTTTGTGAGCGGTCAGCAGTTCGGCTGCTGCCAGGGTTTCGATGGTAGAGGCGAGGGAGGCAAAGCCTTCGCGCGATAATTCCTGTACGGTCATGCGTTTCTGGAAATCAGCCAGTCCGAGGCTGGAGCAGGTCGAGGTATAACCGTATGTCGGCAGAACGTGGTTGGTACCGGAGGCGTAATCGCCAGCCGATTCCGGTGACCAGTCGCCCAAAAAGACCGAGCCTGCGCTGGTGATATCGTCCACCAGGTCGCGTGCGCGGCGGGTCTGAATGATCAGATGCTCCGGACCATACTGGTTGGAAATCTGCACACATTGCGCCAGGTCTTTAGCGACAATCAGGCGGCTGGCGGAGAGCGCTTTACGTGCAGTTTCTGCGCGAGGCAGGTCAGCCAGTTGGCGTTCTACGGCTTCGGCGACGGCGCTTGCCATGTTTGCATCCGGAGTCAGCAGAATCACCTGAGAATCCGGGCCGTGCTCGGCCTGAGAGAGCAGGTCAGACGCGACGAAATCCGGGGTGGCACCGCTGTCTGCAATCACCAGCACTTCAGACGGACCGGCTGGCATATCAATCGCCGCACCATCCAGACGCTGACTGACCTGGCGTTTGGCTTCGGTCACAAAAGCGTTGCCTGGGCCAAAGATTTTATCGACTTTCGGTACCGATTCCGTACCAAAGGCCAGGGCCGCAATCGCTTGCGCACCTCCGACTTTAAAGACTTCCTGCACACCGCAAAGTTGGGCGGCATACAAAATCTCATCGGCAATCGGCGGTGGGGAACAGAGCACTACTTTTTTGCATCCGGCGATGCGCGCAGGCGTTGCCAGCATCAGTACGGTTGAGAAAAGCGGGGCCGAGCCGCCAGGGATGTACAAGCCAACGGAGGCAATCGGGCGGGTCACTTGCTGACAACGTACGCCGGGCAGGGTTTCGACATCGACCGTCTGCAATTTCTGCGCAACGTGGAAGGTGTCAATATTCTTCACTGCCACGGCCATCGCCTGTTTGATGTCATCACCCAAACGGGCACTGGCATCGGCAATTTCCTGCGCGGTCACTTTCAGGGTAGTGACCTCGGTTTTATCAAATTTAGCGCTGTAATCGCGCAGGGCGTTGTCGCCATTGGCGCGAACGTTGTCCAGAATCTCAACCACGGTGCGGGTAATGCTTTCGGAGGCAGAAATTGCCGGACGCATCAAAAGCTCACGTTGCTGTTCCGGGCTACAGCTGTTCCAGTCGATGAGGGTATTAAAGCTCATAATCGTTTCCTTTATTACACGTGCCTGCTGGCTTACTCACGTTAAGAACCGTTAGCCCGGCGCAGTGTCCACCGGGCACAAAGGCACGTCTTATTCCATCATCTTCTCGATCGGCAGGACCAGAATGGAGCTCGCACCTAATGCTTTGAGTTTTTCCATGGTCTCCCAGAACAGGGTTTCACTGCTCACCATGTGCATGGCAACACGCTGTTGATCGCCCGCCAGCGGCAGAATAGTCGGACGCTCGGCACCCGGCAGCAGGGCAATCACTTCGTCCAGACGTTCGGTCGGCGCGTGCATCATGATGTATTTCGATTCACGGGCCTGAATCACACCCTGGATACGGGTCAGCAGTTTGTTAATCAATTGCTGTTTCGCATCGTCCATCTCACCATCGCGCTGAATCAGGCAAGCTTTCGAGCGATAAATGACTTCGACTTCACGCAGGCCGTTGGCTTCGAGGGTTGCTCCTGTAGAAACGAGGTCGCAGATGGCATCAGCCAGGCCAGCACGTGGAGCTACTTCAACAGAACCGTTCAGCAGGCAGGACTTGAAAGTGACCCCTTTCTGGTCAAGGTAGCGCTTGAGCAAGTGTGGGTACGAGGTGGCGATACGTTTACCGTTCAGAACCGCAGGGCCATCCCAGACTTCATCAACATTGGTGGCCAGAGACAGACGGCAGCCGCCGAAATCGAGACGGCGCAAGGTAAAGTAGCGAGGATCTTCGCCTTGCGCACGGCGGGTTAGCAGCTCTTCTTCAAGCACGTTTTCGCCGATGATGCCCAGGTCAACCACACCGTCCATGACCAGGCCTGGGATGTCGTCGTCACGCACGCGCAGAATATCAATCGGCATATTTTCGGCCAAAGCGATCAGGCGCTGCGTATGCAGGTTGATTTTGATGCCACAACGAGCGAGTAATTCGCGTGAATCCTCACTAAGGCGGCCTGATTTCTGAATAGCTATGCGTAAACGGCTGTTGTCTAACATTCTGTTGTCCTCGTTATCCTGCTGAATTTGGTTCAAAAAAAAGCCCCCGGAAGATGATCTTCCGGGGGCTTTTTTCTGCGTTCATGCACCACTGGAAGATTTGAACGTCTTCCAGCACTCATCGCCTGAAAGACTAGTCAGGATGATGGTGATGATGGTGAAGTTTAATTTGAACGCTTGTCATAAAAATCTCGTTGAATGCTTATTCACATTGATGTCATTTAACGTAAACCACTTTTACCTGCGAAGGCAAGGGCTTTTTTTAATCATTAAATCATTTCATATTCAGGGTATGAATTGTCAGTTTCGCTGCTCTGGCGTAGCCTTAAAATGCATTTAGTGAAAAGTCGGGAGAGACAAATGAAAAAGGTCGCGATTGTCGGTTTAGGATGGCTTGGCATGCCGCTGGCGCTGTCACTCACAGCGCGAGGCTGGCAAGTTGTCGGTAGCAAAACCACCCAGGACGGAGTGGAGGCGGCCCGAATGAGTGGTATCGAGAGCTATCTACTGAAGCTCGAACCAGACCTGGTCTGTGATGCTGACGATCTGGAAGCCCTGATGCAGGTGGATACGCTGGTCATCACGCTGCCTGCACGTCGCAGCGGGCCGGGTGAGGCGTTTTATCTGCAGGCAATGCAGGAAATTGTCGACAGCGCGCTGGCCTATCGCATTCCTCGCATCATTTTTACCAGTTCCACATCGGTGTATGGCGATATCGAGGGCACGGTCAGAGAGACGTCACCACGTAATCCGGTCACCGGCAGCGGGAGAGTGTTGAAAGAACTCGAAGACTGGCTGCACAACCTGCCTGGCACATCAGTGGATATTCTACGTCTGGCAGGTCTGGTTGGACCGGGAAGGCATCCGGGACGCTTCTTTGCTGGAAAAACAGCTCCGGACGGGCAGCACGGCGTTAACCTGGTGCACCTGGACGACGTTATCTCTGCCATTACGCTGCTGCTACAGTCGCCCAAAGGCGGTCATATTTACAATCTTTGTGCACCGCAACATCCTGCTCGCTCGGTATTTTACCCATTGATGGCACGGCAGCTCGGCCTTGCTGCACCACAGTTTCTGGCGGCTACAGACAGCGGCAAAGGCAAAATTGTTGATGGCATTCGTATCTGCAATGAACTGGGCTTTGAGTACGAGCATGCGGACCCTATGACCATGCCAATGGAATAAGGAATTCGGGATTCCGACAACGACAAACATCGATGCCCTGGGCTGGTGCATTTGATCTTTAGCAAAAAATGCTGTTTTTTTGTTCGCCACAGGCGCAGTCATTGCCCTAAGTGTTAAAAATCAACCAATTGACAGAAAATATTGAGTGAGCCGGTTCTCACAGGCTTGTCATCGCGCCTCAGTTTGGTGCAAAATACGCCCCGCAAAAAAGGAATAGCCGACGTGAACACGTCGGTTATTTTTTTGCATTCTTGAAACATCATTCAATACCAAGAGGCCGGGCTTCGTACCGGATAGATATTTACTTAAAAACCGACAGTTGTTGTCGCTGAGGAAACAGAAAAAAATGGGGCAATTTTTTGTATTTGCAATGGTGTCCACCGTTCAGGAGGAATCCCATGTCGCATAACGTTACTCCAAAAACCTCTCGCGTGGAATTGCGTAAAACGCTTACGCTGATTCCGGTTGTCATGATGGGTCTTGCCTATATGCAGCCGATGACGCTGTTCGATACATTCGGCATTGTCTCTGGTTTGACTGATGGTCACGTCGCAACAGCCTATGCTTTTGCGCTGATTGCCATTCTCTTTACTGCGTTGAGCTACGGTAAACTGGTGCGCCGTTTCCCGTCTGCTGGCTCAGCGTATACCTACGCTCAGAAATCCATTAGCCCTACCGTTGGCTTTATGGTGGGCTGGTCATCACTGCTGGACTATCTGTTCATGCCGATGATCAACATTCTTCTGGCGAAAATTTACTTTGAAGCGCTGTTCCCGGGTATTCCTTCCTGGATCTTTGTGGTTGCCCTGGTCGCCTTTATGACCCTCTTCAACCTGCGCAGCATCAAGTCCGTTGCAAACTTCAACACCCTGATTGTGATTTTGCAAATGGGTATCGTTGCCGTCATCGTTGGCCTGATTGTCTACGGTGTTGCCCACGGTGAAGGTGCGGGTACGCTGACCAGCTCGCGTCCGTTCTGGTCTGAAGATGCGCATGTGGTACCGATGATTACCGGTGCAACCATTCTGTGCTTCTCGTTCCTTGGCTTTGATGGCATCTCCTCTCTGTCTGAAGAGACCAAAGATGCCGAGCGCGTGATCCCAAAAGCTATTTTCCTGACGGCGCTGATTGGCGGTCTGGTATTTATCGTTGCCTCTTACTTCCTGCAACTGTACTTCCCGGACATCTCTCGCTTTAAAGATCCGGATGCATCGCAACCAGAAATCATGCTTTACGTTGCGGGTCGTGCCTTCCAGTACGGCGTGCTGATTTTCTCCACCATCACTGTTCTGGCATCCGGTATGGCTGCCCATGCAGGCGTTTCCCGCCTGATGTACGTGATGGGCCGTGATGGTGTGTTCCCGACCCGTTTCTTCGGTTACGTGCACCCGAAATGGCGTACGCCGGCATGGAACGTGTTACTGGTGGGTGCAATTGCACTGTTGGCCATTAAATTCGACCTTGTCACTGCGACTGCGCTGATTAACTTTGGTGCGCTGGTTGCCTTCACCTTCGTCAACCTGTCCGTCATTTCTCAGTTCTGGATCCGTGAGAAGCGTAACAAGACACTGAAAGAACACTTCCAGTATCTGGTGCTGCCGATGTGTGGTGCGCTGACGGTGGGTGCGTTGTGGATTAACCTGGAGCAGAGTTCAATGATTCTGGGGCTTATCTGGGGTGCAATTGGCCTGATCTATCTGGCTTGTGTAACTAAGAGCTTCCGCAATCCGGTTCCGCAGTACGAAGACATTGCACAATAAATTATCACTGCGCAAATGAAGAACCGGAGGCCATGGCCTCCGGTTTTTTATGTCCTAAACACTCTCCTGCGCGTACTGCCACAGGGCATTTAGCAGTGCCACTTTCTCTTTATCGTCCGCATGTTGTGCAAACAGCATCTGTAATTCGTCGGCGTAGGCCTGCAAGAATTCTGGTGTAAATACCTCGCGACGATGTTCCATCCAGCGCTGTTGTTCCGCTTCATCCAGGGTTCCCGGGAAGTTACGTGCGCGGTAGTTGAACAGTAATTTCTCGATGCGTTTATCTGCAAAAGTGATGTCAAGTGCAGGCAGATTACGTGGGTCGGTTTCAAGGACAATACGCATTGCCGCACGGTCGGCATCGCTGAAGAAGCCATTATAGAGCTGGGCATCAACGTTCTCTGAGGGTACAAAGGGCTCGGCTTCAGCAAATATCGCGACTACTTTTTCGCGCACCTGTGGGTTTTCGCGCAGGATCTTCAGGTTATCCAGACAGCGTGTACGGTCGACACCCAGACGTTCAGCGTCTTCAGGGCGCAGCGTCTTAGCCTGAGCCAGTATCGGGCATTTATTCAGGTGCACCAGCTTCACCGGAACCGGGGACTTTCCTGCGAGCGCCGCTTTTGGGGTATACAGTCGCTCACGAAGTTCATCGGCATTGAGTTCCAGCAGAGGTGTCATATCACCCGCCAGGTCGACCATAATCACCGCGTTACGGTTTTCCGGGTGCCAGGCGAGCGGAGCAACCCAACTGGTGTTACTCCGTTCGGCGCCGAACATACCGGAAATGTGCACCAGTGGTGCCATTTGGGGCACATCGATCAGTGTGGCTAGCTTCTGTTTTCCACGGTGGCTGAGCAGGTAGTCAAACAGGCGAGGCTGGTGGGTTTTCACCAGTTTAGCCATTGCGATGGTGGCATAGACGTCAGCCATCGCATCATGCGCATTGCTGTGGTCAATACCATTGGCTTTGGTCAGATGTTCAAGACGGAAACTTGGCAGGCCATCGTCATTTTCTGGCCAGTTAATCCCTTGTGGGCGTAATGCATAGCAAGCGCGCATCACATCAAGTAAATCCCAGCGGGAATTGTTATTCTGCCAGCTCCAGGCATAAGGATCGTAGAAATTACGATAGAAGATATTGCGCGTCACTTCATCATCAAAGCGAACGTTGTTGTAACCCAGCACACAGGTATTTGGCACGGTGAACAGATCGTGAATGCGCTTTGCAAACTCAGCTTCGTTAACGCCGTTAGCTTTTGCCATCTGCGGTGTGATGCCTGTAATCAGCACGGCACCGGGCTGGGGCAGATAGTCATCTGTTGGCTTACAGAAAAACACTTCCGGCTCACCAATGATGTTGAAATCGGCGTCGGTGCGTATGGCGGCGAACTGCGCGGGCCTGTCCAGCGCCGGGTGGGTGCCAAAAGTTTCATAGTCGTGGAAGAGAAATGTCGGCGCTGCCGTAGAATCTGACACTGAGCTTATCCTGTTCATTAATAACATCAGCATGGTAAACCATCGGGCCATTTCTGCCGAAGAAAAACCCCGGCAGGAAGGGCTTTTTTCCGCCAATTGGAGGAGATAAATTCGATGTCGGTCACATTTTTTTTCAATTTGTCCGAGTATCGACACACTAAGTTGCGTAAAAAGAACGGCGAATTTGACGTAAACGAGGATATTCCATTGAAACGCCGTTTGTTTTTTGCCTTTTCACTTCTTTCAGCCACGATCCATTTTGCGCATGCCGAAGATATGCCGCTGGCACCACAGCCTCCAGCCATTCAGGCGGGTGCCTGGGTGTTGATGGATTTCACAACTGGACAGATCTTAACCGCGGGCAATGAACACCAGCAGCGTAACCCGGCAAGCCTCACCAAACTCATGACCGGCTATGTGGTCGACCGTGCCATTGATAGTCACCGCATTACTGCCGACGATGTGGTCACCGTTGGCAAAGATGCCTGGGCGAGAGGAAATCCTGTTTTTGATGGATCGTCACTGATGTTTATTAAGCCCGGCGATCGGGTGACCGTGCGAGACTTGAGCCGCGGGCTGATCGTCGATTCCGGGAACGATGCCTGCGTGGCACTGGCTGACTATGTTGCAGGCGGACAGCCGCAGTTTGTCGCGATGATGAATGACTACGTGAAAAAGCTCAATTTGCAGGATACACATTTTGAGACCGTACATGGCCTGGATGCTCCCGGTCAGCATAGTTCTGCCTACGATCTGGCGGTGCTTTCCCGCGCGATCATTCACGGAGAACCGGCGTTTTATCATATGTACAGCGAAAAAAGTCTTACGTGGAACGGAATAACGCAGCAGAATCGCAATGGCCTGCTCTGGGAGAAATCACTCAATGTTGACGGTCTCAAAACCGGGCATACTTCTGGCGCGGGGTTTAACCTCATCGCTTCAAGTGTGGACGGCCAACGTCGCCTGATTGCCGTGATCATGGGCGCAGACAGCCCGAAAGGGCGCGAAGATCAAGCCAGGAAATTATTGCACTGGGGTCAGGATAATTTCGATACCGTGCAGATCCTGCATAAAGGCAAAAAAGTGGGCAGTGAGCGGATCTGGTACGGCGATAAAGAGAAGATGGATGTCGGCACCGATGAGGATTTCTGGCTGACGCTGCCGAAAGCAGAGTTGCCAAACATCAAGGCGCGCTACGTGATGGATAACAAGAACCTGGAAGCACCTATGGCGGCACACCAGCGGGTAGGTGAGATCCAACTTTATGACCGTGACAAAGTCGTCGCACACTGGCCTCTGGTGACGCTGGACGATGTGGGCAAAGGTGGAATGTTTTCTCGCCTGAGCGACTATTTCCACCATAAAGCGTGATCGCCAGTGGGTTGGCTGGCAAGTGCGCGAGACTGCTCACATAATTGACCCTTATCGGATGCCTGATATCCACAATTTCACTATGCTGTATAAACAAACAGTGTTAATGAGGAGGGTCGCATGGAATACAACGTTAAGCAGGTTGATGAGCGCACTATCGCCGGGTTTCACCTGGTAGGTCCCTGGGATGTCACCGTTAAGCAGGGCTTCGAACAACTGAACATGTGGGTGAAGAACAAACAAATTCAACCTATTGACTGGATTTGTGCCTACTACGACAACCCTGATGAAGTTCCAGCAGAGAAATTACGCAGTGACGTGGTGGTTTCTGTGCCGAACGATTTTGTTATCCCCGAAAACAGCGAAGGGGTGATGAAAACGGAACTTCCCGGCGGACTATATGCGGTAGCGCGCGCTAAAGTGTACAACGAGGAGTTTAAAGAAGCCTGGGAGTCGTTTTTTGATGTGCTTATGGTAGATAAAAGCTATCAAATGGACATGCGTCCTTGCTTTGAGTTGTATCTCAATTGTGCGCAGGACGACGGCTACTGGGAAATTGACATGTACATCCCGGTACAGCCTGCCTCCTGATCGTCTCTACTATTATTGCAATCGTGGTAACGGATGAAAAACGTGTCATCCGTTACTTTTTTTGTCCTGAACAGTGATCTCTGTTATAGAAAAATCGCTACAATTGCGCCTTCGTTTTTTTGACTGGAGAGCGGGTGTGCGCCCCGACAAATCACTCAGTCCTTTTGAAATCCGGCTTTATCGTCACTACCGCGTGGTCCACGGGGTACGTATTGCGCTGGCCTTTGTCCTGACCTTTCTGCTGGTTCGTCTGCTCAACATCCCGGAAGGGACATGGCCTTTGATTACCCTGGTGGTGGTCATGGGGCCTATCTCTTTTTGGGGAAATGTCGTTCCTCGGGCCTTTGATCGTATTGGCGGTACTATCTGTGGCTCAGCCCTGGGTTTGGTTGCCCTGAAGCTTGAACTCATCTCTCTTCCAGTAATGCTGCTGTGGTGCGCAGGGGCGATGTTCCTTTGTGGCTGGCTGGCACTGGGGAAAAAGCCGTATCAGGCATTGCTGATTGGCATCACGCTTTCCGTGGTGGTCGGCGCGCCTGCGGGAGATATGGAAACCGCCCTATGGCGCAGCGGTGACGTGATCTTTGGCTCTTTGCTGGCAATGTTGTTTACCGGCATCTGGCCGCAGCGCGCATTTTTACACTGGCGTATTCAGATGGCTAACTATGTGACGGCGTTTAACCGGGTTTACCAGGCGGGTTTCTCAGTAAACCTGGTGGAGCGCCCGCGTCTGGAAAAACATCTGCAAAAAATCCTCAATGACGTCGTCAAAATGCGCGGGCTGATTACCCCCGCGAGCAAAGAGACCCATATCCAGAAAGCCATTTTTGAAGCGATTCAAACGGTGAGCCGTAATCTGGTGTGCATGCTGGAATTGCAAATCAATGCGCACTGGGCGTCGCGCTCCAGCCACTTTGTGATGCTCAATGCCCGCACACTGCGCGAAACTCAGCACATGACGCAGCAGACGTTGCTGACCATTGCGCATGCGCTGTATGAGGGAAACCCGCAGCCGATACTGGCCAACACCGAAAAACTCAACGAGATTGTGGCGGAACTGCGTGAGTTGCTTCGCGACCATCAGGGCGATGCGCTGGCGGAAAACTCCATTCATGGCTATGTGTGGTTAAGCATGGAACTGGCTCGCCAGCTTGAGTTAATGTCGCATCTGATTTGCCGGGCGTTGCGCAAATAAACTTCACCTAATCCTGAAAAGCGGGCTGCTTGTTTCGATTCAGCCCGTTTTGAGGTTATGATAGGTAAAAGGATAAAACCATTGTCATCAGCAACGGCTAAAAGTAAGGTCTACCCTACAGCGGTTGCTTTAACGAATCCGAATCTCACATTATCAGGGGTGTCAAAATGGAAACAACCAAGCCTTCATTCCAGGACGTTCTGGAGTTTGTTCGTCTTTTCCGTCGTAAGAATAAACTGCAGCGCGAAATCCAGGACGTTGAGAAAAAGATCCGTGATAACCAGAAGCGTGTTCTGCTGCTGGATAACCTGAGCGACTACATCAAACCAGGTATGAGCGTTGACGCTATTCAGGGCATCATCGCCAGCATGAAAAGCGATTACGAAGACCGCGTGGACGACTACATCATCAAAAATGCTGAAATCTCCAAAGAGCGTCGCGAGATCTCCAAGAAACTGAAATCAATGGGTGAGCAAAAACCTGTTGAAGTGAAAGCCGAATAAGGTTTTCCACGGTGAGAGAGCTCCTCTCACCGTTCCTTTTACTTCTCCTTGACGCCACCCTCGACCATTCGTAACAGATGCCGTTTCGGCCAGTGAGCGCGCAACGCGGGTCTGTCCAGATACCAGCACACTTCCTCAATATCATGTTTTTTTCGGTCAAGAAACAACCCAATCACACTGCCACTATGGGCTACGTTTAACCCATAGAGATTACACATTTCCACCAGCGACAATAATTCTCGAAATGCGGGTTTGGGTAACAGCGACTGACTTGCTATCGCGCTTCGGGTCGCCGCCTCGGCAAGCAGGGCGGGGGAGTCGAGTTCGCAGGCCTGCTGTAACTGCTGCCATGCAATGTCCAGTGCCACAGCGTTGGTTTTGAGCATCGGTTCACGCGGCAGACGATGGTAATCTTCCGTGCGTAGGGTTAACGGGCTTTCCAGCAGCAGAATGTCCACTGTGGGAAGACCACTACAGGCAATATGTGTATTGGCGGTGTTGTGATCAAATAAGGTCAGATGGCGAAAAACCGTGCTGTCGGTGGGCTCCAGTGTGACGCACAACCGTGCGAGCGCAGTTTCATCAAGGGTGAAACCAAAGTGACGGGATGTCGCGACGGCGGTGGCAGCAATATCTGCGGTGCTGCTCGCCATCCCCTTTGCGACGGGGATGGTCGAACGGCACTCAATACGAATCTCCTGGCTAAGATGAGCGGGAAGGTGCCAGTATTTCAATACCCGATTTATCATGGCCCGAACTAACGGGCGCTCATCCGGTAATGGCGAACCGGTAGTAATTTCCACTTCGCTGTACCAGTCGACCGGGCAGGAAACCAGCTTCTCACTGCCCTGGATCCACCCCTGAATGATTTCACCGCAGGATGCGGGACACACTGCCAGCGCCACGCTCAACCTCTCATCAAAAAGAATATCGGCCGGATAGTGTCACGCGGATCCGCTAAAGGCCAGAATTTCTCGTAACGACACCACTTCCCCAATGACAATCAGTGCCGGTGCGTGAAACCCTGCCGCTTCACTGTGGGCGGCGAGCTGCGACAAAGGGGCGGTCAGAACTTGCTGCTCAGGCGTACTGGCGCGCATCACTACCGCGGAAGGCGTATCGGGGGATTTACCCGCTTTCACCAGTGCCGAGCAAATGGCGTGAATTTGCGCCATGCCCATCAGGATGACCAGCGTGCCGGATAAGCGCGCCAGCGCGTCCCAGTCCTGAGGTGCCTTGCCATCCTGCAGGTGACCAGTAACCACATGAAAACTGGACGCGCAGTGGCGATGGGTGACAGGAATTCCGGCGGCGGCAAGACCACCAATCGCCGATGTGATGCCAGGGATCACTTCTACCGCCAGTCCTTGCTCGCGCAATGCCTGAGCCTCTTCGCTACCGCGACCGAAAACAAAAGGATCTCCCCCTTTCAACCGCACCACTCTGAGCCCGCGACGGGCGCAATCAATCAGGATTTGGTTGATTTGCGGCTGCGGAATAGGGTGGCAGTTGGCTTCTTTGCCGACATCGTGAAATTCACATCCCGCAGGGGCTTCTTTCAGCAGCAGTGGGTTGACCAGCCTGTCAAACACCACTGCCTGCGCATCGCGCAAGCAGTTTAATCCTTTTACCGTCATCAACCCCGGGTCACCAGGACCGGCACCAACCAGCCAGACTTTTCCGGTCATACCTGCACCTCAGCATGTTCAGGCAGGGCTATACGCATCACATCACGCGCTATCATCAGCTCTTCATTGGTGTTGATCACTGCTACTTTCACCACTGAATGATCCGTCTGTATAAAGGTCGCGTTACGGCTGTTTTTCTCCGTGTCGATATCCAGACCCAGGAAGTGAAGGTCGCGGCAAATCGCTTCTCGCGCACGTGCAGAATTCTCGCCAATTCCGCCGGTGAACAGGAGCACATCCAGCCCCCCCAACTGCATAATGTAGCTACCAATAGTCGCACGAATGCGTTCAGCGAAAAGCGTCAATGCCAGCGCTGCACGTTCGTTTCCATCATTGGTGGCTTTTTCGACATCACGGAAATCATTAGAGATACCGGAAACGCCCAGCAAACCAGACTCATTGTTCAGCAGCGTATTCAACTGCTGCGGTGTCTTGCCTTCACGTTGGGCGACCCACGGCAAAATAGAGGGATCAATGTCTCCGCTGCGTGTCCCCATCATGACACCCGATTGCGGCGTGAAGCCCATGGAGGTGTTAACAGAACGTCCACCTTTGATGGCGCACAGACTGCTGCCATTGCCCAGATGGCAAGTGACAACGCGCAGGGCGCTTAACGGTACACCCAGTTTCTCCGCCATAAGCTGGCTGACGTATTTGTGGCTGGTGCCATGAAATCCGTAGCGGCGAATACCCAGCTCTGCGTAATAACGCCACGGCAACGGGTAGATAAAGGCGCTTTGGTCCAGCGTCTGGTGGAAAGAGGTATCGAAAACGGCCACGGCCGGGGCATGGGGCAGCGCCTGTTTAAAGATGCGGATCCCGGTGGCATTGACCGGATTGTGCAGCGGTGCCAGTTCCGCCAGACGCTCAATTTCGATCAGCGCCTCATCGGTAATCAGCGCCGAATCTTTGAAGGTTTCCCCGCCGTGCGCGACGCGGTGGCCCACACCGTCAATCGCCGTCAGTGACGGAATGATGTGATGAGAAAGCAACTTTTCTAACAGAAGCGTAGCGGCCTCTTTATGATCAAGAATAGCGCGCGTCTCCTGCCATTTTTGTTCGCCCTGTTTAAGGGTGAAAATGGCATCAGACAGGCCAATACGCTCGATCAATCCCTGACACAATAACGTTCCAGCGGGCATAGTGAGCAACTGGAATTTCAGGGAAGAACTACCGGCGTTAACCGCCATTATGGTGCGGGACATGAAGACTCCTGGTGTTGAAGATAGCCAATCACCGCCGCAATGCCCTGGCCGGTATGTGCGCTGGTGATGAAAAGTTTCTGAGCGCCAGATTGCGTCAGCCATTGACCTGTTTTTAAAATTTGCTCGTCCGTCACCAGATCTGCTTTGGTCACAATCCCGATGGTCGGGCGATTCATAGGTAAGGTGAAACCGGGTGAAAAGGGACACCACTGCGCATCGGCATTGAGCACCAGTGCAATGACATCAGCCTCGCAGGCGCTGGTCAGCAGTGCGCTGTACAGGCAGCGGTTCTCCAGGTACTCCCCGGGTGTATCAATCGTTTCCGGAGACCAGACAATGGCCTGGGTTTTCTGATAGCGAACGGCTTCTCCACGCAGACGTTGCGTGAGTGAGGTTTTTCCACACTGGCTTGGGCCAATTAACATCATTCGTTTCATGGCATCAGGTCCGGGTTACCTGGCAGGTGGTGAAATGCAGCATTTCACCCAGCGATCGCGTGACCTGGCGCAGGGCATATTCCACCGAGGAGACATCGCCGGTGAGCACCACGGCACCGGTAAAGCGGTCAATAAAGCCAATCTCGACAGCACCTGATTTGGTCGCAATGTCGCAGGCAATAATCGATGCCTCGCTGGGGGTAATAGTCAAAATCCCGATCGCTGAAGCGGTCTCGCTCAACCCCAGTTTCTTGTAGAGTTCTTTACCTGGGTTAGCGATCAGGTGCGCCAGGGTCACCTGTTTACCTGGCACGTACTCCTGAATCATGCGTTCCGTTGTGTGTTGTGTTTCCATTAGCCCTCCACGATCTGTCGCCACATGTCTTCATGCGGGCGAGGGATAACGGAGCGATAGACTAAAAGCCCTTTCTCACCCGCACTTTCGCTGGCGACAGTGACGGCATTTTCAACGTCAGAAATGTCACCTGCGACCACCATGTAGCATTTACCGCCGATGCCGAACGCCATATGTACACGTACCAGGGTTACGTTTGCGGCTTTCACCGCCCGGTCAGCCGCACTGATGCAGGCTGCAACGCTCCAGGTTTCCACCACACCCACGGCCTGACGGTTTTCAACGGCATTCAGTCCGCTGATGGCGGGTAAGACGGCTGCGTGAATATTGGGAAGCACGATGCTGTCGACCAGCATTTCACCTGCTTTGCTATCGCCTGCGGCAATGGCTTGCTGCACGGCGCCCACGTCCCCGCCAATCATCAGCAGGAATTTGCCGGGGCACAGGGTTTTACTGACCAGCAGCGTGACGTTGGCACTTTTCAGCATGACATCGCCAAGCTCCATGCCCTTCGCAATGCTGGTAAGTTCAAGTATTCCAATAGCTTGTGACATGGTTATCCTCGTACAACGCTAATAGCCTGATCTGTCACCGACGAAATCACGCCGTCGATGCTGGCATGCAGCGGCACACCGAGTGCGCCTTGCGGGACATCGGCAATACACTGACCCCGGATGACACGATCGCCTTGTTTCACTAAGGGCACGGAGGGAGTCCCAATATGCTGACGCAGAGGGAGCACCACCTGAAACGGCTCGACATCAAGTGCTTTCATTGGGGCGTCCTGATACCAGTCGTTTAATCCGAGTTTGGTTATCAGCCGTTTCACCGGAATCAAGCGGTAGCGGGCCATTTCATCCGCCTCGCGCAGGGGGCCTTCGTAGCGTGCACCGCTGGCGCGTAGCTCGGCTTTGAGCAGGCGGTTAACACGCATGGGGGATATGCCCACCGGACAGGCGACGCTTTCGCAGACGTTGCATTCAGAGCAGGTCAGTGCGCTAAGTAACGTCGATGGCGTTGAGACATTCTGATAGTTAACTGCCCGCACCAGCAGATGAGGAGAGAGTTCATGACCAATAATGTGGCGTGGGCAGAGGTCGGTACACAAACGACAGTGTTCGCACACCGTGCGGGCGATTGTCAGTACCGTTTTGTCATCCTGCATACGGCGGGCGATCAACGTATGTGACTTAGGCAGGACCAGCAATCCGCCGGTGGTTTTGGTCACTGGCGAATCCAGCGAGGTGATAAGCCCTCCCATCATCGGGCCGCCATTGATAAAGCCCGGGTCATCAACCGTTGCCCCGCCAGCTAGTGCCAGTACTTCCCGCAGTGACATGCCTAACGGCACGGTGACCGTCAGAGGGTGGCGGACAGCTCCGTTAATCGTCAGCGTACGGCGCGTCACGGGGTAGTTTTGTTCCACGGCGCGCGCGATATTGAGCACCGTCTGAACGTTGTTCACTACCACACCTACGCTGGTGGGCAGCGCTGCTGGTGGCACTCTCCGGCCCGTTGCCAGCCAGATGGTGATCACTTCATCACCTGCTGGGTAGACATCCGGCAAAATATGCAGGCGGATTTGCGGCGGCAATATCGGTGTAAGCGCGTCGATAGCGGCGTGATATTTCTCTTTCAGCGCAATAATGCCCTGAGTAGCACCGGTTGCACGCATGCCATAAAGCACACCGCGCACCATGCGTTCTGCCTGTTGAGGCATCAACTGTTGATCGACCTTCAGCATCGGTTCGCATTCGGCCGCATTGATGAGAAAAATCTCCACCTGAGCCTGGAGTTTGACGTGCGTCGGGAACCCCGCGCCGCCAGCACCCACCACGCCTGCAGTACGGACCCGCTCGCGAATTTCCTCCGCAGAAGCGGAGCTGGCATCACCCCATGCGGGTGAAAGAATAGCGGCTTCACTCACAGTAATTCCTCCAGCAGATGGCGAATGGCGCTGGCATCAGCAGGGCGCGGCGTGGTCTTGATCGTGGCGTCCGCCAGCGCAGCTTCTGCCATGACCGGAATGCGTTCACGAAAACTTTGCGCTGTCGTTTTGAGCGCATTCGAGAACGAAGGAATGTTGCACTGCTTTTTCAGTTGCTCTACCTGGCGCACAAGGGCATTGACTGCCACTTGTTCATTAGCCGTCGACGGGCAAAAGTGACAGGCTTTGGCCAGACGCGCATAGCGGCGCGCTGCACGTTTGTCTTTGGCATTAAAGTGAATGACAGCTGTCAACAGCAGCGCATTGGCCAGACCGTGTGGCAAGTGAAACTGCCCACCAAGCTGGTGGGCAATGGCATGGTTAATCCCCAGACCGGACTGGCTAAATGCCATTCCTGCAAGGGTGGCGGCATTGTGCATCTTGCCGCGCGTCGCCAGACACTCGCCGTTGCTGACTGCTACTGGCAAATACTGAAACACCAGTTGAGCCGCTTTTTCTGCCAGCGCATCGGTAAAATCACTGGCTTTGGGCGACACATATGCTTCAAGTGCATGGGTCAGCACATCAAGCCCGGTGTTTGCCGTAATAGCGGGTGGCACACTGACTACCAGTTCCGGGTCGAGTATGGCGATATCCGGGTACAGCGCGTTATCAAAAAGGGGATATTTAATCCCTTTTTGCGGGTCGCTTATCACACAGGCGCTGGTGACTTCAGACCCGGTTCCACTGGTGGTGGGGATTGCCACACAGGTCTCGATATCAAGACCCAGTTGTTTGCTGAACCAGACAATCGCTTTTGCCGCATCCAGGGCTGAGCCACCACCAAAGCCGATAACGACATTCGGCTTAAGCGTCTGCATTTGCGCTATACCTTCGACAACCGTGGCTATCGTAGGGTCTGGCGTGATATCGCTAAAGATGCTGATGCGGTTATCAGCCGGAATCGCCTGCTTTAACATTTCGATCAACGGCGAATGAGCAAGAAAACCATCGCAAATGACCCAAATGTGCTTATCGCGAAAGCGCTTCAAAGCACTGAGGCTTCCCACTCCGCTGTAGAGCCGCGTTTGTAGCGAGAATCTGTTCATGACAACTCCGTTTAGCGAATCGAAAAGCCGTTTGTCAGGACACAGCGACGTGAACGGGCAAATGTTTTAGCCGATGTGGTACCTTCGCCCGTTGGCGTCGCAATGGTGAAGGTGGTAAAGCCTTCACCACCGACGCCGATACCTGCGTAAGACGGACCGTTTTTCACGAAAATAGAGGTTTGCAGGCTGCGGGCGGTCAGATTCAGGCGCGAGACATTCTGTGAGTGCATGACTGCCGTGTGATGCAGGCCTTCTTCCACAACCAATGCCAGCGCCAGGGCTGCTTCGAAGTCATTCACTCGCACCACGGGAAGGACTGGCATCAGCTGTTCAGCGGTCACCAGCGGATCATCTCCCGCCACTTCAGCGATAAGCAGACGCGGTGCTTTCGGTGGAACGCTCAGTCCGGCTGCTTGCAGGATTGTCGATGGACTTTTCCCAACCAGTTTTTTGTTCGCCACGCCGTCAATAATGCAGGCGGCGCGCAGTTTATCGATGTCGCTACCGGTGACGCGCAGCGCGCCAAAGGCTTGCATTTGCTGCATCAGGCGATCTGCTACGCAATCCACAACAATCAGACTTTTTTCTGCAATACAGGGCAGGTTGTAATCGAAAGAGGCACCGTTAATGATGTCTTCGGCGGCTTTCACCAGATCGGCAGTCTCATCGACGATACACGGAGGGTTTCCAGCCCCTGCACCGACCACTTTTTTACCGCTTTTCAGCCCCATCAAGACAATGCCCGGCCCACCGGTGATCGCCAGCAGGGCAATTTTGGCGTGCGCCATCATCTGTTGTGTTGCTTCAAACGTCGGCTCAGCTACCGTGACCACCAGGTTACGGATCCCCGTATTACGAAACGCGATATCCTCAATCATGCGGATCAGCTTGAGTGATACTTTTTTGGCCCCCGGGTGTGGGCTGAAATAAATCGTATTGCCCGCCGCGAGCATGCTGATGCTGTTATTAATGATGGTTTCAGTCGGATTGGTGCTCGGGGCAACGGAGCCAATCACACCAAAGGGAGAATATTCAAACAGCACCATGCCGCCGTCGCCGGTTAAAGCGGTGGTGGTGAGATCCTCAATGCCCGGGGTGTTTTCCAGCGCCGCTTTATTCTTAAGGAATTTGTCTTCTTTATTGCCCATACCGGTTTCAACAGCGCTCTCTTCAGCAAGCGAGGCCAGATGTGATGCCAGTTCCTCACGTATGCCGCTAATAATGGCGCTGCGGGTTTTTAACGGGCACTGCTGGTAACGTAAAAAGGCCTGGTGCGCGGCATCAATCGCTTGTGCAGGTGTGGCGAATACGCCGTGGGCAGTATTCTCTTTTTTCTCTTCAACCGGTGCGAGTTGTTCGCTCAGAATGGTGCGAATGAGGGTTTCCAGATCTGACGAATTCATTGTTTTTTTCCCATGTCTATCGCCGCAATTGCGGTCTGAGCAATATCCATGTCCTGTTCAACGGAGCCTCCGCTGATACCAAGACCACCAATAATGTTGCCGTCGCGCCAGAGAGGGAACCCGCCTCCAAAGGTGACGACTTTGCCTTCCATGTGAGCTTCTAATCCATACAGTGCACATCCGGGTTGCACTGCGTCTGAGAGTTCGTGTGTCGCTGACTTCATGGCGACGGCCGTCCAGGCTTTTTTTGGCGCCAGATCGCTGCTCACCAGTAGGGCATCCGGCATACGCCAGGTGAGTAGGGCGATGCCGTGAGCGTCAACGACGCTCACGACCACCGGGACACCGATTTCACTGGCACGCGTCAGGGCGGTTTTTGCCAGTTGATGCAATTCATGAAATGACAGAGGCATGGATGCATCCGGAGTCTGATGGGCTTGGGTGGCAGCACGGTATCGGGCCGCCACTTCATGGATGACGTTTTCCTGATGGGCGAGATGATCTTCCAGGCGCGCCAGAGCAAACAGACAATCGGAAAGGCGGTTGATGAAGCGCATCAATACCTGGCGGACGTTAATCTGTTCGTTTAATTCGACCAGCCGCCTTTCCGCTCGCCGGGCGAGAGTTCGAGCGAAGTGCAACCTGGCTGCTGATTCGCATCGTCCGGGAAGAATGAAGCTGTGGACGCTATCCACGGTGGACATGGCCTTGTCGATTGCCAGTTCCAGCGCGTCAATTTCTTCTGTGCTGATGTAGCGCTGCTTTGGCGAGGGAGTCTCGCTTTCGTTGGCAAGCTCAGCGCTGAACCAGAAAATTTGCAGCTCAATCGCTTCCAGCAGCGTGCGGCTCTCTGAAGAGCGGACGGCACAGGCACACAGGCTTAAGGCTGAATTCAGTTCGTCCAGCGTGCCATAGGTCTCGACGCGCGGATGGGTTTTGCTCACGCGTTGACCGCTAAAAAGGGCCGTGGTACCGGCATCGCCTGTACGGGTGTAGATAGCCATCGTTTCTCCTTAACGTGACAGGGTGTCAACAATGCCCACGATGGCCAAATCGATGGCTTCATTGGGGCCAGAAAACACATGTCTCGCACTGGAACCGCTGCTTAAAAGCACCAGTTCGCCAATCCCGGCGCCTACTGAGTCGACGGCTACCTCATCACCTTGTGCAGGATTGAGTGGTAGTTCGCCATCGGCGGTAACCCGGCGCACCAGCAGCAGTTTTTTCCCCACCAGTGACGCTGATTTTTGCGTCGAAACAATGGACCCCGTTACCTTTGCGAGATGCATGATTTACTCCTGCTTCACGAGCCGAATATGCTGTGCTGCCAGCGCTTCGCGTGCCAGTACAGTGATAATGGTTTTGCGTGACGTCACCAGCCATCCGCCTTTCAGTCCCACAATATCCCGGTAGCTGAGTACCTTTTTTTTACAGTGGGTAATGCAATTTCCGTGTTCATCACGCAGTGCCAGCGGCAGCTTCGCGAGATCGTTAAGGGGAAGACAAGGCAATAATCTGCTGTTTATGCTGACGGTCACCTGCATCCCCAGCGCCAGTGCTTCGAACAAATGAGCGACGGCGGTGTTGTCCTGGCCTCCCTCTGCCAGCTGACGTAAAAAACAGATGTCTGTTTGCTGCACATGCAATGTGTCATGAGTAAGAAAATGTGCTATCGCTGAGGCGTGGCGCAGTTCTTCCTGACTTAGGGTCAAGGCATTGTTGTTGCGAGCAAGCAGACGCGCAGCGATGAGTTCGACGATGTGCTGCATCTGTTCGTTATTCATGCGCGAGTCACCAGACGGGCGAAAGCTCCAGGCTCATCGGCACCGGATGCATTGCCTTCATCGGTATCAATGTGCATTTCAAGCAAGAGCCCCGGCGAAACGCGGATAGCGACATCGTCAAAGATGACTCTGCGCCCGGTTCCTTCAATGGCAACACGCACGTTGTCACCGTGAGATACGCGTAAGACCAACGCATCCAGGGGCGACATGTGGATGTGTCGTTGCGCCACAATCACTCCGCTCGGGAGTTCAATTTCGGCATAAGGACTGACCACTTTGATGCCCGGCGTGCCCGTCAGGTTTCCGGACATGCGCAGCAGCGCCGCCATGCCAAGAGCGCGCGCGTCGGTCCGTGAAATTTCAACCTGGCTGGCTCCACGCAGGGGGCCCAGCAGGCGTACATTTTTCAACTGACCTTTCGGACCCACTAACGTCACTGTTTGTTCTGCGGCGAAATAGCCCGGTTGTAACAGCGCTTTTTTTATCGTGACGGATTGACCCGGAAATAAGCGGTCAAAATCTTGTTGTGACAAATGGATATGTCGATTCGATATACCCAGAGGGATGGGGCGTGCCCGCATCTCATCCAGTATCTGGGTGACAACATTTTCAACGACCTGCTTATCCATAGTTATTCCCCTCGCTGTCCGCTATGAATACATAGCGTGCGTGGCTCCCCCTTTTGACGCGGGCAGGCTGGATCCAGACAAAGGTTGCAGGTGACCAGATGGTTTTCTGTCGTATTGGTGCTGGTGGTCGCAGCGGGTTCTTCCGCAACGATTTGCACGTCCTCGACGGTTTCATCTGACATCACTGCAGGTTCTTTACGTGTTTCTGATGGTGCAGGGTCAGTGACGATCGCTTTCGGTACTGCAGCCAACAAGCCCTCTGCTGGCCTTGCAATCACTTTCTGCGCGACCAGCCCGTTTCGCGTCTCGGCAAAATGTGCACCGGTGATGATGGCGGATTGAACGGACGCCACATCACCGGCAACTTTGATGACGGTCCAGCCGGAACCATTGGTTTTTTCCATACCAATCAGCGTGATGGAAGCGGCTTTCGCCATAACATCCGCGCAACTGATGGCCAGTGCCAGACCGCTAACTTCAAGTAATCCCAGTGATTGCTTCACGCTGTGCTCCTGTGGCTGTCAATCAGACTGATTTAGGTAAAATGGCTTCGACGTCGCTATGCGGACGCGGGATCACATGGCAAGATTTCACTTCACCCACCGCACTGGCTGCTGCTGCACCTGCATCAACCGCCGCTTTTACTGCACCAACATCGCCGCGAACCATCACGGTGATGAGGCCTGAGCCAATTTTTTCGTATCCAATTAACTGCACGTTGGCGGATTTCACCATGGCATCGGCGGCTTCGATTGCACCCACCAGACCCTTTGTTTCAACCAGTCCCAATGCGTTGTTCATACTGCGATTCCTCTGTTTATGGATAAATGGAGTTACCTGAACGGTATCCCTTTAACCAGTCTGGCGGCGTTGTTACCCGCGGCTCGCCGGGACTGGAGGTCTTCTTGATACATCAGCGAGAAAAGCGGGGCTGATGCAGGTAAATTTCGATAGTGGATGACCAGTTTTTCACTGTCGCAGGCGACACCAACCAGTAATGCGGATTGGTTCGCCGCCTGCCATGCATGGGCCACTACATCTACGCCGGAGGCTTGCTGCCAGCGCCAGGGAATCCCTTCTTCTTCAATGCCCCACAAGACTTCCTGCCAAAGCAACTGACAGTCTGAGAGAGCCGTGATGACAATCACCGGACTGTCCTGATTAATGTCCATGAGCGAACTCCTTCTGCCAGGAGAGAATCAGGCCTGTGGCTACCGCGTTACGTGGGCCTTCAACGCCGCGGATGTTTCCCCGTCCGGCCACCAGGCGGTAATGAGCGAGGGCGTCTGTCACCAGTTGTGGCACTTCGAAATCAAGCGAGGAGCCGCCAACCAGCACAACGAATGGAATATCGCGAATGTTGCCGGTTGGGCTGACCTGGCGTAATGCACGCAGGGCGTTAGTCACGAAGACGCGCTCTTTTGCACTGCGACGAATCAGGCGAACTTTTTCCAGTGCCAGATCGCCAGGTAACGGCACGAGCTCATCGGGTTTCACTACGCAAACACGCGCGAACACCGAAGGAGGCAGTGGGGTAGGGAAGAACTGCACGCTGCCGTCTTCATGGCGCAGGTGGAACAGACTTTCGACTTTCGCCAGCGGGTATTTTTTGATCTCCTCAGCCAGATAGCGATCGTCGAGGCCCAGCTCGCGGGCGATGATCATAGTGACCATGTCGCCTGCTCCCGCCAGATGGGTGGCGGTAATTTGCCCCTGCGGGTTAATGATCGAGGCATCGGTTGAGCCAGCGCCTAAATCGAGGATCGCAAGGGGACTGGACGTGCCAGGTGTAGTGAGTGCACCAAAAATAGCCGCTTCGGCTTCTGCGCCGCCAACCTGCACACCCACATGCAGTTGTTGTTCAATTTCCCGGGCGATCATCGCCATCTGCAGTCGGTCAGATTTGACCATTGACGCGATGCCGACTGCCTGCTCAAGCGAAAATTCACCGGCCAGGCCGCCGGTCACATTGACGGGCACTGCGGTGTCGACGGCCAGCAGGTCCTGGATAAACACATCGCTGCTTGGTTTGTTAGTCAGTTCCGCCATGGTCTGGCGCACGTGTTCCAGCATGCCGCCGATATTGGTCCCCGGTTCACCAGTAACATTGTCCAGCGCCGGGCACTCATTGACGGCTTTCATGATGGCATCTGCCCCCGCGGCAACATCAACGCGCAGCGTTCTGCCTTTGGCGATCAGCTCAATATTTCCTGCCGGAATGGAGCGGGCTTTTACATCACCGGACGGTGTCTTCACGACCACTGCGGAGCGGTTACCTATCAGCGCCCGTGCGACGGGGACAATATTGCGCGTCTCTTCAGCACTCAGCGAGAAGACGGTGGCGATACCATAGGGGTTAGAGAGGCTTTCAATAACTTTGCCCGGCATGGCGACTTCAATGGCGGCCAGCATGCCGAGCGGAATACGTTCGATGTATAAAACTTCGTCAACGATCGGTACAGGGCGATTAAGGCGATTATTCACCAGCACGCCATCGTCACGTTGCAGAATAACGCCGTTAATCTGATAGCCAACTTTTGTCGCAGCGTTGACCATCTGTGCCACATCGGCAAAATCAAAGTCAGCGGAAACAACCAAAATATAAGGCTGCTCCGCCGGATGCGTCAGCAGTTCTGCCGGTGTGATGGTGATCCCCACCCCCAAACCAATACCGCCTGGGGTTTTGGGGTTATGACCGATCATGGTGGATTCGGTGATGATGGTTTCCGTAATGGTTTCCATCGCCACGTCGCCAATGACCGGCGTTGCTTCGTTAATACGGATAAGCGAAATATCGCTGACAGAGATACCGACGCCTGCAACTACTCTGTTGAGCGCCTCTTTGATGCCAAACACATTACGCAGCGTGCCCTTAATGCCCGTGGTTTCAGCAAGTGAGCTGCTCACAATGTTGAGCGCACCTGCATCATCCATCACAGCAAGCGCCACTTCGGTTGATGAGTTTCCGATATCAATGCCAGCTATATAACGCATAATTCATCCCTGTAATTAATCGTCGCCTTTGAGCTTTTTACGCTCGACATACAGCGCTGCGGCTTCGCGGACGAACGCGGCGCAAATTTTGGCTTTGTAGCGGCTTTCCAGATCTTCGGCGATGTCCAGCAGCTCCTGTTTCGATGAACGGTACGGGCGTAGGGCATTGTAGATTTCGAGGATGCGGTCATCCGGTACGGCGGTTAGTTCTGCTGCACGTTCAAAGTTCATCGCCAGGCGATCGCGACCAGCATCTTTGGCGATCGATGCCTGGATGCGTAGCGTTTCGGGTGTGATACGCATGTCCTGGGCAGTGATCTTGCCGCTTAGTACGTTGTCGAGCGTCAGTTCATCAAGGGTTTTGTTGGTTGATGTTTTAACCCACTCCGGGTGCTTATTCGCCAGTGGGTAATCACTGACTTTTGCCTGATGCACAGCTCCGCCAACTGGAGTTGCTGCCGCTGCAGAAGGGGTTGCCTCTTGCAGACTGTTCATTCGACTAAGCACATCACGAACCATTGATTCAATTGCATCAGCATTCATGGTGTTTTCCTTTTAAAGCGCAACGCGCAGCTCTTGCGGGTTTTTCCCCGTCACGACGTATTTGGTTTCTTTAATGTGCAGAATGGCTGATTTGGCCTGATATTTCGGGCGCGCCATCTGGTCATTAAGTGTTGGGACGGGTTGTGGTGACTCGCGCTTGGCATAACGCGCCGCGTTTTTGCCGATCTGGCGGTATGTTTCCAGCGTCAGCAGTGGTGCCTGTGGGAACAACTCCAGGTTAGAAAGCGGCGGAAGCCCCTGTTGGTGGATGACGGTTGTGCCTTTAGACTGAATGCCAACAGAGATACCAGAGCCGCTCAGTCGGTTGCCTTCGACAGCCACAAACGCCACGTCAGAAGATTTAAAACAGCGAATGACTCGCGCTTTAACACCTTCTTCTTCAATACCTGCGATAACCTCACGCAGAATACTTTTGTGCGACAGGCCAACGATATTCACTGTCTGCGAGAGTCCGAATGCCGGCCCAACAGCGATGATCACTTCATCCTGCAAAGTGCCAGGTTTCGCTTCACCGATTTCGGTCAGAAAGCCATCCTCAGCGTTTGCGGCGGGTTTTGCCGGGCTGGTGGACGCAGCATTAAACGAGACCGGCTTATCGCTGGTTTGCATTTCCGACAGCACGCCTTCGATAATCTGACGTAGCAATTTTTCATTAATTTCCATCGTTCCCCCCTTAGCCCAATTCGTTCGGATCGAGTGCGCCCGGGATGTTCTTAATCTCTTCCCAGCGTTCACCTTGCAGGCGATAACCTGTTGCCGGACCGGCATAGTCGTTCACATCGTTAACAGCTGAGAGCACCAGTCCGTCGCCGACGATAATGGCGGAGGTATGCAGGTAGTCACCGGTCAGCTTGGCTTTCTGGATGTTGAGCATGTCCTGCGCGACATCTTTGTAACCGCCGTCAGCAAGTGCTTTGACTACTTCAAGACCGTTACGGTTTTTATTGATGATTTCCTGCGCGAACTTGATGTCTTCAACGATGTTGCGTTCCGGCATGTCTTTTGAACCGTGGGCGTAGGTTGCGGCTTCCACTTCCTCATCGGTGATAGGCGGTAATCCCATTCCGGCAAAGACAGCCTGAAGTGCACGGGCCGCTTTATTACGGATAGCGATAACGTCTTCTTCGCGCACTGGGCGTAAGCCACCATCGACTTTCAGGTCGCGCTGCAGGACGTTGTAATCATCAAAATCTTCGGCGTCTTCGTTTGAACCGGCAAACATGTTGTCGTAGTTCGGTACTGCGGAATAACCAGAGGAGATGAAGTCGGTACCCGGCAGGAACTGCATCAGCAGGCGAGCGGTACGGCGCATATCAGAGTGAGTGAAGGTCTGGTCGTTACTGGATGCGCACTCCAGATCCAGCGCGGCGCAAATCAGGTTTTCAGCCAGAATGGCGCGGATACCTGATGGCACGGCAGAAGGTACGCCGACACAGCTTACAGAACCGTTTTGCAGGCCCTGAACACCTGCTGCTTTGGTGATGTAAATACAGCGGGCTTCGAGGTAAAGCATGGATTTACCTTCGGCATAACCCATCTGTACTTCAGAGCCGGAGCCGGAAGTGAAGCGCATTTTCAGGCCGCGAGAGGCATAGGAAGAGGCCAGAAAACCCTTCGACCACGGAGTGTCATCACCGTCGGTAAAGACGGGCTCGGTACCGTAAACGGAGATGGTTTCTGCATAACAGGTGTGGCCCAACATACCGAGTTTCAGCTCGGTTGCTTCTTCAAGTGAACACTGCGTGAGTACGCCAGGACGTCCAACCTGAGAACCCACCAGCAGTGCGATAGCGTTGAAAGGGGCATAACGCGCAACGGCGACGGTTGTCTCCTGCTCGTCAAAGCCGCGGTAAGCACCTTCTGCAGCATCGGCGGCGATCTGCACCGGGTTGTCTTTAACGTTGGTGACGTGAGCTTGCTGCGATGGGGTACGACGCGCACGCATTTTTTGCATGGACATCATCATTTCCACCACGTTCATGTGCGAAACCACCTCCACAATCTTCGCGGGAGTCATCGCAGTGGTCAGCGGCACGATATCACTGCGTTTCACGTTCGGATCGCAAAGCATGTTTGCGAGCTTCACGGAGTCCATCTTCATCACTTCTTCTGCGCGCTGCAGGTTAATGCCGTAGCGGGCAATGAAGTGGTCAATCAGGTCAAACTGGCTGACGGGCTTACCGTCTAATTCGGTGACCACGCCGTCGACGATGCGAATAGAGGGCTTAGGATCGTTCGGGCTTTCCATTGCGATAAAGCCTTCTTCAATCCACTCCTTCACAAAACCGTCCTGGTTAACAGGGCGTTTCGCCAGCGCTTCAAATCTTTTCGATCTCATGAAACAGCCTCTCTGTTATCAGATGTAGGACGGGCGGTCGTTTTTCGGCTCTGAGCCCAATGTGCCCAGCACGGTTTTACCGATTTCGCGGGCAGAAATGACGGCCTGACGAACGGCACCAGAGTCACCGGAGATGACCAGAATGGCTTCGTTACTGAAGCTGGTTCCTTTAGCCGGAGAGCTATAAGCCACCACTTCCACGTTTGCCGATTTCAGTGCGGTATCGGCCATCAACACGCCGACGGAGGCCGGTGCGCCGACAATCACGCCGCATGCCCGGCCAACGGGTGCGCCAAAGGCTTTTTCGAGTGCGAAGCTTGCTCGGGCGGTGTACTGCATTTCGATGTGGCCCGCTTCGTTGGCATAGACATCGCCAAATGTGCGGTCAAGTTCTTTCAGCGCGACTTCGATGGCGCGTTTCACGTCAGAAACGTCGTTACCGCCAAACAGGATCAGTGAACCGTGGCCTGCTCCTCCTTTGGTGTCGCGGGGGAGTTCGATGCTGATCACTTCAGTGTTGGTGGCTTTGACGGCTTCATCGGCCGCCATGATGTGTGGGCCTGCACCGGTACGCGCACCCAGAATGCCAATGGACCGATAGCGCTTTTCAAGTTTCATTGCATCAAGAAGTGCGCTGTCGACGTTGGCGATAACCAGACCAACCGTGTCACCGATCGCTGTGCCGACAAATTCCGTTAAACTGCAGCTTTTTTCTGCCATAGCCGTCTCTCGTGTGGGATGGATTACAGTGGGGGAGGCCGATGTTGCTGGTGATGACACTTTGGCAATCACCTTCGCCATGATCTGTTCCACCAGGTCATTGCTACTCATTGGCTAATTCCCTTGGGTAAGATTTTTTCAACATCAGTGTGCGGACGTGGGATGACGTGTACGGCTTTCACTTCACCTACCTGAGCGGCTGCGGCTGCGCCTGCATCCGTCGCCGCTTTCACGGCTCCAACATCGCCGCGAACAATCACTGTTACCAGGCCAGAACCTATTTTCTCGTAGCCCACTAACATGACATTGGCGGATTTCACCATTGCATCGGCCGCTTCAATGGCTGCTGTCAAACCTTTGGTTTCCACCATTCCTAATGCTTCTTGTTGCATAATGACCTCGATAAGGTTGTCCTGATTTTTCGAATATACAAATAAGAGAGGAAAAAGAATGGCTCACTTGAAAATACATTCAGAACTTCCTGGTTTAATTAGGCGAAAAAATTGCGACTTTAAAATCCAATCTATTGATGTATATAGTTTTTATTGTTTTCTAATTATGATAATTTATTGCTATTTCAATATCACATTTATATTTTTGTGCGTGACATGATTAATTCGATGTGTTAATTGCGCGTGCGAAATCGTTTTGTGAGCAAGGCTATAAAACCGGACATCTGAATTCGCAATAATTTGTTATTAACCGATTGCTAATAAATGCGGTGAATAAGCGGTTGGGCGGCATTTTTTCTTATTTAAATAGCAATAAAGTGTTATTGATAAGCGACTTTTTTGGCGTTTAGACGGTGAGGTTGCCAACACTTTTCGGTAATGCATTTCTATAGTGTGCGGCGTTGTACTCTGCTGCCAGCTTCAGGCGTGCTGGTGAGATCGTGACTCTACCTGGAAGGTGACATATGAATGATTCACTCAAGGCGCAATGCATCGCCGAGTTTTTAGGCACAGGGCTCTTTTTGTTTTTTGGTATCGGCTGTTTGTGCGCAATGAAAGTCGCCGGAGCCTCCCTGGGGCTCTGGGAAATCTGCATTATTTGGGGGCTGGGTATTTCACTGGCTGTTTATCTGACGGCAGCCATATCCGGCGCGCATCTGAACCCGGCGATTACCATTGCGCTGTGGTTGTTTGCCTGTTTCCCTGCGCGCAAAGTCGTGCCTTACATTGTTGCACAAGTGGCTGGGGCATTCGGCGGGGCTGCTATCGCCTATCTGCTTTACCACAATTTGTTCCTTGAATACGAAACTGCCCACAACCTGGTGCGGGGCAGTGCGGAAAGCCTGCAACTTGCGGGGCTTTTCAGTACTTACCCAGCGTCGGCACTGAGCGTCTGGGAAGCGGCACTGGTTGAAATCGTCATTACCTCGATTCTGATGTGTATGATCATGGCGTTGACCGATGATGGTAACGGTGTGCCGCGTGGCCCACTGGCACCGCTGTTGATTGGTGTTCTCGTGGCGGTTATTGGCGCATCTATGGGGCCATTAACGGGTTTTGCGATGAACCCTGCGCGTGATTTCGGGCCGAAATTATTCACCTTCTTTGCTGGTTGGGGTGATATCGCCTTTACCGGCGGACGTGATATCCCGTACTTCTTGATCCCTATTATTGCGCCGATCATTGGTGCTTGCGGTGGAGCGGCTTGTTATCGCTATCTGATTGGCAAAAATTTGCCCTGTAACGCGTGTGTGTTAGAGGAAAAAGAGAGTTGATGCCTGTACGAAATATTCTGCGCAAATAGCGCAACGGCAATTATTTATTTCGTGATCTGCTTTCACGAACGGACGAAATCGTCTCCCAGGGATGGGAGACTTTTGTTATCTTGAATTCTGTTTATCATCTCAACTTGCTGTCATTATCACTACAAGATTAATGAGATGTAAACAAATCGGTTTTTTATAACAATAAATTAAAATTAACTGAGAGGTTTTATCATGATTTCTGCGAGTGCCCTTAACTCGGAACTCATTAATAAAATCGCCCAGGATTTTGCACAAGCCACCGGTCTGGCCGTTGTTGTCGTTAATATCCACGGCGAAGAAATTTCCGAGCTTTTTAATTTTACCCCTTTTTGCCAGATGATGCGGCAGAACGCCCAGCATAGCGCTCGTTGTCGTATGAGTGACCGTTGCGGAGGCTTTGAAGCGTCAAAGTCAAACCAGCCCTGTATCTATCGCTGTCATGCTGGGTTGACTGATTTCTCCATTCCATTGGTGATTGCCGGGCATCTGGTCGGGTTTGTCCTTTGCGGGCAAGTGCGTTTGCGCGAAGGTGACAGTGTTGAATTGATTAATATTCTTAATATTGATGACCGTTGGCAGGCCGATCAGAAACTGATGGATGAGTTTCTCAATGTGCCTGAAATGGACTATTCGCGGGTGATTGCATCTGCTGATCTTTTGCAACTCATTGTGGAAAACTGCCTTAAAAAGCAGATCAACTTTGTCGTCATCAAGGACCAACAGCAGCCTCAGGAAGCCAGCAAAACCAGCCGTAATCAGGGGCCGCACGACGCTAAAATGAAAAAAGCGTTACGGTATATTGAAGCACATCTCTCTGACGAACTACGCCTGGAAGATGTAGCTGCACATGTTTATCTTAGCCCGTATTACTTCAGCAAATTGTTTAAAAAATATCAGGGTATTGGTTTTAATGCCTGGGTAAACAGCCAGCGTATGGCCAGTGCGAAAGAAATGCTATGCCATAGCGATTGGAGCATTGCCAGTATTGCGCGCAATTTAGGATTTTCTCAAACCAGCTATTTTTGCAAAGTTTTTCGTCAAACTTATCAGGTGACTCCGCAAGTCTTTCGTTTGCAAAATAATGCAAACTATGACGGCGATTAAATTTCCGATAACAATATTTTGTTATTCGTAAACACAATAAAATCGCCTGAATTGCCGTTTAAATAAGATGTTAGAGAAAATCCCTGGCAATAAATTGTTATAGCGCAACAAATTATTGTCTTCACAAGGATAAACTGAACCAGTTTTTATTTCCCTGATGCGATAGATTGCAGTCAGGGCAAAAATGACCATTTCACCTGAACAGACCTCGTGGTTTTCGGTGAAATGTAAATAATGAAGCCATCAGGTTCGCCGCAAATGTTTTGCGGCAGGGAAGGGGGTGTGAATCCCCCGCAGCCCCCGCTGCTGTGATGCTGACGACCCCGTAAAGCCACTGATCGCAAGGTCGGGAAGGACGGGCGAGGATGACGCTAAGCCAGAAGACCGACCTGAAAGGTGACACTCAACAACTTCGGTGGGAAGTCGGTTGCTCAGAAGCGTACAGTCATTGCACTGGGATTACGCGCATCCTGACACTGCCTTTCCACCCTGAATGGGGCTTTTAGGTATGTCTGACGGACGTTGCGCCTTTATTCTTGCCGGTACGGGAAGTGGCTGTGGGAAAACCACCGTCACGCTCGGTTTGCTGAGTGTGTTACAGCAGCGCGGTATGCGGGTGCAGCCTTTCAAAGTGGGGCCGGATTACCTCGATACTGCCTGGCATACTGCTATTAGCGGAGTGTCTTCCCGCAATCTCGACAGCTTTATGCTCCCTGCTTCCACGCTCAATGCCCTGTTTAATCAGCAGATGCAACATACGGATGTTGCGGTGATTGAAGGTGTCATGGGGCTTTATGACGGCTACGGCACCGACCCAAACTTTTGCAGTAGTGCCGCGTTGGCCAAACAGCTTGGCGTACCGGTTATCCTGCTGGTGGACGGTAAAGCGGTCTCTACCTCGATTGCAGCAACCGTGATGGGATTCCAGCATTTTGACCCGAAATTGCGTATTGCTGGCGTAATCGTTAACCGCGTTAATAGCGACAACCACTACCAGCTCCTCAAACACGCTATTGAGCATTACTGCGGCATCCCTGTATTGGGGTATGTCCCTGTCACTTCAGGAGTTGCGTTACCAGAACGCCACCTTGGTCTGGTCACCGCCCGTGAATCTCTTATCGACTCCCAGCCCTGGCGGGATTTTGCCGTTAGGATTGAACAGACGCTGGATATTGACACGCTCTTGTCCTTAAGCCAGCTTGCGGCGCTGCCGAAAGGGGAATGGCCTTCACTCCCCACACCGAACGCTGGCACAGGGCTGACGCTCGCTCTCGCCGACGATGAGGCTTTCAACTTCTACTACCCGGATAATCTGCAACTGCTGGAAAACGCTGGTGTAAACATTGTCCGCTTTAGCCCGCTGCACGATGATCATTTGCCGGAATGCCAGATGTTGTGGCTCGGTGGCGGCTATCCGGAGCTACACGCCCGCGCGCTTGCCGCCAACACACCCATGCTGAACGCCATCCGGGCTGCGCATCAGCGCGGTGTGGCAATTTACGCAGAATGTGGTGGCCTGATGTACCTGGGTTCCACCTTGCGCGATGGTGAAGGCCATGTGCATACCCTCGTCGGGGTGATCCCCGGACACAGTGAGATGGGTAAGCGCCTGACCCGGTTTGGCTACTGTCAGGCGACAGCGCGACAGCCAACGCTGCTTGCCGATGAAGGTGAAACACTACGTGGGCACGAATTCCATTACTCCGACTTTACCCCTGAGCTGAATGCCGTGATGGACTGCCAGAAAGCGCGGGACGGTAAAGTCCTGTCGCAATGGCAGGGCGGTTGGCAGGTGGGCAACACCTACGCCAGCTATCTGCATATTCATTTCGCCCAGCGGCCGCAGATGCTGAGCCGATGGATTCAGGCTGCGAGGAGTGTGGCATGACAGTCCTTGCCTGGTGCGTAGCCTGGCTGCTTGACCGCTGGCTGGGTGACCCGCCTCACTGGCCGCACCCGGTACGCTGGATCGGCGCACTCATCAGCGTCTCTCAGCGTGCCGTTCGTCGGCTTTGCCATTCCGATACCGCCCTGCGTATCGGCGGCGGCGTGATGTGGCTGGTGGTGGTCGGAGTCACCTGGAGTATGGCATGGGGAGTATTAGCGCTTGCGACGAAGATTCATCCCTGGTTGGGTTGGTGCGTCGAGGTGTGGATGATTTACACCCTGCTGGCCGCCCGCTGCCTGGACGATGCGGCCAGAGAAGTGGAGCGCGCCCTGCGTCACGGCACGCTGGATGAAAGCCGGGAAAAACTCTCCTGGATTGTTGGCCGCGACACCTCACAGCTGCAACCGCCGCAAATTAACCGTGCGGTGGTGGAAACGGTCGCCGAAAACACGGTCGACGGTGTTATTGCCCCCTTGTTCTTCTTGCTGCTCGGTGGTGCACCGCTGGCGATGGCCTACAAAGCGGTCAATACCCTGGATTCGATGGTCGGTTACAAAAACGAAAAATACCGCGCCATCGGCATGGTCAGTGCGCGTCTTGACGACGTCGCCAACTTTATTCCGGCGCGACTGAGCTGGCTGTTACTGAGTCTGGCTGCCGGGGTCTGCCGTCTGAACGCCCGCAATGCGTTGCGGGTCGGCTGGCGCGATCGTCACAACCACAGTAGTCCCAATTGCGCATGGCCGGAAGGCACCGTAGCCGGTGCGCTGGGCGTACGTCTCGGTGGCCCGAATGACTATTTTGGTGAGCGAGTGGAGAAGCCATGGATTGGCGATGAAAAACGCGCCATCTCTGTTGAGGATATTTCGCACACAATCCGGCTGATGTGGGTGGCTTCCACCCTGGCGCTGGGCTTGTTTGCGCTTACGCATGCCATGCTGGCAGGAGCAGCACTCTTATGAAAACGATGGATTATTTACAGCAGCCTCAGGCCATTGAGGACAAAAGTTTTGTCATTATTGGCGACATCATTAGTGAAACGCGGCCTGACTACCGTTTTGCCAGCCCACTGCACGAAGCCATCATTAAACGTGTGATTCATACCACTGCAGATTTCGACTGGCTCGACATTCTGTGGTTCTCCCCGGATGCACTGGAGAGTCTCAGCAGAGCACTGCGCAGTGGTTGCACGCTTTACACCGACACCACAATGGCGCTGTCAGGAATCAACAAAACGCTGCTGGCGAAGTTTGGCGGCGAAGTGAAGTGCTATATCAGCGACCCGCGCGTTGTGCGCACGGCGAAGGAAAACAGTATCACGCGCTCAATGGCAGCCGTCGACCTTGCGTTAAGTGAAGAGGGCGAGAAAGTCTTCGTCTTTGGTAATGCCCCCACTGCGCTGTTCCGCCTGCTCGAACAAAATGCCCAGGTACGCAGTGTGGTTGGTGTGCCGGTCGGCTTTGTTGGCGCGGCTGAATCTAAAGATGCGCTAGTAGAAAGCGGTTTACCTGGTATTGCCGCGCTCGGCCGCAAAGGTGGCAGCAACGTTGCGGCGGCCATCATTAACGCGTTTCTCTATTACATGCGGGAGGCGTAATGAGCGAAGAGGCTTTCGACGCCCCGGTGTGGCACAACGGCAAAGCGCTGCGTAAGGGCTACACCACCGGCTCCTGCGCGACCGCAGCGGCAAAAGTGGCAGCACTGATGGTACTGCGCCAGCACATTATCCACCAGGTATCGATTGTCACTCCGTCTGGCGTCACCCTGCGCCTGAACGTGGAATCTCCGCACATTGAAGGCCAGCAGGCCATTGCCGCAATTCGTAAAGACGGGGGCGATGATGTGGACGCCACCCACGGTATGCTTATTTTTGCCCGTGTCAGTCTGAACGACAGCGGTGAGATTGTGCTCTGCGGCGGTGAAGGTGTGGGAAAAGTGACCCGCAAAGGCATCGGCTTACCTATCGGCAGTGCGGCGATTAACCGCACGCCGCGCCAGACCATTGAAGCCGCAGTGCGTGAAGTCATTGGCCCGTCGCGCGGCGCAGAGGTGGAAATCTTCGCGCCGGAAGGGGACGAGCGGGCGAAAAAAACCTACAACAGTCGACTCGGGATTATCGGTGGGATCTCCATTATTGGCACCACCGGCATTGTCACACCGATGTCTGAAGAGAGCTGGAAACGTTCGCTGTCGCTGGAGATGGAAATCAAACGTGAAGCCGGGCTGGAGCGCGTGGTGCTGGTACCGGGAAATCACGGTGAGCGTTTTGTCCGCGAGCAGATGGGGCTTCCGGGCGACATTGTCGTCACCATGAGCAACTTCGTCGGTTTTATGATCGAAGAGGCGGTGCGCATGGGCTACAAGCAAATTGTGCTCATCGGCCACCCTGGGAAGCTGGTGAAAATCGCAGCGGGCATCTTCCACACCCATAGCCATATTGCCGACGCGCGCATGGAAACGCTGGTCGCGCATCTGGCGCTGCTTGGCGCACCGCATGAACTCTTATTGCTGGTGAGCGAGTGCGACACCACCGAAGCAGCGATGGAACACATCGATGCCGCAGGGTTTAGCCACCTTTATAACCACCTTGCGCAGCGTATCTGCCAGCGCGTCATGCTCAACCTGCGCTTTACCCAAAATCCACCCCAGTGCGATGCCATTATGTTCTCGTTTGATAACCAGATCCTCGGTGCAAGCCGTCCGTTCGAGGCGATTGTGGAGGATCTCCGATGCTGACCGTTGTCGGAATGGGGCCTGCCTCACTGGCATTAATGACCCCGATGGCGCTGGAGGCCGTATCTCACGCCGATGTACTGGTGGGCGGTAAACGCCACCTTGCCCAGTTCCCGGATTTTGCCGGTGAACATCATGCTCTCGACGCGGATATCCCCGGTCTGATGCGCTGGATAGCGGCGCAGGAAGGGCGACGAGTGGTGGTGCTGGCCTCTGGTGATCCGCTCTTTTATGGCATCGGTAAACGACTGGTGGCGGAATTTGGCATCGAAAAGGTGTGCATCATTCCGGGTATTAGCGCCGTGCAGTACCTCTGTTCAAAAACCGGCATCGACATGAACGATATCTGGCTAACCAGCTCCCACGGGAGAGCGGTCGATTTTGACGCGTTGGTTCGTTCCCCAAAAACGGCGATGGTGACCGATGCTCGCTGCGGGCCGCGAGAAATTGCCGCCGCTCTGGTAGCTGGTGGTGTCGGCGAGCGTTGGTTAGTGATTGGTGAAAACCTGGCAATGGAAAACGAACGCATTCACTGGCTCAAAGCTCATGAGGTCAGTGCTCAGTATGAAATGAACGTAGTGGTGATTCTCAATGAAAGATGAACTGTTTTTACGCGGTGAAAGCGTCCCGATGACCAAAGAAGTGGTCCGTGCGCTGGCGCTCTCCCGACTGAACCTGTCCGGTGCCCACCATTTTATCGATATCGGTGCCGGGACTGGCAGTGTCTCCATTGAGGCGGCGGTCTGTCACCCGCAGTTGCAAATAACCGCCATTGAGCGCAACCCGGCGGCCCTCGGTCTACTGGAAGAAAACTGCCAGCATTTTGGTTGTCGCAATATTTCGATTGTGGCAGGCGTGGCCCCGTTGTTTGTCGAACAGCCCGCAGATGCGGTGTTTATGGGGGGGAGCGGCGGCAATCTGACCCAACTCATTGACTGGTCGCTGGCGCAACTGATCCCCGGCGGACGCCTGGTGATGACCTTCATTTTGCAGGAGAACCTCAGTGCGGCGCTGAGCCATCTGTCGGCCTGCAGGGTCGCAGCACTGGACTGCCAGCAGATTCAGGTCTCGCTGCTCAATGCGCTCGGAAGCGGCCACTACTTCAAACCGAATAACCCTGTTTTTGTGATTTCCTGCGAGAAGGAAGAGTCTCATGACTGAACAATTTGATGCACAAACCGTCTGGTTTGTAGGTGCGGGGCCGGGGGATCGGGAACTGATCACCCTCAAAGGCTACCGCTTGCTGCAACAGGCGCAGGTAGTGATCTATGCCGGATCGCTCATTAACACTGAACTGCTCGATTACTGTCCTCCGGGTGCGGAGTGCCACGACAGTGCTGAACTGCATCTGGAGCAGATAATCGACCTGATGGAAGCGGGCGTGAAAGCTGGAAAAGTGGTGGTGCGCCTGCAAACTGGCGACGTCTCTCTTTACGGTTCAGTGCGTGAACAAGGTGAAGTACTGACCGCGCGCGGCATTGACTGGAAGGTGGTTCCTGGCGTGAGTGCGTTCCTCGGCGCGGCGGCGGAACTGGGTGTTGAATATACGGTTCCTGAAGTGTCGCAAAGTCTCATCATCACCCGCCTGGAAGGCCGTACGCCGGTTCCACCACTGGAACAGCTCGAATCCTTTGCCAGCCACCAGACGTCAATGGCGATTTATCTCTCGGTTCAGCGCATCAACCGTGTGGCTGAACGGCTGATCGAAGGCGGTTACCCGGCAACCACGCCCGTTGCGGTTATCTACAAAGCGACCTGGCCGGAAAGCCAGACCGTGCGCGGTACGCTGGCAGATATTGCGGACAAGGTACGCGATGCCGGGATCCGCAAAACAGCCCTGATCCTCGTCGGCGCATTTCTTGGCGAGGAGTACCACTACTCACGTCTTTATGCAGCGGACTTTAGCCATGAATACCGTAAAGCCTGAATCTATCGCCCTGTTTTGCCTGACGCCGGGTGGTGTGGCGCTGGCGAGCCGGCTGAAACTGGCGTTGCCGATGACCTGCTACACCAGTGAAAAATTACTGGAGGAGGGCTTTGTACCCTTCGATGGCGGTTTTGCTCAGACACTGCGCGCGGCCTTTAGCGAGCACTCCGCGCTGGTGTTTATCGGCGCGATCGGTATTGCCGTGCGCGTGCTGGCGCCGCTGGTGAATGACAAATTCAGCGATCCGGCGGTGATTGTCATTGATGAACGTGGTCAGCATGTGATCAGCCTCCTGTCAGGCCATTTTGGCGGCGCCAATGAACTGGCCCGTTATCTGGCCGGCGTATTAGGTGCGGACCCGGTTATCACCACCGCCACGGATGTGAATGAACTGGCGGCCCTGGATACGCTTGCCTGCCAGCTTGATGCGCGCATGGAGGATCTGCGCACCGGGGTAAAGACCATCAACCACTGGCTGGTCAGCGGCAAACGCATCGGCCTGTGGTGTGACAACGCATTGCGCGATGAGGTCGCCCGCTGCGACACGCGCGGATTTATCCCCGTTGAGTCGCTGGACGACTTGCCTGAACTGACCGCGTTGGTGTGCGTCACGGTGCAGGCAACTTTACCTGGGCTTGCTGTACCGGTGTTCAAACTGGTGCCACGGCGGGTGGTTGCGGGGATCGGCTGTCGCCGTGATACCCCGTATTCGGTGGTCTCCGGGCTGCTCAACCAGCAACTGGCGGCGCAATCTTTTGATCCGCTGGCGCTGCGGGCTATCGGCAGCATCACTTTAAAAGAGCATGAAAAAGCGCTCACACAACTGGCACAAAGCCTGCGCGTGCCGTTCGAGATTTTTACCGCTGATGCCTTGCGTCAGCATGAACATCGCTTCCCGGCGTCCGAGTTTGTCCGTCAGACAACCGGCGTGGGCAGCGTCTCCGGACCGGCAGCCTGGCTGATGAGTCACGGACAACTGGTTGGCGAAACCCTGCGGGAGCAAGGTGTCACTATTACTTTGGGAGTTTCACACTGATGTTAAGCGTAATCGGAATTGGCCCCGGCTCACAGGCCATGATGACCATGGAAGCGATCGAAGCCCTACAGGCTGCAGAAATCGTAGTGGGCTACAAAACCTACACCCACCTGGTGAAATCGTTCACTGGCGACAAGCAGGTGATCAAAACCGGCATGTGCAAAGAGATTGAGCGCTGCCAGGCGGCTATTGAACTGGCACAGGCAGGTAAAAACGTTGCGCTGATCAGCAGCGGTGATGCCGGCATTTACGGTATGGCCGGGCTGGTTCTGGAACTGGTAAGCAAGCAAAAGCTCGACGTTGAAGTGCGTCTAATCCCAGGTATGACCGCCAGTATTGCTGCCGCTGCGCTGTTGGGCGCACCGCTGATGCATGACTTCTGCCACATCAGCCTCAGTGATCTGCTAACGCCATGGCCGGTTATCGAGAAACGCATTATCGCCGCTGGTGAAGCTGACTTTGTTATCTGCTTCTACAACCCGCGTAGCCGGGGTCGCGAAGGACATCTCGCCCGCGCTTTTGAACTGCTGGCCGCCAGTAAAAGTGCGGATACGCCGGTTGGCATCGTGAAGTCTGCCGGGCGTAAAAAAGAGGAAAAATGGCTTACCACACTCGGTGCTATGGACTTCGAACCGGTCGACATGACCAGTCTCGTTATCGTGGGTAACAAAACCACCTATGTGGCGGACGGCCTGATGATCACGCCACGGGGCTATGAACTGTGAGTGCAGGGCAGGTGCTGGTCATGGGCGGCACCAGTGATGCACGCCTGATCTGCCAACAACTTGACGCCGCCGGGGTGAATTACACCCTGTCGGTCGCCACCCCCACCGGGCAGCATCTGGCCGGGGACATTCGCGGTGAGGTGCGCTGCGGACGAATGGATTTTGACGCCATGGTGACCTGGCTTACGCAGAACCAGACGCGTTGGGTGGTGGATGCATCGCACCCCTATGCCGAAGTTGTCAGCGATACGCTCACCCGCGCCTGCCAGCAGGCGAAGGTGCTGCTGAGCCGTTACCAGCGCCCGGAGCAGCTTGAGGAGCTTGAACACCCGTTGCTGCACAAAGTACCGAGCCTGGAGGCGGCATGTGAGGTCGCCAGAGCGTTGGGGCAACGCGTGTTGCTCACCACGGGGAGTAAAGATTTGGCTCGCTGGCGTGCCGGGCTGGCGGAGAAAACGCTGCTTGCCCGTGTGCTGCCGGTTGCCGATGTGATGACCCAGTGTGCAGAAAGCGGCTTTGGCGTGACGGAGATTTACGCCATGTGCGGACCCTTTAGCGCGGAGTTTAACGCCGCGTTTTATCGCCAGTGCCGGGCCGATGTGATGATAACCAAAGCCTCCGGTGCCGAAGGCGGATACCAGGAAAAAGTACAACCGTGCCTTGATGCAGGCATTCCCTGCATCGTGATTACCCGCCCGAGAACCTCAGTGTCGGGAGAAGAATTACTGGAAAGTCAGGATGCTTTTTCGCAGCGACTGCGGCGCTGGCTCGTAACTCAGTGAGGATAATAAAATGAAAAAAGCCCTTTTGGTGATCAGTTTTGGCACCAGTTATCACGACACTTGTGAAAAGAATATTGTGGCATGTGAGCGCGATCTGGCGGCGAGTTGCCCGGATCGCATCCTGTTCCGGGCCTTTACCTCCGGGATGATCATTCGCAAGTTGAAGCAACGGGACAACCTGCACATCGACACCCCTTTACAGGCGCTGCAAAAACTGGCCGATCAGGGATACCAGGATGTTGCCATTCAGTCGCTGCACATCATTAATGGCGACGAATACGAAAAAATCGTCCGTGAAGTGCAGACGTTGCGCCATCTCTTCAAACGTATGGTCATCGGTGCGCCACTGCTCAGTAGCCACGATGATTATATGCACCTGATGCAGGCGTTGGCCCGCCAGATGCCTGCGTTGAATGACGGCGAAAAAGTGGTCTTTATGGGCCACGGTGCCAGCCATCATGCTTTTGCTGCCTACGCCTGTCTCGACCATATGATGGCGGTTCACCATTTCCCTGCACGCGTGGGGGCGGTAGAAAGCTACCCGGAAATCGGCGTGGTGATCGACAGTTTGCGCCGTGAAGGCATTAGCGCTGTACATCTGATGCCGCTGATGCTGGTGGCGGGCGATCATGCCATTAACGACATGGCATCTGACGACGAAGAGTCCTGGAAAACCCAATTTGAACATGTCGGTATTGCCGCTACCCCGTGGTTACAGGGGCTGGGTGAGAACAGCGATATTCGCGCCATGTTCGTCGCACATCTGCATCAGGCACTGAGCCAACAAATGGAGGAAGCCGCATGAGTGGCAAGCTTTACGCATTAGGGATTGGTCCGGGAGCCAGCGATTTAATCACCGTTCGCGCAGCGCGCATCCTGGGCAAGCTGGACGTGCTTTATGCGCCTGCGGGGCGCAAAGGCGGCGACAGTCTGTCGCTCTCCATCGTGCGCGAATACCTCGGTGAGCAGACCGAAATCCGTTGTACCCATTTTCCGATGAGCGCAGACAGCGCCGAAAAAGAAGCGGTATGGGATGAAGTCGCGGCAGCGTTAACGGCAGAAGTGCAGGCCGGCAAACAGGTTGGTTTTATCACCCTGGGTGATGCCATGCTGTTCAGTACCTGGGTCTTTTTATTGCAACGCATCGGGCGCCCCGACTGGCTGGAAATTGTTCCTGGCGTCACATCGTTTGCCGCCATTGCTGCCCGCAGCCAGATTCCGCTTGCCATGGAGCAGCAGTCGCTGGCGGTGGTGTCCTGCACTGCTCCGGAAGAGGAAATCAGACAGGCACTGGCTAACCACGAAAGCCTGGTGCTGATGAAAGTGTATGGCCGTTTTGCCCGCATCAAAGCGTTGCTGGCAGAAGCCGGGTTACTGGACAAGGCGCTGATGATGGCAGAAGCCACGTTGCCCGGTGAACAGTGCTGGCAACAGCTTGCTGATGTTAACGACGACCAGCCACTGCCGTATTTTTCGACCATCCTTGTGAATAAACAGTGGGAGAGAGTATGAAACTGGAACAACAGCTCAAACGCTTGTCGTTGAGCGGGCTGGCAGCGGCCTTGTTGCTGCTCGTGGTACCGGAACAGGCGTTTGCCATGCACATCATGGAGGGTTTTTTGCCGCCAATGTGGGCGCTGGCATGGTGGGTGATGTTCTTACCCTGTCTATGGTACGGACTGGTGCGTTTGCGCCAGATTGTGGCTGAGGACAGTAATCAGAAGGTGCTGCTGGCACTTTGCGGTGCGTTTGTGTTCGTCCTGTCGGCGCTGAAAATTCCATCCGTGACCGGTAGTTGTTCGCATCCAACGGGCGTGGGCCTGGCGGTGATCCTGTTTGGGCCAGGCGTGGTGGCTATCCTCGGGGCGATTGTTCTGCTGTTTCAGGCGCTGCTGCTGGCGCACGGTGGCCTGACGACGCTCGGGGCCAACGGCATGTCGATGGCGGTTATCGGGCCGGTTGTAGGTTATATGGTCTGGAAAATGGCCTGCCGCGCCGGGTTGCGTCGTGATGTTTGCGTCTTCTTATGCGCCATGCTGGCGGATCTGGTGACCTACTTTGTGACCTCCGTACAGTTGGGTGTGGCATTCCCGGATCCTGAAGCGGGTGCAACAGGCTCGATCGTGAAATTTATGGGCATTTTCTGTCTGACCCAAATCCCGATTGCCATTGCTGAAGGGTTACTGACGGTGATGATTTACGACCAGCTTACCAAACGGCAACTCATCACGGCACAAGGACATTAAGATGAAAAAGACACTGATACTGCTCGCAATGGTGATCGCGCTGGTGATTCTGCCTTTCTTCATCAATCACGGTGGGGAATACGGCGGATCGGACGGTGAAGCAGAAAGCCAGATTCAGGTGGTTGCACCACATTATCAACCCTGGTTCCAACCGCTGTATGAACCGGCAAGCGGAGAAATTGAAAGTCTGCTCTTTACCCTGCAAGGGTCCATTGGGGCGGCGGTTATTTTCTATATCCTGGGCTATATGAAAGGCAGGCAGCGTGCTGACGAACGGGCTTGACCGACTCAGCTATCAGAGCCGCTGGTTTCACGTTGCGCCGGAACGCAAATTTCTGTTCTGGCTGCTGATGATGGTCCTGGCGTTTTCTCTGCCTCCACTGGGGCAGGGAATTTTGCTGGTAGGGCTGGCGGCGTTCACCTGCTGGCTGCTGCGCATTACTTTCTGGCGCTGGTTACGTTGGATGGCGATTCCGTTGGCATTCTTGCTGGTCGGCGTGCTGACCATCTTGCTGAGTGTGACGACTGAACCTGCCCGTTTGCTTGTTGGCATTCCGCTCGGGTATTACTGGTTTGGCGTGATGCCGGAGGGGTTGGCAATGGCAAATGCGACCTTCTGGCGCAGTCTGGCCGCGCTGGCGGCGACCTTCTGGCTGGTGCTTAATCTGCCTTTTCCGCAGCTGATTGTGCTGTTACGTAAGGGGCGGGTGCCGCGCCTGCTGACTGAGCAAATCCTGCTTACCTGGCGTTTTATTTTTATCCTGCTTGAAGAAGCTATGGCGATCCACAGGGCGCAAACGTTGCGCTTTGGCTATCGTACATTGCCGCAGGGCTACCGGTCACTGGCGATGTTGGTCGGACTGTTATTTACCCGCGTGTTGCTGCGTTATAAAGAGCTGGCAATCACGCTGGATATCAAACTCTATCAGGGTGATTTTCACCTGTAAGGAAAGCAATGCTGGCGACCGAGGGGCTATGGTTCAGTTATCAGGATGAGCCCATCCTGAAAGAGCTCACGCTCGATTTTTCCCGCCAGCCGGTCACCGGGCTGGTGGGGGCCAACGGCTGCGGAAAATCGACGTTGTTTATGAACCTGAGCGGTATTCTGCGCCCGAAGCAGGGGGCGGTTATGTGGCAGGGGAAACCGCTGGATTACAGCAAGCGCGGGCTGCTTGCGTTACGCCAGCAGGTGGCAACCGTTTTTCAGGACCCGGACCAGCAGATTTTCTATACCGATATCGACAGCGACATTGCCTTCGCTCTGCGCAACATCGGTGTGCCGGAAGCGGAGATTGCCCGGCGCACCGACGATGCGTTGACCCTTGTAGATGCGCAATCTTTCCGCCACCAGCCGATCCAGTGCCTGAGCCACGGGCAGAAAAAACGCGTGGCCATTGCGGGGGCGTTAGTGTTGCAGGCGAAATATCTGCTGCTGGATGAGCCCACCGCAGGGCTGGATCCTTCCGGGCGTACTCAGATGATCGCCCTTATTGGGCGCATTGTAGCGCAAGGGAATCATGTGGTGATTTCCAGCCATGACATTGATTTGATTTATGAAGTCTGCGATGCGGTGTATGTTCTACGCCGGGGTGAACTGCTGGCTGAAGGAACACCGGGTGACGTTTTTGCCCAAAAAGCGCAGATTGAGCAAGCCGGGCTGACTCAGCCGTGGCTGGTAAAATTACATACCGAACTGGGTATGCCGCTTTGCAAAAGCGAAGCGGAATTCTATGCCTGTATGCGGACAACAGACATTAAGGAGGCGTCATGACGCTGGCGATTATGCTTCAGGGAACCGCCTCAGATGTAGGCAAAAGCGTGCTGGTGGCGGGGCTGTGCCGCATCCTGTATCAGGATGGACTGAAGACGGCCCCCTTCAAATCGCAAAACATGGCGCTCAACTCCGGTATCACACCGGAGGGCCAGGAGATGGGGCGAGCGCAGATTTTTCAGGCGGAAGCGGCAGGGATTGTGCCAGACGTTCGTATGAACCCGGTCTTGCTTAAACCCACCAGTGACCGCAAGGCACAGGTCGTATTGATGGGTAAGGTGGCGACCGATATGGACGCCGTCAGCTATCACGAATATAAACCGCGCCTGCGCGAGCAGATTATCAGCGTTTATCAGAGTCTCGCGCGTGAGTACGACGCCATTGTGCTCGAAGGGGCGGGGAGCCCGGCAGAAATAAACCTGCGCGATCGCGATATCGTCAACATGGGCATGGCCGAAATGGCGCAGTGTCCGGTTGTGCTGGTGGCGGATATCGATCGTGGCGGTGTGTTTGCGTCGATTTATGGCACTCTGGCCTTGTTGCAGGAGCACGAACGCTGGCGGGTAAAAGGCGTCATCATCAATAAATTCCGTGGTGACGTGGCCCTGTTGACGCCGGGTATTAAGCAGATTGAAGACCTGACCGGCGTGCCTGTACTCGGCGTGATGCCGTGGCTGGAGGTTGATTTAGAAGACGAAGACGGCGTTGCGCTCCAGCGAGGTAAATACCTGCGCACGGGGGAACGGGCGGTGGATATCGCCGTTGTCCAGCTGCCGCACATCTCGAACTTCACTGATTTTAACGCCCTGGCAGCCCAACCGGACGTGCGTGTGCACTACGTTCGCTCGCCAGACGAGTTACGCAATACTGATCTGATTATCTTACCCGGCAGCAAAAACACGCTGGGGGATCTGACCTGGCTACAGGAGAGTGGGCTGGCACAGGCGATATTACAGGCCAGCCGTGATGGTGTGCCAGTACTCGGCGTGTGCGGCGGTTATCAGATGCTGGGTGAAACTATTGTTGACGACGTGGAGTCCGGCCTCGGTACGCGGCCTGGTCTCGGGCTGCTGAATACACTGACCCATTTTGCTGACAGCAAAACGACAACCCTGGCAGGGGCAACGGTGCAAACGGGTTTACCCGGTCTGCTGGCAGATTGCGGAAATCAAGCGCTTAAAGGCTATGAGATCCATATGGGAGAAACCACCTTACAGGCGGGTTGTCGTCCGATGTTGTGGCTGGAGAAAAACGGCGAGCAGATTGCCGATGGAGCTATCAGTGAAAACGGTCTGGTCTTTGGCACATATCTGCACGGCCTTTTCGACAGTGACGAATTTACCCGTACTCTGGTCAATGCCTTGCGTGCGCGCAAAGGGCTTCCGGTTCTGGATATCGCCGTGGATTATGCGCAGTACAAATCGCAACAGTTTGACCTGCTGGCAGATGGCATGCGCAAACATATCGACATCGACAGGATCTATCAGATTATGCAACAACACCAGGAGCAGGCATGTTAACGCTGGTTACCGGCGGGGCGCGTAGCGGAAAAAGCCGCCATGCCGAATCGCTCGTCGCGCAGGCGAAGGACGTTCTCTATATTGCCACCTCGCAGATTTATGACGCGGAAATGGCAGCCCGCATTCAGCACCATCAGGACGGTCGCCCCGTGCACTGGCGTACTGAGGAGCGCTGGCAGGATCTCGCCGGCATCATCACCGCCGATAATTCCCCTGACGAAGCAGTCCTGCTGGAGTGCATTACCACCATGGTGACCAACCTGCTGTTTGAATACGGCGGTGACAGCGATCCGGACGGTTGGGATTACGATGCACTGGAAGTGTGTGTGCATGAAGAGATTGAAAACCTGATTGCCGCCTGTGCGCGCTGCCCCGCACCCGTCGTTCTCTTGACCAACGAAGTGGGGATGGGTATCGTGCCGGAAAATCGTCTGGCCCGGCATTTTCGTGATATCGCCGGGCGCGTGAATCAGCGTCTGGCACAGGTCGCCGATGAGGTCTGGCTGGTGGTGTCGGGGATTGGAGTCAAAATTAAATGACCAGTCTGCTGTGGGCGACCTTCGCCTTTATTACCCGGTTGCCGATACCCGAGCGCTGGACGCACGGGCTGGAAACCAAAGATTACGTTCGTTGCATTGTCAATTTCCCGCTGGTGGGGCTCACACTTGGCGCGTTAAGCGGCGTGGTATGGATGGTGCTCGAACCCTGGTGCGGTGCACCGCTGGCGGCACTGTTTACCGTGCTGGCGCTGGCGCTGCTGACCGGTGGATTTCACCTTGATGGCCTGGCAGATACCTGTGACGGCGTCTTTTCGGCTCGAACCCGCGAACGGATGCTGGAAATTATGCGCGACAGCCGCCTTGGCACCCACGGTGGGTTGGCGCTGGTGTTTGTGCTGGTAGCGAAAATTCTGGTCATCAGCGAACTCTCGTTGCGTGGATTGTCCGTGCCTGCTGCACTGGGGGCTGCCTGTGCCGCTGGGCGCGGCTGTGCGGTAGTGATGATGTACGGTCACCGCTATGCACGTGAAGAGGGGCTCGGCAATCTGTTTATCGGCAAAGTCACCTTCCGACAGGCTCTGATTACGCTGGCGCTGGCGCTGGCGGTTGCTGTTGGCCTTGAGGGTACAAAAGGGTTGATGGCGCTGATTATCACGACGCTGGCGATTTTCCTGCTCGGCCTGATGCTTAAACGCACGTTGGGCGGACAGACGGGCGATACGCTCGGTGCCGCCATTGAAATGGGTGAACTGGTCTTTCTTCTGGCGCTGCTCTGAGCAGCCCGCTAAATCTAATGAGAATACCTATGCAAACACTGACTTCGGTACTGGCAGCAATTCCTGCGCTCGATAAAGGCGCAATGGCACAGGCGCAACAGCATATTGATGGATTACTCAAGCCACCTGGAAGCTTGGGGCGCCTGGAGTCTCTGGCGGTGCAACTTGCAGGAATGCCCGGACTGGGCGGTAAACCGCAATCCGGCGAGAAGGCGATTGTGGTGATGTGCGCCGATCACGGTGTCTGGCACGAAGGGGTAGCGATCTCTCCGCAGATTGTGACGGCAATTCAGGCGGCGAATATGACCCGGGGCACCACCGGAGTATGCGTGCTGGCCGCCCAGGCGGGGGCGAAAGTATATGTGCTGGATGTCGGGATCGACAGCGATCCGATACCTGGGCTTGTGAACATGAAGGTGGCACGCGGCAGCGGCAACATTGCGCAGGGCCCGGCGATGAGTGCAGAGCAGGCACAGGAGCTGCTGCTGGAGACTATCCGCTATACCCGTGAGCTGGCCGCCGGCGGTGTACAACTGTTTGGCGTGGGCGAGCTTGGCATGGCGAACACCACACCGGCCGCGGCGATAGTCAGCGTGCTGACGGGTGAAGCGCCGGAAGATGTTGTCGGGATTGGCGCAAATCTGCCGGAATCGCAACTGGGGCATAAAGCGCAGGTGGTTCGCCGGGCCATTGAGGTTAATCAGCCTGATGCGAAAAATGGTCTGGATGTGCTGACCAAAGTGGGCGGTTTTGATCTGCTGGGAATGACCGGTGTGATGCTGGGGGCGGCGTCCTGCGGCCTGCCAGTCGTGCTGGATGGTTTTCTCTCATACGCCTCCGCGCTTGTCGCCTGCCGCATTGAACCAAAAGTGAAAGATTATCTGATACCGTCGCATCTGTCGGCAGAGAAAGGGGCGCGCATTGCGCTGCAAAATCTCGGTCTGGAGCCGTATCTCAATATGGGGATGCGTCTGGGTGAGGGCAGTGGCGCAGCGCTGGCGATGCAACTGGTCGATGCCGCCTGCGCGATGCACAACAATATGGGCACCCTTGCTAACAGCAATATCGTGTTGCCGGAGACGAAGTAACATACCGCGCGATCGGTCCCCTCACCCCGCCGGGGAGAGGGGAAATAAAGCGTTCTCGATCTTACTTCTCGTCCCGCATCACCTGCAACAACGTATCCAGCAGCCCGGGAAAACGGGCGTCCAAATCTTCACGCCGCAACGAAATCATATTCTCGCGCCCCTGCGGGCGCTGCCAGATAACACCGCTGTCGCGCAACACGCGCCAGTGATGAGTCATGGTGGACTTCGCCACTTCATCCGGGCGAAGCGCATTGCAGCTCAGTTCATTGCCGTCGGCGAGTCGCTTGATCATCGCCAGGCGCAGGGGATTGCCCAGGGCAAAGAGGACGTTTTCCAGCAGTATTTGTTCAGTTTCTGGGTGGTTAGGGATCATTGGACTCCAGGGTGTCATTGGATTGAGCAATATCAACAATCGTTCAATCATAAGAAAATAGTTCGATAATACTCGTACAATAGGACTATTATACTCAACGAACGAACACGCGACCATCCCGGTCGCGATTTAAATTGTCAAACTGACTAAGGACGCATCATGCCCCGACCCATCCCCCTCGAACGTTATCGCAACATCGGTATCTCCGCGCACATCGATGCCGGTAAAACGACAACCACAGAACGCATCCTGTTTTACACCGGGATGAGCCACAAACTGGGTGAAGTACACGATGGCGCGGCAACCACTGACTGGATGGCGCAGGAGCAAGAGCGCGGAATTACCATTACCTCTGCTGCCGTAAGCTGCTTCTGGCCGGGTATGGACGGTGGGTTTGAGCCGCATCGCATCAACATTATCGACACCCCCGGGCACGTGGATTTCACCATTGAGGTGGAACGTTCCATGCGTGTACTGGACGGCGCGGTAATGGTGTATGACTCCGTCGGTGGCGTACAGCCGCAATCGGAAACCGTCTGGCGGCAGGCCAACAAGTATCATGTACCGCGGCTGGCGTTCGTAAACAAAATGGACCGCCCGGGAGCGGATTTCTTCCGCGTGGTGCAGATGATGATTGACCGCCTGAAGGCGAACCCGGTGCCGATTGTTATCCCTATTGGCGCGGAAGAGCACTTCACTGGCGTGGTGGATCTCATCAAAATGCGCGCCATCCTGTGGGACGACGCCACCCAGGGCATGACCTTCAGCTATGCGCCAGTGCCGGATGGCTTACTGGCAACCGCTCAGGAATGGCGGGAGAAAATGGTCTCGGCGGCGGCAGAAGCCAGCGATGCGCTGATGGATAAATATCTGGAAACCGGTGATCTCGACGAAGCGGAGATCATTAGTGGGCTGCGTATTCGCACCGTGGCAGGTGAAATCCAGCCGATGCTGTGCGGCAGTGCCTTTAAAAACAAAGGGGTGCAGCGCATGCTCGATGCAGTGGTGGAACTGATGCCATCACCGTTGGACATCCCGGCAATTCAGGGTGTGGACGAAAAAGGCCAGCCTGCTGAACGTCACCCGAGCGACGACGAACCGTTCTCGGCGCTTGCATTCAAGCTGATGACCGACCCGTACGTGGGTCAGTTGACCTTTATCCGCGTCTATTCCGGCGTGTTGAGAAAAGGCGACGCGGTGTGGAACCCGGTCAAAGGGAAGAAAGAGCGCATTGGCCGTATCGTGCAGATGCATGCCAACGACCGACATGAAGTTGACGAACTGCGCGCTGGCGACATTGCCGCCTGCGTGGGGCTGAAAGATGTGACCACCGGCGACACCCTGAGTGACCCGGATGCGGTGATCACGCTTGAACGCATGGAATTCCCGGAACCGGTGATTTCTCTCGCGATCGAGCCGAAAACCAAAGCCGACCAGGAAAAAATGGGTATTGCGTTGCAACGCCTCGCGTCCGAAGACCCGTCGTTCCGCCTGCATACGGACGAAGAGTCCGGCCAGACCATTATTTCCGGGATGGGTGAGTTGCACCTGGAAATTATTGTCGACCGTATGAAACGTGAGTTTGGCGTGGAAGCCAACATTGGTCGTCCGCAGGTCACCTACCGCGAGACGTTACGTAAAGCGGTGAAAGAGGTAGAGGGCAAGTTTGTCCGCCAGTCCGGTGGTAAAGGGCAGTACGGCCACGTCGTACTGAGCCTTGAACCGCTAACGCCTGGCAGTGGCTTCGTGTTTGAAGATGCCACTAAAGGCGGTGTGGTGCCGCGCGAGTATATTCCGTCAGTGGAAAAAGGCTTGCGTGAAGCCATGAACAGCGGCGTGCTGGCAGGCTACCCGGTGGTGGACGTGAAAGCGACCCTGACCTTTGGTTCGTATCACGATGTCGACTCCTCGGAAATGGCGTTCCGCATGGCGGCGATCTTCGGCTTCAAAGAGGGTGCACGTAGAGCAGATCCGGCGATTCTGGAGCCGGTGATGCATGTGGAAGTGGAAACGCCGGAGGATTACGCCGGGAACATCATGGGCGACCTCTCTTCCCGCCGTGGGATGGTACAAGGTATGGAAGAGCGCTTCGGCAGCCAGATTATTCGGGCTGACGTGCCGCTGGCTGAGATGTTCGGTTACTCGACCACGCTGCGTTCCATGTCGCAGGGCCGTGCCACCTACAGCATGGAGTTCCATCACTACGCGGAAGCGCCGCGCAACGTGGCGGATGCCATCATCGCCAGTCGCGCAAAAGTGTAAGAAACCAAACCCCGCTCCGGCGGGGTTTTTTATGCTCTGGCTCTAATGACCCGTCGCCACATAACCAATACGGTAATTCTCCCGACCTGCTATCGGTACGTCACCCACGTCCACCTGCAAAAATTGCCAGCGGCTGACATCCCAGGCGCAAAGTTGACCTTCTAACACCAGCGCGGACAAATCGACATGGGGCAACATTGGTGTTTTCGCAAGCGACAGCCAGGTCGCCTTTTTCACTACATCCACCTCTGGCACCTGAAGCGTGAGCCAGGTTTCAATCTCCGGCCAGCCAAAATCCTCTGTCAGTTTTTTAAAGCCTGCGCTCTGTAAAAAGCGCGCCATGGCCTGCGCGTTTTGCCACACGTACAGCGGAGCGTAACGGTTCTCTGTGACATGCGCCTCTTCCCGGCGAGAGACGAGATACGTTTTAAACAGCAGGCCGGGAAAACCATCCAGCTTTGCGCCGTTATCTGCGATGCGCTGCTCAATGACTGCCATGTCGTAATCTGCGGGCAGAGTAAAACGGTATTGCATGACGATCATAACGCCTCCTCAGAGAGCATGCGTCCGTGGCTGAAACTCCACTCATCGGCGGTATTAAATTGAATCATCACCATCACATCGTCTGGCTGAATGCCCAGTTGGCTGTTCAGGCGAGTATTCAGTAAACGAAAGAAGTTCTGCTTCTGGGCTTTGGTGCGCGGCTTACCGGCAAAAATATGAAACTGAACGAAATCTTCGCTGCGTCCGCCGCTTTTGTAGTGCTTATCAAACACCCGTTGACGCGCCGGGAGTGTTTCGAAAACCTGAAAACGATCGTCGGGCTGGGACGGCGAATTCCTCCACCAGACACTGGTGCAGCGTGTCGGAAATCAGTGTGAGTTGCGCGTCACTGTAGCCTTCGCGCAGGGTGATTCGGGTGAAGGGCATCAGTTCTGCTCCTCATCCAGACAACCCAGTGCGGACACTGCTGCCGGCCAACCCGCATAAAACGCCAGGTGGGTAAAGACTTCAGCAATCTCTTCCCGGGTCAGTCCGTTTTGTTGCGCAAAGTTGATGTGCCAGGGAATTTGCTGCACGCGCCCCAGGGCGGTGAGTGCGCCAAGGGTAATCAGACTGCGCTCGCGCGGCGAAAGGGTGTCACGCTTCCAGATATCATTAAAAAGCACGTCCTGGCTGAGTTCTGCCAGTTTGGGCGCGACGCGGGATAGCGTATTACTGTCGAGGGATGCGGCCATAATCTTCTCTCCGTGTTGACGTTGAGTCGATTCTGGCGTGATAGTGTCATCCTGAAAATCAAATTATTCGCAACTCATCATCCCGTATTTCAGGACTATTATGGAAAAGCTTCCCTTGACCCTCGATCTTGACGCATTACGCAGTTTCGTGATCGGCATTGAAGCTGGCAGCTTTGCCCTGGCGGCTTCCCGTCTATGCCGTTCCACCTCAGCGGTGAGTGCACAGCTGAAAAAACTGGAGATGCAGTGTGGGGCTGAACTGGTGGTGAAACGTGGTCGCCACCTTGAGCTCACCCACAATGGCGAGATCCTGATGGGCTATGCGCGGCGGTTATTGGCCCTGAACGATGAGGCGCAGCGGGCGCTTCAGGGGGAGTTGCTGCAAGGGGAGATTCGCATCGGGATGCAGGAGGATTTTGGCGAGTCGCTAATGCCCGCTATTCTCGGCGCGTTCAAACGCCACCATCCAGGGTTGCGCATGATTGTCCGCGTGGATCGCAACCAGGCGCTGCTGTCGGCGCTGGCTGACAACGCGCTGGACATGGCGCTGCTCTGGCAACCAGAGCAGGCTTCTCATGCCGGTAAACTGGTTGGACAGTGCGAAATGGCGTGGATCCAGCACCCGGAGCTGGAGATTGCCGCGTTGCTCGCATCAGGCGAACCTCTGCCGTTGGTCATGTTCGAGCAACCCTGTCTGATGCGCAGTCGAGCCATCGCCTGCCTCGATAACGCGGGTATTCCCTGGCACATCGTGTTTGTCAGCCACAGCCTGAGCGGCATCTGGGCAGCGGTGCAGGCAGGATTAGGGATTACTCTACGCACACGGATCGGCATGCCGGGCAACCTACAGGTAGTGGGTTCGATGTTGCCACCTGCGGGCAATCTTGGCATTACGCTTGAGGAACAGCAGGGCAGCGAGACGGTAAAAGGCGCACGAGTGCTGCTGGCAAAACTGATGGAAGAGGCGCTGTTACAGGTGAAGTGATCTCATTGCTGATTTTGCGAGTCGCCTTCCAGAAACTGCCTTGCTGTCAGTGACTTAACGCGGTATCGTTTGCCCGCACTTCTGAATGCAGGAGCTGGGACTGAAACCCTGAAAAACGTTACTTCATTTTTCTTTATGGAGGCTGGTACATGGCGACAACTGTCAACCAGACTTACCCGCACATGACCAATCATTCTCAGGCTCACCCGGAATTTACCGATCTCGCCCGCGACTGCGACGAATTCGCGCTAATGCTTATCGACAACAAAAACGCTGCTGAGAGGCGCGTCATCTGCCAGTTTCTGCAAACCAGCCTGGAGAAACTACGCCCGACCTTGAACGACCCCATTCCTCCGCACCTTATGGATGCCTTCACGGTAGAAACATTGCCTGAGCGAGTTCCCTGCTTTGAGCCGGACACCGATCAGCTCTGCGATTATTGCCTGGCGCTGAGTGAGTTGCTTAATGAAGAAGCACTTCCGTCGGCAATGGAAAAAGCCCTGCGTGGTTTGTTATGTGAATTGGTCTGGTTTTTTGCCGAGGAGCTTAACGCGCCGCGTTGGCTGAAAACGGCAGATGGTATAAAAGCGATAGTGAATTAATTGGGAGAAGTAGCCCGGCGTGTACTCCTCGCCATCATTAACTGAGGTGGGTAACCAACGTCGTACTGAATAAAAATCCGGTAATAAACGATTGAAAAATGCACTCTTCAAAAAGAGAGACGAAAACTATCGATAATATGAAAATATTATTGACGCAACGCATATCCTGACTTATTTCAGATTCAGTATAAAACTCAACTGTCTTTTATTCTTTTTTGAGTGGAGCCTGATTCAGGAATAACGTTAAAATCTCATGGTAAAGAGACGCGTTATTTATATGTACCTGGCAGTGAGAGAGCCCAATGAGTAGGATGTGAAAATTTGAATTAAGTAAACGTGAAAATAAACAAGTCACGTACAACGTTAACTTAAGCTAAATAATTAGCCGTGGGATTTCGTTTGAGTCCTTAACGTTAATGCAAATTTCACTGCTATTCACTTGGTTTACATGCTCGTGGCTTACACATCGGTGATAGCAAAGATTGTCATTATTAATAAAAGGGAAATAAGTATGTTGAGGGGATTTTTGAGTGTGGCTTGTGCTTTTGCTTTAACGGGATGTTCAACCGCTCAGATGTTTATAGACTACAACAAGTCTCTCGTGGATGAGACCGGGAAAGACAGAGTTGCAATGGCTTTTGATATGCAATCACAAACGCGGATTTATCCTGAAACCGGCGAGTGTATAAACTTGTATGCGCCGAAGAATGGTTTCCTGGGGGGAACACAAGATAAAAATCTGCATTTTCCGGTTGTAGAAGGTATGTCTGAAAAACCCAATATCGTTCACTGGGTGAGTAGTCGTAAAAAAATTGTCGTCAGAATTATTTATACCGCTTATCACGATGAAGGCGGGTTAATGAGGTCTGGTAAGAAGGTCTCTGAGAGCGTTTATGCATTCGAACCCGAAGCTGGCGCCTACTACTATGTTAAAGAAGACAAAACGATATATTTGAGATATGGGCGGGAGAACTATCTGCATATCTATAAAATTGTTGATGATGGCAAAGGGAAAAAGGCGCTGGAGGAGGTTGTTAATGTCAGCACTTACAACTGCCCAGGTCAGCAACCCTGGTATCTAAAAAATGGCGCTATTATCTAGTCGCAAGCAAATCAGCATAGCTACCAGCCTGCCTGACGGTGGGCTTTTTCACGTGTGCAGCCAAAGTCTAATGCCCCTTTCGGTTAAGAGTGTCTGCTGCCTCCTCTCCATCAATTAATTTGAATCATTATCGTTAAACAAAGGGTATTTATTCTCATACGGCGAATGCGTAGAGTAGAGGGCATTAAAGGCAGTTAAGCATCGCGGATTCATCGCCGATGCTCAGCTGTCGCCTTGCAGAATATAAGGACCCAAACGCCATGAAAAAGATCGGATTTTTGTCATTTGGTCACTGGACGCCATCACCGCAGTCCGGCACCCGATCCGCCGCTGATGCGCTGCTGCAATCCATCGATCTGGCCGTTGCGGCCGAAGAGCTGGGTGCGGATGGCGCATATTTCAGGGTGCACCACTTTGCCCGTCAGTTGAGCTCTCCGTTCCCGCTGCTGGCGGCTATTGGTGCCAAAACCAGCAACATTGAAATCGGTACCGGCGTTATCGACATGCGCTATGAAAACCCGCTCTATATGGCAGAAGATGCCGGTGCAGCGGATTTGATCTCCGGTGGACGTTTGCAACTGGGCATCAGCCGTGGATCTCCGGAACAGGTTATCGATGGCTGGCGCTACTTTGGCTACCAGCCTGCGGACGGGGAAAGCGAAGCGGATATGGCGCGCCGTCACACCGAAGTGCTGCTGGAGACGCTGCGCGGAGAAGGGTTTGCCAAACCTAACCCGCAGCCGATGTTCCCGAACCCGCCGGGATTGCTGCGTCCGGAGCCGTACTCTGAAGGCTTGCGTGAGCGCATCTGGTGGGGGGCAGGTTCTAACGCCACCGCAGTGTGGGCCGCGAAACTGGGTATGAACCTGCAAAGTTCAACGCTAAAAGATGATGAAACCGGCGAGCCGTTCCACATTCAGCAGGCTAAACAGATTCGCGCGTATCGCGAGGCATGGGCGGAAGCCGGACACGCGCGTACTCCGCGAGTCTCCGTCAGCCGCAGTATTTTCGCATTGATGGATAGCCGTGACCGCGCGTACTTCGGTGGCAGCAGCAACGACAGCGATAAAGTCGGTTTCCTCGATGAGAAAACCCGCGCCATCTTCGGGCGCAGCTATGCTGCCGAGCCGGATAAGCTGATTGAACAGTTGAAGAAAGATGAAGCGATTGCAGAGGCGGATACTCTGCTGTTGACCGTGCCGAACCAGTTGGGCGTGGACTACAACGTGCATGTGATTGACGCCATTCTCAAACACGTGGCCCCGGCAATGGGCTGGCGCGACTGAATTCCTCTGCAATAAACAACGCCCCGTAAGGTTGCTGACTGCGGGGCAGTTTTCTTGAGTACAAAGGTTATTGCGGCTGTAACTGATAAATCCACGCGCTGAACTGCCGGCCTTCTTCGGTGGTGACCACCACTTCAACACGATCGTAGCCATCTTCAAATTCATCCAGCATTGGCCAGTGTGTGCTGAGGTTTGTCGGAGATAAACAGGTAACCATGTACCTGTGGCCCGCTCTCATCCAGCACAATACCGGGAAAACCTTCCGCTGCTCCCCAGCCCCGATCGTAAAAGGTGCCTGTCACATAACCAGGCTGCCATTCACCGCCAATCTCTTCCAGAATATGTGCGTTAGCCTGCCCAGGCTGTAGCGTACCGTAGACAAATAAGCGTTCCATTTTTCCCCTGCAGTCAATGCGTTAAACATATTGGGCAAGAATAACGCGCAAAACCATGGGAATAAAGTCGCTCGTTGTGCGATGTCTCAACCTGGTCCCTCGCTCCCGGCGGCCAGTAGCGGAACCACCACGTCACTAATGGGCGTTGGTAGGTTATGAACTCGACCATAACGCTGCACCACGCCGTTGCGAATGTCCCATTCCAGCGCTCGATTGGCCTGACGATCGGCGAGAATAGAAGTGCCTAAATCTGCAGGTGCTTTATGAAAACCGTCAACGATTTCCTGCGGAACACTGTCGTTCAGTACTGCACCTTCTGCCCGTGCGACCGCCAGACATTCGCGCAAATACGCCAACGCCAGTTCAGTGATATCGCCACGTGAGAACATCCCGGCCCGGCGATTAGACAGGACCATCAGACCCGCAACCGCGTTTTGCAGCAGCTTGCGCCAGGCGATGGAGGCAAAATCTGCTGAGAGTTCGACCGTGCAGCGTGTACCGCTCAGAGCATCCACCACCCGCTTAGCTTGTGGCACATCCGGTAGCGTCAGGCGTGGTTTTGCACGCAGCCAGACGGAAGCATCGGGTTCGCGCTGAGCCGGAAACCAGACCACCGAAGGCAGTATCTGTGCGCCATTTACGTAAGACGCTAGCTGCATTTTTTGCTCAACACCGTTTTGCAGCGCGCAGACAACGGTATTGTCGTCGCATAACGCAGACAACCAGTGGGCGCTGTCAGCAACCTGGGTCGTTTTTACTGCGACAAATACCAGCTTAAACGGATGGCCGTGAGTCTGCGGGGTGGTCAACACCGGACCTGGCACCACCACTTCCCCCTCGTCGTGGCGCAGAATTAAACGCGGATGGGCGGTGCGCCCGCAGAGCAGAGGAGTGCGGTTAACTTCATGCAGTGCGGCGGCAATGGTTGTGCCGATAGCACCCGGGCCAATAAGCGCAATGGTGAGATCTTCAGACATAGGTGTTCTCCTGATGAAAGAGAGGTTGCCAGCGGTTCCGGCATGTTTAACGGAAGTGTTTCTACAATAGCACCGTTGTTTCACCGCTCCTGATATAACACATCTTTTAGCCGCAAATCACACCCAATTGCCAGGCTTCACCTGTGAGCAACGTGAGTCGCTTAATCCTTCAAAATTCGTATCTGCACTTTACAATTCATTTTTGATATTGATAATCGTTATCAAAATGTTTCTTATTGTTGTTATTTGATTTTCTTACGGAATGATCCCCAGGAAAGATGGGGACTAATGATTGAGGGTTGCTTGCATGAGATTTTCCCCTTTATACGGCGCGATGGCACTGCTCTTTGCGTCGCCGCTTTACGCGCAGGATGCGACAAGCAGTGATGATGAACTGATTGTTAGCGCAACGCGTACCGAAGGTTCGCGTAATGATTCTCCCCAGGTCATTAAGGTCATCAGCGAAGAAGAGATTGCCCAACAGCGGCAAATCACCTCGGACACCTCGCAAATCCTGAGTAATTTACTGCCGTCTTTCTCGCCTTCACGGCAGAAAATGTCCGGCAGTGGAGAAACGCTTCGCGGTCGCACACCGCTGGTGATGATTGACGGGATCCCGCAGTCGAACCCGTTGCGTCCGACCGGGCGTGAAATGCACACCATTGATTCGTCGATGATTGAGCGGATTGAAGTGATTAAAGGGGCGAACGCCAGCAACGGCGTCGGGGCAACGGGGGGGGTGATTAACATCATCACCAAACGGGCAAAACCGGGCACCGTAAACCAGCATTTCAGTGTGGAAACGACCACCCCTACGGCGGAGTTTGACCGCGATACGCTGGCTTATAAAACCAACTACAGCATCAACGGCAGCGAAGAGTACTTCGACTACCTGTTCGCCCTGAGCTATGAAGACCAGGGGCTATTTAAAGATGCGGATAATCACGCCATTGGCGTCGATAACACCCAGGGGGATCTGATGGATTCCCGGGCATGGGACATGCTGGCGAAGGTAGGATACTGGCTGGATAACGATCAACGCATTCAGTTGAGCCTCAATCGTTATCGACTGAAAAACAAAGATAATTACGTCAGCGTAACGGGCGATCGCGATGCCGGGGTGCTGACGACCTCGGTGAAAGGCAACCCGGAGGGCACCGCGCCGCACAACGATGTCTGGACGGTAGGCACCACCTACGATAACTACAACCTCGCGGGCATGAAACTGACAGCACTGGCCTACTATCAGCGGTATGAAGCTTTGTTTGGCGCAACCAACTCCTCGTCTTTCCAGGACCCTGCGATTGCGCCGATGGGCACCCTGTACGATCAGAGCCGGGCGTATACCGACAAGTACGGCAGCAAAATCGCCCTGACCAAGGATGATATCTGGGACAACCGCATTAAAGCGACGGTCGGCTTCGATACCCTGTTTGATAACTCGAAGCAGGATTTGTGGTCCACCGGGCGCACCTATGTACCGGAAATTAATTACACCGACCTGTCTCCTTTCCTGCAACTGGAATACGCACCTGTTGAGTCAGTGAAATTAAGCGGTGGCGTGCGTTATGAATATGCGCGACTCAACATTGATAGTTACCAGACGGTATGGGCCAATGACCGCGTGAAAGTGGAGGGCGGCACCCCGTCCTTCGACCAGACGTTATACAACGCAGGTGTGGTCTGGACGCCGATTGAGCCGCTCAGCCTGTTTGCCAGCTACAGTGAAGGCTTTACCGTGCCGGACGTTGGTCGCGTACTGCGCGGTATCGACACACCGGGAGTGAAGCTGAATGACTATAACGGCCTGCAACCGATCGTCACCAAGAACAGTGAAGTTGGCTTCCGTGTCCAGCAAGCGCCGTTTGATTTTGAGGCCAGTTACTACAAATCCACCTCGAAGCTGGGCAGTCGCGTGGAACTGGTTAACGATGCGTTTGTTGCCCGCCGCGAAAAAACGGAAATCGATGGCGTGGAAGTCAGCGCGGGCTACAGCCCTAATGCGGATCATAAACTGACGTTAGCCTGGTCGCACATGCGCGGTCGTTATGACAGTGATGATAACGGCAGCCTGGATGCAAAACTTGATGGCCTGAATATCTCCCCGGATCGCATCATCGCCAGTTGGTCTGCAAACTGGAATGCTGAGTTAAGCACCTTCCTGCAGGCTAACTGGGCGCTCAGCAAAGAGTTTGATGACGAGGAGAAAGACTTTTCCGGCTATGCGCTGGTGGATGCCGCCGTTGGCTACAAACTGCCTTACGGCCAGGTGAAGCTCGGTATCTCTAACCTGCTGAACAAGCAGTATGTTACGTACTATTCCCAGAGTGCATCTGTCGATCCGGACCGCTATTTTGCGGGACGAGGACGTACAGCCACACTTGGCTATAGTGTCGACTTCTGATCGTAACCGCCCCTTCGCAGGGGCGGTCTCTTTGATGATGAAAAACGAACACACATTCTCTCTTGCGCGCCGTCGTTACCTGCAGGCGCTGCTGTTATGCGGCTTTTCGCCCGGATTGTTAGCCCGACAACCCGGCGTGCCGCGTGCCGTTTCACTTTTCCAGGGCGCGACCGACAGCCTGGCCGCGCTGGGTGTGACGCCCGCCGGCATTGTCGAGTCCTGGACCGAAAAACCGGTTTACCGTTATTTGCGCCCACAGCTTTCCGGCGTGCCGCAACTTGGGCTCGAGACGCAGCCCGCGCTGGAAAAAATTGTGTTGCTCAAACCCGACATCATTTTTGCCTCCCGCTTTCGTCACCAGGATATTGCGCCGTTGATGCAAAAAATTGCCCCTGTTGCGCTGCTGGAGGATGTTTTCGAATTCAAGAAAACGCTGACGGTGGTGGCGGAAAATCTGGCGATGCAAAGCACCGCGGCGCAACTGCTTCAGCACTGGGGTACGCGTGTTGCCGCGCTCCGCACGCTGATGCAGACGCGTTTTACAGCGGCAAACCGGCCGCAGGTCTCGGTGATTGAAGTGCGCCCTGATCATATTCGTAGCTACGTCGCACAAAGCTTTCCGGGATCGGTGATGTCTGAGCTTGGCTTCACCTGGAATGCGCAGGCGACACAGGCGAGCAGTGCCTCTCTGCGGTTTTCCAGCATGGAGAACATCCCCTTGCTGGATGCCGATATCTTTTTCATTTTGCTGCGGGCTAACAGTCCGGCAATCGCCCGGCAATATCAAACATTAACGGCACATCCTTTGTGGCAGCAGATGCGGGCGGTCAAAGCCGGGCAGCTGTGGGTCGTGGACAGTGTGCCCTGGAGCTTATCCGGCGGCATTCTTGGCGCGAATCAAATCCTTAATGATGTGGAACAGGCGCTGCTCCGGGGGCGAGTATGAAGGGACGATTTCTGTTCTGTGGCCTGCTGCTGGTGGTGATGGCGGTGGTGAGTATGATGACGGGCACGCGGTTTTATTCCCTCGCCCAACTGGCGAACGCACTGTTTCATGCGGACCCGACCAGTGCGGTGGATACCATCATCCGCAGCTCGCGTTTGCCCCGTACGCTGCTGGCGATGGGGGTAGGGGCCTTTCTTGCCGTAGCGGGCGGGCTGATGCAGGCGTTAACCCGTAACCCGCTGGCCTCGCCAGGGCTGTTTGGCGTGAACGCAGGTGCGGCGTTAATGATTGTGCTGGTGGGCAGTTTGTTCGCGATTGGCTCCCCGTGGGGCACCCTGATGCTGGCGTTTACGGGGGCGTGCGCCACCGGCACGCTGGTCTGGTTTGCCAGCCGTGTCAGCAAAGGGCAACTTAACCCACTGCGTCTGGTGCTGGCCGGTGTTGCCATTACTGCCCTCTGTAATGCCTTTACCCAGGCTGTCCTGGTTATCGACCAGGAGACGCTCGATACCATGCTGTTTTGGCTGGCGGGCAGCCTTGCCGGAAACGATCTGCAGCATCTCTATCCCATGTTGCTCCCCGGTGTGCTGCTAGTGGTGGTGGCCTGCCTGTTTGCCGGGCAGATGAGTGTGCTGAACGCAGGTGAGGACATTGCCCGTGGGCTCGGGCTTAACATCGCCCTGGTGCGACTGCTGGCAAGTATTATGGTGGTCGGGCTGGCGGGTAGTGCCGTGGCGCTGGCGGGTAATATCGGTTTTGTCGGGCTGATAGTGCCGCACATTGCGCGACAGTTATTTGGCAGCGACCTGCGCCAGTCACTCCCGGCCTGCGCTTTGCTCGGTGCCTTGCTGCTGCTGGTGGCGGACATTGCCGCGCGCGTGGTGATTTTGCCGCAGGAAGTGCCGGTCGGGGTGATGACGGCACTGATGGGCGCACCGTTCTTTATTCTGCTGGCGCAGCGCAGGGGGAATCATGCCGGATAGCCACCTTTTCCGTCTGGGACCGCTTTCCCGTCAGTACTCCCGGCGTTTACTGCCGCTTTTACTGGGCTGCATAGTCATCACCTTACTGCTTATGCTTGTGGCACTGAGCACGGGCGATGTGGCGCTCTCGCTGCCGCAGACGTTGCGGTTGCTGTTTCAGCCTGATGCCAGTCCGCAAAGCTTTATTCTGCATGAGTTGCGTTTACCGCGCGTGGTGCTGGCGCTGCTGGCGGGGAGCGGGTTAGGTATGGCCGGACTCATCATGCAAACCCTGGTTCGAAACCCGCTGGCCTCGCCGGATACGCTCGGCGTCACCACCGGGGCAAGTGCCGGTGCGCTGATTTGGCTCTCGTTTTTCAGTCTGCAATACGGCAGTGCGCTGATGCCCTGGGCGGCGATGGCGGGTGCGGCGAGCGCCATTGGGCTGATTTTTCTGCTCTCGTGGCGAAAGGGGCTCACGCCTTTGCGTCTGATCCTGACCGGGGGCGGTGTATCGGCGCTGGCGGGGGCGGTGGTTACGCTGGTGCTGGTATTCAGTCCACTCACCACCACCTTTTCTGCCTGGGTGTGGATGAGCGGCAGCGTCTATGCCGCCACATGGGACAAAGTACAGCGGCTGCTGGCGATTTATCTCTGGGCGCTCCCGCTGATCATTTTTTTGCTGCGCTACCTGAAAACGTTGCAACTGAACGATGAACTGGCGACAGGGCTGGGCGTGCGGGTGCTTCCGTTACGGATGCTGTTGTTGCTCGGGTGTGTGGTGCTCTCCGGCGGGGCCATCGCCGTGGTCGGGGCAATGGCTTTTGTCGGCCTGATTGCCCCACACATTGCCAGACTCGTGGTGCGTAACGGCTTTTTCGGCCAGGCCTTGGTCACCCTTTGCTGCGGTGGCAGCATGGTTGTTATGGCTGATTTGCTTGCCAGAATCTTATTTCGACCCGCCGATCTTCCGGCCGGGATTTTTGTCGCACTGGCCGGAGCGCCGTTCTTTTTATGGCTGCTTATCCGGCAGCGAACGTAACTGATGGGGAAAATGTGTCTCTCTCAACGCAAAAGCTGAGCATCAGCTACCAACAGCGGCAGGTGATCGATTCGCTGGATTTAGCCCTGCCGGCGGCAAAGGTGTCGGTGCTGATTGGCAGTAACGGCTGCGGTAAAAGCACGCTGTTAAAAGCCATGGCGCGTCTGCTGGCGCCACAGTCAGGTACGGTCATTCTTGACGGTACGGATATTCACGCTAGCAACACGGCGCAAATTGCCCGAAAACTGGCTATTTTGCCGCAAACTCCCGTTGCCCCGGAGGGCATCACCGTGCGTCAACTGGTGAGTCTCGGGCGTTTCCCCTATCAGAATTGGCTACGCCAGTGGTCTGAGGAAGATGAACAGCAGGTGGATGATGCACTGCGTTTGACCGGAACGGTGGCTTTGCAGCATCGCCCGGTGGATGCGTTATCCGGCGGGCAGCGCCAGCGGGTGTGGATAGCTATGACCCTGGCCCAGGCGACGCCAACCGTACTGCTGGATGAACCCACCACTTACCTCGACCTGGCGCACCAGATAGAGATCCTCGAACTGTTGCGAGGGCTGAACCGGCAGCAGGGCAAAACCATTGTGATGGTTCTGCACGACCTGAATCTGGCCTGCCGCTACGCCGATCATCTGGTGGCCGTGCGTGAGGGCAGGGTTTATGCGCAGGGCGCACCGCAGGAGGTGATGACCGAAACGCTGGTCAAAGACGTGTTTAACCTGCACTGCCGGATAATAGATGACCCCTTCTTCCATACGCCGCTGTGTATTCCTTTCCCGGGAGAGTTGCATGCTGACGGATGAGGAACGTCTGTATCTGCACAACGCCTTTCGACTGCGTTCACTTTCTGAGGCCGATGTGCGCAGCGTAGCGGGTGGTGACTTGCGGGATGCGCAAGCCTGCCGCGTGTTTCTGGAACGGGTGATGCCACTTACCGGTGCGCCGGATTTGGCCATTGCTGCCTCGCTGTTCGCCAAGAGAGTGGCATTTCTGGCGTCCGGCAATGTGCTTTATGCGATGAGCGTGTTTGATAAAGGTTTGCCGTTATCGCTTAACACAACGCGACTGGAGTATGCGCACGATAACGGTTTGTGGACGTCGTCGCTGCCGGTCGACGTTATCACGACAAGCTACGCCCCCGGCTCGCGCGATGCATGGCGAGAAGGCATCGTCAGTGCGCTATTCAAAGCGTTCTTCGCACCGTTATGGCAAAACCTGTCGCAGGTGAGTGGTTTGCCGGAGCAAATCCTGTGGGAAAACACCGCCGTGCGGGTCTATTCGTTATACCAGGGGCGGATGGAAGGGCTTAACGCGGAGCAGGAGATGCGCCAGCAGGCGGATTTTGACTGGTTGCTTGAAGAGGCCGACCCGGCACTGTTTGGCCTGCCGTGGAACCCGCTCAAGCGCTTTCGTCGACCTCTGCAAAAAGATGCGAAGGGCAAGATGGTGCGCTTTCGTCGCACCTGCTGTTTTTATTACAAAGCGGTGCAGCCCGTGGAGTATTGTCACAATTGCCCGTTGTGCAAGGCGACGTAGTTTTATGCTGGGGCTTTTTTAGCCCCAAAAGCAAAAAGCCTGCTTAAGTTTCCTTAAGCAGGCTTTTCAAATATGGCTCCTCTGACTGGACTCGAACCAGTGACATACGGATTAACAGTCCGCCGTTCTACCGACTGAACTACAGAGGAATCGGTGTGGAGTCGTATCTTAGCGGCGAAAAAACTTTTGTCAAACCTCATTTCCCCGGGAGTTGTGCAACTGCCGCAAATCAAGGCAGTTTGCTGTAATTACCTACAATTTTTTGGAAATGCTTTGCAGGATCAGCTTTTCTCCCCCATCATTTGAAATGAAGTTTCATCTTTCTCTCTCTAAGGTCAATTTTGAACGTCGTCGCCCCTATACGCCAGGCCGTCATGCGCACGCCATGGTACGCCAAACGCAAGAGCTACAAAGTCCTCTTCTGGCGAGAAATCACCCCGCTCGCTGTACCTATCTTCCTTGAAAACACCTGCGTCCTGATGATGGGCGTGCTCAGCACCTTCCTGGTGAGCTGGCTCGGTAAAGAAGCCATGGCCGGGGTGGGGCTGGCAGACAGCTTCAATATGGTGGTGATGTCATTCTTTGCGGCTATCGATCTGGGGACGACCGTCGTGGTGGCCTTCAGCCTCGGCAAGCTTGATAAACGCCGGGCGAGGGCGGCAGCGCGTCAGTCATTGGTGATCATGACGTTGTTTGCCATTTTGCTGGCGGCGGTCATCCACTACTTCGGTTCGCAAATCATCGACTTTATTGCCGGTGCGGCGACACCGGAGGTTAAAGCCCTGGCGTTGACCTACCTCGAACTTACGGTGCTGAGCTACCCGGCGGCCGCTATTACGCTGATTGGCAGTGGTGCGCTGCGTGGTGCAGGGAACACGAAGATCCCGTTGCTGATTAATGGCGGCATGAACATCCTCAACATTATTATCAGTAGCATGCTGATTTATGGGGTCTTCTCCTGGCCGGGAATGGGTTTTGCCGGCGCGGGGCTCGGGCTGACTATCTCCCGTTATATTGGCGCGGTGGCGATTATCTGGGTGCTGATGATTGGCTTTAACCCGGCGCTGCGTATCACCCTGAAAAGTTATTTCCAACCGCTGAACTTCGCGATTATCTGGGAAGTCATGGGGATCGGCATTCCGGCCAGTATCGAATCCGTGCTGTTTAACGGCGGCAAGCTGCTGACGCAGATGTTTGTGGCAGGGATGGGGACTAACGTTATCGCCGGGAATTTTATCGCCTTCTCGATCGCAGCGCTGATCAACCTGCCGGGCAATGCCCTCGGGTCAGCGTCCACCATTATCACCGGCAAGCGGTTGGGCAAGGGGCAGAGGGGGCAGGCCGAACGGCAGTTGCGCCATGTGTTCTGGTTATCGACCATTGTCCTGACGCTCATAGCCTGGAGTACTGCACCCTTTGCCGGGTTGCTGGCCTCGTTTTACACCCATGAAGAAGATGTAAAAGAGGTGGTTAAGACGCTGCTTTGGCTCAATGCTGCGTTTATGCCTATCTGGGCGGCATCCTGGGTGTTGCCAGCGGGCCAGAAAGGTGCACGTGATGCCCGTTTCGCCATGTGGGTGTCGATGCTCGGTATGTGGGGCTGTCGCGTCGTGGCAGGCTACACGCTCGGGATTATGCTCGGGATGGGGGTGGTCGGTGTCTGGCTCGGGATGGTACTCGACTGGGCGGTGCGCGGCGTCCTCTTCTACTGGCGTATGGTCAGCGGCCGTTGGCTGTGGAAATACCCAAAAGTGCGACACGATCAAACGTAACCGCTTCATTTTCCCACAGAGTGGAGAATAAATCGGCAAACGATCGCTTTTGTGAAAACAGCCTTTGACAAGGGCAGGAGGCATCGTTAATATGCGCCTCGTTCACACGATTCCTCTGTAGTTCAGTCGGTAGAACGGCGGACTGTTAATCCGTATGTCACTGGTTCGAGTCCAGTCAGAGGAGCCATATTTGAGAAGCCTGCTTAGGGAAACTTGAGCAGGCTTTTTGCTTTTCAGCGTCCAGCTCAGGCGGTGGATTCGCCGAGTAAGGCCCGTACGCCATCTATCGACACCGCTTTTGAGAAATACCATCCCTGTACGCGCGCGCGCGGAAAGCGCTTTGCAAGCCATGCCAGCTGCGTCTGCGTTTCCACCCCTTCAAAAATGAGTGGATAGGGTGCCTGGTAAAGTGAGTCGCACATCACCCGTGCATCAGTGTTGTCGGTGGCAAACAGATGATGAGTCATAGCCCGGTCGATTTTGACCTCAGAAACCGGCAGGCTGCGTAGTCGCTCGACGTCAGAACAACCTTTACCAAAGTCATCCAGTGCAAGGCGAAAGCCTTTCTCTGCAAGCGTCACTGCACCCTTATTAAGAGCCATAAGATCGTTGCAGGGCATTTCAGTGATTTCCAGCATGATGGAAGAGGGAGAGAGCTGTTGCTGTGCTAGCTCAGTAATGAGCAGGTTCTTAAATGAAACTGAAATAAGATCCGCGGGATTGAGATTGAGACTTAAAAAAAGCGTATGTGCTTTAATTATTTCGCGCATCTCTGAAATTGCCTTTTTAATGACATAGGCTGAAACGGAATGCATTAATCCATTTTTAGTCGCCAAAGCCACTACTGTTTCAGGGCAGACGTGGCCGAAATATGGATCACGCCAGCGCAATAATGTTTCAAACCCTACGATCTTTTCGGTAAGTATAGAATAGACAGGTTGGTATTTAAGATTAATATCATCAGTGTGGAGCGCATGATTGAGTCGACAAAGCATTTCAGACTCCATAATAAGAATCAGTATTTTCTTTTATGGTACTGGGCGATGAAGTCATAGAGTTCCAGTTTATTGTTAAGATTGAATTTATTCATAATGTTCTTTTTATGGCTTACGGCGGTTTTATAGGTGATGCCAATTTGTTCAGCAATATCCTTCATATCGAGGCAGGTGTTAAGACCGTAGGCGACCTTTTCCTGGGTTAAGGAGAGGGCTCTGTAATTACACTTAATGCAGGAGTAAGAATTCTTACTTGCGCTTTTGCAGTTCTCACGGCCAGTCGTATCGCCACGCAATGCCTTGACCAGTGCCTGATAGACGTCATCTGGACTTGCCTTCTGTGAGAAAAAACAGGCATTCTTTATACAGTCCGGCAGGCTACGTTTTTCGGGAAGAGTCTCACTACCCACAAAGATAAATGTCTTAACCGATTTCTTTCTGTTGATTAAATCTTTAAAGCACAGAAGGTACTCTCCCGCGCAGACGGTCATGAAAATAAAATCCGCTTTATGTATATTCTCTGCACTGAAATCAAACGTCACAAAAGGTGAGGGAATATTACACTCTTTAATGGCGCTATGAATTAAACCGACAATACCCTTAGCGAAGAGTGGATTGTTATCAATATTTATAAGAAAATTCATTCCCTTGAAAATCTCTGGGCATCCTGGTATTAGCCCGTTTATTTTATCGATCTGAACAAAACAAAAGCAATAAAACTCTTGCTGGCAGAGTGAAAATAAGAATTAATCAATTTGGCTTAGGAAAAATCCTAATAATATTAGGCTAAAGGCCAAGTATAACGCAAGATAACAATAGCACACGGCGGGTAAGGCTATGTCAAGAAAGGTATTTCATTGCAGATTGTATGAGCGGCAATATTGTCTGGGCCGTGGGGAAATTAAACGGATTTTTGCCAGAATGAGAACGTCTAATTAACCCTGTAGCGCCAGTGCGTTACAGGGTTGTGTCGAGTATTAACCGTTAAAAGGTTCGGTGGCGGCCAGAAGCCAGGTGCGCGCCTCACTCTCTACCAGAGGAAGCAGCGTTTCTCTGACCAGACTGTGATAATCGTTGAGCCACGCGATTTCCTGCGCCGACAGAAGTGAACCATCGACCTGACGTAAATCAATCGGTACCAGCGTTAGTGAGCGGAAACGGCAGAAACCCGGGCGACTTTCCACCACTTCAACCTGGTTTTCGATGCGAATACCATAGTGGTCTGCCAGATAGTATCCCGGCTCGACGGTCATGATATTCCCGGCAACCAGCGGCCACGGGTTCACTTTTTTGGCGATGCGCTGCGGCTGTTCGTGGATCAGCAACTGGTGCCCGACACCGTGCCCGGTACCATGGTCAAAATCAAGCCCCAAATCCCACAGTGCGCGGCGGGCGAAGGCATCAATTTGATGGCCCTGAGTGCCGCTCGGGAACTGTAGGGTCAGCATCGACAAAAAACCCTTCAATACGGCGGTATAGTGCTGTCGGTGGTCGGCAGAGAGTGCCGCAAAAGACAGCGTACGTGTTGCATCGGTCGTACCGTTGCTGATACTGACCACCGGAATCATTCAGGTAAAAATTGGCCTGGGTGATCGCGGTGTTAGTGGCCTCACTGGAGTGATAGTGGCACATCGCGGCATTACTGGAAGAGGCTGAAATCGTACTGAAACTTTGCTGAATAAACCCCGGCTGCAGCTGGCGGAAACTCAGCTGCTTCTCCTGGGCCTCCAGTTCTGTCAATGGCTGGCCTGAAGCCTCGCGGGCCGGCGCTTCGCTGGCAATCCACGCCAGGAAGTTAACCCATGCAGCGCCATCCTGGCGATGACTCTCCCGGTAGCCTTCTAACTCAACCGTCGTTTTTATGCGCTTTGATGAAGGTAATCGGGTCGGCCTGCCAGAGGATTTCCCCGCCATGCTGTTCAATGGCAAATCGCAGCGCGACCGGCGCACCATCGGCATCCAGCAATCACCTTTTTACCCGGCGCAATTTGCTGGCAGTGGGGCAGGAAGTTCTGCCATGTGGACAGGCGCAGCGACGATTTTAGCGTCCCGGAAAGGTTATGGGTTTTCGCGTGATCGACAAACCACTCGATTTCGCCATCGCGGCTCAGCAGGGCAAAAGAGTGTGCGACCGGGTTCATCGCCACGTCCGAACCGCGAATGTTCAGCAGCCATGCGATGTTATCTGGTTGGGTAATTGCCAGCAGATCCGCGCCTTTTTCGGCCAGCACTTTTGCAATGCGCAGACGTTTGTCGGCACTGCTCTCACCGCTGATGTCGATCGGCATTTCGTGAATGGCTCCGCACGGCGGTGCCGGGCGATCCAGCCAGATGGCATTAAAGGGATCTTCACTCAGTGCGACCAGTTCACAGTGGGTGGCATCAAGAGCAGTGAACTGACTGTTGACCATCAGCATTGGTTCGAAAGCAATACGGCTGCCCGCAGGCAGAGAGGCATTAAGCCACTCGGGCAGCGGTTCGTTATGCAAGTGGTGGATTTCAAAATCATTGAGATCCACTTCGTTGCGTACCTGTACCTGATAGCGCCCGTCAACAAACATCAGCGCCCGGTCACGCAGGACCAACGCCATGCCTGCAGAGCCGGTAAAACCAGTCAGCCAGGCAAGTTTGTCATCATGGGGTGCGCAGTCTTCGCTCTGGTAAGCATCCGCACGCGGCACAATCATACCGTCGACATCCAGGGCTGCCAGCAAGGTGCGCAGTGCCGCAAGAGGGGTTGGGTTATGCATAAAAATCCTTCTTTATTTTTATTAGCGGAACGGACGGTTCGTTAAAGGTGCGCAGTTTACGTGAATGCAGTCTGTCACCTTCGGCACGCAACAGGTCAATCGCCCGGATGCCAATTTGCAAATGCTCAGAAATGGCCCCTTCGTAAAAGCGGTTCGCCTGACCAGGCAGTTTAATTTCACCGTGTAGCGGTTTATCGGAAACGCACAGCAACGTGCCGTAAGGTACGCGGAAGCGATACCCTTGTGCGGCGATGGTCGCACTTTCCATATCGATAGCCACCGCACGGCTGAGGTTAAAGCGCAGCGCCGAGGCCGAATAACGTAGCTCCCAGTTACGGTCATCGGTGGTGACAACCGTACCGGTACGCAACCGCTGTTTGACCTCTTCACCCGGCATCCCGCTCACCTCTTTGGTGGCGTCATACAGCGCGCGCTGCACTTCGGCAATGCTCGGGATAGGGATATCCGGCGGCAGTACGGCATCTAACACATGATCATCACGCAGATAAGCGTGAGCCAGCACGTAGTCACCAATTGACTGGCTTTCGCGCAGGCCGCCGCAGTGGCCAATCATCATCCACACGTCCGGGCGCAGCACCGCGAGGTGGTCGCAGATGGTTTTGGCATTGGACGGGCCAACGCCAATGTTGATAAGCGTAATGCCCTGACCGTCGGCAGTGATCAAATGCCAGGCCGGCATCTGGTGCTTTTTCCATGCCAGATCCGAGATGGCCTCTTCCGGCGCATTGGTGTCGGCGGTCACCCAGTGGCCTCCGGCGCAGGAGAGCGCCACATACGGGCTTTCCGGGTCAAGGATCTGGCTGCATCCCCAGCGCACAAACTCATCCACATAGCGGGTGTAGTTGGTGAAGAGGACAAACGGCTGGAAGTGCTCCACCGGGGTGCCGGTGTAGTGACGCAGACGGGCGAGAGAGAAATCCACGCGGCGGGCGTCAAAGTGCGACAGCGGATATAGCTCGGTCGGGTGGAACAGACCATCTGCGGTTTCGTCGCCAATCTGTGCCAGTTCGGTGGTCGGGAAGTGGCGGGTTAATCCGGCGCTCATGGAACGGTCAAGGGTTAACTCTGAGCCGTCAATCACGTACGGATAGGGGATCTCATGGGCTGACGGACGGACTTCAATATGCGCACCGTAGTCCTGGCAGAGCAGGGTGAGCTGTTCATGCAGATAGTTGCGGAATAGCGCCGGGCGGGTGACGGTGGTGGTGTAACAGCCGGAGTGGGTAAAGCGAGCGTAGGCGCGGGTTTTTGGTGGATTTGTCGCGCTGCCGTCCCAGCTTACGGAAAGCTCCGGGTAGACAAACAGGCCCTTAATTCTGGCTTCAGGGGTGGGAAGCGAACCGTTTTCAATATAAGTGCCAATGGCATCGCGCAGGTTGTTAACCGACTGATCGTAGAGCGCTTCCAGTTGCTTCAGCGCCTCGTCAGGGGTCAGATTTGCACCCTTATTATTCATCATTCACTCCTTGTTTCACGGGTGTGCGGTTGTGAGCAACAGTATGTCACAGCTTTGTGAAACAAAAAGATATCAGCGTGTTTTAGGAGTGTACTGAGGAACCGGTATGACGAATGCCATACCGGGATGTCACAGATTAGCCGCTGATTTTCACCAGCGTACGGCCCTGGATTTTATTGCTCAGGAAGTCGGCGGCGAAGGCCGGAGCCTGCTCCAGACCGATCTCGGTGGATGCCTGCTGGTAATAGCTTTCCGGCAGGATGCTGGCCAGGCGTTCCCACACGGCACCACGTTCGGCGGTCGGGACCATCACGGAATCCACACCCTGCAGACGCACGTTACGCAGGATGAACGGCATGACCGTGGTTGGCAGGTCGAAGCCGCCCGCCAGGCCACAAGCTGCCACGCAGCCGCCGTAGTTTGTCTGTGCCAGCACTTTTGCCAGCACTTTGCTGCCGACGGTGTCAACGGCACCGGCCCACAGCTGTTTTTCCAGCGGACGGGTTTCTTCGAATTCACTGCGTGGCAGGATTTCATCTGCACCCAACTGACGCAGGAAGTCGTGGGTGGATTCGCGCCCGGTGACGGCAACCACGGTGTAACCCAGCGCTTTGAGCAGGACAACAGCGGTGCTGCCCACGCCGCCACTGGCACCGGTCACGACAACTTTGCCGCTTTCCGGTTTCACACCCGCATTGACCAACGCATCCACACACAGCATGGCAGTGAAGCCAGCAGTACCGATGATCATCGCATTACGTGCGCTGAGCGTTTGTGGCAGGGAGACCAGCCAGTCGCCTTTAACACAGGCCTGAGCGGCCAGGCCGCCCCAGTGGTTTTCACCCACGCCCCAGCCGGTCAGGATAACGGGCTGACCTGCTTCAAAGCGCGGGTCGCGGCTTTCGCTGACGATACCGGAGAAATCGATACCTGGAACCATCGGGAACTGGCGGATGATTTTGCCTTTGCCGGTAATGGCCAACGCATCTTTGTAGTTAAGGCTGGACCAGTCGATGTCGACCAGCACATCGCCGTCGGCGAGGGCAGGCAGGGCAATCTCTTTTACGGCTGCCAGGGTTTTGTTTTCAATCTGTTCCAGAACTAAAGCTTTCATGACTGAGTTTTCCTCGTCTGACTATGATTTTCGGCGTCGGGGCCGTCCTGTGCAGGTGTTATTTTTTAGTAATACTGTGCAAAAAGAATTCCCAGTACTGGTTGAGCGGATCGGCGGACTGGTAGAGTTTTGCGCGCATGACCGCGCCCTCCCAGCCGGACCAGAACACGCGGGCCAGCTTTTCAGGTGAGGCATCCGCAGGGATAACATTCAGAGCCTGGGCCTCGGTAAAACAGCGGGCGACGCGGGTTTCCCACTCATTGAGAATGGCTTTCAGTTGTACGGGGAATTCCTCGGGCAGAAGCGGCGTTTCCTGGAGCAGGTTGCCGACAAGGCACCCACGGCGGAACTGGTATTTCGCCATCCCCTGACCCGCATGGAGAACGAATGCCGTCATCCTTTCGAGCGGCGGCATGTCACTGTTCAGCAAATGCTTGTCTAACTTATGTGCAAAGTAGGTGCCGTATGCGGCAAGTACCGCCAGGCCAAATTCCTGTTTGCTCTTGAAGCAGTGGTAAAACGACCCTTTTGGCACCGCGATGTTTTTGATCACCGCCTCAATACCGGCAGACAAATAACCCGTTTCCGTCAGCACCTCAAGCCCCGAGCGAATCAGCTCCTGGCGGGTATCGATAAACTCGCGTTCGACCTTTGGAGGTCGTCCACGACGGGGTTTTTGTACTGCGAGCATCTCACTACTCATAATTTAGACCGATCGGTTTTAATTGGCTGCAAGCCTACGCTCAATTGTAAAAGGGCACAAGGGGCGAAGAGTGAGGGTGAATTTGTCGGCCTGTTGCTGCGTGGAAAGAACGCCACCTGAACGGCTTAGCGAGAAAATAAGCAAAAACCGCTATGCTTAGCGTACGCCTGTCGCGTCTGAGGAAAGGAAATCATGCGTCGTATGAAACTGTTTTATGGACTTTTTATTTTGTTTGCCAGCCAGAGTGCGCTGGCCGTGAGCTATCCGTTGCCGCCAGAAGGGAGCCGACTGGTGGGAAGTGCGCAGGTGATTACCGTCCCTGAAGGCAATATTCAACCGCTGGAAGCTTTCGCGGCGCAGTACGGACAGGGCTTGAGCAATATGCTGGAAGCCAACCCAGGCGTAGATCCCTTCCTGCCAAAAGCCGGGACGCAGTTAACGATACCTCAGCAAATCATTCTGCCGCCGACGGTCCGCGAAGGGATCGTGATTAATGTGGCAGAAATGCGTCTCTACTATTACCCGAAAGGCGGGAATACGGTTGAGGTTCTGCCGATTGGCATCGGCCAGGCCGGACGAGAAACCCCGCGTAATTGGGTCACTTCCGTAGAACGTAAGCAGGAGGGACCGACCTGGTCTCCGACACCCAATACGCGCCGTGAATATGCTAAAGAGGGCATCACGCTTCCTGCGATGGTCCCTGCCGGGCCGGATAACCCGATGGGCCTCTATGCCATTTACATCGGCAAGCTGTATGCGATTCATGGCACCAATGCCAACTTTGGTATTGGGCTGCGTGTGAGTCAGGGCTGCATTCGTCTGCGTGCTGACGACATCAAATATCTCTTCGACAATGTGCCGGTGGGTACCCGAGTGCAGATTATCGATCAGCCGGTGAAAGCCACCACTGAGCCTGATGGCAGCCGTTGGGTGGAAGTACACGAACCGCTTTCACGCAATCGCGCCGAGTTTGAATCTGACGATAAAGTGCCGTTGCCGATCACTCCAGTCACTGCGTGCGGTGATTAAAGGTGACGGGGTGGATGCTAACCATGCGAATGAGGTTCTTGAACGTCGTTCTGGCATGCCGGTTAACCTCAGTGCGCCAGTCGCTAACCACTTGCTGTAAATCTAAAAACAAAAAAGCCCGCAGATGGTGCGGGCTTGCTGTCATCTTTTTGCCGGATGGTGCTGGACAACTCACGTTGAACGCCATCGGGCAAACCTGACTAGGCGGTGGTATTGATATTACGACCGATTGCCGGGTTAGAAGGCAACTGTGGGATCTGATTAATCAGATCGGTTGCCGCCGTCTCCTGCGCGTCCAGCGCTTTCCTCAGCACCAGCGTACTGACCTGACTGTTTAGCTGGTATGAACTGAGACTGGTAGATAATGATGCGATTTGCGAGCTATCCATTTCGATCATCCTGTTGTTATGAAACAAAAAATCTAACAGCGTGAGGACGGAGCCTCACTTAAGTATCGGCGATTTTGGCAATAACTTTAAGTAAAGGGTAAGGGCGGTTAATCAGTACCTGGAAAAACACGAACGCAGGAAAGCAAAAAGCCCGCTTAAGTTTCCTTAAGCGGGCTTCTCTAAATATGGCTCCTCTGACTGGACTCGAACCAGTGACATACGGATTAACAGTCCGCCGTTCTACCGACTGAACTACAGAGGAATCGTGTGAACGGGGCGGATATTAGCGATGCATCCTGCCCTTGTCAAAGCCTGCAATGCACCGTAGATGAACTGTTTGCTGACTATTTCAGCAATTCGGCGGCGCGCTAAACAGTTCGCCTGAATTTTGCACGCCGGTGTGCACCACGATGAAGCAGAGGAGTCTCTTATGGGGCAATTAACGAAACCTGCGTTTCAGTAATCATATCCAGCTTAAGGGATTAGAATCTCTTATTATCCAGCCTGTTAGGCATAATTGAATCCCTTATCTAAAACTGGCAAGCATCTTGCAACTCCTCCGACAACATGAATGCCCACGGTGGCACTGGTATCCCGAACAGGAGGCAAAATGAACTTAAGACGCCTGAAATACTTCGTAAAAATCGTTGATATCGGAAGCCTGACTCAGGCTGCTGAAGTTCTTCATATCGCTCAGCCTGCGTTGAGCCAGCAGGTTGCCACACTGGAAGGTGAGCTGGATCAGCAATTGTTAATTCGCACCAAGCGCGGCGTCACGCCGACTGAGGCGGGTAAGATCCTCTACACGCATGCACGCACTATTCTGCGCCAGTGTGAGCAGGCACAGATGGCAGTAAATAATGTCGGTCAGTGCCTGCGCGGACAGGTTTCTATTGGGCTTGCTCCCGGCACTGCCGCGTCATCCGTCACCATGCCGCTATTGCAAGCGGTGCGTAATGAGTTGCCGGAAGTGACCGTCTATTTGCATGAAAACAGCGGTGCGGTTCTCAACGACAAGTTGCTTAACGGTCAACTGGATATGGCGGTGCTCTACGAACGTGCGCCGGGTACAGGCATTACCAGCGTGCCGTTGCTGAAAGAAGATCTCTATCTGGTCGGCACGAGAGACTGCCCGGGGCAAAGCGTTGACCTTACGGCTGTGGCGGAGATGAATCTGTTCCTGCCACGTGATTACAGCGCCGTGCGACTGCGCGTGGATGAGGCATTTTCATTGCGCCGCCTGACGGCCAAAATTATCGGTGAAATCGAATCTATCTCCACGCTGACGGCGGCGATTGCCAGTGGAATGGGGGTCACCGTGTTGCCGGAATCTGCGGCGCGTTCTCTGAGCAGTGCGGCAAACGGCTGGATGGCACGTATCACGACGCCATCAATGAATCTGCCCTTATCACTGAACGTCTCGGCACGCGGGTCGTTGTCGCCACAGGCACAAGCGGTAAAAGAAATTCTTATGTCTCTGGTCAGCCGTCCGGCCATTGATAACCGTGAATTACAGTTGGTAAGTTAATCATTATTCCATAACGGAATAAGATGCTGGTTTTTATTATTTGTTCTCCCAGGCCTCAGACTTTAACAATAGCGTCATGTCTGATGGCCCTGGAGGGAAGGGTGAATTTCCAGCAACTGAAAATTATCCGGGAAGCGGCGCGCCGGGATTACAATTTAACCGAAGTCGCCAACATGCTTTATACATCGCAATCCGGTGTGAGTCGCCATATCCGTGAGCTTGAGGAAGAGCTGGGGATTGAGATTTTCATCCGTCGCGGTAAACGGCTGCTGGGAATGACCGAGCCGGGCAAAGCTCTGCTGGTCATCGCAGAACGTATCCTCAACGAGGCGAGCAATGTGCGTCGCCTTGCTGACCTCTTCACTAACGACACCTCTGGTGTGTTAACCATCGCCACGACCCATACCCAGGCGCGCTATAGCCTGCCGTCGGTGATCAAATCATTCCGGGCACTCTTTCCGGAGGTCCGTCTTGAGCTGATTCAGGGAACGCCTCAGGAGATTGAAGCGTTGCTGCACAATGGTGGGGCGGATATCGGCATTGCCAGTGAACGCTTGAGCAATGACAGTACGCTGGCCGCCTTCCCGTGGTTCCGCTGGCATCACAGCTTGCTGGTGCCGCAGGATCACCCTTTGGCGCAATGTTCACCGTTGACACTGGAAGAGATCAGTCGCTGGCCGCTGATCACCTACCGGCAGGGCATTACCGGGCGTTCGCGCATCGACGAGGCATTTGGTCGTAAAGGGCTGCTGCCGGATGTCGTACTCAGCGCACAGGATTCTGATGTGATCAAAACCTATGTCGAGTTGGGGTTGGGTGTAGGGCTGGTTGCAGAACAGTCGAGCGGTGAAAACGAAGAGGGCAAACTGGTGCGGCTGGACACGCGTCATCTGTTTGATGCCAATACGGTCTGGCTGGGGTTGAAACGCGGTCAGTTGCAACGTAACTACGTCTGGCGTTTTATCGAACTCTGCAATGCGGGACTCTCGGTCGAAGACATCAAGCGCCAGGTGATGGAAGCCGACGAAGAGGCGATTGATTACCAGATTTAAAAAAATCCCCCGCAGCGGATGCCGTTACGGGGGATTTTTTCGTGCCGCTCTGGCTTACTCTGCGAATTTCAGCAGGGCCTCGCCATCCAGGCGATAGCGTACCCATTCGCTCTGCGGCAAAGCGCCGATGCTCAGATAAAAATCAATCGCAGGCTGATTCCAGTCGAGTACGCTCCACTCAAGACGCCCACATTTGCGCTGCACCGCACACTGCGCAATGTGCTTGAGCAGGGCTTTTCCTGCGCCCTGACCGCGGAAATCAGGTGAGATATACAAATCTTCCATATAAATGCCGTTGCGGCCAAGCCAGGTTGAATAGCTGGTAAAGAACACCGCATAGCCCGCAACCTTACCGTCGATTTCACAGATTAACGCTTCTGTTTTGCTGTCTTCAGCAAACAGCGTTGCTTTGATTTCATCCGGCTGTGGTCACCACTTCTTCGGGTGCTTTTTCATACACGGCCAGTTCATAAATCATATCGTAAATGGCTTGTGAGTCGGTCGGGCGGGCCTGGCGAATGGTGGTGCTCATCGTTTTTCCTGTTCTCTTTTCTGTTAGCTCAAAAAATTGATGACGCCAAGCATAAGCGTTATTGTAAAAAGAATTAAGTGCAATGAAATCACTGGTTGATGAATATTATGCATTCTGCTTTGCGGCGCCTGGATTTAAACCTGTTACCGGTCTTCGATGCGATTTATCGCCACCGCTCCGTCAGACTGGCGGCAGAGGAACTGGCAATGAGCACTTCTGCCTTAAGCCATGCGTTGTCGAGACTGCGTGTTACCCTCAACGATCCGCTTTTTTATCGCGAAGGTCACATGATGTGCCCGAGCGTCTATGCGACTTCGCTCGCACCGTCGATTGCCTCATCGCTTAAGTTTCTGAATCAGGAACTGACGCCACACCCCGTGTTTACGCCCTTAACCAGCACGGATTGCCTGCAAATTGCCATCACCGACTTTACCGCATTTTGTATCTTTCCGGCTTTGATGAACCGATTGCAGGAGACGGCACCCGGTCTGCGTTTTGAGCTGCGCTATCTGCCTCACAGTCCGGCGTTGACTGAATTGCTGGCCGGTGAGATTGACCTGGCGCTGGGATTCAGTGCGCACGGCGATGTGCAACAGCCGGAGCTTGATGAGATCAGCTGGTTCGACAGATGAGTATGTGGTCATCAGTCATCTTAACCGCACACGACTGACGCTTGATGACTATCTTGCCGCGCGCCATGTGGTGGTCACACCCTGGAATGAGAAGCAGGGGATTCTGGACGTACAATTGGAAAGCATGGGCTACTCGCGGCAGGTGACGGTAAAAACGCCGTCGATGCTGAGTGCGCCATTTATGGTAGCCGAAAGCGATCTGCTGATGGCCATTCCGCGTTATGCAGCGGAAAGGCTGTCTCTGGCAGCACCGGTCAAAATCTTCCAACTGCCGTTTGCCGTGCCAGCCTTTGATGTGAAGATTTATTCGCATAAACGAAGCGGTAAGCGAGGGGCGACTGACTGGTTGAAAGACGAATTGCTGGCATTGGCATTATGATAAATGCGACTTTGCTCAATATACCGCTCTGGTTAAGGGTACGCGCACTGGATATATTTGGACATATGTTGTAAATAGAGTTGTCTCGCAAGATTTAACTATTCAATCTTATTATGAATATTTTTAATTTTATAGTTTCAGCGAATTGAATTTGTTTATTAGCAAGTGGGTTTATAGCACTAATGTATTGATAATGTTGTATATGAAAATGATCAGTGTGTCGATTTTATTACAATGCAATCCATGAGGGTTATAAAATGGCAACGAAGCAATCGCAATCGTACCATCCAATAATATATGTAAGAGGTTTCGCCGCAACGCAAAGTGAAATAGAAGAGACAGTTGCAGATCCCTACATGGGATTTAATCTGGGCTCGACAAAATCACGTATGGCCTGGACCGGCGATGTTAAGCGCTTTTATTTTGAATCCCCTATTATTCGTCTTATGTCAGAACATGGCTATGCTGATGTATTCAATGAAGGGGAAGATCTTATCGCGTCTGACCGACCTGACACCGTTATTCCCTACAAGAGTATCGTTATCTACCGCTATTACGATGAAGCCAGTGAAGACTTCGGTAGTGGTAAGACACCACCCATTGAGCATTTTGCTACGGGATTAGGTGAGTTAATTTTGCGTCTGCGCGATAAAGTTTGTGCAAATAATGTAATTGATCCTGCTGAATTCAAAGTACATTTAGTCGCGCACTCAATGGGAGGGTTAATTTGCCGCGCTTTTTTGCAGAATTCAAAATTAAGTACCCCCGAAGCGCGTGCATTAGTGGATAAACTTTTTACTTATGCGACGCCGCACAATGGCATTGATATGCGAATTGTACGTAATGTCCCCGGATGGCTTTCCTTTGGTGATGCGAACAATTTCAATCGTGACAGAATGGCCGGTTATCTGGCTTTGCCAAAAAATAGCGACGATGTCTCGCTGGTCAACAATTTCCCGCCTGAGCGTATTTTCAATCTTATTGGGACGGATTCACGTGATTATACGGTAATGAAAGGACTGGCAGCCTGGGGGGCAGGGGAGGCAAGTGATGGTCTGGTACGCATTGATAATGCCACGACTCATGGGCCCGGGCCTGATGGCAAAGATGTGGGATCTCCGCGGGCCTTTGTTCACCGTAGCCACTCAGGTTACTACGGCATTGTGAATTCTGAAGAGGGCTACCAGAATCTTGTGCGCTTCCTGTTTGGGTCATTGCGGGTGGATGGCGTATTGCATATTGACGATATTTCACTTCCGACAGAAGTGATGACCGATCTTAAAGCGGGTAAAAATGTGAATGCTTCTTATCAGTTTGAAGTGGTGGTTAGCGTACGCGGCTGCCAGTGGCAAATGACGCGTCGCGAAACACGTGAAAATTCGGCAATATTCCGTACTTATGACGAGCTTTTTCCGGGAAAACCCGGCACAGTTCGCCCGCCCGATCGTAATCAAAGTCCCTATCTTTTCTCTCTGTTCCTGGATCCTGCGAAAAGCGTTAAAGCCTCCGGCTCAGTCAGCTTTGCCCTCGACCTTAAAGTTCTGGTGCCGGACTATGAGGTTGACGGGATACTCTTCCTGAAAAGGCACTACGAAGGAGGCTACATCATGAGGGAATTAATCCTGGTTGAGGCATTCCCTGATGCCAATGCTCTGGGCGGCTGGCGTATCAAATATGGTTTTCAGGATGATAATCCAGGCAAACCTGGAGTGAGTGCGGAGACAAAAGCACTTGAAAATGGAGAGGGTATGTTCTTCGATATTCCCATCAAACAGAGAACGCGTCCAGGTCTGACGGGTGCTTTGCGTATTGAAGCTCGGCCGGCGAACTAAGCCTGTTCACGTAAAACAGGCGACAAAAAGCCCGCTTAAATTTCTTTAAGCGGGCTTCTCTAAATTTGGCTCCTCTGACTGGACTCGAACCAGTGACATACGGATTAACAGTCCGCCGTTCTACCGACTGAACTACAGAGGAATCGTGTGAACGGGGCGCATATTACTTGCCACGTTCATGTGTGTCAACGCTAAATTTAACCTACTGATTCAATTGATTAATTAAACCGCAGGCTGCCGTTTTAGTGTACGCGGTTCACTTGCTCATCAGACGAAAAAGGCCTGTCGCGCAAGCGGGTTAGCGGGTCCTGGCCATAAAACGCGCAGAAACGCTGCCAGAGTAACGGGAACCGTGGGGCAAACAACTCGGGGGCACTGAAAAAGTACTCCGACAGTACCGCGAAACATTCTGCTGGATCGGTTGCTGCATAGGCGTCAATACTGGCCGCGCTTTCTCCCACCAGATCGATCTCATCCTGGATATTATCCATTGCGGCATGCAGGTCGTGTTCCCAGCCAGCCACTTCACGCAGCGCAATGAGGGGAATACCGTTGGTACGGTCGCCGTTACGTGCATCAAGTTTATGCGCAACTTCATGAATAATGAGATTGAAGCCGGAGGCATCGAACGAATCCTGAATATCGAGCCAGTTCAGCACAATGGGACCTTGCTGCCAACTCTGACCGGATTGCACCATGCGCTGGTTATGCACCAGGCCAATGTCATCTTCCCATTCATCATCAACGATGAAAGGTGCGGGGTAGATGAGCACTTCATGGAAACCGTCGAGCCATTCGAGGCCCAGCGTCAGCACCGGGAGGCAAAAAATCAGCCCAATGCGTGCGCTCTTCAGTGCATCGAGTTCGAAACCTTGCAATGCGACCAACCGTTTTTGCTGTAAAAAACGGTCAGCCAACTGCACCAGTTTCGCTTGTTCTTCTAACGTAAGATTCGCTAACACAGGAATATTTAGCGCATCTTCCCATGGAAATTCATCATCATGGGCGGTGTCTTTCGTTTTCCAGGGCCACTTTATCATCGCTTCGCTCGCAAACTCGCCACTTGAACCCATTTAGTGGGACAGGGTCTGTTAAAATGCCAAATAACCTGGCATGATGGCAACCATCTAAACGGAGAGATGCCGGAGCGGCTGAACGGACTAGTCTCGAAAACTAGAGTAGGGGCAACTCTACCGGGGGTTCAAATCCCCCTCTCTCCGCCACTTCTTGTTGATTTCTTTCCGGAAATCCCTCGTTTGCACAACATGAATGTTACACATCATGGATAATTCTGTCATGTGCACACATCTCATAAACGTAACGCAATCTACGCTTTTCTCATCCGGGCATCTTTGCCCTAACTGAATTCTGTTGTTGCGCGCGTTGTTGTGTGCGGCTTGGTGTCACGCTCGTCAAACTGCAACAGGCGCCCCGTGTTCAATAACACCAGCAGCGTGCTGATGTTGTGCAGGATGGCAGCGATCAACGCACCCGCGACGCCGAGTAATCCCAGAGCCGCGGCGATGACGATAAGAATCGTCCAGCCTAAACCGATAAACACGTTGACCTGAAGCGTGGCCCGGCAACGGCGGCTTAACCGAACGGCGGTGGCCAGGCGGCGTAAATCACTGCCGGTCAGAACGACGTCGGCTGAAGCCAGAGCGATATCCGCCCCGTTGCTGCCCATTGCCACGCCAACGGCGCCTGCTTTTAAGGCCAGCGCGTCATTAATGCCATCGCCGACCACCATCGGCCGCCAGCCCTCATCCACAAGCTGATTCACCTGACGTAATTTTTCTGCCGGGAGCGCCTCGGCCGTGATTTCATCTGTACCGGCCAGTGCCGCAATGCGCTGTGCCGCCGCCAGGCGGTCGCCGGTCAGTAAGTGTTGCCTGTCAATACCGAGGGTTCTCAGCGCCGCCATCGCTTCGGGTGCCTCAGGGCGAAGTGTGTCATCCAGCAGAAACCATCCCAGAAAAACGCCGTCTTCAGATAAGCCAACGACGGGGCCGTCGTGCGCGGGCAGAGGTGAGACCGCAATCTTATGGCGCTCGAACAGTGCGTAGCGCCCCAAAAGAACGTGCCCGGCTTCAGTATTCGCAGCAATGCCAAGCCCCTGGATCTCCTCGACGTTCTCTAACGGGATAGTGCGACTGGCCGGAATTGAATCTGCCAGCGCCCGGCTGACCGGATGATTACTTGTCGCACCGACTGCGCGAGCCAGTTGCAACACGGCGTCCTGAGCACGCCCGGTAGTCAGACTGACACCTGCCAGCCGCAAATGGCCTTCGGTGAGGGTACCGGTCTTATCAATAATGACCGCATCGACATCCGCCAGCTCTTCAAGAAAAGCGGCATTACGGATCAGAATGCCGTGGCGAGCGGCTACCGCGATACCTGCCATCGATGTGGCAGGTGCGGAGAGCACCAGCGCACAGGGGCAGGCTGCGACCAGTACGGCCAGCATGGCCTGACTGTCGTAAGTTAAAAACCATGTTGTGGCCGCAATCAGTAAAACCAGGATCAGATAGTGACCCGCGTAGCGCTCTAGCATCCTCGTGATGGGAGGTTTCGCCTGCTCAGCGTCTTTCATCAACGCAATCACTTTCCCGAGCGTTGACTGTTCACCCGTGTGGGTGACCTCCATGCGCAGCAGACCGTTCAGATTGAGCGTGCCGCCAAAAATGGCCATCCCGGGTGAGACCTCCTGTGGGAGTGACTCGCCGGTTATCGAGGCTACATCAAGGCTGGCATGCCCGGAAAGCACACGACCATCGGCCGGAACCTGGTCGCCCGGACGGATTTCAACAATGTCTCCGGCTTGCAAATGCTGGCTGGTGATGCGCTCAAGCGAACCATCCGCACAAACTCGTCTTGTCTGGCTGTGGGTCAGTTTGCTTAACCCCGCAATCGCCTGACGGGTGCCCATCACGCTGCGTTCTTCAAGAATATGGCCAAAAATCATGATAACAGGCAGCAGCGCAGCGGTGACCAAATCGCCCAGCGACCAGGCGCCCAACATGGCCAGTACGATAAGCAGGTCGGTCACACCATGAAGATCGGGATGCAGCAGGCTGTGCCAGCCCGCGCGAAACACGGGAACGGCGACCAGCAACCAGGCGACACCGGCCAGAATATCGCTAATGGCCGGTTGTTCTGGTGCTACGCTGCGCCAGATAAGGCTCAGCACTAGCAGCCCGATGGTGAGCATGGCGAGCGTGAGTTGACGTGACATCCGTTGCTGCTCTGTCGGGGTTTGCAGCGTCTCACCAAAATGAATATGTCCGTGTCCACATGAATGACTCATGGCTTTTTCTCGCTGGCGACAGAAGGAAGGGGTTGTGAGGTTGGGCCCTGGAGAATCAGGTGACTGTCTTCGCCTGGCGCGACGGTAATGACTTGTCCGGCCTGGGCCAAAATCCGTGACACCCGGTCACGCCAGAGGCGTTGAAGTAACCCGCCATCTTTACCGTCACGCTGAGCCTGCGCGAGTTGCTGAATAGTCTGGGTGTCGATGTTGGCCCTGGCCAGCGTCTCCTCCCGGCTGGCTTGTGCCTGTTGCAGTACCCGATCAACCTGCTGCTGCGCCTGTTGTGCACGCAGTGTCGCGTCGGTATGTGCGGCTGCGATTGCCTGATCGGCCTGCTGACTGGCCGTCAGTACCGCATTGAAGGCAGTGACGGCGTTGTTCGGTAATGAAGAGGCAATATCGATACGCTCAATGGTGATGCCAGGGTCATTACCCTCGGCAGCCATTCTGGCAAGACTCTGCGTCAGGGCTTGTTTGAAATCACTGCGCAAGCGCGAACGTTCTTCTGCGGCGTGCTGATCGTTCTGCAGCATCTCCGGGCGTGCGACGAGAATGGTATCCAGATCGCGCCCTGCACATACTACCGTGGCGGCACGTTCAGCAAGACGATCAATCAGAGGAGCGATATGCGAACGCTGAAGCGCAAAACGAACCGGATCGCTGACCCGCCAGAAGACGCGGACGTCCAGTTGTACCACGCCCGCATCGCCCGTCAGCAGATAACCTGCGCCCGCACCGGCATCGCCACTGCGTTCCCAGTTGTTGACCTGCTCTAACTGGCGGGCGCGTTGCAGTACCAACACATCATGTTCGAGGATCCGTTCTGCGGCAGGGACAAGCTCGACACTGTCTACGGGATGTGGCCAGGCCAACAGCAAACCCGCGTTGACGACGCGCGTTGGATTGCCGAAATGAAAGACCACCGCACGGCTGTCTGCAGTCACCTCATGAACACAGGAAAAGAGCCATGCCAGCGCCGCAAGCAGGGCTGTGCCGTATAAGCCAAAAAAGGCGATACGGTAAGACTGGCCCCAGGGTGTCGGCTTCAACGGAGCGTGTCTCATTGCGGGTTTGCCTCTTTTGCGGGCGTGGGGCCCTGAACCAGAGTGCGGAAAGGTTCTGCATCGGTGCGCAACACGATTCGGGTATTGCCATTCACGATGGTGCTGAGCGTATCCAGTGACCGCAGCAGCTCATACAATTGAGGGTCGCTTGCCCAGGTCTTACCATAGATTGCCGCGGCATCACGCTGTGCTTCGGCGGTAATAGTCGCGGCCTTCACAGAGGCATCTGCCTCCAGAATGCGGGCATCCTTGTCGGCTTTGGCATGGATTTCCGCCGCCTGGCGTTTTCCTTCTGCAGTGCGCTCGGTGGCGATGGTCTCGCGTTCAGCACGCATCCGATCAACGGTGGCATTGAGCGTGACAGCGGGGAGTGTCAGACGCTCAATCCCCGTCTGGATAACATCAATCCCGTAACTGTTCAGAAGCTGTGCCTGAAGCTGGGTCTGAAGCTGTTGTTCAAGCTGGGCAATTTTGATCTGCTTGCTGTCGACATTCACGATATCGGCGAGAAGGTAGTTGCTGGTGGTTGTCTCCAGTGCGGAGCCAATAAAGGTGCGGATCTGTCGGGCGGCTTCATCCGGCTGATTTTGTACCGCACGAATGAAACGCAGGACGTGTGTGTCATCAGGTTTGACTCGCCAGATGACCCAGGCTTGCACCAGCACGCGTAATCCATCGCGGGTGCCCACATCCTGCAGACCACTGGAGGTGGATCGCATCCGCAAATCGACATTCAGCGGTGTTTCAAAAGGAGCCGGAAGGCGCCAGGAAAGGCCCGGATTGAGCAACACTCTGACGGGATCACCAAATCGGGTGACAACCGTTGCCTCGCCAGCGCGCACATCCAGCAACGTGGCGGTCAGGAGCGCAAGCACCACCAGCAGTAATGCAACGCCAATGCGCAGGGCGTGTATGCGACGTTGCGGGGAGGACGGAAGTCTATGTTGTTTGCCCACTTTTGAGGCCGTTGAGGCTGAGGTTATCGTGTGGATCTTCATTTTGTACCGGCCTTTTGCGCTGCGGTGCTGTCAGGTAAGTCGGCATACTGGCGAAAATCCAGTACGGGTTTACTTGTATCCGGAAGGTGGTTATCCAGGATTAAGAGCGGCGCATGCGCCAGCGTCTGGCTGAGAATTTGATAGCGTCTTTCCAGCAGGAAGGCGTTCCCGGCCTGCTGCCATGCCTGATGTTCGGCAGCAAAATGGGTGGATTCAGCTTTGGCCTGAGCGAGATTTTCCGCAGCACGAGCCTCTGCGTCATGGATAAGCGTAAGTGCTTTATTTTGCGCGTCGTTGTTTACTACAGCGGCATAGCCCTTTTCACGGGCAATCACCGCGTTTTCGGAAATTTGTGCGGCCTGGACGCCGTGCCAGGCATCAGCAGCACCCGCGGGGGGGTGGATAGCTTCAATGCGTGTGAAGAGCAGTTCAACGCCGGTATTGAGTGCACTGAGTCGCCGCTGAATTTTCTGATTGAGCACACCCGCTAACGTTGCCTGCTGCCCGGTAAGCAGGTCATCCAGTTGCGCGCTGGCAAACTGTTTCACCAGCACCTGGCGCGCAATGCCACGAATAAGTTCAGGCAGTTGATCGGTCTGATACTGACTGTTGAGTGCATCACTGTCCGTTAAACCCACGCGCCAGATCAAACGAATGTCCATGTTCACTATCTGAAAGTTCTGGCTGCCCGAGGCGGTGCTGGCGATCACCTGCGACTGATCCGCTGCATGGCTGCTATCCCAGAGACGCCAGCTGCTTTGAGGGGCCGGTCCCTCTGCATCACTTTGATCACGAGATGCCTTCGTTTTCTCGGTAAGATCCCCGAGTTGTAATTCGTGCACCGCACCATTTTCAATGGTAATCACCCGGCCAAAAGGCCAGGGCAAACCAGTGTGCAAGCCGGGGGAGAGGACATCAACCGGCCGACCAAATCGTTCATAGATGCCGCGCTGGTGCAGGGGAATTTCTGTGAGGCCACTGAGTAGCCAGCCGAGCATCACCATCAGACAAGTCACGGGTACCAGCCGTCTGCCTATCAGACGAAATGCCTGAATGCGGGCAAGATCGACCCCGAAGCGCGATTTTATGGCCTCGAGGAGTAAATGAAGTGGACGTAATGGCCAGTGATAAAGTGCTGTGAGCATGCTACGGGTAAGAAAGGCGGGTGTGTTATTCAGGGGAGATGGCGTCCCCATGTTTGCCAGTGACCTCAGCAAATACTCCAGCGAGATAAACAGTACAAGTACGCTGCTTAACTTAATGAGCACCAGTGCCAGCAGGGGAAAAACAGCGGTGCTGAGCAGTGACGTGGTCAACAGAACAAGCAGGCTCAGTATCACACGTGCAATGCCAATGTGGTCCCGCTGAAAATGCAGATTGCGCAGTGGCTTAAAACTCAGCAGTCGCTCGATAACCAGCGTGGCAAAGCAGAGTGAGAGGAGCAGGCCGACACCCACCAGATTCAGCGTGCTAATGTCCACGAGCGTTGCGGTATCCGCAATGTTGAGGACAGCGAATACCAGAGCTGCAAGTGAAGCCAGCATGGTAATGAACAGATGTTGCTGCACCCGCATAAGCCAGGCGTCTAAACCCGGTGGCAGGAAACGGCGCCGTAAGGTGGGAGATATTTCTTCGGTGCTGCCGGACGGTTCCAGGGCAATCGTGGCATGACAGCGCAAGGAATTCTCGACAAATGCCAGCAACAGGCAGGCAATGCCAAGCACCGAACGCAGGGCGTACAGCCAGTTATCTGCTCCTGAGAACAGATGTATAAAAAGATAAACGGCCCCGGCAGGTAACAAAACGCAGTAGAGGCAGGTCTGTAAAATCAGCAGACGCGGGTACACAGGATTGGCCTGATGGCGATGCTCAGGCGTGGGTGATTGCGGCCCCATAAACTCTCCAGTTTCTTCGTTTATGTTCATATCAATTCAGCACAGCGTATAAGTCGTGACTAAAACGAAGAACTGACGAATTCTTAATGTTATAAAATAACATTTACAATCTATACAAAGCGTCCATTAATTCGTTTCTGACTGTTTCTTCTCGTAAAAGATTTTCTTCAGATTGGGGGGAGGCTTCGCGCTGAAAAGCCAGGGAGGAGGTGCTCAAACATTCATGACATAAATTTTAAAGTTTAAATTCTGTTACTCTGGGTTATGTTATCTTATAACAAATCAAGGTTGTTCCCCTTCGAGGTTATTAGCTATGCAAGTTACTCAGATTCTGGCTTTTTCGTTAGCGGTGGTTTCCAGCAGTGCGATGGCCTTTCAGGCGAAGACTAACGACGCGAGTACCTTTTCGCGTGAACAGGTTCGCAGTGTGGAATATGCGATTTATGGCCGGGGCGCGGCTATCCCGGCAACAAACCAGAACCGGGGAGTGCCGGGCACCTGTGCGGCAGTGCCAGTAAACGGCTGCGGCTGTCCGTTCTGTACACAACTGCGTAACCAACAGATCTAAGCATTGTTCGCCACTTGCAAACGCCTTTCTCGTTGAACCCCTATTTAGACGTAAACCGGTTAAATAGTATCACCAACGGATTTTTCGAGTGAAAGCGGGGCAGGGATGGAGTGGTTAAACAGTATGCTTACTCATTTTGCGTCACATCCGGCGCAGATGTTCGCTTTACTGTTTATTATTGCATTCGCTAAATCGACGATACTTATTTCAACTTTTCTTCCGCCTGCCTCGGTGATGTTATTAAGCGGGCTTGCTATCAGTCACACCAGTCTGCATCCCGTGGTCGCCTGGTCTGGGGTTATGGCTGGCGCGACTGTGGGCTCGATAGTGAATTTTCAACTCGGACGGGCAATGGCTTGTCGCGCACGTTTTGGACGTATGCGCCATGCCGATAAACTGTTGTTGGTGCAAAATCGACTGCAGCGCAATGCAATATGGGTCATCTTCACCTCGCGTTTCATTGCTCTGTTACGCTATCTGGTGCCATTAGCCGCAGGCACATTGAGCGTGCCTGCATGGCAGGTTTATAGCGCCAGTCTGGCCTCATCCGCTTTATGGGCTGCAATACTAACGGGTGCTGCGCATGGCGTTGGAGTGCTCATTCCGTCTCTCATTTAACGAGAGCATACTGAAGTGAACCATCATTACAAACTCCCGGTCCCGCCATCGACCAGCAATTCCGTCCCTACCGTATAAGTCGACTCGTCAGAGGCAAGATAGAGCGCTGCTTTTGCCAGTTCCGTTACCGTCCCCATCCGTTTGAGTGGTACCAGACTGGCAATGTCACTCTGTAATGCACGCAGTGCATCATCGCTCAGTCCGAGTTTGCCTAACGCCGGTGTTTCAACCGGCCCTGGGCTCAGGCCGTTCACGCGCACACCGAGTGAGATCCATTCAGCTGAGAGCGTGCGGGCCAGCGACAAGAGTCCTGCTTTACTGGCGGCGTAGACGCTGCTGGTGGGCAAACCGATACGTGCACTGACCGACCCACACAAGATGACGGATGAGGGATTATTGAGTAGCGGCAGAAGGGCTTGCAGTAAGAAAAAAGGCCCTTTGAGGTTTGTTTGCATCAAACGGTCCCATTTCGCTTCGTCCCACTCTTCGATAAGCCCGTGTGTGACATCCCCCGCATTAACAAATACGGCGTCCAGGCGTGGCCAGCGCGTAGCAAGCGTTTGTGCCAGTTGCTTCTGCGAGACAATATCTCCAGCATCTGCGGCGATCACCCAGGCATTCTCCCCGAGGATGCGTTGTGCGTCGGCGAGGGTTTCAGGATTACGCCCGGTCACCGCAATCTGAGCGCCCTGAGCAATGAATTCCTGCGCCGTTGCCAGCCCGATGCCGCTGGTCCCGCCGGTAATAAGCGTATATTTGTTTGCTAAACGTCCCATGACGTTCTCCTGAGTTGTGGCTGGAGAAAGCACTATAGAAACGTTACTATCCAAAGGAAACCAGGTACCAAGTGGATACTAATGATGCGAAGGGTGTGCTATGGCTGAATTACTCATATGTGATGATGAAAAAAAATGTGACCACGAAGAGTGCCCCATGACCAGCTTTGTGGGGCTGGTATCGGGAAAATGGGCAATACCGATTCTGTATCGCCTGATTGTGTTAAACACACCGGTGCGATTCGGTGAATTGCTCAGAGCGGCAGCGCCGATCACGCAGAAGGAACTGACAAAACAATTACGCCAGTTTGAACAACGGGGTTTAGTTTCCCGGCAGGTCTATCCGGAAATTCCACCGCGTGTGGAGTATCAGATAACGGAACTGGGCCTGACGCTACAGAGTGCGCTTTCGCCTCTGGCAGAGTGGATGCGTGCTTATGGGCATAAACTCAAGCGCTAAAAAAGCCCGCAGTCTGCGGGCTTGAATGAGGTGGAGAAACAATCAGAACTGGTAAACGATACCCAGAGCGAACTGATCGTCTTTGTTGGTTTTGGTTTCTTTCACGTAATGGGTGTCATCCAGCAGGTTAAACTGATACGCCGCGTATACGTTCATGTTTTTATTGAAGTAGTACCAGGTGCCGACTTCAATGTAGTTCACGCGTGAAGCGTCACCGCCTTTGAAGTTGCCGCGACGGCTCAGGTCTTCCCCTTTTGAGTAAACGTAACCCAGGGATGGACGCAGGCCGAAGTCGAACTGATACTGAATAACGGCTTCAAAGTTCTGAGTTTTATTGGCAAACTGGTCATCTTTTTCAACTGTCATGTTACGGGTTTCGCCGTACATCATCGCAGCGTAGACGTTGTTGGCATCGTATTTCGCCGCGATGGACCAGACTTCGGCATTGTCGCCTTTGCGGTCAAAAGACTGTTCATCGGTACGGTCAGACTTGCCATAGGTAGCGGCAAAACCGAAACCGTCAAATTCATAGGAAGCAGACATGGCATAACCGTCACCATTCTGTTTTGTCACGCCACGTTCGCTGTCATTTTTCCCCTGGTACTGCAATGCCAGATTCAGGCCATCAACTTCACCGAAGAAATCGGTCACGCGATAAGTGGCAACCCCGTTGGTACGGCCGTTCATGTAGTTGTCTTTTGCAGCCCAGGAGTCACCACCCCATTCAACCAGCATATCGGTGTAAGCAGCCACATCGTAAGCCACGCCGTAGTTACGACCGTAATCAAAGGTGCCGTAGTTGGCAAACTTCAGACCGGCAAATGCAAGACGGGTATCTTCATTCTGCCCGCCTTCAGTTTGGCTGGCATCCATATTGTATTCCCACCGACCAAAGCCGATGAGTTCAGAGTTGATTTGGGTTTCACCTTTAATACCAATACGAGCGTATGACGTATCTTTGTTTTCACTGTTGCTGTTGTCGGTATTGCTCCAGATGCGCTCACCGACCACTTTGCCGTAGAAATCTACTTTGTTTCCGTTTTTGTTATAAATTTCTGCTGCATTTACTGAGCCTGCAGCTAATAACGCAGGAACTAAAATCGCCAGTACATTTCTTTTCATAATCTATTCCCTTAAGATCATCATTTATATTTATGCATATAACTTCATCCGAAATTACATGCTGATACTATTCGATTAAGTTCATTTCAATTTACGCCAAAAATGTAAAAAAATTAGTTTAAATATTGCAAAATGTTTCTGAATTAAATTGTATTTATATAGTAAATTCAATGTGTTGATGGTATTCGTTGAGTGAATGATACTGGGTTGATTTGCGTGATAAATAAGGTGTTGATTATTTTATTTATAAATAAAATGCTTTTTATGAATAATTTTTAAAATTATGTTTATTGCATTTATGAATGAGGTAAGAGACAAAAAAAAGCCCGGTGCTTATGCCGGGCGTTCCTGATTAGGGAAAAGAAGAGTGTTAGAAAATTCAGAAGCTATTTGATGAAAGTAGCGGATGGATAATGACATAAATAGGTCTTTAAATATAGTGGGTAAATTAACATCTTTTTTCATTTATATATTGAATGTGGAAATAAGAACCATTCAAGTAGTAAATTGATTGCTTGCGCTATGCTCAATTCAGTTTCAGTTGAGCAAGATCAATTTAACCTGACTTAAGTAAAACGTTCTGATTTAAACCCTTTGAAGGGAAATCAATGGCAGTGTAATGTGATGTAAATCACATTAATTATGAAATTTTGTTGTGTTGTTGCATGTCGAGTGAAAAAAGTTCGAAAAATAGGCAGAGCAAGAAAATGTTGGATCGTAGTTCGGGAGGTAAGCTGGCACTCTGGGTGTTCTGGTCCTTTTGTCTCTGGTTTATCTGTTTCGTTATTCAGTGCATCTGGCGGGTCAGCCAACCCAATTCAACGGCGGTTATTTTCTTTCCCGATAGCGGGGCATCAGCTATCGTGGAATGGTTGTGGCTAATATTAAGCCTTCTTACCGCCTGCATTGTTGGGGTTATCCTGGGGATGATTGCCTGGTACACCCGCCCACCACGCCCGAAGGCGTGAAAGGCCAACATAACCGGCATGTGTACACTTTTCTTTTAACGGACTGATGATGACATTAATGCAGTGGCAGCAGCGATTCGATGCGTGGTTGCATCAACACTATACCCAAGCTGATGCCGCCCACGATGCAACACATTTTCGTCGGGTTTGGCAAACTGCGCAGCATTTACTGGCAGGACAACATGCGGACGAACGGGTGATATTAGCAGCCTGCTATTTCCATGACATTGTCAGCCTGCCGAAAAATCACCCAGAACGCCAGATGGCTTCCCGCATGGCGGCGAAAAAAGCATGTGAAATCCTGGCCACCGATTTTCCCGATTTCCCGGCAGGTTGCTACAACGGCGTCTTGCATGCCATTGAGGCACATAGCTTCAGCGCAGGCATCCTACCGCTGACGCTGGAGGCGAAAATTGTCCAGGATGCGGATCGGCTTGAAGCTCTGGGTGCGATTGGCCTTGCACGTGTCTTTGCCGTCTCTGGTGCATTGGGTGTCGCGCTGTTTGACGGCAACGATCCATTTGCGGATGCGCGCGACCTTAACGATAAACAGTATGCTCTTGACCATTTTCGAACCAAGTTGCTTTCGCTCCCTCAAACCATGCAAACAGAAAAAGGGCGTGAACTTGCCTGTCACAATGCCAATTATCTGGTGCAGTTTATGGCGAAACTGTCGTCTGAACTGAAGGGTGATTTCTATGGCGTTGATGAAAGTGTGGTCCAGCGCTTTGGTCAGTCTTTACCGGACTGAACCCTACCGAGGTGATTAATGGCCGATGTTCATGACAAAGCAACCCGCAGTAAAAATATGCGTGCCATTGCCACCCGGGATACGGCAATCGAAAAACGGCTTGCAGCGTTACTGGGTAGCCTTGGTCTGAGCTACCGTGTCCAGGTGGCTGAACTGGCGGGGCGCCCCGATTTTGTACTGGATGACTATCATTGTGTGATCTTCACTCATGGCTGTTTCTGGCATCAACATCACTGTTATCTGTTCAAAGTCCCAGCGACGCGTACTGAGTTTTGGCTAGAGAAAATTGGGAAAAATGTTGAGCGTGACAAACGTGACATTAGCCAATTGCGCGAACAAGGGTGGCGGGTGCTGGTGGTCTGGGAATGTGCTTTACGCGGGCGTATGAAGCTAACCGACGTGGCATTAAATGAGCGGTTGGAAGAGTGGATCTGCGGGGGTGGAGATGCCGCGCAGATCGACACTCAAGGGATTCACTAAAAGCGTATTACTTTTGCACGTCGCAGGGAGTCACCACGGGACGGGCAGGGAGGAGATATTTCCCCAGTGTCACCAGCACCACCGCCAGAATAATGATACCCAATGCAATCCACTCTGTTGAAGAGAGGTATTCGCCGCCAAAGCCCGTCCCCAGTAACACGGCGACAACAGGGTTAACGTAGGCGTAGCTGGTTGCTACCGCAGGGCTGACGTTACGAATGAGATACATATAGGCATTAATGGCGATAATGGAACCAAAAAGTGCCAGATAACCGACGGCCAAAAAGCCTTCGGTCGTTGGCATGGTGGTCAGGCGTTCACCAGAGAGCAGAGAGGCGATCATCAACACAATACCCGCTGCCAGCATCTCAATTGCACCGGCCATCATCCCGGTGGGCAGTTCGATACGCGAACCGTATACGGAGCCAAACGCCCAGCTCATGGAGCCAATTAAAATCATCAGTGCCCCCCAGGGATTCCCGCTGAGGTTGCCTCCGCTGTTGAGTAAAATGATACCGGCCAGGCCAATCGCGATGCCCATCCACTCGAGCTTGCGCGTTTTAATACCAAAAAAGTGGCTAAAGCAAAGTGTGAACAGCGGGACGGTGGCGACCACAACGGCGGCGATGCCTGAAGGCACATTCTGATGTTCGGCGACGGTCACAAAGCCGTTGCCGACAGCCAGCAGAAGCACGCCGATCAGGGCCGCATTGAGCAGTGGACGCAGAGGAGGCAGTTTATGTCCGGTCAACAGCAAAAAGGCCGTCAGTAAAACGCCGGCTGAAAGAAAACGCGTACCTGCCATTAAAAACGGCGGCCAGCTTTCAACACCAATGCGAATAACGAAATAGGTGGAACCCCAAATAATATAAAGCGCAAAAAGTGCCCCCATTAATGGTAAAACTTGCCTGAAACGCATACTCCCTCACAGTGAAATAAAAAGGAAGCTCATAGTTAACGCCAAAACTATCGGCCTGGCGAGCGGTTAATTGTGTTTTAACTGTTGAATTTATGTTGCTATTGCTCCGGTAATTTTCGTCACCGGTTTTTTACATCATACTGTTAGAGTTTGATGATAATTAAGACTTTCAATAAGGAAGGATATTTTGGCAGGAAGTAGCTTACTAACGCTTCTGGATGACATCGCAACATTATTAGATGACATCTCAGTGATGGGTAAACTGGCGGCAAAAAAAACCGCAGGTGTGCTGGGCGATGATTTATCCCTGAATGCACAGCAGGTCACGGGCGTTCGCGCAAACCGGGAATTGCCGGTGGTCTGGGGCGTGGCCAAAGGCTCGTTACTCAATAAAGTGATTCTGGTTCCACTGGCATTGCTGATCAGTGCTTTTATTCCGTGGGCGGTGACGCCGCTTCTGATGGTCGGTGGGGCATTTTTATGTTTTGAAGGGCTGGAGAAGGTGCTGCACACCCTCCATGCGCGCAAACATCCTGAGAGCGCAGAAGTGCGTCAGCAACGGCTGGAAACTTTGGCATCTCAGGATCCGAAAGCTTTCGAGCGCGATAAAGTCAAAGGCGCAATCCGCACCGATTTTATTCTCTCGGCTGAGATTGTCGCTATTACCCTGGGAATTGTCGCCGAGGCGCCTTTGCTTAATCAGGTACTAATCCTGTCGGGCATTGCGTTGTTGGTAACGGTGGGTGTCTATGGACTGGTTGGCGTCATCGTTAAGCTCGACGATATGGGCTACTGGTTGGTTGAAAAAACCTCCTCACTTGCTCAGGTAGTAGGGAAGGGATTGCTGATTGTCGCTCCGTGGTTAATGAAAGTGCTCTCCGTGGTGGGGACGTTGGCCATGTTCCTGGTGGGCGGTGGCATTGTGGCTCATGGTATCGCGCCGTTGCACCATGCCATTGAGAATGTCGCCGTGGGTGAGTCGTTGATATTGCAGTCCATCCTTCCCATGCTGGCCAATCTGGTGGTCGGTGTAGTGGTTGGTGCCATTGCGCTGTTGGCGGTCAAGGGCGTCTCGCGACTGCGTGGCGCGAAATCATAAAAACTGCGCCCACCGTTATGCAAAGCTCGCCAACTTCGTCTAAGGTGAAATCGTTTCACCCTGATACCGGAGGCAATAATGGTCTTTTTGGTCAGCGATGAAGTTAAAGCGAAAAACGGTGGCCCGTGCATGATTGTAACGGGTTATGCCAGTGGCATGGTGGAGTGCCGTTGGTATGACGGTTATGGCGTTAAGCGTGAAGCTTTCCGGGAAGAAGAGTTAATCCCCGGTAATCGGATTCATGCTTGCGAAGAGGCATAGCCATTTAAGCGCCCGGCACGCCCGGGCGTTTTTTATTTCTTCTTACACCCCGTAGGGCTACGTGGTGTGACATTTCGTTTATTCAGGGAGTCTCCGTGCGACAGGAAAACGTCGTAAAAAGCCCATTGCGGCTGGAAAATGTAAAGAAATGGTTTGATCCCAGTGGGGTAGTCAACCTGTGTTTTGTCATTGTGATGGTCTGCTCAACCCTGTTGACCTGGCGCGAAGTAGTGGTCCTACAGGAGGCCTACATTGCCAGCCAGCGCAATGCTCTGGATAACGTTAGCAATATTCTGGACAGGCAACTGCAGGTGGGCATTGACCGCTTAGTCTTTTTCCGCAACGGAATGCAAGGGGCATTGCAAACCCCGCTCGCTTTTGAAGTGATGCGCAACGTGCAGGGCAAATTTGAACGCCAGCGTATGCTGCCTTACTGGCAGATAGAACTGGATAACCGCCGCACGCTCCCGCTGTATGGTGTTTCCGATTATTTTGTCGAGCAGAGCACACTACTCAGCCGGGAAAATGAACTGTTGCACAATGAGCTCACCGCTGCCCTTGAACTGGGCTATCTGTTCCGTCTGGCTTCTACTGCTGTCATGCGCCCCCGCCAGGCATGGTATGTATCCCGCGCTGGCTTCTACGTTTCCACTAACCCGGTAGAATATCAGCACAATATTGTCGGTGATTACTATCAGCTCCTTACCCGCTCGTGGTTTAGCCAGCAACGCGAACGAGATAACAAACTGCGAGGTGTGCGCTGGTTTACCGATCAGGCGCATAAACCCGGTGACAACGATGCTGTTGTTACTGCCAGTGTGCCGCTGGATTATCAGAATTACTGGTATGGCGTCCTGGCCATGAATTTTTCCATCTCCTCGTTGCGCCAGATTTTAGTGGAAGCGCGTCAAACAGAGAAAGATGGGGAGTACCAACTCTATGATGGTCAATGGTCATTACTGGCCAGTACGATGCCGGGTGACCAGAGCCGCCTGCATTCCTTTAGCAAGGAACAACGTCATGCGTTGAATCAGGCGATGAGTAGTGAGATGACAGGCTGGATGCGGATTGGAACCCGCTTTGTGAGTTGGGAGAAACTTAAACATTTTGATGGCGTGATGCTGCGTATCCACACCTTGCGCGAAGGCCTGCTGGGGGATTTTGGCACAATCAGTATCGCACTGGCGCTCCTCTGGTTGCTGTTTACCGGCATGCTGCTGATTGCATGGGGCGTTATCCGTAAAATGGTCAGCAACATGTATCGGCTACAGCATACGTTGCAGTGGCAGGCCTGGTACGACCCGTTGACCCGATTGTCTAATCGTGGAGCTCTGTTTGAGCGTGCGAAAACGTTATCTGCCGAATGTGCAGCACAGCAGCGGCCTTTCTCTGTTATCCAGATAGACCTCGACCATTTTAAGCGCATCAACGATCAGCATGGTCACCAGGCGGGGGATTTAGTGTTGTCGCACGCAGCCCGTCTCATTGGCAACTCGATACGCGACCCGGACATCGCCGGGCGAGTCGGAGGGGAAGAGTTTTGCGTTTTGCTGCCTGGCAGTACGCTTGAGGATGCCGCACACGTTGCCGAACGCATTCGTGTCCGCATCAGCAGTAAAGAGATTTTGGTGCAGAAGACACAAACTATCCGCATCAGTGCCTCATTAGGAGTGAGCAGTGCGCTGGAAACGGATAACTATGATTTCCAGTATTTGCAGTCCGTTGCCGATAGCCGTCTCTACCTGGCAAAGCGTTCTGGTCGCAATCAGGTGCGGTCAACGGATGAGGACTCTCCTGAGCCGAGCATATAGTCCAGACCTTCACGCCAGCCTGCAGCACCCTCGAGCGTGGTATGAAAAACACGCTCCGGGGTGTCATCACGTAACCGAATACCTTGCCGGTTCAGCCCCTTAACGACAACAGCATAATCGACATTGTCGAGTAATGGAGCATCATTAGGACCATCGCCCAGCCCAACCGTCAGGAAGGACTTTCCATCGTGATGGTGATACTGACGAGTGAGCCAGTTGACGGCCTGATCTTTGCCACCACGTTCATCCAGCACATGCCAGAATCGAGCGCCCTGAACAAAACTCAGACCAAGGTCAGCGAGTTGGCTATTAAACGCATCCATTTGCGCGTCACTGTCACGCCAGATTAATGTTTCCGACGCTTCCTGCAGCCGGGCAAGCGCGGCTTGTGCCGGAGGAAGACCGGTCACTTCAGCCAGAATGCTCTCATCCAGTTCGCTAAACGCCGTGAATTTGAACCCGTAGCGACTGCGCAATTGCTGAAGCACTTTAGCGATTTCGCTATGCGAGGATCCCTGGATGATGCGTGGAAAGTGGGTGTTATCTTTCCAGTGCGCGTCGAGCTGAATAACGGCACCGTTCTCGGCGATAAAAGGCTGGCCCTGCAAGCCGAGCATTCGCTGTATAGCAATCATTTCTGCCGCTGTTTTGCTGCTGCACAGGATAAGCGGAATGGCATGTTGACGCAGACGGGCAAGCCAGGAGGCCGCAGCTTCCCAGTCACCAGTATGGCTGTCGATAAGTGTGCCATCGACATCAGAGAAGACCAGCAACGAGTCGTCAAGTGTGGGCATAAGTAGCTCCTTTACCGACAGGGGGGTAAGACTAATCTCAATTTTCGGCTGCGGGTCCTGGTGAGACACCGCGACGCGTCTTGCCGGAAAGGCCGCCAGCAGCGAGTTTCCGTAATTATGTATCTGAAAAATATTTCAAAATCGAACTATTTGGTACCTAAATATATTCTTGTCATGCAAAATGTTTGCAGATAAAGTTCGGTCTACATCAGATTCCCTGATGTAACGAATTTTTAAGTGCTTCTTGCGAAAGCAAGCTTTATCCCGGTCACCCCATGACCGGGATTTTTTCTTTCAGCGATTCACCTCTGTCACGCTGAAATCATGGACATCCAGTTCAAACGCTTCTGCCAGTTCCCGCCAGGTGTGGTATTCACGTCCATCAACGCTTACCCGTTGGCCTTCGCTGTCTTCCACGCGCTGGATATTGCTTTCACTTATCTCGTTTATTGCAGCCAGCAGGGCGTCCACATCAACATTGACGTCGCGTTTTGCAGTATCGCTGTACTCTTTGGCTGTTTTCATCACTCATACCTCATTGGCCGAACCAGCACTAAGTATAGTCGGTAGAAAAAATAGCCAGCTAAACGTCGGGACGCTGCCAGTTGTTGAGAATTGTTCTACACTGGCACAAATGCGACAGGAGGATAGGTATGAAGGTTAATGAGCGGGTCACGGTCAAAACGGACGGTGGTCCACGCCGCCCGGGAGTGGTGCTGGCAATAGAAGAGTTCAGTGAAGGTACGATGTACCTTGTTTCGCTTGATGATTACCCGCTCGGTATCTGGTTCTTTAATGAAAAAGATAGCCCGGACGGGATTTTTGTTGAAAGGGAAGAATGATTTTATCGCCCTCCTGTCAAGGAGGGTGCTTTAGTCCTTTAACGCATATTCACGAAAATACCACTGGTTACATTGTCCGTCAGACGAACAACATGATAGATCACTTGCTTATTATGCGTTTTAATTTTCCTTTTAATATTCCCCTTATGTGATGATACCGTTTTTGCTTTAATATTCATTTGATCAGATATCTGAATCGTGTCCTGACCTGACATCCACATTTTAAGCATGCTCGATTCGGTGCGGCTCAGTGATAACGTGGGCAAATTAGCAAGGCCGATGTTCTTTTTCTCTTTACCAAGATAATCAGCTAAAAAAACGTCAAGTGATTCAGGTTTGATTGATTTAGAACTGATCAATAAATTTTTTCTGACTAACAAATATTCATCAAAATGGATATTCGCTATCGCCATAAAAACAATAAATAAAGTTCGGGGATGTTGATTAATGATTTGCTTAATGTGTTGACTGCTAACGGGGTCGTGAATAAAGCAGTCCTCATTAATAAACACCACCGTAGGCTGTAGCGCTGTACAAACTGATTCGAGTTCCCCGACAGTAGTTACGTCGTTGATTTCTCGTTTTTTAACCCCCCGACTCGCCAGATAACCCGTTAGTCCCAGGCGGGTATAACTGCATAAATCCATGATAATCGTTGACATGGCATACCCTCACTCAATGCGTAACGATAATTCACCCTCGCCAGAGGTCCCTGAACCACCAGACAAATAAGCAATAACAATGAGCAGGATGTAGACCTCAGGCGAAACCACTATCCCGTAAAGTTACGTATAATTTGCCAGGAATCATCTTAAAGTAAAGTAAATCTTATGTTATGTGAGAGTGATAAAAACAATTAAACCGCGCTGGGTATATCGTGGAGGGTATTAGCTCAAATTAATTTTAGGAATATCCTTAAAAAAACCATTCAAAAATTATGGAATGTTATTTCGTGGTAACTCGCTGACAATATCTGCTAAGAGATTGAATATTTCACCAAATAAACGTTCAGCAAAGGGGGCAATGAGTGGCATCATTGCTGTCATTAACAGCATTCCGACTGTTAATGTAATGGGAAACCCGATGACAAATACGGACAACTGCGGCGCCATACGATTTAATAAGCCCAGTGCAAGGTTCGCCGTCAGCAGCAAGGTAATGACAGGTAGCGCCAGCATCAATCCATTCAGGAATATCATCCCTGCCGCACGCGTCAATGCCATATATGCATTACTGTTTACCGGATCGCCCCCAATGGGCAAAGTATGGAATGTGTCCACCAGAATAGAGATCAACCACAGGTGACCATTAAATGACATGAACAGGAGCAGAACCAGCACGTCGACCAGACGCGCCAGCACCGGCATGTTGAGGTGGTTTGTGGGATCAACAAACGTGGCGAATGAAAGCCCCATCTGCAAACCAATCAGTTCACCTGCGGTACGAATGGCAGCAAAGGCAAACTGCATGGTAAACCCCAGCGCAATACCAATCAGTATCTGCTGCAAGGCCAGCCACAGCGCGCTGGCTGAAAAAATGGTGGTGTCATTGACGGGCAGTGTAGGTGCGACGATAAAGGTTATCATCAGTCCAAGGCCGACTTTAACGCGCCGGGGAATGCTCCGCTCGCTGAGAATAGGCGCTGTCATAATCAGCGCCATAATGCGAATAAATGGCCAGAAGTACATGCTCAACCATGCAAGCCACTGATCGCTGGAGACCTGCAACATAGTGGGCTATCCGATGATGTAGGGCAGGTTGGTGAACAGCGTACGCATATAGTCCAGCAACAGATTAAGCATCCACGGTCCGGCAATAATAATCGCCACAAATACCGCGATAATTTTGGGGATGAAAGACAGTGTCATCTCGTTAATTTGGGTAGCGGCCTGAAGAATACTGATAATCAGACCGGTAACCAACGCAACCAGCAGGAGTGGGGCAGCAAGCGCGAGAGCCACTTTCATTGCTTCAGTGCCCATCATCATGACTGATTCAGGTGTCATCTCTCACTCCTAGCTGTAAAAGCTCTGTGCCAGTGAACCGACAAGCAATTGCCACCCATCTACCAGCACAAACAGCATGAGCTTGAAGGGGAGGGCAATGGTGGCAGGGGGCACCATCATCATACCCAGTGCCATCAGAACACTGGCGATCACCAGGTCGATAATCAGGAACGGGATGAAGATCGTAAAGCCTATCTGGAAAGCGGTTTTCAATTCGCTGGTGACGTAAGCCGGTAACAAAATACGCATTGGTACGGCTTCCGGTCCCTGAATCGGTGGACTGTTTGCCAGACGCGCAAACAGCGCAAGATCGGCTTCACGGGTCTGACGCATCATGAATTCACGCAGCGGTTGCGCACCGCGTTCCAGCGCCACATCGACCGAAATTTTACTCTCGGTGAACGGCTGGTAAGCATCGGTATAAATTTTATCGATGACCGGCGACATAATAAAAAAGGTCAGAAACAGCGCCAGACCCAGTAGCACCTGGTTGGGCGGTGCTGACGGTGTACCCAACGCATTTCGCAGCAATCCAAAGACAATGATGATACGGGTGAAGCTGGTCATCATCAGCAAAATGGCCGGTAAGAAGGTCAGAGAGGTGATAAAGACCAATGTCTGGACCGGTAAAGACCAGGTTTGGCCACCACCAGGCAGCGGCTGACTAACCAGGCCCGGGAGTTGGGCGAATGCGGCAGGGGCAACCAGCCATAATCCGGCCAGCGCAAGAGGTAACAAACGGCGCATCAGGATCTCCCGGAACGCTTGAGCAAATTCTTCATGACGGACTGGAAGTCCGGGGTCTTCTCGTTAACGACGTCGTTGTCGACAGGCGCAGGAGGTAATTTATGCAGCAGATTGATATTTGTGGGTGTGATGCCGAGAACCAGACGCGCATCCTCAACGTCGACAATCACCACCCGCTCACGCGGGCCGACAGAGGTGCTGGCAGTGACTTTCAGTCCACGCGCCCCGGCATTTTTACCTGCAAACCCTGTTCGCTTTGCAACCCATGCCGCAGCGAGGATCAGTGCGATGATCAGAGCAAGTGCGCCACTGATTTGCAGCAGTGGCGAACCGGGGATGGCGGACGGTTGGCTTACCGTGGCCTGCGTTTTCATATCAGAACTTAACGGCTCAGACGGCGCATACGTTCGGTTGGGGTGATGATGTCGGTGATACGCACGCCATATTTGTCGGCGACAACCACAACTTCACCCTGCGCGATAAGATAACCGTTAATCAAAATATCCAGCGGCTCGCCAGCCAGACCGTCAAGGGCTACGACGGAGCCCTGGGTCAGACGCAGCAGCTCTTTAATGGTCATACGGGTGCGGCCCAGTTCAACCGTCAGTTTTACCGGGATATCCATGATCAAATCGATATCCTGCAGGCTACCACTGACATCGCCACCACCGAGTTGCTGGAAAACGGCATCTACCGGGCTTTTATTGCCGCCAGTGGTGGTTTTTTGTTCGTTTAACGCGTCAGCCCACAGATCGTCCATTGCACTGCCGTTGTCATCGGACGGATTGTTCATATCACTCATTTGGGCTGTTCCTCATTCAGCGAATTCAAAATCGGGTTTATCAAGTGCTCGACACGCAGGGCGTACTGACCATTAAGCGTGCCATACTGGCTGGTGAGTACAGGCACTCCGTCCACATGCGCGATGATGCGATCGGGTTTGTCGATCGGCAAGACGTCGCCGGGCTTGAGTTTAAGTATCTGCGACAGTCGCAGTGAAATATCAGCGAAGTTAGCAATCAGTTCCAGTTCGGAGTGCTGTACCTGACGCACAAGATTATCTCGCCAGTTCTGATCTTCAGAACGGGAGTTCTCCAGCGGTGGGTTAACTAACACTTCACGCAATGGCTCTATCATGCTGAACGGCAAGCAAATATTGAATTCACCGGTCAGGTTACCAATTTCCACGTGGAACGGCGTATTCACAACAATATCGTTCGGAGACGTCGTGATATTGGTGAACTTAACCTGCATCTCTGAACGGACATATTCCACGTCCAGAGGGTGAATCGCTTTCCATGCATCACTGTAGCCTTCCAGCGCCAGTTTAAGCATGCGGTTAATGACACGCTGTTCAGTATGCGTGAACTCACGGCCTTCAACCTTGGTGGGAAAACGCCCGTCGCCACCAAACAGGTTGTCCACGGCGATAAACACCAGGCTCGGGGAGAAGACAAACAGTCCCGTACCGCGCAGGGGTTTCAGGTGGATCAAGTTCAGGTTGGTTGGAACGGGTAAATTTCGTGCAAATTCGTGGTACGGCTGAATGCGAATGGCACCGACGGTAATATCCGGGCTACGACGCAACAGGTTAAACAGCCCCATACGGAACTGACGCGCGAAACGTTCGTTGATGATCTCCAGCGCCTGCAGACGCTCACGGACTACGCGACGCTGGGTATTGGGATCGTAGGGGCGAATGTCTGTATCGCCACCTGCACCCGGTTTTGGATCATCACTCTTATCGCTGTCTCCATTGAGCAGCGCATCGATTTCGGCCTGAGAAAGAATGCTATCGCCCATGTCTTTACCGCAAAATGAAAGCTGTATAAAGAACGTCAGTGACTTCCTGCTTCGGTTGTCCCGCCACTAACGGTGATGCGAGCGCTTCTTTAATCGCGGCTGCAAGTTTTTGTTTCCCATCATCAGTCGCAAGCTGTGTGGCGTCCTGGCGGGAGAACAGCAGCAGTAAACGGCTACGAACTTCCGGCAGATACTCACTCAGTCTGGCACGCGTCAGGTCATCTTTCAGACGTAACGTGATACCGATGTACAACACACGATCGGCATCGCCCAGATTGACCGTAAAAGTATCCAGAGCGAAAAAGACCGGTGCTGGCGGCGGAGGTGGCGCTTCGGCTTCCGCTTTAGCATCCGTGGCCGGATGCACCTGCATACGCCAGTAGCTATAGCCAGCTGTGGCACATGCAGCGAGGGTGATTAACACCAAGAGCGGGATCCAGATTGAACGCTTACGTTTTTTGGTTATAGCGGTGTCAGTCATCTGATACGTGCTTCCTGTTAGGTACTGCTAATAGGCTGATTATCCCGTGTCCTGCCCGCGTCAAAGCGCGGAAAAGACGGGGATAATCATGCTACCTCTGGCGTTTAGGCAAAGATATCAACCGCGCCGTTGCCGCGAGCGAGTGATTGCAGGCTTGCTGGTGTAATCACGGCCTCTTCATCTTCGGCGGCAAAACGCTCACCGCTACCGGTACGGGATGACTGCTGCTGCCCGGAAAACGATTGTTGTTGCCCGGCAAAACTTTCGCTGCTGATATTGCTTTGACCCAGTTGAATGCCACTTTCAGCCAGTGAAGTACGCAGGGTAGGTAACGCAGCTTCCAGCGCCTGACGAACATGGCTGTGCGGGGATACCATTTGCAGCTGTGCCATATTGTTATCGTCAATTTTCAGCGAGATTTGAACTTGTCCCAAATCTTCCGGATGCAAGCGAAGCTCAGCGGTCTGCTGACCCTGACGGGTAAACAGGGTCACGTGCTGACTCAGCGTTTGCTGCCACTCATTACTGCCAAGCGGTGCACTTAACACAGCAGCAGAAACCGGTGCGCTGGCCTGAGCTGAAGCCCCATGGCTTACCACAGGAGCGATGCTTGCCGTGGTGTTCACCGTGGCATTGGCATTATCCACCTCTTTTTTCGTCACCAGTGCCGCGGCACTCTGGAAAGCATCATCGCTGGTGGTGACGGCAGGCTGTGGCAGCGTACTATCGGTTTTCGCGCTGGTATGCAGTGTTGACGTGGTCTCACTGTTTTTGCCTGTGAACGGCGTTGCCGCGCCGAGAGTTCGGCTGGCGGCGGTGGTAACATCAACCTGTTGCTCGCTGGTCTGTACCTTCGGCGTCAGTTGCGCCACCTGCTGGTGAGGTAACATCGCCATCAATGCGCTGAGACTGGACAGCTCCTCATCGCTCAAATCTGTTTTGCTGTCATCACTGGTTTTGGTGCCTTTCGTCAATGCTGCCAGCACATCGCTTTTTGCCGTTGGCGTCAGTCCGGATAAAAGATTCTGGACCTGAGTTGTTTCATCAGCGGTCAAGGTTGTGGCGTCAGTGGTTTGGCGTGCAAGCAGGTCGGCCAGTTTTTGTGCCGGCGTTTGGGTGGTGTCAGCCGTGAGCGAGAGCAAATTCTTTGCAGACTTCCCACCTGTTGCTTGCAGAGCCGTCAAAGGAAGGGCGGCATCAGCGTCTTCGCCGACGGGCGTATTACCACCCAACGCACTGGCGAGCAGAGCAAGGAAATCTTGCGCAGAATCGGTCCCCGCCTTGCCTGTTTGTACACCGGCGGTGGTATCCACGTCTGTTGTAAGCAATTTCTGCAGGCTGATCATTCAAATTTCCTCTGTGATGCGCGCTGTGCAAATTCATCCATTTTCTTTTGATCCATCCGGTTTTCGGCCTGGACCAGGGCGGCGGTTTGTCTGTCCTGCAACGTTTGCCACGCCTGCAAACGTTGCTTTTTCTCTCGCCAGCAATCTAATGCAATGTCCACTTTTTGGGACCACTGCGTCAACTGCTGACGGTGTTGTTCAATCGCTTTTTCCAGCGTCAGAATGAATTGCTGGTAGTTTTGCCAACGCTGGGCATCAATCCCCTGACTCATGTCGCTGTTCAGGTTATTGCGATACTCATGCTGATAATCCATCAGCATCTTGAGTTGTTCTTCCGCTTGCTGACAGCCGCGGCGCATTTCGCCAAGCTTCAGGGCCGCGTCGTCGACTTCTTTCTCTGCCAATTCCTTTAGCGTCGTTAACGCACTATTTTGCGCCATGATCGTCGCTCTCCAACTGCATTAGACTGTCGGGAAGATGAGCTCAAGTGCCTGCATCGAATCTTCCCATCCTGCACGTTCGAACATACCTTGCTGCAAAAACGCTTCCAGTTGTGGCCACAATGCAATGGCTTTATCCAGCATCGGGTCGCTGCCTCGGGCATAAGCACCCACGCTGACCAAATCACGGTTACGCTGGAAGCTCGACAACAACTGCTTGAAATTTCTGACTCTTGCGTAATGTTTTTCCGTAATCAGCGCGGTCATGGCGCGGCTGATAGACGCTTCGATGTCAATGGCCGGATAGTGACCGGCTTCCGCAAGACGGCGGGACAACACGATGTGCCCATCAAGGATGGCTCGGGCTGAGTCGGCAATGGGATCCTGTTGGTCATCGCCTTCGGTCAGGACTGTATAAAAGGCGGTAACAGATCCACCACCGCTCACACCGTTACCTGCACGCTCCACCAGCGCCGGTAATTTGGCGAAGACAGAAGGGGGATAACCTTTGGTCGCTGGCGGTTCACCGATGGCGAGCGCAATTTCGCGCTGAGCCATGGCATAACGCGTCAGGGAATCCATAATCAGCAGTACATGCTGACCGCGGTCGCGAAAATCTTCCGCGATGCGCGTGGCGTAGGCAGCGCCCTGCATACGCAATAAAGGAGATACATCCGCCGGTGCGGCAATCACGACCGAACGTGCACGGCCTTCGGTACCAAGGATGTTCTCGATAAAATCTTTCACTTCACGGCCACGTTCGCCAATCAGACCGACGACAATGACATCGGCTTCGGTATAACGTGCCATCATACCCAACAGCACACTCTTACCCACGCCAGAACCGGCAAACAGACCCATACGCTGACCACGACCGACGGTCAGTAAGGCGTTGATAGAGCGTACGCCCGTATCCAGTACATGTTCGATGGCGGTACGCTGCAATGGGTTAACGGGCTGGGTGATGAGCGCACCCGTTTCACTGGTATCAGGGGAGGGCAAACCATCGAGAGGTTTGCCGGCTCCGTCCAGCACACGGCCGAGTAGAGAAGGGCCCAGCGGTAACTGTTTGCCGCTGTGCATGCCGTCGGCTGCAGCGCTACGGGCATAAACGCGAGCGCCAGGTAAAATGCCTTCCACTTCTTCCAGTGGCATCAGGAACAGACGTTGACCATTAAAACCGACCACTTCACTTTCAACTTCGCTCGTCTCTCCGCCGTCATGGCGTTCGATGATGCAGGTCGCACCTAATGGCAACTGCAGGCCGGTTGCTTCCAGAACCAGTCCGGTCGCACGGGTCAGGCGGCCATAACGACGAACGGACGGCAGTTGGGCCATCCGGGCTTCGAAGGTATCAAGCGTGTTCAGCCAACGGTTCAAACGTGTGGTCATTACACCACTCCTGGTGCCGCCAGGCGGCAGAGTTCTTGCCAGCGTGTTGCGACGCTGGCATCAAGATCGCCTTCATCCGCAGAGACTTTACAGCCGCCGGGGTGAAGGGTCGGGTCACCGCGCAAACGCCAGCCGTGCAGGCTGAGCGTCGCGCCGAGCATCTCTTCTACGCGTTGCAAATCATCAGGATGCACGCGCAGTTGCGGTTTGCCGCTAAATAAAGGCTCCTGCTGAAGCAGAAGCTGAATTTGTTTGATCAGTGCCGTGTTATCGACACAAGGCGTCTGACCGATGACCTGCCGTGCGGCTTCGAGCGCCATTTGCATCAGGCGGGAGGCAATGACGCTATCGAGCGCGTCTAATGTGTACTGAAACTCGCTCACCAACTGCTGCATGCGAGCATGCAGAGGGGCTTGCTGCTGACGGGCCTGTTCAAGGCCATTTGCGTGCCCTTGTTCCAGACCTTCCTGATAGCCTTGTTCCTGACCTTTCAGACGCCCTTCAGCCAGACCCGCGTTATAACCGGCTTCATGTGCCTGCATTTGGATCTGTGCCAGTTGCTGCTGGCGTTTTTGTTCGGCAGACAGCTCGTCTTCAACGTTCTCTTCTTCCGGCTCTTCATTGTTGTCGAGGAAGGCCGGTGCAAAAGCAGGCACGGGGATAGCAAGGTCCTCAGGCTTCCAGACCTTCCACGGCAATTCATTAGACATAGGTATCCTCGCCGCTGCCAATTACCATCTCGCCGGTTTCCGCCAGACGACGGACAATGAGCAGGATTGCTTTCTGCTCGTTCTCCACCTGAGACAGTCGTACCGGGCCACGGTTGGCCAGGTCGTCGCGCAGAATATCTGCTGCACGCTGCGACATGTTGCGCAGGAATTTGTCGCGCAATGGTGGCTCGGAACCTTTCAGTGCAACCAGCAGGGATTCGGAATCCACTTCCTGGAGCAGGCGCTGGATGCTGCGGTCGTCCACTTCCACGAGATTTTCGAACAGGAACATCTCGTCGATGATTTTTTGCGCCAGCTCGCCATCGAATTCGCGCACTGCGGTAATAACCGCTTCTTCCTGCTGCGTTTTCATCAGGTTGATAATCTCTGCCGCTGTCCTCACGCCGCCCATTTTGCTGCGTTTGAGGTTCTGACCGTCGAGCAGGTTGTTCAACACTTCGGTCAGTTCTGCCAATGCCGCTGGCTGTACGCCGCCGAAGGTGGCGATACGCAGCATAACGTCATGGCGCAGACGCTCGTCAAACAGGGCAAGAATATCGGCAGCTTGACCACGTTTGAGGTGGACAAGGATGGTGGCGATAATCTGTGGGTGCTCGTCGCGAATAACGTCGGCGGCACTCTGTGGCTCCATAAAGTTGAGCGTTTCGATCCCACTGGTGGTATCGCGGGTTTCGAGAATATCTTCCAGCAGGCTGGCAGCACGCTCTTCCCCCAACGCCTTGACCAGAACGGTGCGAAGGTAGTCGTTGGCGTTAATGTTGAGCGCGGCAAACTGTTCAGCTTCGTTCTCAAACTCTTGCAGCACATCCATCAATTGCTTGTTGGAAATTTGCTTCACGCTGGCCATCGCAGTACTGAGATGCTGGACTTCGCGTTGGGAGAGGTGTTTGAACACCTCTGCTGCGCGATCTTCGCCAATGGTCATCAGCAGGATGACGCTTTTATCCGTCCCGGTCAGGGTGCCTGTATTATTGCTCATGTTCGGTACTCATCCACTGGCGAATGACCAGCGCCACGACGCGCGGATCGTTATCAGACATCTCACGGATGCGCTGGCTCATGACTTCAGCCGTCATGCGCTGATTACTGCGACGCTGCTGGAGTTGCTCATCTTTGCTGAGGCGAACCTCAACCGACTCTTCGATTTCAGCACGAGCACGTTGCTCTTCCTGAATCGCTTTCGCTTCTTCCTGACGGCGTACCAGTTGCGGACGTATCGCTTTGCGCCACAACAGCCAGGCAACGATAAGGACCAGCAGCCAGCGACCAGCGGCCAGCAGTTGATCGATAAACGACTGCTGCTGCCAGAACGGAAGTTGACCACCAACATCGTCTGTCGCATTGAATGGTGAGTTCACCACGTTCAGCGTATCGCCGCGTTTTTCGGTGTAACCCATGGCTTCGCGGGTTAAGTCTTCAATCTGTTTAATCTGGTCAGCGGTCAGTGCTTCTGTTTTACCGTCAGGCAGGGTGCGGTAGTTCACCACTACGGCAACGGACAGGCGCTGAATATCGCCCACATTCATCTTGGTATGACGAATGGTGCGATCCACTTCGTAGTTCGCCGTTTCATTGTGTGTTGTATTGCGCGGCACAGCAGAGTTAGCGGTAGACGCAGTCTGCTGCTGTTGACCATTCGCATTTTGTTGCCCGTTCTGCTGACCGTTTTGTTGCTGATTCTGATTAGCAGGAGGGGTACTGATCGGCGCACTGTTTGCGGGAGCCGGTTGGTTAGAAAGTGCACCCGGAACACCGCCAGGATACTGACCACCAATCTGCTCACTTTCATTGGTCTGACGAGAACGCAGAACGGCTTTAGAGGCATCGCTGTTTGGCTGATACTGCTCTTCTGTCTGTTCTTTATTGTCGAAATCAATTTGTGCCGTAACCTGCGCGTGCACATTCCCGTTGCCCACAATAGGACCGAGGATGGCTTCGATACGACGCTGAACACGACCTTCAACATCCGCAGCGTATTTAAGTTGTGCGTCATTCAGGTCACGACCGGCCGTGTTCGACTGCGTCAGCAGACGTCCTGACTGATCGACCACAGTGACGTTACCCGGTGGCAGGCCTGCGACGGCACTTGAGACCAGGTGAACAACAGCACTGATTTGACCTTCATCCATTGCACGACCCGGCGCAAGATTGACCGTGACGGAGGCAGAAGGGGATTTTTGCTCGCGGACAAACAGTGATGGTTTTGGCATCGCGAGATGAACACGCGCACCTTTAACCGGACCGAGTGTTTCGATAGTGCGGGCCAGTTCACCTTCCAGCGCACGCTGGTAGTTCACCTGCTCGCTGAACTGACTGATACCGAACTTTTCCTGGTCGAGCAATTCGAAACCAACCGCACCGCCTTTCGGCAGACCTTGCTGGGCAAGACGCAAGCGCAGCTCATGCACTTTGTCGGCAGGAACCTCAAGCGCGCCGCCGTTGTCAGCGAAGCGGTAAGGGATATTCATTTGGGTTAGCTGTGTGACAATAGCTCCGCCATCCTGATCGGACAGGTTGCTGTACAGCGTGCGGTAATCAGGGCTTTTTGCCCATAGCACCATCGCAACGACGATGGCAACGGCTGCAGCTCCCGCAACCATTAATGGGATTTTGGGGTTCGCACGTAAGCGGTTGATCCACTCCAGAGATTTATTCTGTGGCGCAGTCGCTGAAGTCGCACTCATTGTGCACCTCGTAACTCAGGGTGGATGTTGTTATTTGAGTAATGCAGCAAAACAGACTCCCGGGTCGGCAAACTCGACATTTATCCATTAACATGGCTGTGCCATTATTTGATGATTCGGAATTTTCTATGCCTCAAATAACCTGGTTTTTTATCGTTATTTACCGCCATTATCGCATTGACAAACTGGTAGTCTTGTCCGGGTATCAAACCATCCGGGGAAAATCCATGGCAATACAGGGTATTGAAAGCGTTGTCAGCCAGCTGCAAGCAACGGCAGGAATCGCTAAAAATCAAAGCGTTGACAGCGTTCAGACGGTCAGTTTTGCCGGTCAATTGCACGCAGCGCTGGACAGAATCAGTGATACGCAGAACGCAGCGCGTACTCAGGCAGAAAAATTCACACTTGGTGAGCCTGGCGTTGCATTAAATGACGTGATGACCGATCTGCAAAAATCGTCCATTTCTCTGCAGATGGGTATCCAGGTGCGCAATAAGTTGGTCTCTGCGTATCAGGAAGTGATGAACATGCAGGTGTAGTTGCAGACGTTGTGCTTTGGCGGAGAGCTTCTGCTAAAGCGCAACGACATGATATTCGGAACTGAATGTGGCTTTGCACTTCAGTTCCGTTTTTACGTTCTTCTCCGTTATCCATCTCCACGCGCTTGATTGATTCCCCTCGCATTCCGCTTTGAAAACCACATTTTCACGCATTGTGTGCCTTGACAATACTTAAACATCACTTTGGTTTTATTTACAAAAATATATTCACGTCTTGTTATTATCGTCACTGGAAATTATGGAGGATACATTGACGATGAATAGGGAATACAGAAACATTGACGCCACTTTATTGGGGCTAAATAAATCTTCGGATGCACATTTTAAATGGCTGGTGAATATCCTTTATTTTGTGGCTAATGAGCATGAAAAATGCCAGGAGATTACCCATCATAGCGCACATGAATTCTGCGAATTTGGTTCGTGGTTAAATCAGAAACTTAGTGAGGAGAGAGATGACAGAAGTTATCTTCTTGACATAAATAATGGACATAAAGAGATACATCAGGCCTGTCGTGAATTAATCAGCGCACTGCATCGTGGCGATAAATCTACAATATATTTTGATGCCTTTGCCTTAGTGCTTCTGGAGTTTAATCAATCGCTGGCAACCTATAAGACGCATTTGCTGCAACGTCGCACAAGCTACGATGCGCTAACCGGACTGCCGTTACGGCGTGTACTTGACGAATCATTTGATAGTACCGTTGCCAGATTTAACAAAAGTGGTCTCTATCTTTTATTACTTGATATCGATCATTTCAAAAAGATAAATGACAACTATGGCCATTTAATTGGTGATGACGTTCTGCGTGATTTCTCCCGTCAATTAGATGCTGCAACACGAAAATCGGAACCTGTTTATCGTTATGGGGGTGAAGAGTTTATTATTTTACTGCATGCGTGCAGCGATCGTGCCGCGTCTTTAATAGCAGAAAGAATTCGCACCAGGGTTGCCGCTACGGATATTCATGCTGCTGAACATGTCATTAATATTACCTTTTCTGCAGGATTGACCCGGGTCGATGAAAATGAAACATTACATGAAGTTCTGGAGCGGGCAGATCGTGCATTGTATAACGGTAAACAGACCGGACGTAACAGGTGCGTTTATGTTGACAGACATTTAAATATGCACCGAATTATCGACGCAGTTATGGCGCATTGAGTTCGCTTTCCCGCGCCTGAGTGTTTTATAAAAAGCCACCGGCACTGGCGGTGGCTTGCGAGTTGAAATGTCCGTGTGAGCATGAAGACTAGCGCTGGATCAAATAGCGTATCGTTGGGCCATCCTGCTGGATGTCCAGCACCGTGTAGCCATGGTTACGGGCATCGACCGGAATGTTATTGATGGATTGTGGACAGTCGCTGACCACTTCCAGAATTTCACCTTTTTTGAGTTGGGGCAGCGCTTCCAGCGTTGCGACAGCCGGGTATGGGCAGGGCTCACCAGTCATGTCCAGGCGGTAATCGGGAACGATGTTCATGCGGTCTCCTTAACGGCACCCGGCGTTGCACGCCGAAAGAAATGTTTTTCCCAGCTTATAACCAGTAATAGTGCGACGATCAGCATGGCATAAGTGACCAGCAAGCCGCCAGGCGGGCCGAAGGATTGCAGTAAATTGATTTTATCCCAGTTAGTGGCCAGCACCGGAGACAGACCATCCCAGTAATACGCCAGCAGCGTAGATCCTATGACGTTACCTAAGCCTACCCACCAGAAGTGTACTTGACCTTCAACCGCGCGGTACATCCAGCCAGTTTCGCAGCCGCCTGCGAGCACAATGCCGAAACCGAACAGCAGGCCGCCCAGCACGGCATTCGGACCAGCCCACATGATTTTGGCTTCCACACCCAACTGGATATAGCTGAAAATACCTATCGCGCTGGCCGCCATGCCAAAGATAATGGCTTTTGCCATCACCGTGCGACCGGTGATCCACATATCGCGGAAGGCGGAGGTAAAACAGATCTGCGCCCGTTCAATCAACAAGCCAAACCCCACGCCAAACAGCATGGCCAGTCCCAGCTTTGGCTGATGCATTGCGGTGAGTCCCCCCCAGCCCAGCATGCCTGCAAAAATGAGCATACCCAGACGGAAGCGTCGGCGTGCCTGGTCAGCATTTTGTGTTAGTGGGGAGGCGGCAGAGACTTTTTGCATTTTGACGGGAATGCGGAAGAACGGCAGCAGCGTGAAGCGAGCGCCAAACCATGAGCCGATCGCAGTGGCAATGGCAAAAAACCAGGCGTGAAGCGAAAACTGAGGAATCCCGGTAAAGAAAGCGGCGAGGTTGCACCCCATTGTCAGGCGCGCACCAAACCCGGCAATAATGCCACCGGCGATAGCCTGCGCAATACGTTTTCGGCTATGTGGGAAGCGCAGTTTCACGTTGTTAGCCCAGAGCGCCGCTGCAAAACAACCGCCAAACATGCCAATGATCATCATCCCGTCGATTCGCGTCAGCGGCGTGCCCTCAAGATGAATCAGTTTGAAGTAGCCCCACTCCTCAGTGTGCACCCCGCCCAGTTGCAGAAGCTGACCGCCCCAACGGGTAAATTCCCCGGTAACAGCCCAGAAGGTACCGGTAATGCCAAAATAATAGGTTGAGAGAATACCAGCGGCAATCACTGCCGGGATGGGCGACCAGAATTTAATCAGAAAGGTCTGCTTAAAGTGTTGCCAGGACATAACGGTGGCCTCTGAACTCAGAAGGATCTATTTATGCAGTCTATAGACCGCGTGAGGAGGGGGATAATACATGTACTCCGCGATACTAACCCCGGTACACATCAAAGAATCAATGGGAAGAAGGGGATTGGCTGGCATGAAAGACTGGTGACAACATCTATTTGATGCCACACTCTTTGGGTTTCTGGAGGCAGGAAAAATGATGAAAAAACGATGGGTTATTGGTGCATTGCTGGTGTTAAGTGGCTGTGCGCAGGTTGAAGATTACGAAGCGGTTATTAAACATCCGGCGCCTGCCGGGCTGGCGGGATACTGGCAGTCTGAAGGGCCTCAGAGTGAGCTGGTCAGCCCGGAGGCGATTGCCAGTTTAATTGTGACGCCAGAAGGGGATACCCTGGATTGTCGACAGTGGCAGCGGGTGATTGCTGTTCCAGGCAAATTGTCACAGCGTGGGGATGAGCTGCGTAACATTACTCAGCAGCAAGACAACTATCGCATCGCGCGCGAGGGGAACCGGCTTGAATATGCAGGTATGACGTTCAAACGTGTTGAAAAACCTACGGCAGAATGTGCCGATGCGTTGACGAAGAAAACAGCGGTAGGGTTAAAACCCTAAGGGTGTGCGCTGAGTGGTAACTGCCACTCAGCGCAGTTTGTTTTATGCGTCGACGATAACCCACACGCTCACGCTGCCGCCCTGGCAGGTAAATGTCCCTTCTCCCTGTTCGTTAGTGGTTACCGTTTCCTCGCGGTTACCCAGAAAATCACGCCATGTTTTCTGCCCGTAGTTATCCCCCAGATGCAGCGTTTTCTCACCGTCATCACCATTGGACATCACCACGACACACCCCGGATCGTCCTCAGTGCCGCTACGGCTAAAGGCGATACAGTTGGGATGATCAAACCACAGGGTCTGCACGCCATGCGCAAACTGCTGGCGGGCAAGAATCAGCTGGTCGAGCTTATCAATAATGGGCATATCAATGTGGTAGGTCTCGCCATCTCCGCCTGTATCGTCATAGCTGGCACCGAACAGATCCGGGTAGAATACCGACGGTACGCCGTTTTCTCGTAGCAGAATCAGTGCATAGGCCAGCGGTTTAAACCAGGATTCCACCGGCGCTTCGAGAGCCTGTAAAGGCTGGGTATCATGGTTGGCGACCAGCGTGACGGCATGAAAAGGATCGGCCTCAACCAATGTACCGGAGAAAATCTGACGCATGTCGTACTCACGGCCTTGCAGTGAGGCTTCGTGAAACTTCATGTGTAGCGGGGCATCGAACAGCATCGTGTTGCCATCCACTTGATCAATATACTGTTGCAGTTTGTCGACCTCATGGGACCAATATTCCGCCACGATGAATAGCGGCTTCGGGGCCACTTCCTGCACATGGCTGATCCACTCTTTGTAGAACCAGGCGGGAATATGTTTAACGGCGTCCAGACGGAATCCGTCGCAGTGGGTCTGCTCCATCATCCAGCGAGCCCAGTACTTGATCTCTTCGGTGACAGCGTGATTGCGAAAATCGATGTTTTCACCCATCAGATAATCGAAGTTGCCCATCTCATCATCGACCTGATCGTTCCAGCCCTCGCCGGTATAATCATTGACGATTTTAAACACGCCATCTTCGTGCGGATTTTCAATATGGTCTATACCGCTAAAGCATTTGAAGTCCCAGATAAAACGTGAATATTGCCCCTGACGGGCAGGGAAGGTGTAGCGTGTCCAGCCCTCACATTCGATGACCTCAGCATCTATCTGAGTGCGATCCTGCTCATTGACTCGGTTAACCCGAATGGCCTCTTTTTCATCAGCACCCATTTTATGGTTGACCACCACATCCATCAGGACGGCGATATCATTGGCATGTAACGCTTCAATGGCGGCGAGAAGTTGGTTCTTATCACCATATTTTGTTGCCACCGATCCCTTTTGATCGAATTCGCCAAGATCGAAAAGGTCATAGCTGTCGTAACCCACCGAGTAACCGCCGGATGCGCCTTTACAGGCTGGGGGCAGCCACACCATGTTGATGCCGAGTGCGTTTAAGTTCGCGGCACGTTCGAGAATTTCCGGCCACAGCTTTCCGCCGTCCGGGTAGTACCAGTGAAAGGCTTGCAATAAGGTGGGATTTTTCATCTTCCGTGCTCCAGGTTGAGGACACACGAAGTATGGCTGAAAGAGAGGAAATGAAGCGGGTGAGGGTGTTAAAAAATCACCCGCCTCATCGAAGCGAGATCAAAGCTCGCTTGGGAACAGAATATTGCCAGAGAGACGTCCATATGCTGAATTCAGGTTATGTTGTCGGGATGATTGTCCAACCAGATTCCGTAATTCTTCCATTCGCTGATGCAGTAGCGCTTTAAGCTCAACTTCGTTGTCGAGAATCTGCTTCAGAAGAGGGCGAATTTGTGCCTGCAGATGGGGTGCAATGTCACTTGCACCCTGAAATTGAGTCAGTTTTTCTACTGCTGTAACGTACGCTAATTCATGTTGAATCAGGTCATCCCAGCGGGCCTCTCTTGCGAGATTAAGCATGGTACAACTGGTTTTGAGCAGTTGTTGGTAGTGGTGGAGCAACCCGAAATTTGCTTCCATTAGTATGTGTCCCGCGCATTTGGATTATTTGGACCAATTTCTTTCCAGGCGTCGGCAATGTTAGTGAGTAACATCGTCACTTCTTCAATGGCGGTAAGGTCATTGTGTAGATTGGCCTGTAAAAGACGCCGTGTCATATAGTCGTAGAGACTATCAAGGTTCGCCGAGAGCTCACCACTGACTTCGTGGTTGAGCCCTGCACGCAGACCATTGCTGATAATATTGATGGCATGTGACAGCGCCTTACCTTTACCGGGAACATCTCCCAGCTCAATCAAGATGGCAGCTTTTTTCATTGCGCTTAACGCGCCATCAAAAAGGAGAACCACAAGTTGATGTGGGCTGGCGCTAAGGACGGCACTCTCAATGCCGACCGTCGCATAGGCCTGGATTCCCGATTTTGTATACATGTCAAACCTCAACCTTTAACTTATGAACTTGAACTCATGGCACTAAACTGCTGCGTCAAATAGCTCGCAGTAGAGTCTAATGAAGAGATCAAGGTACTCAGCGCGGTAAATTGCGTTTTGTAACGTGCCATAGTGGCCGTAATTTGCGTATTCACGCGGTCGTAATCATCAGACAGCTTCTTCAGGGTTTTATTAATACCGTCAGTGGCGTTCTGAAGAGAACCATCGGTGCCTAAAATGCTTTTTAACAAACTGCTGGTCTGCGTGGCGAAGCCCGTCGTTGAGCCATCACCAGACAGGAAAGAAATCACATCAGCTGATTTTTCAGTCAGCGCTTTGTCCAGTTTTGTACTGTCTACTGTCAACTTACCGGTCACGTCCTGAGTGATACCCAACTGAGATAACGTGGTCAGAGACGAGCCACTCTGGTTGGAGGAGAGCATGGAGCGCAGACGTGTTTGAATGTTACGCAGCGTTCCGTCCCCCAGCAGGTCACCGTTGGAGGTGCTTTGACTGGTACTGCCCTGATCGACGGCGGTGTACTTGGTCTGGTTGGCAATCGTGGTTTGCAGTGAGTTGTATGCATCAACAAATGTCTGAATAGCCGTGGTCATTGCGGTATTGTCTTTCGCTACCGTCAATGTTTCCGGGCTGCCAGTGTTGGTTTTATTCAGCGTCAGCGTAACGCCTTCCGGCGCATCGGTGATGGTGTTGCTGCTGCGGGTAATTTCAATGCCATTAATGTTGACTTTCGCATCTGCCGCAGCAACTTTCTGCGTCATGTTGCTGGTACCCGTGCCGGTGGCATCGTAGCTGATGTATTTTGCCAGCTCGGTGTCATCGGTAGAAATTGTCATGGCGTTGGCAGTACCACTGTCTTTAGAGGTCAGCGCCAGATAATAGCTGTTATCGTCTGCTTTAATGATGCTGGCGGTGACACTGCCGCCCTTGGCATTGATGGCATCACGTACATCAGCAAGACTGGTCTTGTCCGCTGCCAGTGTGACGGTCATCGGTGTCGTCTGACCCGGTTGCGCGATAGTAATTGTGCGCGATGCAAGGCTGCTATCACCCAGGTCGGTATCTTTACTGGTGGCTTTTGGGCTAAGCAAAGATTGAGCGGCTGCCAAAGCAGTCACTTCAACAGAATAGGTTCCTGCCGTTGCGCTGTTTGCCAGCGTAGCGGTAAATGCGGTGTTAGTACTGGTGACTTTTGCTGATGCAATCGCGGATGTGTTCTTCAGTGCATCAGACGCGGTCTGCAGTTTATTCAAAGAGGTCTGAATAACGCCCCACGCGGTCAGCTTTGCTTTATAGGAAGTTTGCTGCGCGGTAATCGGTGTCAGTTTGGTCTGTTCCGCTGACTCTAAGCCATCATACAATGTACTCAACGTGGTACTCATACTGGTGCCAGCACCGAGGGAACTAATTGTTGCCATGATAACATCCTTTCATTTGAGACAATCACTGGATGGATTATCGGCAGCGAATACGAAAAGATTAGAGCCTTTTGAAAAAAACAATGGGCAAATAAAGCGCGAGATTCAGGGGCAGTTTGCGCCTTTAAAAAAAAGCATATTTTCTCTAAAGGTTACAGGGACGTGGTCGATAATCAGGTGAACGGTGAGAAAGCCGTAGGCAGATGCCTGAATATGATAACTTTTTAAAGGAATTCCATCATGGCTGTTATTAATACTAACACCCTGTCGCTGACTACTCAGAACAACCTGACTAAATCTCAGTCTTCCCTGGGTACTTCGATTGAGCGCTTGTCTTCAGGCCTGCGTATCAACAGCGCGAAAGACGACGCAGCGGGTCAGGCAATTGCTAACCGCTTCACTTCTAACATCAACGGTCTGACCGTTGCTGCACGTAACGCCAACGATGGTATCTCTCTGGCACAGACCGCTGAAGGCGCTCTGTCAGAAATCAACAACAACTTGCAGCGTATCCGTGACCTGACCGTTCAGGCTCAGAACAGCTCCAACTCTGCATCTGACATCGATTCCATCCAGGCTGAAGTTAACCAGCGTATGGAAGAAGTTAACCGCGTCACCACGCAGACTGACTTCAACGGCATCAAAGTGCTGAACACCGGTTCTGGCTCCAGCAGCTACAGCTTCCAGGTGGGTTCTAAAGATAGCGAAACTATCTCTATCTCCATGAGCTCCAGCGATTCTTACAACCTGTACAGCGCAACCACTAACACTTTCCAGACCACTGGTCAGTCTGTTAACGGTAATGCACGTACTACTGCTTCAGAAGGCTTTGACGTTCTGAGCGGTACTGTGACCACTGGCGGCACTGTTGACGGTTCTCCGCTGGCAGACATCGATGCGGCAATCAAAGCTGTAGACAGCCAGCGTAGCCTGCTGGGTGCGTCTCAGAACCGCTTTGAGTCCACCATCACTAACCTGAACAACACCGTGAGCAACCTGACCGCTGCCCGCAGCCGTATTCAGGACTCCGATTACGCGACCGAAGTATCGAACATGTCGCGCGCGCAGATTCTGCAACAGGCAGGTTCCTCGGTTCTGGCTCAGGCCAACCAGGTTCCGCAGACCATGCTGTCCCTGCTGCGTTAATCGCAAACATCTTTATGATGATGAAAAGCGCCGCTTGCGGCGCTTTTTTTATGTCTGAGATCATGCGGTTAGGTCAATAATAAAATAATCAAAAAAGCGTTAAAGCATTTGTTGATGCCGTCGATAACTATTATGACGGTGATGACGCCACTGGCCTTTACCGGAACTTACATTTACCAATGAAGGAACTACACCATGGCTGTTATCAATACTAACACCCTGTCGTTGACGACTCAGAACAACCTGACTAAATCTCAGTCTTCCCTGGGTACTTCTATTGAGCGTCTGTCTTCTGGTCTGCGTATCAACAGCGCGAAAGACGATGCAGCGGGTCAGGCAATTGCAAACCGCTTCACTTCTAACATCAACGGTCTGACCGTTGCTGCACGTAACGCCAACGACGGTATCTCTCTGGCACAGACCGCTGAAGGCGCTCTGTCAGAAGTGAACAACAACTTGCAGCGTATCCGTGACCTGACCGTTCAGGCTCAGAACAGCTCCAACTCTGCATCTGACATCGATTCCATCCAGGCTGAAGTTAACCAGCGTATGGAAGAAATCAACCGTGTTACCACCCAGACTGACTTCAACGGCATCAAAGTGCTGAACACCGGAACGGGCTCCAGCAGCTACAGCTTCCAGGTAGGTTCTAAAGATAGCGAAACTATCTCTATCTCCATGAGCTCCAGCGATTCTTACAACCTGTTCAGCGTTTCTTCTGCAACTGGCGCAACCGGTGGTTCAGTTAACGGTAACGCACGTGCGACTTCTGCAGAAGGTTTCGACGTTCTGAGCGGTACTGTGACTACTGGTGGTACCACTGATGGTTCTCCTCTGGCAGACATCGATGCAGCAATCAAAGCTGTAGACAGCCAGCGTAGCCTGCTGGGTGCGTCTCAGAACCGCTTTGAGTCCACCATCACTAACCTGAACAACACCGTGAGCAACCTGACCGCTGCACGCAGCCGTATTCAGGACTCCGATTACGCGACCGAAGTATCGAACATGTCGCGAGCGCAGATTCTGCAACAGGCAGGTTCCTCGGTTCTGGCTCAGGCCAACCAGGTTCCGCAGACCATGCTGTCCCTGCTGCGTTAATCGCAAACATCTTTATGATGATGAAAAGCGCCGCTTGCGGCGCTTTTTTTATGTCTGAGATCATGCGGTTAGGTTGATAATAAAATAATCAAAAAAGCGTTAAAGCATTTGTTGATGCCGTCGATAACTATTATGACGGTGATGATGCCGCTGGCCCTTACCGGAACTTACATTCATCAATGAAGGAACTACACCATGGCTGTTATTAATACTAACACCCTGTCGTTGACTACTCAGAACAACCTGACTAAATCTCAGTCTTCCCTGGGTACTTCGATTGAGCGCCTGTCTTCCGGTCTGCGTATCAACAGCGCGAAAGACGACGCAGCGGGTCAGGCAATTGCAAACCGCTTCACTTCTAACATCAACGGTCTGACCGTTGCTGCACGTAACGCCAACGACGGTATCTCTCTGGCACAGACCGCTGAAGGCGCTCTGTCAGAAGTGAACAACAACTTGCAGCGTATCCGTGACCTGACCGTTCAGGCTCAGAACAGCTCCAACTCTGCATCTGACATCGATTCCATCCAGGCTGAAGTTAACCAGCGTATGGAAGAAATCAACCGTGTTACCACGCAGACTGACTTCAACGGCATCAAAGTGCTGAACACCGGTTCTGGCTCCAGCAGCTACAGCTTCCAGGTGGGTTCTAAAGATAGCGAAACTATTTCTATCTCTCTGAGCAAAAGTGACGACTACAACCTGTACAGCGCGACTGGTGCAACCTTCGCGACTACCGGTCAGTCTGTTAACGGCAACGCACGTACTACTTCTGCAGAAGGTTTCGACGTTCTGAGCGGCACCGTAAACTCCACTGGTGGCGTTGACGGTTCTCCGCTGGCAGACATCGATGCGGCAATCAAAGCTGTAGACAGCCAGCGTAGCCTGCTGGGTGCGTCTCAGAACCGCTTTGAGTCCACCATCACTAACCTGAACAACACCGTAACCAACCTGACCGCTGCCCGCAGCCGTATTCAGGACTCCGATTACGCGACCGAAGTATCGAACATGTCGCGAGCGCAGATTCTGCAACAGGCAGGTTCCTCGGTTCTGGCTCAGGCCAACCAGGTTCCGCAGACCATGCTGTCCCTGCTGCGTTAATTGCTTCGGCAAGAGAAAAGGCATCTTCGGATGCCTTTTTTTATGGACAATCGCTGGATATAAGCCCTTTTCTGCAACCTGTTTTCCCTCTCAATATCCCCCTGTTACCGCACAATATCGTATGACTACCGCTGTGCCTTTTTTTCATGCCGCATGATGCAGGCCTGGCACTTCCGACGATGTTGAGGATGACAGATGCGAAGTTTATTAATCAGCGTCGATAAATTAGACGTTTACTCTGCCCACGCGATTGAAGCGCTGGATATTGCCGATTCCTTACTCGCGTCAGGATGGCAGATAGATATCATTACCTCTGTCGCCGGGAGAGTGCTGACCCACGAAATAGAACAACGTGCAGCCACAGGGCGTTTTAACATTATTACAGATAGCAAAGGCGAGCCTGGTTCGCACTATGACGCTATCTGGATCTACCGTGGTTATTTCAGCAACCTTCTGCTGGACGCGTTGAGTGAACAGCGTCTGACCGGGCCCATAATTTTCCGCCACTTCAGTGATTACAACGATCTGTACATTCCATATGGCGTACAACTCGAGAATCAGCTCGCTACGCTGACTCTTGGGCAGTCCACTCGCAGCAATGATATTTTGCTGCATACCGGTATTGAAAGTGCTCAGCTTCAGACGCTTCCCTGGATGATTGCGGATAAGTTTGCAACTTATGTCAGAACGCGCGAATCAAAAGTACTGGAGCGAGTGCTCTATATTGCGCCGAAAATGACGGCTGAGATGTATGAGATCCAACAGCGTGCAGGCAGTGAGGGAATCAAGCTGGAATGGCTCGATCTCTCTCATCAACACACGGGTATTGAACCGCAATGGCTGGAGCAATACGACGTTGTTATCGGCAATGAGGAAAGTGTGCCGAAAGCGTTGTCGCTCGGTATTCCGCTTTTTCTGGCAAACGAAGGGTATGTCGAAGGGTATCTGAATGATGACAACCTGTCCCGCCACGAAAATGAACATTTTTGTGCGCTGACGCTGCGTAACTGTCCGGATGCCGAAGAGTGGCTTGATATGCTCAAAAGCGGTTTTGACAGTGCTGTTGAGTGGACTAACCAACATCGTGTGCAGTTCATCGAAAAATGGCACCTGGGCAGCGCCCTTAAGGCTATTTTTTCTCACCCTCTGGCAGAGAAACCGCTGCAAATTGATGAGAAAGCCCGCTACGCGCTAAGTTTTCATGCTAAAGCCGTTATTGCTCATCTCTCCACCCAATATTCTATGGCCCGGTGGCTCGACGACCGGAAGCTCAGTAGCGCCCGACGTGAAGCGTTATTGTCTTTCGCACAACGCTATCCGGAAAAGGGCAGTATTGGCGTCATCGTTCTGGATCAAACCGGCGATAGCGAGGCCTGTGAACGTACGCTGGCATCGGTGAACGCGCAGTCGCTTGTGCCCGTCAGCGTTGACGTTATCCGTAAGCCGGCAAACGTAGCCGAAGCGATAAATCCTTTGCTGAGTGAACGTAGCGCCGATGCAATGCTGGTGCTTCCGGCCGGGTTTGCCTTGCTGGACGATGCCTTATTGCGTTTTTGCGAGCAGCGACTGCATCAGCAAAATGCCTGGCTGCTTTATTGCGATGAAATGACGCGGGAAGAGAATGGGGACCCGAAGTTAACCATCCGACCGGAAGTGAATATCGACCTGCTGCGCGGCTTCCCTTATGTCGGCGAGGTATTGTTGTTTTCTCGCGATATTGCTTTACAGGCTGGCGGCCTGGATCCCCGTTATCAGCATGCGCCTTTCATCGATTTGCTCTGGCGCTTTGTGGAGGCACAGGGTGCCGGAGCGATAGGGCGAGTGCCAGATGTACTGGTAGAAAGTCCAGGGCTACCTACAGGCTGGTCGACCTCACCTGATGTGCAGGGCGAGTGCCAGGCTATCCTGCTTGCTCACCTGTCACGCCTGGGGATCCGTGCGACCCTCGACGAAGGACTGACTTCAGGTATCAAACGAGTGCGTTACCATTGGGACGCAACACCACTGGTATCGATTATTATTCCGACTCGCGACCGATTTGCACTGCTCAAGCGCTGCATCGAAAGTCTGATGGAAAAGACGCGTTATACCCAGTATGAACTGTTAATTGTCGATAACCAGTCTGTTGAAGAAGACGCCTGCCGTTTCCTTAACGATCTGGCTGCCTCGGGTATCGATCAGGTTCGAGTATTACGTTACGACGCGCCGTTTAACTTTGCTGAAATTAACAATGCCGCTTCCCAACAGGCCCGTGGTGATGTGCTGCTGTTCCTCAACAATGACTGTGAAATCATTGATGGTGACTGGCTTGGGGCAATGGTTGAACACGTACTGCGCCCGGAAGTCGGGGTCGTCGGGGCGCGTCTTGAGTATGGCGATGGGCGTATTCAGCATGGCGGTTATCTGGTTGGTGTTGGGCACGGTGTCGATGTGGTGTTTGACGGCGCAGACGGCAACAGTAACGGTTATCAGTACTACCTGAAAACTCCGCGCAATCTTGCAGCGGTGAGTGCATCGTGCATGATGGTGCGCAAAGAGGTGTTTTTCTCCCTGAATGGCCTTAGTCAGGAGACGCTGCCGCTGTATCTTGCCGACGTCGATTTTGGCCTGCGTGCGCAAAAATCCGGGTACCTTAATGTCTGGACGCCTTATGCTCGTGTGAAGCATATGGGGGGAGCTACCCGCTTAATGGGGCAGCAGTTTAATGTCCAGGAACGTCCACTGCTGCGGGATTACGGTCAGCTGCGGCAAGAGTGGAAGCAGGGGCTGCTGGCTGAACCCTCTTACCATCCACTGATGCAGAAAACCGGCAAATTCTTCACGTTGAACGAGCATACTGCACGTTTTCGTCAGCCTTTGCCGGGGCGTCCGCTTCCCGTGGTGCTGGCACACCATGTGAACTGGCAGGGTAACGGTCATCACCGTGTCATGCAGCCATTCAAAGCAATGGAGCGCCATTTGCACCTTGAAGGTGCCCCCATTGGTGCCATCCCCGGGGTAATGGAAACGGCGGAACTGCAACCGGATGTGGTATTGCTTGAACTGGTTACCGGGAGTCGTTTCCCGGACATCATCAAGCAACTGCGTGAAGTGAACAACGCCAAAATTATCCTCGAATACGATGATAACTTGCTCAATATCCCACTGAAAAATGGCACCCGTCAGCATTTCCCGCAGAAGGCATTAAAGACCTTCCGCAAAGTGATGGATAGCGCTGACTGGTTGGTGGTCTCCACCGAGCCGCTGAAAGAAGCCTACAGCCGTTTCCACTCGGATATCCGTGTGGCATTAAACCGCCTCGCACCAGACCAATGGGGACATCTGCAAAGCCTGCGTGGCGTAGGTGAGAAGCTTCGCATCGGTTGGGCCGGTGGCAGTTCTCATAGAGGTGATCTGGAGATCCTGTTGCCGCTGATCAAAGCGCTTGAAGGGCAGGTTGAATGGGTGTTTATGGGGATGAAACCGCGCAATGTTCGCTGCGAGTTCCACCCCGGTGTGCCCTTCGATATGTACCCGGAGAAGCTGGCGTCGCTGAACCTGGATCTGGCGCTGGTGCCGCTGGAAGTAAACGCGTTCAACGAGTGCAAAAGTAACCTTCGCTTGCTGGAGATTGGTACCTGCGGCGTACCGATCATTGCGACGGATCTGGTTCCTTATCGTTGTGGTTTGCCGGTTACGCTGGTGGAAAACCGATTCAAAGACTGGATGAATGCTATCCAGGCCTTTATTAACGATCCGTTGCTGCGTGAGCGCCAGGGGGATGCATTGCGCGAAGCGATTCATCGCGACTGGTATCTGCGTGATGCCGGGTTAGATGACTGGCGTAAGGCGTGGTTGCCTGACGCGACATAGCAATACAGACAGGCCTGATGGCACTTCGTTTATCAGGTCTGCGGGATTGCGTTATATGAGATGATGGCGGCCGGAACAACCTCTGTTCCGGCCTTTTTTGTTTAGTCGGGTAACCAGCAGCGGGCGTGGGTCAGTAAGTTATCACCTTGTAGCAAGCCGCTTTGTAGCACCTGCGCCTTCAGGGTATCCCCAAGGTTATGCGTTGCCGGGAGATCGTGGAGATGCATTTCAATGGCATCTCGCCAATGGCGGGCACGGTTCTCAACCCGGGTTGCCGTATAGGCGTTACGCATGCTGATGATGTCACTACAAATCACTGGCACACCACAGGCGCCCAACTCGAGCAGTTTCACCGGACTGATATTGCGATTCCATGGCGTATCCGTCAGAGGCAGCAACGCCAGGTCAAGATTGAGGCTGGCCAGCTTGCGCGGGAAGGCAACCGGGTTCACCGCGGCGTGATATTCGGTAACAGCAGGGCGCAATGAAGGCGGGCAGTAACCATAAAAGATCCATTCGACTCGATCGGCGAATTGGCCAATAAGTTTATAAATAATCTCAAGGTCGGCAATATTGCTCGCATCACCTATCCAGCCAATGCGTGGTTTTTTGCCCGTGTCTCGCAGGCTGGAAAGCCCGGCCCACTCAGAGGGGGCAAGCCAGGTTGGCAATACACGAATATCTTTATGCATACCGACGCAGCTTTCGGCCATCACATCACTCGCGACAACCAGCCTGTCCACTTGCGCCACGGTGGTGCGCAGTGCGCCGAGAATATCCTGCGGATAGGTCTCACGTGCCGGGGCGTTCGCAGGCAATGCGGGCAGATAATCATCTAAATCAAACACCGTCATCACCGAGGTGATCTTTTTCGTGCGCTGCAACCACTCTTCCATGAACGGTACAATCTGACGCTGAATGATGAGCGAGTCGGGATTGAACCGGGCAACTTCTCCGTAGTGGCGTGCGCGTTGACTCACGACACCGTCCACAAGGCCTGCGTCACGCATCGCACCGAGGGCAGTGGTAAGGCGTTGGTGGCCACTGGCTTCTTTATCGAGAACAAAAGGCATCACTACGGGCACGGGACGCCAGTGCAGCGGTTGCCAGAGCGTGGGGTCGTCAAGCACCAGTTCAAAACCGGCGTTATCCAGCGACAGGTTCGGATTGTACGCTGGGTCGTTGGCGATAAGCGGAAGCCATTTCTGATACATGACATCCTGCTCAGCCATGAAGCGCTGGCGTTTTTTCTCCTGCGCTGTCTTATCGACTTTTTTCTGGCTCACACTGCCTTCATGCATCACCAGGGAGTGAGGTGTCCAGACAGTCAGGTAGCCGGCCTGGCGTGTTTTAAGGCACAAATCGACGTCGTTATACGAGACGGTGAAATTCACCTCATCCAGACCGCCGACTTCTTCATACAGGGACTTGCGAATAAGCAGACAGGCTGCCGTTACCACATTGTAGTTTTGATCAACCTGCAAACGGTGCATGTAACCCGGTCGGTCACGTTCACTGTCAATGAACGGATGGTCAGCCGGGCCACGTAGCCCAAGCACCACACCCGCATGTTGGACGCGGCTGGTCGGGTAGAGCAGTTTTGCTCCTACGATACCCACCTCCGGCCGTAAACCGTGGTTGAGCAGATGATCCAACCAATCGCTGCTGATAACGGCTGTATCGTTGTTGAGCAGGACGAGATAATCCCCTCTTGCTTCGCGGGCTGCCATATTGTTGATGGCGGAATAGTTAAACGGGTGCGGGTAGCGCAGTACACGAATACGGTTAGGATCAATACCGGAAATACCTTCCAGCCACTGCTGTGCTTCGGGCGTTTCACTGTTGTTATCGACAATCAACAACTCGTAATTTGGATAACGGGTTTTCTCCAGCAAGCTGGTTACACAAGGGATCAGCACAGCGAGCTGATCTTTTGTTGGGATGATGATCGACACCAGTGGTTGCTGTTGGTGGTGATAACGCAGGGCATAAAGACCATGTTGCGGCGCTTCTACCGTGGCATTAGGGTAGCCACGATGACGCAGATGTTGCGTCAGAATGGCAACCTCTTCGGGTTGGGTTGCCATCACCGGTGGGTGTGCACTGACGAAAGGTTCCGGTAAATGACCAGCGAACTGGATCCCTTTGTGTTCGATCAGGCGGGTGATGAACTCAAACTGCCAGGCCTGGGCATACTGCGGGTTAAACCCGCCTAACGCCTGCACGGTATCGGTGCGGAAAATCCAGTGGCGGGCCATTTCCGCCGGGCAGCTCAACAACAGGTCAAGGTTGAAGTCCGGACGTAGTCCGGTACCGACAATCTGTTCCCCTTCCTTGTAGATTTCGTCACCGTAAATCGCGTCGCAACCGGCGGCACTATCAAGCGCAAGGTCGAAGGTCAGCAACCCGCTCTTGATTAGCGTTTCACCTGCCTCAATGAACAGAACCCATTCACCCGGATGCCCGGCAATAAATGCGTTGATAGCGGCAACTCGCTGAGAAGGAGAGGCCATAATGGTCATCTCTCCCTGGGGGGGGTTCTCGCTGCATAACACGACAGGCTGAATTCGCAGGCCAAAGCCGGCATAGGCCCGAAGGCTTGTCAGTGTGACTTCGGTTGCAGAGAGATCGTCTTCATTCTGAAGTACCAGTACATTCAGAGTCTGCTGAGTCCCACGTGCCTGCTGAAATTGTTCGACATGTTGTTGTTCGACAGCCGTGAGGGTATGTGAATCAATCCAGCGCTGGATCTGCCAGGTTTGAAAATCCCGATTGGAACGCTGTAACGATTGTGAAACGCCAGCCAGCAAGTTTTCCGGCTGGAAATCATCAGGGGTTTTCATTGGTGCGACACGGACGAGCTGGTTCTGTTCCTTATCCCCTTTGTACCAGCCGAGCTCACGCAACACGATTGGCATACGCGTATAGGTCGTATTAATCATGTCACGGTATTTTTCAGATCTGGCTAACTGACTGTTTTGAGTATCTGAAATACGGAAGGCCGAGAGTGTATCGGCAACAAAGGCCAGATTCCCAAGATGGAGCAATTTCACGAAAATGGCCATATCAGCCAGGAAAGGCATTGCTTCGCCTTTCACCAGAAACAGATCTTCGCCAAAGGAGACCAGATCGTCGCGGTAGCACAAGACAACGCTGGGCTCACCGATAAAGTTGAAGAGATAGTCTGCAAAGAAGGAGAGGGTATCAGTGCCATTGAGGATCACATCCTGAGCAAAAGGCCATGCGGTGGAGGCCACATCAGGCAGCGGAATACCTTCGGCATCAATTCTGATTCGGCGCGAAGTGGCCAAACGGTTTTGCGGTGATGATTCCAGCGCCGCGACCAGGCGAGTGACACAGTCGTTATAAATAACGTCGTCGTCATACAGAAACTTAACGTATTTCCCCTTTGCCAGATTCACAGCACGGTGCGCGTTACCTTCTTCTTTAAGACGAACGTGGTTTTTATAATAACGAACGGGGATGGTAGTACTGGCGGCGTATTGCTCACAGGTCAGGCGGACCGTATCGTCGAGACTGTCATCACAGATAACAATTTCGATGCTAGGCCAGCTTTGGTTAAGGGCACTCAGCAGAGCTGCCTCAAAAAAGACGGGATTATAGGCCGGTATAACAATACTCACCAAAGCGTGTTCGTTCATCTTTTCTTCCGTTAAGCAATTCCATGCGCGCACGCGCGAAGGGACCGTGAATCGATCAATATCTCAATGTGCCATAACACCGCTTTCTGTCAGCCGTTAAATATCCGGGGTTTTGCTGCTCTGTTCAGGTGATAGCGGTCATTTTCGGACCTCGTGAACTGAGGAATTAACCCCGGAAAAGGCCGCTGTTTTGCCGATAAGTCGCCAGGGGCAACGGTATGATGAAATATCGTCATTACTTGTTCGCGCATGCTTAAGGTCTTATGGGCAAAAATATCTACGTTACCAGTCCACTTATGCCACCTCTGGAAGAGTTTATCCCTTACCTTGAGCAGATCTGGCACAACCGTATCCTGACGAACGGCGGGAACTTCCATCAACTGCTGGAAGAAGAACTGGCCCGTTATTTAGGTGTGAAGCACGTCTGCTTGTTCACCAATGGCACGCTGGCATTGTTGACGGCATTACAGGCGCTGCGCATAACGGGTGAAGTGATTACCACCCCGTACTCTTTTGTCGCGACATCGCACACATTACTCTGGAATGGACTAACGCCCGTATTTGCGGATATTGATCCCGTAACCTGCAATATGGATCCGGAAAAAATTGAAGCACTTATTACCCCGGCGACTACGGCGATTTTACCGGTCCACTGCTATGGCATTCCTTGCGATGTGGACAGAATTCAGACCATCGCCGATGGTTGGGGACTGAAGGTTATCTATGATGCTGCTCATGCATTTGGCGTGAAAAAAGAGGGCGAGAGTGTTCTGAATTTCGGCGACCTGTCTATTTTAAGTTTCCATGCGACAAAAGTTTTCAATACCTTCGAAGGCGGGGCAATTATTTGTCACGATGCCAAAATGAAGCAGCGTATTGATAATCTGAAAAACTTCGGTTTCATTGATGAGACAACAGTAGTCGCGCCGGGCATTAACGCCAAAATGAATGAAGTTCAGGCCGCATTTGGCTTGCTACAAATGAAGCATATTGATGAAGCGTTAAGCCGTCGTACAACCCTCTACGAGCGCTACTGTGAGGCATTAAAAAATGTGCCCGGAATCAGTGTGTTTAGCGCACCTGAAAATGTTGAGTGGAATCATGCCTATTTCCCGATTCTGGTCGATGAAAATTACCCACTAAGTCGTGACGATCTCTATTCCATTTTCAAAACACAGGATATTTATACGCGTCGTTATTTTTATCCCCTGATTAGCTCTTTCTCAATGTATCGCCATCTTGCATCAGCAAAAGTAGAGAACCTGCCCACTGCGGATACCGTGGCGAAAAAAATACTCTGCCTGCCTATCTACCCTGATTTAGCGCCAGAAGAGCAACAACGGGTGATCGATATAATTTGTCATCATGCGAACCTGGCCGTACAAAAAGATAAGCAATGCGTGGCGTAATGCGTGAAGTTTGATGTGAATGACCCATCTTCATAAACGTCGATAGGTCATTTTTGTTTACGGTTTACCTTGCACGCGCCTGTTTCGATTCTTACTTTACATGTCGTTTTTACATGCGTGAGATTTTTCTCGTGAGCAGAGAAATCAGATCGTAACCGTCCCAGTTCAACGTAAAATCAAGTGTGCGACCGAACGGCACAATACGATCGACCCCTTTAGGCCGTGCTCTGCTTAGCCAGGCAGATAATGTGTCTTGCTCAATTCCAAAACTCGCCAGCGTCTGACAACGTTCCCCGCACACGGCATTTATCTCATCCAGACTGTTTGCGACATATTCCATGAAGAATCCGCAGTTACCGCGTAACGCAAGGACAGAGTCATCCAGCACTGGCAACTCAACGCGCACCAGTAAATTGCTCTCGTCAGAGACTTTCTTTACCCCTGGATACTGTGTGCTCAGGACGCAGAGGCGGGCGCGCTTTTCCACAGCCATAACCGGCTCAAGCGGATAACGACGCTCTGCAAGTGTGTGAAAATTCTGCCAGAAAAGCGTACGTGCCGCGGCGGTCTCTTTCCCTGTCCAGACGACCAGAGAAGGAGATGAACAGGCATTTTGGTCGTTGAGCAGAGTATCGTTATAAAAAGCCTGCGCCAGTTGCGTTTTTTCCGGGTGTGCCAGATAGCTGTCTGCATCGATGATGGCAATGGAGTAGCGATCGGAAAACGAGATGTCCAGTGCTCTGGCGTGCAGCGGGGAACGGCGGATCCGGGCGATAGTCTCATCGCCTCCCCAGATGATGCGCGTATCACAAATGGCGGAAAGCGCATCGTTAATCGCCTGCTGGCGATCGTAACGTACCAGGCAAATATAAGGCACCAGCGTGGGTTCACGGCGAAGTGCCTCATCCATTAACCGGAGAATCACCGCAACCTGAGGATGGTCGCGACCCGGTAGTCGGACAATGTTGGCATTCCCGCTGAGTAAACCTGTAAAAAGCGAGTAGGCAAAATTGGCCGCGACGTTACCCGGCGCAATATGGAATGCCACACCACGACCGATGCGGTGGGTGAGTTCACCACTGCCTGCCCGCATTTTTTCTACCGATGCACGGCGACACCAGAAGCCCAGACTGACAACATCAGGCCAGTTTTTGGCCTCTTTATCCTGCATAACCTGGCGTGAGAAGGTATCGAGAAATACCATTACCGGTTCCGAGAACGGAGGCAGCGGTGACAACGCCTGCATGGATGTCAGGGCTGCAACATCGCCCAGCACCACATTCAGTCCATCAAAATTGTACGGCATAAGTATCGCTACATCCCCGCAGTTCGGCTTTTTTCAGGCGTCCAAGGATCCGGAAGTATTTTCCTTTGCGGCCACACGGGCAATCATCTTCACCAAGAAGCACACCCTCATCTTCGGTGAGCAGCGAATGGCCGGGGTAAGATTCAGGTAGCAGTGAAAGCACCTGGATGATACCGCTGGTGCCCGCGGGCGCAGGGGCGAAATCATGTGGCTGGCGAATAATGACATCCGAAAAAATACTCGTATGCAGATGCCCATGTTCGCACTGCATATAAATACAGCCGGTCTGTTCTACCATGCCGTAGTAATCGTGTACGGCGGGTAGTCCACAGACGTTTTTCAGACAGGAGGCAAAGGCTTGTGGCGAAACCGCTTCGCTTTGCAGTTTCTTCCAGCCTCCGCCGTGAATAAGCAGCGCATTGCTGAGATCCAGCGTTTTGCCACTTGCCGCCAGCGCTTTATAGAAATGCTGCCAGACCATAAAAGTAAAACCGAACAGCAGAATGCGTTTACCAGCGTGTTTGGCTAAAAATGTCTCGATGGCGTCGATATCGAGGTTCATCGCGTCATCCAGCGCCCATGCCCGGTCTGAACCAAACAGTGAAAAACCCAGAATGCCAGCCCCTCTGGCAGAAAACTGTAGCCTGTCTTTCAGCACGCTGGGGGTATCCAGAATCAGCAACGGCAGCCTTCCTGCACCGGTAAACTGGCTGACGATTTTGACCAGCGTTTTTTGCTGATGTGCTGCTGTTGCCTTGTCGAGAAAGATGCGTGAAACCTGCTGCCCGGTAGTGCCTGATGAGGTCATGGTTTTAACGACGTCCTCATCCGCTATGCTTTTTAGCGCCAGTGTTTTAAACAGCGAGACGGGCAGAAAAGGGATCGCTTCAATACTGTCGATAGTGTCGGGAATAACAGATTGGGCATCCAGCATGCGGCGGTATGGCTCGCACTGCGCGTAATGCAATACCGTCAGTGCACGTAAACGCTCAAGCAGCAGCGACCTTTTTTCCTCGCGGGCCAGTGAGTAAGGTGGTATCGGGAGGATATCCTCAAACGGACGGGACATAATCTTTTAGCCTTTGATAAAGCGTTTTCCCTGCGGCGTTGACCGGGAGAGCATCCAGCACAATGATGCGAAATGCAGAAGCGTGGAGTTTACTTAATCCGGCTGCGTACTGTTTCACCGTATCGATGAGTGAGCCATCAGTAAGGAAGATGCATAAAAGATCATCCCGACCGTCGCATGCGCAAGTGATGCCAGGAAACGCATTTTTGAGCAGCGATTCCATCTCATCCAGCCCAACGCGGTTGCCAAATATTTTGAGAAAGCGCTTTTTGCGCCCAACGATGCTGTAGAAGCCGTCGGCATCAACGGTGGCGATATCTCCGGTGTGCAATGACCCGGCAAAGAGATCGCCCAGTGCTAAATCTTCCCCTTTTTCTGCATAACCGAGCGCAACATTCGCGCCGCGATAGATCAATTCACCGGCAATGTCTGGTGCGGTGACCGGCTGACCGTCATCACCCAGCAGCATAAACTCACCGCCCGGAATAGGTTTGCCAATAGATCCATAGCGTGTTGCGGCTTCATGAGGCGCAAGCCAGGCCATACGGGAGGTTGCTTCGGCGGCACCATACATCACAATGAACTGCTTACCCGATTGCTCAGCGTATTCGGTGAATTCTTGCTGCAACGTCGCGGAGAGTTTGCCACCGGCCTGCGTCAGCGTGCGCAAATCCGGTAAGTCCATGCGCATAAACCGCAATTTCTTCAGCATCTCGTAAGTGTAGGGAACACCCGCGAAAGAGCTCGCACGCTCATCACGCACAAAGTTCCACAGTTCACGCTGCATCACACTTTTACCGGTAAGAAGCAGGGTCGCGCCGACGCTGAGATGGCTGTTAATGATCGATAAACCATAAACATAGTTGATCGGCAGGCTGACCAGTCCGCGCTCTTCCGCAGTCAGGGACAGATACTGCGCAATACTCGCCGCATTGCTTTCAAGGTTTTGTTTACTCAGACGCACCAGTTTCGGACTGCCGGTGGAGCCCGACGTGGTCATCAGGAGCGCCAGGGAATCATGTAAAGGGCAGGGCGTCAGGCCCGTACTCAGCAACTGGTAGCGCGCATCAACCGGACGCCAGAGCCATGCGGGTTTATACGTCTGAATGAGTTGCTCAGTCAGAGTGGCATCAAGGTTGTCATCAAGCAGAAGCGCAACGGCATCTTTTTGCAGGCAGGCAAGATAGCCGACAACCGCTTCGGCTTGGTTGCGGCAAAAAATAAAGACTAACGTGCGTGCTGATAACCTCTCTGCGAGAGACTGAACCTGCTGAGCCAGCTCATCGTAGCTGAGCGTGGTGCCACCGTCATCGATCAGCGCCACTTGTGAACCCGGTTGTGCTAAAGCATAAAAGGCAGACATCAAAGTTTATCCATGATGCGTGACGTCACCTGCTCGGCTGTCAGACCACTTTGCTCAAGCATCCAGGCATAATCACCTGAGTGCGGGTACCCTTGTGGAATACCGAGACGCAGCTGACGTGGACTGTTTTCCGTCTCTGCGAGATATTCGGCGACAGCGCTGCCCAGACCACCGATCACGCTATGCTCTTCGAGCGTGACGAGAAGTTTTTTATCCAGATGTTGGGCAAGCGTGGCTTCATCCAGCGGTTTAATGGTATGCATATCCACGACGGCGGCATGGATGCCGCGATCGCTGAGCAGGTCGGCTGCGGTTAAGGCGGTATGCACCATACTTCCGGTTGCCACGATAGCGATATCGCTCCCTTCGCGCAGGGTAATCGCTTTGCCGGGGATGAGCTCAAAATCTTCTTTATAGACGATGGGCGCGCGCATGCCCCCCGTCAGACGCAGATAGACTGGGCCATCATGTGCCAGTGCCGCCTGCGTCATTTTCACCGTGGCGGTACAATCCGCCGGTGAGAAAATCGTGATGTTGGAAACCGAACGTAGCAGGGCCAGATCTTCAATACCGTGGTGCGTCGCGCCGAACATGCCGGTCGCGAGCCCGGAAGCAAGCCCTACCAACTTCACGTTCTCCTGCATGTAGCCGAGGTTGAGTCGTACCTGTTCGGCTGCGCGCAAGGTCAGGAAGTTAGGGAATGAGGTGACAAAAGGAATAAAGCCACTGGCAGCAAGACCCGCCGCGGCACCAACCATGTTTTGCTCCGCAATCCCCGCATTAATAAAACGATCCGGGAACGTGGTGCTGAACCGGTCTAACCCAGACGATTTGCACAGGTCACCTGACAGGGCAACAATCTTCTCGTTCTCCTGCGCCAGCTCCAGTAAGGTCATTCCGAACGTGCCACGGGAACCCAGCATGGACCAGGAGCGGATCGTCGCAGGTTTGAATGCGATCATAGTTCGCCTCCGGTAAGCTCGTTTAAGGCGTCTTCAAGTTGCTGAGCGGAAACGCGATTACGATGGAATTCTTTGTTGTTTTCCATAAACGAAACGCCTTTACCTTTGACGGTATTGGCGATAATCACTTTGGGCTTGCCGTCGTGTGGGGCAGCAAATGCCGCCTGCAAGGCATCAAGGTCATGCCCGTCGCAGACCAGCGTTTGCCAGTTGCATGCTCGCCATAACGCTTCCAGATCCATACGTATCACATCCTGGGTAAATCCGTCGGACTGAAGACCGTTTCGGTCAACAATCAGGGTCAGATTGTCCAGTTGCTGGTGCGCGGCTAAAAATGCACTTTCCCAGATAGCACCTTCGTTACACTCGCCGTCACCGACCAGTACATAGGTGTGCCAGGTTTCACCCTTCAGTCGGCGTCCCATCGCCAGGCCCGAGGCAAAAGAGAGACCTTGAGCAAGGCTACCACCGGAAAAATCAATTCCGTATTCCGGATGTTTGGTCGGGTGCACCTGCAGAACGTCACCGTTAATTTCAAACTGGTTTAGCTGTTCTTCAGTAATAATGCCTGACTCACAGAGTGTGGCGTAGAGCCCTAATGCGGCGTGTCCTTTGCTCAAAATAAACACATCGCGCTGACGATCGGTAATCGCTTGCGGGTTGTAGCGCATCACGCGGCCAAACAACACGCTTAACACATCGACCATCGACAGGGCGGGCGAGACGTGAACACCATCACTCGGCGCGTGGTGTGCCACGGTCAGGATGCGCCTGCGAATATGGCGTGCCGATTCGCGTAAACTCTGTGAATTTTGCATCATTTCAAACCACCATCCACACGGATTGTCTGACCAGTGATATAGCTGGAAAGGTCGCTGGCGAGGAAAAGTGCCGCCTGTGCGATTTCCGACGGCTCACCTGCACGTCGTAGGTCGGCACCATTTTTGGCCTCTTCCACGACCTGCGCGGGCATCGTTAACAGCATTTCAGTGTCGGTGATGCCCGGTGCGATACAATTGGCGCGAATCCCTTTCTCTCCAAGTTCAGCAGCAATAGATTTGGTCATCGCAATCAGTGCCGCTTTAGAGGCACCATAGGCCGATTTACCTGGGTTTCCATCTTCACCAGCGGTCGACGCAATGTTGATGATGCTGCCGCGCTGGTTGCGGGTCATCAGTTTGGCGACATATTGTGAGAACAGATAGACCGAGAAGAAGTTGACTTCGAACTGCGCACGCAACTGCGCTTCACTCGTCATCTGGAACAGGCTGTTGAGCGTGATACCTGCATTATTGACCACTGCATCCAGGGGGCGTTTTTCGCTCATCACGCGTTTAACGGCGAGCTTCATCGCATCGTAATCGGTCATGTCAAAACACAGTGGCCAGATCTCGACACCGTGGCGTTGCGCTGTCTCGGCCATGTCACTGACAAACGCGTCATCAGCTTCACGGGCATGAGCATAGATATTGGCCCCGTTCGCGGCGAAAACATCTACCATTGCGCGACCCATTCCACGTCGACAGCCGGTAATCAGAACGGTTTTTCCTTGCATCAACATAGTCTTTACCTCAACCCATCCCGCCATCAATGCGGATAACTTGTCCCGTGACGTAGCTTGAAGCATCAGATGCGAGCCACATTAGCGTGTTGGCAACTTCTTCTGGCTGACCCGGACGCTTTAATTCGCAGTGAGACATTTGACGCGCCATCACCTCTTCAGACAGTGACGCGGTCATGGCCGTGCTGATAACGCCTGGGGCAACGGCATTCACGCGTACACCCTGAGGCCCAAGTTCGGCAGACATCGTTTTTGTTGCTGCGATCCATGCCGCTTTTGCGCTGGCATAGGCCAATTGTCCGGGGTTACCATCCAGCGCTGAGATACTGGAAATGTTGATGATGCTGCCTTTTTTCTGCCGTAACATTAACCGGGCAATATATTGCGTGAAGGCAATCTGCGAGAAAAAGTTGATCGTGAAGGTCTTCTGCAGTTGTTCAAGCGTGACCATCTGGAAATTGGCGTCAAAGTTTGCGCCGGCAATGTTCACAAGAATATCAACGGGTCTTTTACTTTTCTGGATGGACATTGCCGCCTGTTTAATGGCGTCGTTATCCATCAGATCAAAATAAACCGGGATAATATCGACCTGATATTTTGCGCTGAGCTGCTCGACAAACGCCGAAAATTCCGGGTCTTCAGCCTGGCAGCATGCAAAAACATTGGCGCCTGCTTTGGCGAATGTTTCCAGCGTCGCTTTACCGATGCCTTGCAGACAACCGGTGATGACAGCCGTTTTCGCTTTCAGCAACATAATTTAGTCCTGGAGTTCAACGTCGTATTTTTTCAGGATTTCTTTGCCTTTCTCCCAGGAGGCGAACTCGATGATGTCGTCAGTATCCATCATGATGTCAAAGGCATCTTCCAGCGAGGCGATCATGGTCATATGACCGACGGAATCCCAGGACGGCGTATCCTGATATTTATAGCCAGCGAGGATCTCTTCAGAGACGTCGAAGGTTTCAATAAAGATTTGGTTATAAGTTTCCAGATTTGACATCTTTTACTCCAGAGTAGCGTGGAAATTGCGTTAAATTTGCTCTGCACTGCCTCAGACAGGCAATGCAGCGTATCGGGTTGTGATGAAGGCGCTTAACGAAATACTTTCTTATCGTCGTTTTTGCGAATAGCGCGCGCGGGATTGCCCATGGCAATAAGGCCTGGTGCAATATCATTAAAAACGGCAGACCCCATGCTGATAATGGCCTCTTCACCTATCGTGGTTGATTCGCGAACCACGGCATTCATACCAATAAATGCGCGATCGCCCACAATGCAATGGCCCGCCAGATTGGCGTACGAAGAGATAACGCAGTCATTTCCAATCTGGCAATCATGCCCAAGGCTGGTGTTGGGTTGTAAATGAACGTTATCGCCAATCGTGGTATCGCAGGAAATAAAGCTGCCATAACAGATGACACTGCCGACACCTATCTGCACATCATCACTTATATAGGTATCAGGATGAATGAGTTGCGCCAGCGTGAAGCCGGATGCTTGTGCCTTCTGAGCAAGACGATGACGTAGAGAGGGTTCGCCTACGGCAATCACAATCTCGTAAGCCTGGGGGGTGATAGCGGAAAAAGGGAGAACATCCAGTGATTTAATCTGGCGCGATGGGTTGATGTCATCAATAAAACAGAAACCATCCCAGCGAGAGTGGATCCCATTTATTTGCAGGGCGAGTTCCAGAACTTCTCTACCGAGACCACCTGCACCGTAAATTGCCAGTTTCATCCTATCCTCTATTCACTACACCTCTGACGCCCGGCGCTGCAAACAAGTGGCAGCTAAATTGCGTTGTTACTTTACAAGCGAAAAAGGGGGTTCTATCACATATGCGTTAATGTAAAGGATGGCGACAAATTTCCAGACTGCGAATAACCGTCATTTTGGGCCGTTAATTAACAGATAGATGAAAGGCGCAGTTAAGTGTTTGTTAATTGCATAGTTTCAGCCTGCTAAGTATTCCATTCTGATGTTCAGTGTGATGCTGCACTTATCTTTTTGGTTTATAAATCAGCAATAAGACGTACAATGCTATCTAATTAGCTTTTTAATGTGAGAAATTTTCTCCGGAAAACGCTTTTAACACATACATTTCTTTTATCCGTGTAAATAACCCCCCATTTCACCCACTATTCATCCGATTAAAACCCCTACAGAATCGGATAATCATGCCGATAACTCAAACTAACGCAGGGCTGTTTATCGTGAATTCACTGTATACCGCTGAAGGTGTAATGGATAAACACTCGCTGTGGCAGCGTTATGTTCCGCTGGTGCGTCACGAAGCATTGCGCCTGCAGGTGCGTCTGCCGGCGAGTGTGGAACTGGACGATCTGCTACAGGCGGGCGGGATCGGGTTACTGAATGCAGTTGACCGATACGACGCTCTGCAAGGAACGGCATTTACCACTTACGCAGTGCAGCGTATTCGTGGGGCGATGTTGGATGAATTGCGCAGCCGCGATTGGGTGCCGCGCAGCGTCCGGCGTAATGCCCGCGAAGTGGCACAAGCGATGGGGCAACTTGAACAAGAGCTGGGACGTAACGCAACCGAAACTGAAGTGGCGCAACGTCTTGGTATCCCTGTTGAAGAATATCGTCAGATGCTGCTCGATACGAACAACAGTCAGCTTTTCTCCTATGACGAATGGCGGGAAGAGCATGGCGACAGTATCGAAGTTGTGACTGACGATCATAAACAGGAAAACCCGTTATATCAGTTACTGGAAAGTAATTTGCGTCACCGTGTAATGGAAGCGATTGAGTCCTTACCGGAACGCGAACAACTGGTTCTGACGCTTTACTATCAGGAAGAACTTAATCTCAAAGAGATTGGTGCGGTTCTGGAAGTGGGCGAATCTCGGGTAAGTCAGCTCCATAGCCAGGCCATCAAGCGCTTACGTACCAAGCTGGGTAAGTTATAGGGTTGGTTGTCTGTAAACCCTGGTAGATGCCGCATAACGCATTGACAACCAGGAGTTATCATGACGGTGCAGCAACCTAAAAGACGGCCTCTAAGCCGCTACCTTAAAGACTTTAAACACAGCCAAACGCATTGCGCTCATTGTCACAAGCTCCTCGACCGCATCACGCTGGTGCGCCGGGGTGAGATTGTGAACAAAATTGCCATCTCCCGCCTGGATATTCTTCTGGATGAAGCCGCCTGGCAGCAAGAGCAAAAAGAGTGGGTCGCACTTTGCCGTTTTTGTGGCGATCTGCACTGTAAAGAGCAGAGCGACTTTTTCGACATCATCGGATTTAAACAATTCCTCTTTGATCAAACAGAGATGAGCCACGGCACGGTGCGTGAGTACGTTGTACGCCTGCGTCGGCTGGGTAATCATCTGACCGATCTCAATATTTCTCGCGACCTGCTTGATGAAGGGTTCCCGGATGAGAATCTGGAACCCTGGTTACCCGCCACCAGTACCAATAACTACCGCATCGCGCTGCGTAAGTACGCGCAGTTCAAAGCACAATCACACTTTAATGTGGTGCAAAAAATCGCGGTCGGTGCAAGATCTGATATATATTAAAAAAGAATAATATGTAACGGAAGGGTGCTTGTACTTTATGACAAGCACCTTACCCTATGATCAAAATTTATCATTTGGGGTAACTATGAAACTTGCACTTCTGGGCCGTCAGGCTCTGATGGGAGCGATGGCGGTTGCGCTGGTCGCTGGTATGAGCGTCAAAACCTTTGCAGCGGAAAATCTGCTGGCGAAAGTGAAAGAGCGTGGCTCGCTGCTGGTCGGGCTCGAAGGCACTTATCCGCCGTTCAGCTTCCAGGGCGATGACGGAAAACTGACCGGGTTTGAAGTTGAATTTGCGGATGCGCTGGCAAAACACCTTGGCGTGAAAGCGGATCTGAAACCGACGAAATGGGATGGCATGCTGGCGTCGCTGGACTCCAAACGCATCGACGTGGTGATTAACCAGGTCACCATTTCTGAAGAGCGTAAGAAAAAATATGACTTCTCCACGCCGTATACTGTCTCCGGTATCCAGGCGCTGGTGAAAAAAGGCAATGAAAGCGGCATCAAATCCTCTGCGGATTTGAAAGGTAAAAAAGTTGGCGTCGGTTTGGGAACCAACTACGAAGAGTGGTTGCGCCAGAATGTGCAGGGTGTGGATATCCGTACCTATGATGATGACCCGACGAAGTATCAGGATCTGCGCGTCGGTCGAATCGACGCTATCCTGGTTGACCGCCTCGCGGCGCTGGATCTGGTCAAGAAAACCAAAGACACCCTGGCCGTTGCCGGTGATGCCTTCTCGCGTCAGGAAGCTGGCGTTGCGTTGCGTAAAGGCAATGATGACCTCCTGAAAGCCATTGATGCAGCGATTGCTGATATGCAAAAAGATGGCACCATGAAAGCATTGTCTGAGAAATGGTTCGGTGCCGATGTGACGAAATAATCGTCCTGGCATGAAAAAGGCGCTTAATTTAGCGCCTTTTTTATTTACCTGCTGTATACGTGCATAATAAAAAGAAAACATATCCCGCAACAGGAGGACCCATGTCCTTGCACAACCTGACCCGTTTCCCGCGACTGGAGTTAATTGGCGCTCCCACTCCGCTTGAGTATCTTCCGCGTTTCTCTGACTACCTGGGGCGCGATATTTTTATCAAGCGTGATGATGTCACGCCGATGGCGATGGGGGGCAACAAGCTGCGCAAACTGGAGTTTCTTGCCGCCGATGCGCTGCGTGAGGGGGCCGATACACTTGTTACGGCGGGTGCTATTCAGTCCAACCATGTGCGCCAGACGGCAGCAGTGGCGGCCAAACTGGGGCTGAACTGCGTAGCGCTGCTGGAAAACCCGATTGGCACGACGGCGGAAAACTATCTGACTAATGGCAATCGTCTGTTACTGGATCTATTCAACACCCAGATTGAGATGTGTGATGCGCTGACCGATCCCACACGTCAGTTGGATGAGCTGGCGATGCGCATTGAAGCGCAGGGCTATCGTCCGTATGTCATTCCAGTGGGTGGCTCGAATGCTCTGGGGGCGCTGGGGTATGTCGAAAGCGCCCTGGAAATCGCGCAACAATGCGAAGGGGCTGTCGAGCTTTCTTCCGTGGTGGTGGCGTCGGGGAGCGCGGGGACACACGCAGGTCTCGCTGTCGGACTTGAACAGCTTTTGCCGGATGTTGAATTGATTGGTGTGACGGTTTCACGCAGCGTTGCCGATCAGAAACCGAAAGTGGTGACTTTACAACAGGCGATTGCTCAGTCACTCGAGGTCGAGGCGAAGGCCGATATCCTTTTATGGGACGATTACTTCGCACCGGGCTATGGCACACCGAACAGTGAAGGTACAGACGCGGTTAAACTTCTGGCTCGTCTCGAAGGCATCTTGCTCGATCCGGTCTATACCGGTAAAGCCATGGCCGGGCTTATCGACGGTATTAGTCAGAAACGGTTTAAAGATGAAGGGCCGATCCTGTTTGTGCACACAGGTGGCGCGCCGGCGCTTTTTGCCTATCATCCTCATGTTTAATAACAAGGTTTGATAACCAGAATGCAAGAAAGCTTACAGCTGATTTTAGATTCAGCACCGTATTTGCTTAAAGGTGCAGTATTTACGCTGCAGCTCAGTATCGGCGGCATGATTTTTGGCCTGCTGCTGGGTTTTGTGCTGGCGTTGATGCGCATGTCGCCGGTCTGGCCCGTCCGTTGGCTGGCACGCGTTTATATTTCAATCTTTCGCGGCACACCACTTATCGCTCAATTGTTCATGATCTACTACGGCTTGCCGCAGTTTGGCATTGAACTGGACCCGATTCCGGCGGCGATGATTGGTCTGTCTCTTAATACTGCGGCCTATACTTCTGAAACGCTACGTGCGGCGATTTCGTCCATTGATAAAGGGCAGTGGGAAGCGGCAGCGAGTATTGGAATGACGCCGTGGCAAACCTTGCGTCGTGCCATTTTGCCTCAGGCTGCCCGCGTTGCGTTACCGCCGCTGAGTAACAGCTTCATTAGTCTGGTAAAAGACACCTCTCTGGCGGCCACCATTCAGGTGCCGGAGCTGTTCCGCCAGGCGCAGCTCATTACGTCCCGAACGCTGGAAGTGTTTACCATGTATCTGGCGGCTTCCCTGATTTACTGGGTGATGGCGACGGTGTTGTCTGCGTTGCAGAACTACTTTGAAAATCAGCTTAACCGTCAGGAGCGCGATCCGAAATGAGTGCCATTGAAGTTAAGAATCTGGTGAAGAAGTTTCATGGACAGACCGTGCTGCACGGCATCGATCTTGAAGTGGAAGAGGGCGAAGTGGTGGCCATTATCGGCCCGAGCGGTTCCGGCAAAACGACGCTTCTTCGCAGCATAAATCTACTGGAGCAGCCGGAAAATGGCACCATTCGGGTGGGGAATATCACCATCGATACGGCTCGGACGCTGAGCCAGCAAAAAGGGCAGATCCGCCAACTTCGTCAGCATGTCGGCTTCGTCTTCCAGAACTTCAACTTATTCCCGCACCGAACGGTGCTGGAAAATATCATTGAAGGACCGGTGATTGTGAAAGGAGAAGGGAAAGAAGATGCCTCAACGCGTGCGCGTGAGCTGCTGGCAAAAGTGGGGTTGAGCGGTAAAGAGACCAGCTATCCACGACGTTTATCCGGAGGCCAACAGCAGCGCGTTGCAATTGCGCGTGCCCTGGCGATGCGGCCTGATGTGATTCTGTTTGATGAGCCAACCTCTGCACTGGACCCTGAGCTAGTGGGCGAGGTGTTGAACACCATTCGCCAGTTGGCTCAGGAAAAACGCACGATGGTCATTGTGACTCACGAAATGAGTTTTGCCCGCGATGTTGCTGACCGGGCTATATTCATGGATCAAGGGCGTATTGTAGAACAGGGTCCGGCGAAATCGCTTTTTGCCAACCCGCAGCAACCGCGCACGCAGCAGTTCCTCGAAAAATTTCTGATGCAGTAAGGATTTCCGGGTTCTGAACATTGCTGCTCAGCGCCCGGAAATAAGAGACGCTTAAGTAAAATTTATTTCTGCTAATTTATTACAAGCACTTCTATTAAGGATATTTCATTCGAGACGGTCTGCTGCAAAAAGCAATCGCCGGAAACATTGCTTCTTTTCACGTAATTGCCTTACGAAACCGCCAGATTATTTTCCGCTGTAACGATATTTTATACATATAAAAAAGTTTTATGTGTTAATTTAATGTATTCATAATAATGATTATTATTGTCAGAGGTGATATCGGTCAGATGTGGGAGAATGACTTTTTTGCGTGGCGCAGGGAGATGCTGTTACGTTTTCAGGAGATGACAAGTACGGACAATGTATATTCCGAGCTGAAGCGCCAAACGCAGGAGCTGGAATATGACTATTTTTCACTGTGTGTCCGCCATCCGGTCCCTTTTACTCGTCCTAAAATCAATGTTCAGTCGTCTTATCCTGACGTCTGGATGTCGCATTATCAGGCCGAAAATTATTTTGCCATCGATCCGGTGTTGAAAGCGGAAAATTTCCTGCATGGGCATTTGCCGTGGAATGATAAATTATTCCATGAGGCCCCAGTGTTGTGGGATGCTGCCAGGGATCATGGGTTGCGAAAAGGGGTAACACAATGTCTGATGTTGCCGAATCACGCGCTGGGATTTTTATCCGTATCGCGGACCAGCCTGTTGGGCAAAGTGCGTGAAGGTGACGACCTTGAACTGCGTTTGCAATTGCTGGTGCAATTGAGTCTTCTCGCGTTGGTTCGGCTGGGGGATGATATGGTTGCCGCACCGGAAATGAAATTCAGTAAGCGAGAAAAAGAGATTCTGAGATGGACGGCGGAAGGGAAAACTTCAGCAGAAATCGCGATAATCTTATCTATTTCTGAGAATACCGTAAATTTCCATCAAAAGAATATGCAGAAAAAATTTAACGCGCCGAATAAAACGCAAATCGCTTGCTACGCGGCCGCAACGGGCATTATTTGAGGTTTACCAACGTTCTGCGTGCCAGACACAAACCGGCTGCCAGCTTACCAAAGCCACCAGCCGGATTCGCTTACTGGCGGTATGCCTGCTTAATCTGCTTAACAGTGTTAGAGAACACCGCGGCCTGAGATTGATCTTCCAGTCCTGCGATTTGCTTCTCCATTTTAAGGATCACCCGGCCCGCGTCAGCCTGCCCCATCGCCTGCAACATCAGCGTGACCATTGCTTTCAGGCAAGAGACTTCCTGAGCCAGTTCCTGGTTATTTTCAGCGGTGGAGAAATCTGGGGTGCTCATTTAATTACCTCGTTAAGTTACAGTATCTTCGCATGACCATGCATGTCAAAGCGGCGGAGTATACCACAGGTTCCCGGAAAATCAGCAGCGGTTATTTTTTGATCGCTAGCCTCGCGTTTATTAAATTAAACATATTGTCGTTATTCGTTTTTTAATATTGCTCTAAAAATATATGTTTAATTGAGGTATCGCGTCGGTTAATTATTGTTACAACTTTCATTTTAATTTTTTCCCAGGATAACATCTGACTTTCAGGTAACTTTCTGTAACCTGATTTTTGAAACAGGGCATGAGAACTGATGTGACATGTGGAAGTTTCCACACTTTGTACAGGTTAATTTCCAAAAACGAGAGTTAAATTCAAAGCACGGCACTATTTAACTTTCATTACGATGATAAAAACCGTTAATATGTGAGAATTAGTTTGCAGTAGCGTCATCCCTTTTCTGGAGATATTCCTTTGATCAACGTACTTCTTGTTGATGACCACGAACTGGTGCGCGCAGGGATACGACGCATTCTCGAAGATATTAAGGGTATAAAAGTTTCTGGCGAAGTTTGTTGCGGCGAGGATGCCGTTAAATGGTGCCGAAACAATTCCGTCGATGTCATATTGATGGATATGAACATGCCCGGCATCGGTGGCCTTGAAGCAACGCGTAAAATCGTGCGATTAAACGTCGATACAAAAATCATCATGCTGACGATTCATACCGAAAATCCTCTTCCAACGAAAGTGATGCAAGCTGGTGCTGCGGGTTATTTGAGCAAAGGAGCCGCCCCGCAAGAGGTAGTGAATGCCATTCGTTCAGTACATGCAGGCCAACGTTACATCGCTTCTGACATCGCGCAGCAGATGGCACTGAGCCAGATTGAGCCGGAAGCCGAGTCGCCGTTTGAAAGTTTGTCTGAACGCGAATTGCAGATTATGCTGATGATCACAAAAGGTCAGAAGGTCAATGAGATCTCTGAACAACTGAATCTCAGCCCTAAAACGGTGAACAGTTATCGTTATCGCATGTTCAGTAAATTGAACATTCACGGTGATGTTGAACTGACGCACCTGGCAATTCGCCACGGCCTGTGCAATGCGGAGACGTTAGCAAGTCAGTGAATGAAGTTTTCGATTCCAAAGCCTTCCTCAAGACCGTAACCAGCAACCCCGGCGTTTATCGAATGTACGACGCCGGTGGTACTGTTATCTATGTAGGCAAAGCTAAAGATCTCAAGAAGCGCCTCTCCAGCTATTTTCGTAGCAATCTTGCATCGCGAAAAACAGAAGCCCTGGTGGCCCAAATCCAGCAAATTGATGTCACGGTCACCCATACTGAGACAGAAGCACTGCTGCTCGAACATAACTACATCAAGCTTTATCAGCCACGCTACAACGTTTTGCTGCGTGATGATAAGTCTTATCCTTTTATCTTCCTGAGCGCTGACACGCATCCCCGTCTGGCTATGCACCGTGGGGCAAAACACGCGAAAGGTGAGTATTTCGGCCCGTTTCCTAACGGCTACGCTGTGCGTGAAACCCTGGCGCTATTGCAAAAAATCTTCCCGGTGCGTCAGTGTGAAAATAGCGTCTACCGTAACCGCTCACGCCCGTGCCTGCAGTACCAGATTGGCCGCTGTCTGGGGCCTTGCGTTGCGGGTCTGGTGAGCGAAGAAGAGTACGAACAACAGGTCGACTATGTTCGTTTATTTCTCGCCGGTAAAGATGACCAGGTTCTGACTCAACTTATTGCACGCATGGAGAAGGCCAGCCAGTCGCTGGAATTCGAAGAGGCTGCACGTATTCGCGATCAGATCCAGGCTGTCCGCCGGGTGACTGAAAAACAGTTCGTCTCTAATACCGGCGATGATCTGGATGTGATTGGTGTGTCCTTCGATGCCGGTATGGCGTGCGTCCATGTCCTCTTTATTCGTCAGGGCAAAGTACTGGGGAGTCGCAGCTATTTCCCGAAAGTCCCTGGCGGTACGGAGTTGGGTGAAGTCGTCGAAACCTTCGTCGGGCAGTTTTACCTGCAGGGAAGTCAGATGCGTACACTGCCGGGTGAGATCCTGCTGGACTTTACGCTCAGCGACAAAACGCTGCTGGCTGATTCACTTTCAGAAATTGCAGGGCGTAAGGTGAATGTACAGACGAAGCCTCGTGGCGATCGCGCTCGCTATCTGAAACTGGCGCGTACCAATGCGGCCATTGCACTTAGCACCAAACTGGCACAGCAATCGACGGTCAGTCAGCGACTTACTGCACTAGCGACGCTGCTGAAAATGCCGGAAGTCAGGCGTATGGAGTGTTTTGATATCAGCCATACCATGGGCGAGCAAACGGTAGCGTCCTGCGTGGTATTTGATGCGAACGGGCCGCTGCGTGCTGAGTATCGTCGTTACAACATCACTGGCATCACGCCTGGTGATGATTACGCCGCTATGAACCAGGTGTTACGTCGCCGTTATGGTAAAGCCATTGAGGAAAGCAAGATCCCTGACGTGATCCTCATCGACGGGGGTAAAGGACAACTGGGGCAGGCGAAAGCGGTCTTTGCTGAACTGGATGTCCCCTGGGATAAAAACCATCCGCTACTACTGGGCGTGGCCAAAGGTGTGGACCGTAAGGCCGGGCTTGAAACGCTCTTCTTCGAACCAGAAGGCGAAGGCTTCAGTCTGCCGCCGGATTCACCTGCGTTGCATGTTATCCAGCACATCCGTGATGAATCGCACGATCATGCAATCAGTGGTCATCGCAAAAAAAGGGCAAAAGTGAAAAATACCAGCAGCCTGGAAACGATCGAAGGCGTTGGTCCGAAGCGCCGCCAGATGCTGTTGAAGTATATGGGTGGTCTGCAAGGCCTGGTAAATGCCAGTGTCGAAGAAATTGCAAAAGTGCCGGGCATCTCGCAAGGCCTGGCAGAAAAGATCTACTACTCGTTGAAACATTAAGGGCTCTGTAGCAACATAGGGTCAAAATTTACTGACAACAGACAGTTACCGTCACTATGCAATTTAATATTCCGACATTGCTCACCCTGTTCCGCGTCATCCTGATTCCGTTCTTTGTGCTGGCGTTTTATCTGCCTTTTCCGTGGGCCCCTTTCGCATCAGCATTGATTTTTTTGGTTGCTGCGGTAACGGACTGGTTTGACGGTTTCCTGGCTCGCCGCTGGAATCAGAGCACGCGCTTTGGTGCGTTTCTGGATCCGGTGGCCGACAAGGTGCTGGTGGCTATCGCCATGGTGATGGTGGCGGAGCATTACCACAGCTGGTGGGTAACGCTGCCTGCCGCAACCATGATCGCCCGTGAGATCATTATCTCTGCGTTGCGCGAATGGATGGCCGAACTTGGTAAGCGCAACAGTGTGGCCGTTTCCTGGGTAGGCAAAGTGAAAACAACCGCGCAGATGGCAGCATTGACGTGGATGCTATGGCGTCCGAACGAGTGGGTTGAGTGGGCCGGAATTGGCCTGTTTCTTATCGCAGCGGTACTGACACTGTGGTCGATGCTGCAATATTTGAACGCGGCACGGGGCGATTTGCTCGATCAGTGATCGTATCGCGTTAATTTTCAGCAAACGATCCTGGTTTTGAAAAATAACGTTGACTCAGTGCGCCAGGTAAGTAGAATGCATCGCATCAGACGGCAGCGCAGGCTTCCAGAAGATAACAAAATCAAGTGATTGCAACAAAACTTGATATTGCGGGAATAGCTCAGTTGGTAGAGCACGACCTTGCCAAGGTCGGGGTCGCGAGTTCGAGTCTCGTTTCCCGCTCCAGTTTAAAAACATCGGCAAATTTGCGGGTGTTGGGCTGTAAAGCCTGAAGAATCTGGCGCGTTAGCAAAGCGGTTATGTAGCGGATTGCAAATCCGTCTAGTCCGGTTCGACTCCGGAACGCGCCTCCAATTTCTTCCCGAGCCCGGATGGTGGAATCGGTAGACACAAGGGATTTAAAATCCCTCGGCGTTCGCGCTGTGCGAGTTCAAGTCTCGCTCCGGGTACCATGGGAAAGACAAGAATAATCAAAGCAATAAGCAGTGTCGTGAAACCACCTCCGGGTGGTTTTTTTGTGTTTGAAATATCTGTGTTACCCTTCCATTATTTCCCGTTATTTCCTCTCGTGCCCAGGAGCACCTCATATGAGCGAAGGCCCATTAAACGAAAACGAACTACAGTGGCTTGAAGAGACCCTGATGACTTATGCACATGACGATGAATCTATTGTCGATGTCGCCGAGCTGGATGGTCTGCTCACTGCAGTGTTGTCTGGTCCTGTCGTTGTTGAACCTGACAACTGGTTGGTTGCTATCTGGGGCGGACAGAAAAACATTCCGCGCTGGAAAAACGATCGTGAAATGGATCGTTTCATCAACCTCTGTTTCAAGCACATGAACGATATCGCTGAGCGATTGAGTAGCTATCCGGATCAATTTGAGCCGGTGTTTGGTGAGAATGAAGTGGAAGGCAGACATTTCACAGTGGTGGAAGAGTGGTGCTTTGGCTACATGCGTGGTGTGGGGCTGACCGACTGGTCGGCATTGCCGGAAGCGTTAAAAGCCGATCTGGAAACCATTTCGCTGCACGGCACCGAAGAGAATTTCGCGCGTCTGGATGAAATGGACGAAGAGGAATACAACAAAAGTGTCGATGCCATTCGTCCTGCGGCACTGCGTCTTTATGACTACTGGTCGGCTAACCCTCAGCAACCTGAGGTGCAGCAACCGATCGTGAACGGCGTGAAAGTCGGGCGTAACGATCCTTGCCCGTGCGGCAGCGGTAGGAAGTTTAAAAGCTGTTGTTTGCACTAAGATACACAAAAAAAAGGGCTCAGAAGTGAGCCCCTTTTTTTATCCGACTTCCGGGAGTAACCTGGCGACGATGGCGAATTGCACCGCGATGATGCCGATACCGCAGGCAACTATAACGATAAGCGTAAGCTTACCGCCTGCGACACGATAGGGGGCATTCGGATGCGCCTCACGGCTTTTCCACGCCAGTAATGCAGGTAACAGCAGCGCCAGCACGGCCAGTGCGACGGCGGCGTAGCCCAGAGCCATCACAAAACCACGTGGGTAAAATAGCGCGAAAGCCAGCGGCGGCAGGAATGTGATGATCCCTGTTTGCGCGCGGCCGAAAGCGGTATTGCGCCGCTGGAAAAGATCCGCCAGATAATCGAACAATCCGAGTGCAACGCCGAGGAACGAGGTCGCCAGAGCCAGGTCTGCAAAGAGATGCACAGCCAGTTCAACATGCGGGGATGCAACGACTTCGCGTAGCGCCTGCAACAGACCGTTTAAGCCAGCATGGTTCGCCAGCAATCCGGCAAATGTCGAAGACTCGATACTGCCCAGTGTTGCCAGTTGCCAGAAAATATAGGCAATAAGCGGAATGGCACTGCCGGTAATGAAGACCCAGCGCAGCTTACGAATATTGCCGTCCATGTAGCTCACAATACTCGGCACGCTGCCGTGGAAGCCAAATGAAGTGAAAATAACCGGGATAGCTGACAGGGCAAGACCTTTCTCAAGTGGCAACGTCAGCAAGTTCACCTGATGAATATGTGGGACCAGTAAGACCAGCATGATCAGCAGAAAAATAATCTTGGCGCTGAACAGAAAGCGGTTAAACAGATCCACCAGAGACGTACCAATACAAACGACGCCCCCTGCGATCAGCGTAAAGAGCAGCACACCTGAGACCGGTGAAACAGAGATACCGGTCCAGTCGCTGATGCTGGAAGCCAGCAATTCACCTGCGCCACTCATATAGGCTGCTGTCAGGGCATACATCAAGAACATCATGCTGAAACCCGTTACCCACTGACCATAACGGCCCAGATAGCGGCGTGCGACTGAGCCTAGCCCCGTGTCAGCTGGAACGTGCTGATAGACTTCGAGCAACAACAGCGCGGTGTAACACATTACAGCCCACAGCAAAAACAGTAAAACCAGCGTTACACCAAACCCTACTCCAGCAGCGGCCAGCGGCATAGCCAACATACCCGCGCCAATGGTGGTTCCTGCAACGATAAAAACACTACCAAGTGTTCGATTTTTCACTATTTCCTCTACAACTAAACCGTCAGAGCCTACGAATATGCGGCGCAGAGTATGTGAAAAGAGCACATTCGTCAAACCACCCTTACAGAAGGTGTAAAGAAAACGTTGCGATAAGGCGGTTCTGCCTCTCGACTAGTCATTTGCTCATAATATTCAGGCATTTTGCCTGGTTCATAAGGCTCTATGTTTGCGAGAGAATCGAACTTACCTTAAAAAATATTGATAAAGATTAAAAAGAGGTTGAGATGGCTGGGGGGAATCCATTTACCGCGAAATGGACGCGTGGCGGGAATTTACTCTGTCACGGGAACTGGATTTTAACCTGGCAGGAACACCCTGTCTTGTTGCCGGAATCCCGACGTGAAAAAGACATGGGGACCTGGGCAATCTACTCCATTATTGATCCTGATGATGAAACCTTTGCCCAGGGCTTGCAGGAAGATGAATGGATCATTGATAACGTTGACTGGCTGACTGATCTCTTTTTTGATCACCACATCCCACTGGAAAGTGATAATTATCGCTACTTCTATCGGGCCGTAAATAATCAGGACTGGCGGTGTACGAGTTGTGCCGGATGCATGTAAACCTGTCGTAGCGCAAAAACCCTTCACAATATTGCATCTACTATACATCTTTTAATGGAGGGGTTATGGCGTCAATTCACGGTCACGAAGTACTTAACATGATGCTGGAGTCAGCTGAACAGTATTCTGAGAAGAGTCTGGTGGAAGCTATCCATACACGTTTTGGTGGAGAGGCACGTTTTCATACGTGCTCGGCGTCTGAGATGTCAGCTACTGAACTGGTGGCATTTCTGGCAGCCCGCGGGAAATTTATTCCTGCCGAAGAGGGTTTTTCTACTCACGAAAGTAAAATCTGCAATCACTGAAATAATGCGGTAATGAAGATTCATTACCGCACTCGTTATTAATTTGCGGTGTCGAGCGTTGAAAGTTCTTTATCGATGAAATAAAGACCTTCACCGCTTTTACCTGCCAGCGTCAGTTTATCAATGACAGATTTGAAGAGTTTCTCTTCTTCATGCTGCTCAGCAACATACCACTGAAGGAAATTGAAGGTTGGATAATCCTGAGAGGTCATCGCAACATGGGCGAGTTCATTAATTTTCTGCGTGATTAACTGCTCATGTTCGTAAGTCGCACGGAACAACTCATCCAGCGAACCATATTCAGCCTCAGGCATCTTGATCGTGCTGATACGGGGCAGGCTACCTGTGTCGGTCAGGTAATCAAACAGGCGCTGCATGTGCGTCATCTCTTCTTGCGCGTGGCGGCGCAGAAATGCCGCAGCACCTTCAAAACTGTTAAAGCTGCACCAGGCACTCATTTGTTGATAAAGCAGTGAGGAGAAAAGTTCCAGATTCATCTGCTCATTTAGTTTTTCAATCATTTCAGCTTTTAACATGGTGCAGCTCCAGAAAATAATAAAAGAGAGTAAAGAGTCGCCACTATAATTTGTTATTTAATTATTTGCAAAAGGTAAAATAAAAAATCATTTATTAACAATGAGAATGGGAATAACACGCATTGCATTATTAGTGTCGCTGCAAATGATAATTATTCTTTAATTAATTCAGGTGTAATTAATGCCAGCGAATTAACGCTGGCCCAGGAAGTTACCAGGCGCGGGTAGCGGTGGCAGACGTTTGGTTGAAAGCAATCCCTCGGCACTGATACTGAATCGTCACCTTGGTATTCATACAGACTGAACCACTAATTACGCTGCAGGTGGAGATCGGCTGACCATAAGCCACGGCAGTGGCATAGCCCATTTGTTGACACTGTTTATTAGCGGTGCCCTGTGTGGTGTAGCTGTCATAACGTGCCGACTGCAGCATGGCCTCGTTAAAACTGAGACGCACAATACCACTGGTAGTATCGACGCTGCTGACTTGGGGTTCTTTGGTTATGGTGCACCCGGCGAGCAGCAACAATGCGGCGGCAACAACTATTTTGTTCATGAAATCGCTCTGTTTTTTATGGGCATCGTCGCATCTTACACGCGCTATGCTCGCGCAATCGATGGAATAGCCAGCGTAACAGGCCTTTTTATGCACAACGAGATAAGACTCAGTCCGCCAGGTTGTCATAAATGAGGGCAAATTTTTCATGATGCTGGCGAAACAGCGCGACCAGCAGTGGATCGAAATGTGTCCCTGCGCCTTCTGCGATGACCTGAGATGCCTGGAGATGGCTGTAGCTTGGTTTATAAATCCGTTTCTGGCGCAAGGCATCATATACATCAGCCAGTGCAAGAATACGGGCTTCCAGCGGAATTTGTTCGCCACGAAGCCCTTCCGGGTAGCCGCTTCCATCCCATTTTTCATGGTGAAAATGGATCATGTTCTCTGCGACTGGCCCCAGCGATAGCCCCTGAACGATACGCCAGCCTTTCAGAGTGTGCAGTTTCATTTCATCAAATTCTTCGGGGGTGAGAGAGCCTTGTTTACGTAATATTCGATCAGGTACGGCAATTTTTCCGACATCATGCAGTGAAGCAAAATTTTCAATATCTCTGACCGTTTGCCGGGAAAGACGTAATTCTTTTGCCAGAAAACCGCAATATTTTGCCACCCGCTGAATATGGCTGCCCGTCTCATCGTCGTGGGCCCGGCTCACTTTTTCCAGAGCCTGAACGATATTGTGGTTGACCACGCGGTTTTGTTTCATATGCCGCCACATCATGAACAGTAAACAAAGGCTAAAAATAACCGTAATGAGCAACAACACGCTGATGATTTTGAGTGTATTACGGGTTAATTGCGGAAATGTTGAAGGGGGATCGTTTCGCTCCAGTTGTGTACGGTAACTGGAGAGACGGTGCAGTTTGGTGAGCAGACTATGCAATGGGTGATCCATATCAACACGTGGGCCAATGCGGAATTCTGAGCGGGTAATGCCCGCCACTTTCAATACACCACGGAACAGTTCATTGCCTCGTAAAGCGATTTCCATCGTGCTGAGATCGGCAAGTAAGTAATCAATCTTATCGTTTTCAAGACCTGAAATAAGTCCGTCCACGTTTGCATAGGGCACCAGCGTAATATCACTTGCATAACGCTGCTCAAGATAAAACTGCGAGAAACTGCCTTTTATAACGCCGATGCGTTGGTGGCGAATTTGCTCCTCATCCCACAAGAACGGTTGCTCGATACGATTGTAATAAACGTTGTGCCACGCAACAGTGGGGCCAATCATTCCCTGAGGGGGGGCGGGATCGCGGGTATTTACCAGCTCAATCAGTTTTATGGGCCAGTTCTGATTCCGTAGTTCGTAGAAATAGTTGTCAACATAATGCACATCAACATCAATGTGCAGCAGGTCGCGAATGTCATTAATCATATCTATTGCTGAGCCGTGATAACCAAGCCGATCGTGCCAGATTAAGGGGGCAAAATTTTCATTTTTCGGGAGCCACAGCGTCAGGCGGTTTGTCTGTAACCAGGCGCGCTCTTCAGCGCTCATTGTCACTCGACTCAGTAAATATTGACGGTTACTCTCCCTCAGCAGTTCCTGCAACTTGCCACTGCGCCGGCTATCGTTAATAAAGGTATTCATCCGATCGCGAAGGGCGGTGAGTTCAGGGCTAAAACCAAACACACTGGCAATGCGTAGTGCGGGAAACGGGCGCGAGAGTTGATAATAACGGGTCGTGTTTTCCATTTCACTCGCGTCATTGATATAGAAATCCGCCTGATCCTCACTCAGTAACTGGAAAGCCTCTTCACTGCTGGTCACCATACGTACCTGGCGAAATATGAGGTCTGGATAGCTCTGTTTAACACGATCCAATGTGGCATCATTGGCGCGAAACAGAACGCGGGCGGTGGCAAAATCTTCAGGTTTAAAAATGCGTTGATTCAGACTGGCAGCGACTACTTCGTTATCAAAGAGTCCTGTAGAAAGAACATGGGTACGTGCCCGTGCATCGGTACGGATGACACCGGCATACATACCGAAATGGTTATCTTTAAAGTGCTGGCTAATTGTCTCGCCATCCACCGGCTGGATCTGCAGATGGTCGCCATACTTCTCATTGAAAAGGGTAACGAGGGCAGGATAGAGCCCCTGATAGTTGCCCTTGTCATCACGCCAGAATTCGAAGCTTTGTGCATCATAAAGCCAGACAGGCACGGGTTCTACGCCAGAATCGTTGCCTGAAGGTGCCGCCATCGCTGATTCGTTTCCAGGCACCACAAGGATAAGACAAAATAGAGAGATTACGGCGAGCATTATCCGGCAGGCTATTTTCACGTGAGCATTCTCAGTGATGATACGCGGTAGTTTTCCATGCAGCGTTTCCTCTATCTGCATATCCCTTGTGAGTAAAACTGTGAAGATACTTTGGTTTTTTAAAACCTTTTTTCATTAAATTTGAAAGTGTGTTTGTCTGATAGTAAGGTTGACGAACTTTTGCTATCGAACGCATTAATCTGGAGATGAACATGAAAATTGCACTGATGATGGAAAACAGTCAGGCGGGTAAAAACGCCATCATTCTTAATGAGCTTAAAGCTGTTGCCGGTGAAAAAGACTTTCCCGTTTTCAACGTCGGGATGAGTGATGAAAATGACCATCATCTGACTTACATCCATTTAGGTATTATGGCTAGCATTCTGCTGAATGCCAAAGCGGTTGATTTTGTCGTGACCGGGTGCGGTACTGGCCAGGGGGCGTTAATGTCACTGAACATCCACCCGGGTGTCATCTGTGGTTACTGTATCGATCCTGCGGATGCATTCCTGTTTGCCCAGATCAACAACGGCAATGCACTCTCGCTGCCGTTTGCTAAAGGTTTTGGCTGGGGGGCTGAACTGAACGTGCGCTTTATCTTTGAGAAAGCATTTACCGGTCGTAAAGGTGAGGGCTACCCGCCGGAGCGTAAAGAACCTCAGGTACGTAATGCCGGGATCCTCAATCAGGTTAAAGCGGCGGTGGTGAAAGAAAATTATCTGGATACACTGCGTGCTATCGATCCTGAACTGGTGAAAACAGCAGTATCTGGCCCGCGCTTCCAGCAGTGCTTCTTTGAGAACTGCCAGAATAAAGAGATCGAAGCTTTCGTGCGTGAGATTCTCGCCTGATAGTGTAGACGGGCTGGCTTTTGCTGGCCCCTTTCCTCAAATGTTAAATCCTCGTCCCATCCCCCCGGTTTTCCCAAAAAATAGTTTAATAACTTCAAAAATATTTTAGCTTCCTAACCCATAGATTTAACACGTTTTTTTAACAAAGAGCCGGCTTTTTCGATTTTTAAAACGTGATTTCTATCACAAAAGACTTGCGTTTCGTGATGGAGGTCATATTATGTGCACATCAACTGATAACACCTGCATAACAAATCGCCGGAGCAAACCATGAAATTGCGCAAAATCCTGAAAAGCATTTTTGAAACTTACTGCAAGACCTTCAAAGACGTACCCCCTGGTGCTATGTTCTGATAATAAAAAAACCTGCGTTGGCAGGTTTTTTTATGCCTGCAATGTGTGCGCAGGCAATACAGAAAAGCGGCGATTATCGCCGCTTTTCTTGTTTTAGAAGAAGATTGATACGAGCATGTAACTTGCTGCACACGCACAACTTACTCCAATAAGCCCTGGCAGAATAAAGCTGTGGTTGATGATGAATTTGCCAATGCGGGTTGTGCCGGAGCGGTCAAAACCGATACAAGCCAGATCGCTGGGGTAGGTTGGAAGGACGAAGTAGCCGTAAGAAGCCGGGAAGAAAGCGAGTAACATTTTGGGTTCCACACCGAGCATTAAGCCCATTGGCGCCACGGCGGTTAAAGCCGCGGCCTGGCTGTTTACCAGTTTAGAAACCAGGAAAAGCACAATCGCATAGGTCCACGGATGGCTTTTCACCACGCCTTCCAGCGCCATTTTCAGTTCATTCAGGTGTGCCTGAAAGAAGGTATCGCTCATCCACGCCACACCAAATACTGAGAAAATGGCAACCATACCCGCTTTGAACACTGCACCACTCGAAATAGCGGAAGCTTTAACCTTACACACGATCAGCATGATGGCGCCGGCAATCAGCATCATCATCTGAATGACGAGGTTCATCGACAGTGCAGTGAGTTTGCCTTTCACCTCAAAAGCAGGGCGCAGGTCAGGCAAGGCACCGAGAAGCACCACCACCAGAATACCAGTGAAGAAGATCCATGTTGACCAGTACGCCTCTTTAGGAAAACGCTGGTTCATTAAGGTTTCACTGGCTCCGTAAATAAACTCACGCTGCTTAGGATCTTTGAGTTTTTCCTGAAATTCAGGATCGTCAGCGAGATCTTTACCGCGGCGCAAACTCCACAACGCCGCAATGGCGACGCCAAATAATGAGGCCGGTACAGACACTGCCAGAATTTCAAGAATACTCCATGCGTGACCAATACCGTGCTGAGCTGCGAGGATAGAAACCAGAGAGACGACGGCAACGGAAACCGGTGAAGCCGTGATGGCCATCTGCGAGGCGATAGAGGCCACGGCCATAGGGCGTTCCGGGCGGATATTCTTTTTCAGTGCAATGTCAGCAATGATAGGGAACATGGTGTAAACCACATGCCCAGTGCCACAAAGAAAAGTCAGCATCCAGGTGGTGAAAGGTGCCAGCAAGGTAATGTGCTGTGGGTGGCGGCGCAGCAAACGCTCCGCGAACTGCATCATCACATTGAGACCGCCAGCGGTTTGCAACGTTGCCGCACAACCGATGACCGCAAGGATGGTAAGCATCACGTCGACAGGGGGTTTGCCCGGTTCGAGGCCAAACACAAAACTCAATATAAAGAGGCCGATACCACTGATTAAACCCAGCCCCATCCCGCCGTAACGTGTCCCCAGTAATAAGCAGAGAATGATAATAATAAATTCGATGGTAATCATGACTCACCTTGTCGTTGATATAGATAAACCAGGTAAATCATTACATTTTGTAATCCTACTCAATGAGAGCCAGATCGAATTTGAGTAAATTTAATAAAAGCAATAAGTTATATACTTTTTGTTAACATTTTCTTGATGAATACGTAAAGCAATCGTTCACAGAATACTAACCCTTATCCTGTGAACAGGAGAGTAAATGATTAATATGTCTTCAGCATGTTTAAGAAACAGGTACAGATAAATATTCAGCCATCTGCTCAATAATCTCATCGGGAATATCGTTTTGCTCGGCATGAATATCTGCTAATAAAATAAGCGTGGGGTTATCTGTCTCCACACGAGCTTCTTCGGCAAGGTACTCAAGTTCAGAACGGCGTAATAATTGGTTAGCAAGCACCTGCTTTAATAATTCATCAAGAGAATGAATGTTTTTTTGTGAAATACTCACTGACTTGATTATTGGATAGTTACCCGTCTGTTTCATGTACTCAAAAACACGCATCGTATGCGTAATACAGTTTTGCGCTTGTCGACGCAGGTAGAGCGCGGGCCGGAACAGGTTGCGCTCCATACACCAGTTACTCAGCGAGACATAAAGATGTGATGCACTGAATTCAAGATTCATTTGTGCATTTAATTTTTGGGCCATGGAGAGAGTCGTCATCGTTATATCCTTATCTGTAGGGCGGTTTATAAGCATTAAATTATGCGCATTAATTTGTATTTATTAATCCGTACACTGCCTGTGTGAGGTTAGGATAACGAGGAAAGGTGAATAAGAGAATCCTTAAAGATAATAATTTACCCTTCGTTACATCACAGTGACATTAATATGATTCTTTTTTTATTATGAAATAAATTAAAGCATTTATCGTTTCAGCTATGAAAAGTCAGGTGATACAACTGCGCATTTCCTTGTCTGTAATCCAGGATTTTCTGGTGAGTAACAAGAAAAATGCATGTTAAAGAGCAGTTATGTGACCCACTTTAAATTATGAAACAGTGTTTTGAGTAAATATAAATACTCTTTCATCATAAAAATTGAGGAACCTGAGCATGAAAAAAGTGGCGGTGTTGTTGGCGCCTGGTTTCGAAGAAGCGGAAGCCATCATTACCATTGATATACTGCGTCGCTTGAATATTGAGGTTGAAACGCTGGCCTGCGCGGAATCCCGCGCTGTGGTGAGTTACCACAACATTCCCATGGTCGCTGACCATACTCTGCTGGAGCGTAGCGGTGAGCTTTACGATGCTGTGGTTCTTCCCGGTGGACCGCAGGGCAGCATGAATCTTGCTGCCAGCGCGGATGTCGTGGCATTTGTGAAGGCACATGATTCCCAGAACAGGCTGATCTGTCCTATCTGCTCTGCTGCTGCCCGGGTGTTAGGCGGCAATGGCCTGCTTAATGGACGCCGTTATGTCTGCTCCGGCGATCTCTGGGAAGGGGTGAGTGGGGGAGAGTACGTTGATGCGCCCGTGGTAGAAGATGACAATCTGCTCAGTGGTAAAGGACTGGGCCACGCTTTTGATTTTGCTTTCGCTCTTTCAGCCCGTCTTTTAGGTGATGATGCACCGGTCCGGGACCACGCTGATCACATTTATTACGCCTGGTAATTTCACCCCGAGTGCCGCCTGTACTCGGGGACAAGGATAACATAGCTGATGCTATGGATTAATCTGCTAAACCCCTCCTGATTTGTCTGACAAATACCGTGTTTTTTATGTCTAAAACCGCTGAATTTATGTACGTAATTACTGTAATTCTGCGGTGTGATATTGCTCTCCTATGGAGAATCAATTTCCCGCTAAAACTACTGCCAGCACAGGTGTCCAGGGACGTGCGGACTCTAATGCCTTGTTTTATGAACTTTTAAATGAACCGGTAGTACTTTTCCCCTACATAAAAGAATGCCAAAGCTGGAGATAACCATGCACAAATTCACTAAAGCGTTGGCAGCCATTGGTCTGGCTGCCGTTATGTCACAATCCGCTATCGCTGAATCGATGAAACTGGGCTTTTTGGTTAAGCAACCGGAAGAACCCTGGTTCCAGACCGAATGGAAATTCGCGGATAAAGCCGGCAAAGATTTAGGCTTTGAAGTCATAAAAATTGCCGTTCCTGATGGCGAAAAAACCCTGAATGCCATCGACAGTCTTGCTGCAAGCGGTGCTAAAGGTTTCGTCATCTGTACCCCGGACCCGAAACTGGGCGCGGCGATTGTTGCCAAGGCCAAAGGGTATGACATGAAAGTCATCGCCGTGGATGACCAGTTCGTCAACGCCAAGGGTGAGCCAATGACATCAGTGCCGCTGGTGATGATGGCGGCCAGCGAAATCGGTGCTCGCCAGGGTCAGGAACTCTACAAAGAGATGCAGAAACGCGGTTGGGATATCAAAGAAACCGCAGTGATGGCGATTACAGCAAACGAACTCGATACTGCACGTCGCCGTACAACGGGTTCGATGGATGCACTTAAAGCAGCTGGTTTCCCGGAAAAGCAGATTTATCAGGTCCCGACCAAATCTAACGACATCCCGGGCGCATTTGACGCCGGTAACTCCCTGCTGGTTCAGCACCCTGAAGTGAAACATTGGCTGGTGGTCGGTATGAACGACAGCACCGTGTTGGGTGGTGTTCGCGCAACGGAAGGTCAGGGCTTCAAAGCACCTAACGTCATCGGTATCGGTATCAACGGTGTGGATGCGGTGAGCGAACTGTCTAAAGCGCAAGCAACGGGCTTCTATGGCTCTCTGCTGCCAAGCCCGGACGTGCATGGCTATAAAACCAGTGAACTGCTCTATAACTGGGTCACCAAAGGTGTCGAACCTCCTAAATTCACAGCAGTTACCGATGTGGTGCTGATCACCCGCGATAACTTTAAAGAAGAGCTGGCGAAAAAAGGATTAGGCGCGAAATAACGCTCAGATGATTGTGCCCTCCATCATCCGGTGGAGGGCCAGATGTACACTGAAATGATTTACGGAGACGTTATGCAAGACTCTACTCCCTATCTCTCCTTTCGCGGCATTGGGAAGACATTCCCAGGCGTTAAAGCCCTGAGCGATATTAGTTTTGATTGCCATGCAGGGCAGGTGCACGCGCTGATGGGGGAAAACGGTGCCGGTAAGTCGACCCTGTTAAAAGTGCTGAGTGGGAACTACGCACCGACAACCGGTACGCTGGCAATCAAAGGACAGGATGTCAGTTTTAACGACACAACGGCGGCCCTCAACGCGGGTGTGGCGATAATTTACCAGGAGCTGCATCTGGTGCCGGAAATGACGGTTGCGGAAAACATCTACCTCGGCCAACTTCCACATAAGAGCGGATTCGTTAATCGCTCATTGCTGAATTATGAAGCCGGACTGCAGCTTAAGCATCTGGGTCTGGATATCGACCCGCAAACTCCGCTGAAGTACCTCTCCATCGGCCAATGGCAGATGGTAGAAATCGCCAAGGCTCTGGCGCGAAACGCCAAAATCATCGCCTTTGATGAGCCCACCAGCTCCCTTTCCGCCCGTGAAATCGAGAACCTGTTCCGTGTCATTCGGGAACTGCGAAAAGAGGGGCGAGTCATCCTGTATGTCTCGCATCGCATGGAGGAGATTTTTGCGCTGAGCGATGCGATTACCGTCTTTAAAGATGGGCGGTACGTGCGCACCTTCACTGACATGCAGCAGGTCAATCATGATTCTTTGGTGCAGGCGATGGTAGGCAGGGATCTCGGTGATATCTACGGCTGGAAACCTCGTGATTATGGCGAAGAGCGTCTGCGTCTGGAACAGGTTAAAGCACCGGGTGTCCGCACACCGATTAGCCTGACAGTACGCAGCGGCGAAATCGTCGGTCTTTTTGGTCTGGTGGGTGCCGGTCGCAGTGAGCTGATGAAAGGTCTGTTCGGCGGGACGCGTATCACCGAAGGGCAGGTTTTCATTGACGGACAAACGGTCAATATTCAAAAACCCGCCCACGCCATTAGCGCAGGCATGATGCTCTGCCCGGAAGACAGGAAAGCCGATGGCATTATTCCTGTTCACTCGGTGCGTGAAAACATCAACATCAGTGCGCGACGTAAGTACTTGCGTGCTGGCTGCTTAATCAATGACGGCTGGGAAACGGAAAATGCTCAGCACCATATTAACGCCCTCAATATCAAAACCCCCAGTGCCGATCAGCTGATCATGAACCTTTCGGGGGGAAATCAGCAGAAAGCCATTCTCGGCCGCTGGCTCTCGGAAGAGATGAAAGTGATTTTGCTTGATGAGCCGACACGCGGAATCGACGTAGGGGCAAAACATGAGATCTATAACGTAATTTATGCGCTGGCAGCCCGTGGTGTCGCGGTGTTGTTTGCTTCCAGTGACCTGCCAGAAGTGCTCGGAGTCGCCGACCGCATCATTGTGATGCGCGAAGGGGAAATCGCCGGGGAACTGCTTCATGGTCAGGCAGATGAACAGCGAGCGCTTAGCCTCGCAATGCCAAAAGTCAGCCAGGCTGTGGCCTGAGCGAGGAGAATACGATGTCATCTTTAACCTCTTCCGGCGCATCAAAGTCGCCATTTACACTCGGGCGCATTTGGGACCAGTTCGGCATGCTGGTGGTATTCGCCGTGCTGTTCCTTGGCTGCGCGCTCTTTGTACCTAATTTCGCTACCTTTATTAATATGAAAGGGCTGGGGCTGGCTATTTCCATGTCTGGCATGGTGGCCTGCGGCATGCTTTTCTGCCTGGCTTCTGGCGATTTTGATCTGTCAGTCGCCTCGGTTATCGCTTGCGCAGGTGTGACAACGGCTGTCGTCATTAACCTCAGTGAAAGCTTATGGATTGGCGTCTTTGCCGGATTGATGCTGGGCGTCGTCAGCGGCTTTATTAACGGCTTTGTTATTGCACGTCTGAAGATAAACGCTCTGATCACCACGCTGGCCACCATGCAAATCGTGCGCGGCCTGGCCTATATCATTTCAGACGGTAAAGCGGTAGGGATTGAAGATGAAAGCTTCTTTACCCTCGGCTATGCCAACTGGTTAGGCCTGCCTGCGCCTATCTGGCTGACGGTTGCCTGCCTGATTGTCTTTGGTTTCCTGCTGAACCGCACCACCTTTGGCCGTAATACGCTGGCGATAGGCGGTAACGAAGAAGCTGCCCGCCTGGCTGGTGTGCCTGTTGTGCGCACTAAAATCATCATCTTCGTACTTTCGGGACTGGTGTCTGCGGCGGCAGGTATTATCCTCGCCTCGCGTATGACCAGCGGCCAGCCAATGACGTCAATTGGTTATGAGCTGATTGTTATCTCAGCCTGTGTGCTGGGTGGGGTCTCACTGAAAGGGGGGATCGGTAAGATCTCTTATGTGGTTGCCGGGATCCTGATTCTGGGGACGGTAGAGAATGCCATGAATCTGCTGAACATCTCGCCATTTGCACAATATGTAGTACGCGGTTTGATCCTGCTCGCTGCCGTTATCTTTGACCGCTACAAACAGAAAGCTAAACGCACCGTCTGATAATCCTCAGACAGATCTTTAAGTTTACGTTATCAAATCCTCCAGGCGTTAATTCGGCTGGAGGATTCTGCATAAAATGGCGAGCACCGTCACACTGTCTATACTTACATAGCTAATGATAATGAAAGGTTATCGAAATAGACCTTTCTCTCACATTGTAAGGAGGAGTTCAGGGTGGCTGACACGTTATCCATACCGCCTGTATTTTCGGGTAATTTTGCCTTTTTTTTCGACCTCGATGGCACCCTCGCTGATATCCAACCGCATCCGGATCTGGTATTCGTTCCATCTGACGTTCTTGAGCAACTCGCACTGCTTGCAAGACTTAATGATGGGGCGCTGGCGTTGATTTCAGGGCGTTCAATGGCTGAGCTTGACCAGCTTGCTTCCCCTCATCATTTCCCGCTGGCCGGGGTTCATGGGGCAGAGCGCCGCGACATCAACGGTGAAATTCACCGGGTCTCGTTACCACTTAGCGTGGTTCAGCCGCTCGAGCGCGAGCTGGTAGCTGAAATGGCACAGCTTCGTGGTACTGAACTTGAATCTAAGGGGATGGCATTTGCGTTGCACTATCGCCAGGCTTTGCATCATGAGGAAGACATTCGTGCAGTGGCAATGAAAATGATCGCTCGCTACCCGGACTTGTCAATGCAACCAGGCAAATGCGTCATAGAGTTGAAACCTGCCGCTATTGATAAGGGAGCGGCGATTGAAACCTTCCTGAAGGAAGTACCGTTTCACGGACGTACACCGGTCTTTATTGGCGATGACCTGACGGACGAGCATGGCTTTGATGTAGTGAATCGATTGAAGGGGATTTCAATTAAGGTCGGCACAGGGCGCACGCTGGCTTCATACCGGGTTGAGGATGTAAAAGGTGTTCATCAGTGGCTTAATCGTATCACCGACCATCAATTACAAGAACAAAAGGCGCTAACAAACAGGAGAGATGGCTATGAGTCGCTTAGTCGTAGTATCTAATCGAATTGCACCGCCTGATGACAAAAAAACCAGTGCAGGTGGCCTGGCCGTGGGCATTCTTGGTGCCCTCAAGGCGACAGGGGGGTTATGGTTTGGCTGGAGTGGTGAAACGGGGGACGAGGATGCGCCGCTAAAAAAGGTGTCAAGGGGTAATATCACCTGGGCATCGTTCAATTTGAGCGAGGAGAATTACGATCAGTACTATTCACAATTCTCCAACGCGGTGCTGTGGCCTGCTTTCCATTATCGGCTCGATTTAGTTAACTATCAGCGCAATGCCTGGGACGGTTATCAGCGGGTTAATGCATTGCTGGCAGACAAGCTGCTGCCGCTTCTTCAGAAGGATGACATCCTCTGGATCCACGATTATCACCTCCTGCCGTTTGCCAGCGAATTGCGTCGCCGGGGTGTGAACAATCAGATTGGTTTCTTCCTGCATATTCCCTTCCCGACGCCGGAAATTTTCAACGCACTGCCACCTCACGGTGAGCTGCTTGAGGCGCTGTGTGATTACGACCTGATAGGTTTCCAGACTGAGAGCGACAGGCTCGCTTTCCTCGATTCAGTTTCCATTCAGACACGCGTGACGACACGAGGTGGGAAAAACCACACTGCATGGGGAAAAAGCTTCCATACCGAGGTCTATCCCATCGGGATTGAACCTGATGAAATTGCGCAACAGGCCTCAGGACCTATGCCACCAAAACTGGCGCAACTTAAAGCTGAACTGAAGAATGTGAAAAATATCTTTTCCGTTGAGCGTCTGGATTATTCCAAGGGGTTGCCGGAGCGGTTCCTGGCCTATGAAGCCTTGCTGGAAAAATATCCGCAGCACCATGGCAAGATCCGCTATACACAAATTGCGCCAACCTCACGTGGAGAAGTGCAGGCCTATCAGGATATTCGGCACCAACTTGAAACAGAAGCCGGCAGGATCAACGGTAAATATGGCCAGTTAGGCTGGACACCGCTCTATTATCTGAATCAACATTTTGACCGCAAAGTACTGATGAAGGTGTTCCGTTATGCGGAAGTCGGGCTGGTGACGCCCCTGCGCGACGGGATGAATCTGGTGGCTAAAGAGTATGTGGCGGCACAGGATCCGACAAATCCCGGCGTGCTTGTGTTGTCGCAGTTTGCGGGGGCAGCTAATGAGCTTACATCGGCGCTGATTGTGAATCCTTACGACCGTGACGATGTTGCTTCCGCGCTTGACCGCGCGCTTACGATGCCACTGGCTGAACGCATTGCTCGTCATGCCGAGATGCTGGAGGTAATTAAGAAGAATGATATTCATCACTGGCAGGCGAGGTTTATCGACGATTTAAAGGAGATTACGCCACGTAGCGCACAGAGTGTTCTACAGAATAAAGTGGCGGCTTTCCCCAAACTGGCATAACCCATTCACTCCCGCTAAGGCGGGAGTGTCTTATTCCCCCAGCGGCACCAGTAATACGTCTACTCCTGAGCTGCCCACAATTGATTTCGCCGAGCAGGTCGCGCGCGAAAAGAAGCCCTGATTATGATTGCCGTAGATCACCAAATCGACGTCCTGGCTGGCGCAGGTGTGCCGCACATGTTCGCTCAATTCACCAGAGGCGATGATGGTTTGTTCGATGGGATAATCGGCGCGAGACACCAGCTCGTTCATAAATTGCTGTGTCTCTTCCTGAAGAACCCCACGAACATTCTCCATCATGGGAGCAGCAAGGTGATTATACATTTCGGGATCGGACGTAAGGGTGATCAGACTCAGACGGGCCTGGAACGGACGTGCTATTGACACAGCTTTCTCGACTAACGTGTGGCTTTCGGGTGACATCGATACGGCAACCAAAAGGTGGGTATAGCGCATACCACGCTCCTGTATTGAGGGCTCACATAACACCATTACTCTGTTTATGCCACCAGCGCAACGTGTGAACATGACATTCATGTGAAGAATGTCATAAATATTCATTAATTCTTCTTAATAAATAAGTAGGTTAACCTTTGTTCATCTTAACTATTATTAAGCACTTATCCAAAATTATCAGAATTTAAAGTTAAATAGTGAAATTATTAATCGCCATGATTAAGAAGATTGCAATGATCGCATTAGGTAATTATTTAACGAATTTGATCGCATAATAGGCTGTTTTATATAATATTTTATTATCGTATCTTTTTTAGAAACAGACCGGTATTTTTAAATTACTCAAAAAGGCCAGAGATCTGACCAGTTATGTGAATTGAGCAAGTTTTTTGCATGACTATTCGCACAAAAGGAATAGAAAAGAGTGTTGATAGAACAAAAAACACTCAAATCAGAAGCCAGACTGATAGATTTATTGTGTGGAATAGCTTAAATTATGTGACGTAGATCACATAATTTTCAAATTTTCTCCATCGTCACATTGTATGTCTCAGCACCTACGAGTACAGTTGCGTCGAATTAGGAAAAATCTTAGTTCTTTGTAAGAAATGATTAAGAGTGTGGCAAGGCGCTAACATTATACAGACGCCTTTCTCACCTGAACCTAAGTTAGATATGCATTTAGCCTTTCTTTTTTTACCGGGTTTTTCCCGGCGACATCACGGGGTGCGGCTTGACCGCATAAGATACAAGTTGGTTATTCGGGATGGGAAAAATGCATACATCCGAGTTGCTGAAACACATTTATGACATCAATTTGTCATACTTGCTCCTTGCTCAGCGTTTGATTAGTCAGGACAAGCCTTCAGCTATGTTTCGCTTAGGCATCAATGAAGAAATGGCTAATACGCTGGGAGAATTAACTCTTCCACAAATGGTTAAGCTGGCTGAAACAAATCAGGTTATTTGTCAGTTTCGCTTCGACAACCATCAGACTATCACTCGTCTGACTCAGGAATCTCGTGTGGATGATTTGCAACAAATCCACACCGGTATTCTTCTGTCCACTCGTCTGCTTAATGAATCCAGCCAAACTGGCGATGCTGCAGCCCGGAAGAAAAGGGCTTAATTATGAGCGAAAAAAGCATTGTTCAGGAAGCCCGTGATATTCAACTCGCCATGGAGTTGATCACCTTAGGCGCACGTTTACAAATGTTGGAGAGTGAGACCCAACTTAGTCGTGGTCGTCTCATCAAGCTCTACAAAGAGTTACGTGGCAGTCCGCCGCCCAAAGGCATGCTGCCATTCTCCACTGATTGGTTTATGACGTGGGAGCAAAACATCCACGCGTCAATGTTCTGCAATGCCTGGCAGTATCTGCTGAAGACTGGCTTATGTAGCGGCGTTGATGCCGTCATCAAAGCTTATCGACTCTATCTCGAACAGTGTCCTCAACCTGAGGAAGGGCCACTTCTGGCGCTGACACGCGCCTGGACGTTGGTACGTTTCGTGGAAAGCGGAATGCTGGAGTTATCGCGCTGTAATTGTTGCAACGGTAATTTTATTACCCATGCACATCAGCCAGTTGGTAGTTTCGCGTGCAGTTTATGCCAGCCGCCATCCCGAGCGGTAAAAAGACGTAAACTTTCCCGTGATGCTGCCGATATTATTCCACAACTGCTGGATGAACAGATCGATCAGGCTGTTTGACCGAATCAGGTGTGAAGAACTCCAGCAGCGGTGAAGTCGACCGCTGCTTTTTTTTTGCCTGACTATCGCGAAACTCAAACACTGTGATTTGTTTACCCTTGCCATAGTCATTAGCGGAAGGATGATGTCGTGCTTATCGTAATAGGTTACATAGTGGTTGTGGGTGCTGTCTTAGGCGGTTATATGATGACCGGCGGGCACCTTGGCGCACTTTATCAACCGTCGGAGCTTCTCATCATCGGCGGTGCGGGTATCGGTGCGTTCATCGTCGGTAACAACGGCAAAGCCATTAAGGGCACAATCAAGGCGTTGCCTATACTTTTCCGTCGTTCTAAATACACCAAAAGTATGTATATGGACTTGCTGGCGTTGCTGTATCGCCTGATGGCGAAGTCACGCCAGCAGGGGATGTTCTCGCTGGAAAGAGACATCGAGAACCCGAAAGAAAGCGAAATCTTTGCCAGTTACCCGCGCATTCTCGCGGATCAAACGATGCTGGAATTTATCGTGGATTATCTGCGACTTATCATCAGCGGCAACATGAATACGTTCGAAATCGAAGCCTTGATGGATGAAGAGATCGAAACCCATGAAAGTGAAGCAGAAGTACCAGCCAACGCCCTGGCGGCAATCGGTGACTCACTACCTGCTTTTGGTATTGTTGCGGCGGTAATGGGTGTGGTTCATACCCTGGCCTCGGCGGACCGTCCTGCGGCAGAGCTCGGTGCGTTGATTGCCCATGCGATGGTGGGAACCTTCCTGGGGATTTTGCTGGCGTATGGTTTCGTCTCTCCGCTTGCCAGCGTTCTGCGTCAGAAGAGCGCCGAAACCACCAAGATGATGCAGTGCGTAAAAATTACGCTGTTGTCGAATCTCAATGGTTATGCACCGCCTATCGCGGTTGAATTTGGGCGTAAGACACTTTACTCGACCGAACGACCATCGTTCATTGAACTTGATGAGCATGTGCGTGCGGTAAGAAACCCGAACCAACAGACAACGACTGAGGACGCATGAAAAATCAGTCCCATCCTATCGTCGTCGTAAGACGCAAAAAACATAAAGGACATGGCGGAGGAGCACACGGTTCCTGGAAAATTGCCTATGCCGACTTTATGACGGCGATGATGGCCTTCTTCCTGATCATGTGGCTTATCTCGATTTCCAGCCCAAAACAGCTGATTCAGATTGCCGAATATTTTCGTACACCTCTGGCAACAGCGGTGACCGGTGGGCCGCGAATTTCGAACAGCGATAGCCCAATCCCTGGTGGTGGTGATGACTACACACAGCAACAGGGTGAAGTTAAAAAACAGCCGAACATTGATGAATTAAAAAAACGCATGGAGCAGAACCGGCTCAGTAAATTGCGTGGTGAATTGGATCAACTGATTGAGGCCGATCCGAAGCTGCGGGCATTGCGTCCGCATCTGAAAATTGACCTCGTTCAGGAAGGGTTACGTATACAGATTATCGATAGCCAAAACCGCCCGATGTTTAAAACCGGGAGTGCGGAAGTCGAACCTTATATGCGTGACATCCTGCGAGCGATCGCACCAGTATTAAATGAAATACCGAACAAGATTAGCATTTCCGGACACACCGATGACTATCCCTACGCCAACGGTGAGAAAGGATACAGCAACTGGGAACTCTCTGCGGATCGTGCAAACGCATCGCGGCGTGAACTGGTTGCCGGGGGACTCGACGATGGGAAAATGCTTCGGGTGATCGGTATGGCAGCGACGATGCGACTCGCTGCTCGCGGATCAAACGATGCCATTAACCGGCGTATCAGCCTTTTGGTGCTAAACAAACAAGCAGAAGAAGCCATTCTGCACGAAAACGCCGAAAGCCAGAATGTGCCAATAAGCGTCTTAACACAGCCGGAGACTGCAGCGACGACGGAGCCAGCGTCAACGCCAGCGCCAGCGCCTGCGGCGGCAGTTACCACATCGCCACAACCCGACTCGAGGTGATAGCGTGAGCATGGATATTAGCGATTTTTATCAGACGTTCTTTGATGAAGCTGACGAGTTGTTGGCGGATATGGAGCAGCACCTGTTGGATCTGGTGCCGGAAGCGCCAGATTCCGAACAACTCAATGCCATCTTTCGTGCAGCCCACTCCATAAAAGGCGGTGCAGGCACGTTTGGCTTCACCATTTTGCAGGAAACCACGCACTTGATGGAAAACCTGCTTGATGAAGCCCGCCGTGGCGAGATGCAGCTCAACACCGACATTATCAACCTGTTTTTGGAAACCAAAGATATTATGCAGGAACAGCTCGACGCCTATAAAAGCTCCACCGAGCCCGATGCAGCCAGCTTTGAATATATCTGCAATGCGCTGCGTCAGTTAGCGCTGGAAGCCAAAGGTGAAGTTGTACCGGCCGCGACCAGTGGAGCCAAATTGTCGGTCGTGGATTCGGCCACTCCTGATGCGGTTGCGACGACGTCGGGTACAGACGAAAAAGATGGAAAATTGCGTATTGTCTTGTCGAGTCTTAAAGAAGGTGAGGTCGACTTACTTGAAGAAGAACTCGGTAACCTGGCAACCCTGAGTGATGTGGTGAAAGGCACTGATACCCTCAGTGCAACCCTCGACGGTGGTGTCGGACAGGACGATATCATCGCGGTACTTTGCTTCGTGATTGAGCCGGATCAAATTGCATTCGAGACCGCAGCAGCCAGTACTGCAGCCGTTGACGTTGAAGAGGCTGTAGAAGCTGAACCGACGACTGCCGTGCAAGCTACCCCTGTTGCTGCGCAGACGCCTGCGTTGAAAGCGGTGCCTAAAGAACAACCGGCTGGCCGTGCCGAGAAGCCAGCAGCCCGCGCCAGTGAATCAACGAGTATCCGCGTTGCCGTTGAAAAAGTGGATCAACTGATTAACCTGGTGGGTGAACTCGTCATTACCCAGTCTATGTTGGCACAGCGTTCAAATGAGCTGGATCCGGTGAATCACGGTGATCTGATTACCAGTATGACTCAGCTTCAGCGTAACGCCCGTGACCTGCAAGAGTCTGTGATGTCCATCCGTATGATGCCGATGGAATACGTATTCAGTCGATTCCCGCGTCTGGTGCGTGACCTTGCCAGCAAACTGGATAAGCAGGTTGAACTGACCCAGGTCGGTAGCTCTACCGAACTGGATAAGAGCTTGATCGAACGTATTATCGATCCGTTAACGCACCTGGTACGTAACAGCCTTGACCACGGTATCGAAACCCCTGAGAAACGTGTTGAAGCAGGAAAATCCCCGGTGGGTAACCTGACGCTTTCTGCAGAGCATCAGGGCGGCAACATCTGTATTGAAGTAACTGACGATGGTGCGGGTCTTAATCGCGAGCGTATTCTGGCCAAGGCCGTTTCGCAGGGAATGACCGTGCATGAAAACATGTCTGACGAAGATGTCGGCATGCTGATTTTCGCCCCGGGCTTCTCTACTGCTGAACAGGTGACTGACGTTTCAGGCCGTGGTGTGGGCATGGACGTGGTGAAGCGAAACATCCAGGAAATGGGGGGCCACGTTGAGATTAAATCACGCCAGGGCCAGGGCACGACGATCCGCATCCTGCTGCCGTTGACGCTGGCCATCCTTGACGGCATGTCTGTTAAAGTGAACAACGAAGTCTTTATTCTTCCGCTGAATGCGGTGATGGAATCACTGCAGCCGCGTGATGAAGATCTCCATCCGCTGGCAGGGGGCGAGCGCGTACTTGAAGTGCGTGGCGAATACCTGCCGTTGGTGGAATTGTGGAAAGTGTTCGATGTGTCCGGTGCGAAAACAGAAGCAACGCAAGGTATTGTCGTGATTCTGCAAAGCGCAGGTCGCCGCTACGCGCTGCTGGTGGATCAATTGATCGGTCAGCATCAGGTTGTGGTGAAGAACCTTGAAAGCAATTATCGCAAAGTGCCGGGAATTTCCGCGGCAACCATTCTGGGTGATGGTAGTGTTGCGCTGATTGTTGACGTCTCGGCATTGCAGGGACTAAACCGCGAAAAACGTATGGCGCACACAGCCGCCTGATTGAGTTAAAAAGGTAAAAACATGACCGGTATGAGTAATGTAAGAAAACTGGCGGGCGAGCCATCAGGTCAGGAATTCCTGGTGTTTACCCTGGGCGATGAAGAATACGGTATCGATATTCTCAAAGTTCAGGAAATTCGGGGTTATGATCAGGTCACCCGCATTGCCAATACACCTGACTTTATCAAAGGCGTTACCAACCTTCGCGGCGTGATCGTGCCAATTGTCGATCTGCGTGTGAAATTCAGCCAGACCGAAGTTGAATATAACGACAACACCGTCGTTATTGTTCTGAACTTTGGTCAACGCGTGGTGGGTATTGTGGTTGATGGTGTATCCGACGTGCTGTCTCTGGCATCTGACCAGATTCGTCCTGCGCCGGAGTTCGCTGTAACACTTTCCACTGAATACCTGACAGGCCTCGGAGCCATTGGCGATCGCATGTTGATCCTGGTGAACATTGAAAAACTGTTGAACAGTGAAGAAATGGCACTGCTGGATATCGCCGCGACTCAGGTTGCTTAAGTGACGATACACCCTCCTGCCTTTGGGCAGGAGGGTTTTACTTCTTCTGGTTCCTTCATTTTTATTATTCGAATCGCTTTCGTTTTGTTTTCCATTTCATTTTCATTCCAGGCCTGTTGGTTCTCCTCATTTCAGTCATTGTAAATCACATTTTCTTCCTGCTTAAATTGCTATATTATTGACCTGCTTTAGCTTGAGTTATTATCTTGTCTTAACTTAAGGTAAATTTTTATTTTAATTGTTGTAATATGCTGATTTTATTATTGATGTTTTCTCAATAGTTTCTTTTTTAATATATTAAAAGAATGACGTGCTATCAGGCAGCGATGGAAATGCGATTCTTTTAAATTTATTTATAGTGTTATGAATAACTTGCGCCTTTCCGGAACTGCAAAATGCAAAAAAAAATTATCTTGCTGAGCTGTATATCTGCTTTGATTATGCCGCCGGTCAATGCGGCGATCAGCAGTGGTACCATTGGCGTGAGCTTAACTCTTTCCAACGGTTGTTTGATTAATGGATCAGCCAGTCAAAATGGCCTCAACTTAGGCAACCTCAACTTTGGCGAAAGCCCGGCGACTTTTTCGCAACTCTCTACTCAGCTCTCGGGCTCGGGTACCGCGGGGAATGCCATTGGTGTGCAGTGCACGACGAACAGCTACAGTGTGGTTGTGACGGGCAATACCAACACAACCACTCCTGCAACCTCTGTCGGAATACCTGGCGGCACTGCGCGTTACTTGCGAAGTGCGGTCAATAGTACGCAAGGGGTGGCCTACAGCCTCTACAGTGATGGCAATTTCAGCACTGAAATTGCCAACAATTCACCCCTACCACGCGCTTCATCGGCACAAGGGGTCGATTATTACACTTTATATGGGCACATCAAAGGTGGCGGGAATAGTGTTACTGTCGCGCCCGGTGTTTATACGGACACGATCAATGTCAGCGTTATTTATTAAATGATAGCCTGGGGAGGGACATCTCAATCAACAGGCGCTTCACCAGCGAGTCCGGTAAAATTTAACCAACCTGTCAATCCCGGCAGCATAAGTCAGACAGGTTACATAACGAAAAGTTATTCTAGTGGCAGCACACCAACCACAGAGATCATCAACATGGCCGCTCGCTATATCCGCACCACAGGAACTACTTCCGCGGGCACTGCGAATTCTGCCGTGGAAATTGTGGCGAGCTACAATTAGCATTTTATGCCATCAGTAACAGTCAATGCCAATGATGGCTTTATCCATGTCAATATGATCTCCCCCTTCTCGTTGCTTTCTTATGAACATTTCAATCCAAAGATGTTGTCATTATTTCATCGTAATTAATATATTTAAAAATTGCTAAACTAATATTTACCGGTGATTAATAACGAATCTGTATTTATATAATATATTGAGAAATGCATCACAAAATTGTCGATATATCTTTTGCATGGCGACATTTATGTTCCTCATGGAAATATAACCAATTGAAAATAAATAAAAAATAACGTCAATACATCAAATGAATGAACTGCGCATATTCATTGGTTGATCCCTGATTCATCAACTAAATTTTTGTTATTACTACTTTTGAATTCTATTTTTCTTTCAAAGTCGTTCTTTTTTATTTCTCATTATTACGAGCGTCATTTCGGAGGTGCTATATGAACAAAATACGCCTTGCCCTGATGTTGGGGGTAGTCGCGATATCGGTAAATAATGCCGAGGCGGTTGTCAGTTCGGGAACAATCGGCGCGACCTTGACGCTATCTAATGGCTGTTTAATTAATGGCTCCCCCTCACAAACCGGTATTAACTTCGGTACTCTGGACTTTGGTACTCATCCTGCCACCTTCAGCCAGCTAACGACGCAATTGTCGGGCACGGGGGCAGGCGGCAGTACGTTTACCATTCAGTGCACCACCACCAGCTATACCGTTCAGATAATCAGTAACACCAACTCAGCAACGCCGACCACCACGGTGGGTACGCCAGGTGCGACGCCGCGTTACCTCAGGACAGCCGCCAATACGCAAGGGGTGGCCTACAGCGTGTTCAGTGACAGTGCATTCAGTAACGAAGTGGGTAACGGGGTCAATATTCCGCGCGCCTCAACTGCCGGAGGGGTGGATTCCTACACCCTTTATGGAAGGATCACCGGTGGGGGAGACAGCGTCACAGTGCTGCCGGGAACCTATACCGATACGCTGAACGTAAACGTAGTTTACTGATTAATAAAGCATGTGGGCAAAAGAGGATTGCGCTTCTCCTTTGAGAGGCGAGAGGCTGTTGCGCCCTTTTTTTGGGTTGCTGCTATGCACAATGGGCTTTCCGGAGAGTGCAGTTGCCCTTACGGTCTCACAGAAGACCTTCGCCGTGGGTGCGACCATTACTCCAGGTTGTTCGGTGACCAGCGGCGTGGGGGGGGGACTGGGGACGTTGAACTTCGGGACTTATACCGGTGCTCAAAGCGGACAAGTGACGACCAGTTTTGTACCGAATGCTTCGTTGTCGCTTGCCTGTACCCCGGGGGTGGCGCTCAGTATGACTATCGATAATGGGGTGAACTATTCCTCCGTGCGCAATTTACAACGCTCAGGGGGAACACAACGTGTGCCTTACCGGCTCTATAGCAGCAGTTCACTGGCGGCTAACTCGGAAATTACAACACAGTCTGTCGCCATCAGTTATACCGATGCAAATAACATTGCGCTGAGTATTTTTGCTGCCGCGCAACTTACCGCCCTCAGTACGGCGGGGACCTACACAGATCAACTGACCGTGACCTTGTCATGGTAATCAGGGAGAAGTGCTATGAGCGTTACATGGGGCGTCGCACGTGCGGCAGGTCTGTTACTGGTCGCGTCACTGAGTCTGGCGGTGGAGGAGGCAAAAGCAGCGGCCACCATTTTACTCTGGCCTATTGACCCCTGGCTGGGGCCGGAGACCAAAGCCACAGAATTGTGGATCCAGAATCAGGGCGATACGCCAGCCACGATGCAGGTGCGTATTGTGCGCTGGCAGCAGGTCGATGGCAATGAACGCTACGGGCAGCAAACCGATGTGGTGGCGAGTCCACCTATTGTAACCATACAAAAGGGCTCTAAACAGCTTATTCGTTTGATCAAACAGACCCAGGTACCCACGGGTGTTGAGCAAGCCTATCGCATTATTGTTGATGAAATTCCCCAACCGGATACCTCCAGCAAGCCGCAGATTGGCATCAAATTGCAAATGCGCTATTCCATCCCGTTGTTTGTCTATGGGCAGGGCATTACGACCTATCAGGATAGCGCCAACCATGCGCTGGTAGAACCTGGCGATCTGAGCTGGCAGGTGGTACGGGAAAACGGTAAACCGGCTCTTCAGGTGCGTAACACGGGTAAAGTACATGTCCGTTTGACCGAAGTCTCGGGTCGACAGGGTGGGCAAATGCGTCCTATTGCTGACGGATTATTAGGGTATGTATTGCCTGGAAGCAGCCGGGCCTGGCCGCTTCCGGGTAACTTACCAGCCCCCGTGGAATTGAAAGCCACTATTAATGCCCGGAATAGTGAATGGCAGTCATCCGCCAGGTAATCGTCCCGGCAATACTCCTGCTAGTTGGTTATTCAGCATCTGTAGACGCGCAAGAAGGGGATGACTCTCTACCCCCACCGCCTGATGCACAGGCGATTAACGAACAGGCCGTTTTTCAGCTGACGCTGGTGCTGAACCACTATGATACGCAGCAGGTAGTGCCGGTCACTCGTCGAGACGGCGCATATTTTGTTTCCAGTGCCGACTTGCAACGATCCGGGATCCCTGCTGAGCATTTGCCGCAGGGGGAGGTGAATGTGTCCACGTTAGTCAATGTCCGCACCGAGTACGACAGCGAAGGCCAGCGTCTACTGCTTTTTATGCCAAAAGAGTGGCTGCCAGAGCGCTTCACAGTCTTTAACAGTGGGCAGCAGCGAAGCAAGCTCTATTCAGGGCGCGGCTCGTTGTTGAATTACGATCTGTACGCCAGCAAAACGGACCAGGTTGGCGGCCAGGCCTCGATGTGGCACGAATACCGTTATTTTGCCGGTAACGCGTCGTTCTCAACCACCGGGACGTGGATATCCCGTCTGTCTGGAGAGTCCGCCCAGCAGGAAGGCTACACGCGTTACGACACCTCGCTAATGTTCACCCATGAAGACGATGCCACGCAAATTACCGTCGGCGACGTGATCTCCGATTCGTTAAGCTGGAGTAACAGCGTGCGCGTAGGAGGGATTAGCTACGGTCGCGATTTTTCTCTGCGTCCGGATCTGGTCACCTGGCCGATACCGTCATTTTCTGGTGAAGCTGCTGTACCGACTTCGGTCGACGTCTTTATTAACGGCTACCGCGCCGGATCGCGACAACTGGAACCCGGCCCGTTTACCCTGACCAATCTGCCTTATATCAACGGGGCGGGTAACGCCGTGCTGGTGACCACGGATGCGCTGGGCAGGCAGGTGAGTACCACCATGCCGTTTTACGTTGCCAGCGATCTGCTTAACGAGGGATTGAGCGATGGTGCTGTCACCGTCGGTAGCTTGAGGCGTAATTACGGTATTGATAATTTTGACTATGGTCCGCTGGTAGGCAGTGGCTCTTATCGTTACGGGCTGACGGACTACCTGACACTGGAAGCCCATGGTGAGGGGGCGAAGGCGTTGTCACTCGGTGGTGCTGGTGCCGTGGTTAAACTCTGGCGTCTGGGAGTGGCGAATAGTTCATGGACAGAGAGCCGAATGCGTGGGGTGAGTGGCAGCCAGTTTAACTGGGGCTATCAGTACAGTACCAGCGCTTTCAGTATTGCCACGCAGCACATTCGCCGCGATCGGGGGTTTGGTAACCTCGCGCTCTACGACCAGACCTACTACTACGCCAACGCGACCAGCAGCAGTACCCAGCCGATTGCCACTCTTAGTCGTAACACCGACCAGTATTCTCTCTCCTTCAGCCTGGGGGATTATGGCACCGTGGGAGCGGCCTGGATTGGCGTGCGCAGTTTCGACAATACCAAAACAGAGTTGCTGAACCTCTCGTGGAGTAAAAGTTTATGGGGGGCGAGCAGCCTCTATGTTTCCGGCAGTCACGATAAGCAGCGTGGCGACTGGACGGTGGCGATGGCGATACAGATCCCGATTGGGGAGCGTGATAACGCCACCTTCAGCCTTGAAAAATCTCCCGATTACGGTGATTCGCAGCGGGTGAATTACAGCCATGCCATGCCATCGGATGGTGGATTCAGTTGGAACCTGTCGCTAGGACGGCAGAATGAAGGGAACAGTTATCAGCAGGGAACTCTGGGCTGGCGTAACAACAATGTGGAAATGCAGGGCGGTGTATATGGCTACACAGATACGCGAACCTGGTGGGGTGAAATGATGGGATCCCTGGTGTTGATGGACAATGAACTGCTGACTGCCAACAAAATCAACGATGCCTTTGTGGTGGTCAGTACCGGCGGACAGCCCGATATTCCAGTGAATTACGAAAATCAGCCAATGGGGAAAACCAATAAAAACGGTTATCTGCTGGTGAGCGGCGTCTCGTCGTATTATCCGGCGACCTACAGCATCAATACCCTGAATTTACCTGCGGATACCAGCATTGCACAGACCGAGCAACGCGTAGCCCTGCGCCGCCGCTCAGGGTATCTGGTGGAGTTTCCGATGGAGCAAGAGCGTGTTGCCAACGTTATCCTGCACAATGAACAGGGGGAGGCCATACCTGTGACCAGTCAGGTCAGTCGGGAAGGAAAACCCACTACTGTAGTCGGTTACGACGGCATCGCCTGGATTGAAAACCTCGAAGAGTCCAGCGTGCTTAACGTCCGAATGCCAGACGGTTCACGTTGTACAGCCAGTTTCACGCTTGAACCCAACCCTGAACACAAATTACAAACCTACGGGCCGCTCACATGCAAGAGGAGTCACTGATGCGTAAGGTCTTACTCATCCTGATAGCGCTGCTCATCAGCATGCCGCAAGCCTGGTCTGCCTGCCGGGCCAGTTTTTCGAACGCAAGCCCCTCGCTGGGGTCGCAGGTGAGTTCGTTTGTCCTCAACTCCACCGAACAGTCGACTACCCTGAACTTATTGCTTGATTGTGATACCACCTTAACGCTGCTCACCAATGATTCCGCTACGCTGACGGCCATCACGCCCACAGTATTTGTCGGCGATCGGGCCGTGATGAAGCGTACGGATGATACGACGTCGACAGATACCCTTGCGTTTAAACTCTGCGGTCTTAATACCTGTAGCGCGGCCAGTGAAGTGACCCGCATTCAGGGATATACCTGGACAGGCGGGGTGTTGCTAACGTTGCTCGGTGCAAAACGTTATACCTTACCGCTCTATTTACGCACGGTGACCGGGCAAACCGTTTCGGCAGGTACTTATCAGGGCGTCATGACGTTAAACCTCTATTACAGTATTTGCGCAGAAGGTCTGATTGGCTGCTCGACTAACCAGGTGGGTAATCTGCCTCTGACGCTGACGGTGAATATGACGGTCGCCAACGACTGCACCACAATTACTGCACCTGCGGTGGCCTTTGGCAGTGCACCCGTGGCAAAAAGTTTCCCGACCATTTCGCAGTCGATTGGCGTGACCTGTACCAAAGGCTACGCCTACACCGTTGGAATAAACGATGGACTTAATGCCAGCGGAACTGTACGTAGAATGGCGAGCGGTACAACAAACAGACTGAGCTATGAAATTTATAAAGGGAGCACCACGTCGCGCTGGGGTTCAATCGGGTCTGAGCGATGGGCCAGCGCACTCTCTTCGGCTGTCAGTACTGATGGCACATTACGGACGTTTAACTACACGGCTCAGGTCTTGCCGAACCAGACAACACCGCCAGGGGGGACATACAGTGACACCTTGACCATCGATATTGGTCTTTAAGTTCGTCACTTCTGCAGCAGGCCTGCTAAAGAGATTATACAGAGTCTGTGTAATTCCTTTTCGCAAATGTAAAGTTCCGTTGACCCTTGCCGATAACAGCGTTAACAAGTTTTCAGGAAGGTGTTGTATGTTGAACCGTATTCGCGTTGTCACATTGCTGATGAGTGTGCTGGTGGTTTTTGCCTTACTCCAGTTACTTTCTGGCGGCCTCTTATTTTCCTCGCTCAAACAGAATCAGCAGAGTTTTGCGGTTTCTAACGATCTGCGCATGCAACAAACCGAACTGGGCAAAACCTGGGAACTGATGCTGCAAACGCGTATCAACCTCAGCCGCTCGTCAGCACGCATGATGATGGACCCGAATAATCAGCAGAGCAGTGCCAAAACCGATCTGCTCAACAGCGCGAAAAATAGCCTGATTGAAGCGGGTAAACATTATGAGACGTTCCGTGCACTGCCTGTCGTGCCGGAAATGGATCAGGCTCGCCAGACGCTGGATGAGAAATACAAAACCTATGCAGCTGGGCTGGCCGAACTGGTGCAGTTCCTTGAAAGCGGCAATATGGACGGCTATTTCGCACAGGCCACTCAGGGGATGCAAAATGGCCTTGGCGATGCATTAAACAAATATTCGCAACTCAGTGAGTCGCTTTACCGTCATGCCTATGACGAAAGCGTGAGCGATTATACTTTCGCTAAATGGCAGATGGCGGTCCTCGCGCTGGCGCTGTTGGTGGTATTAATGTTGGTCTGGCAGGGTATTCGTCGCATCCTGTTGGTGCCACTGGGTGCGGTCATTAAACACATTCGCGAAATTGCCAGTGGCAACCTTGCTCACCATTTGGTCGTGGAAGGTCGTAGTGAAATTACCGACCTTGCTCACAGCGTTGATCACATGCAGCGCTCGCTGATTGAGACGGTCACCAGCGTGCGTCAGGGCTCTGATGCGATTCATTCTGGTACCAGTGAAATCGCGGCAGGGAATAACGATCTCTCCTCCCGTACGGAAGAACAAGCGTCAGCGTTGGAAGAGACAGCAGCCAGCATGGAAGAGCTAACGGCGACGGTGAAACAGAATGCCGAAAACGCCCGTCAGGCCTCTCTGCTCGCGAAGAGTGCTTCGGACACCGCTGAGCGCGGGGGCAAAGTTGTCGATGGGGTGGTGAAAACCATGCATGACATTGCCGCCAGTTCACAGAAAATTTCTGATATCACCAGCGTTATTGATGGCATCGCATTCCAGACTAACATTCTGGCGCTTAATGCCGCTGTAGAAGCTGCCCGTGCCGGTGAGCAGGGCCGTGGTTTTGCGGTCGTTGCGGGCGAGGTGCGAAATCTGGCGAGCCGTAGTGCGCAGGCAGCGAAAGAAATTAAGGGCCTGATTGAAGATTCTGTTTCTCGTGTGGATACCGGCTCGGTGCTGGTGGAAAGTGCAGGGGAGACGATGAACGACATCGTGAATGCGGTCACCCGCGTGAACGACATTATGGGTGAGATAGCGTCGGCTTCTGATGAACAGAGCCGGGGTATCGATCAAGTTGCGCTGGCGGTGTCCGAAATGGATCGCGTCACGCAACAGAACGCGTCGCTGGTTCAACAATCTGCAGCCGCCGCAGCTGCACTCGAAGAACAAGCCAGCCGCCTGACCAGGACGGTCTCTGCATTCAGACTCTCTTCTGTACCTGGAAACCCGGCTCAGCGTTCGCTTAATCCGGCAGTTGTTAACGTTCCGACAGCCGCCAGACCACGCCAGCTCTCAACCGGACAAGATGATAATTGGGAAACCTTTTAGTTGATTTTCATGGCGGCTGATTGCCGCCTGATGGGAGCGTGGATGTTAAACCGTATTCGTATCTCGACAACACTTTTTCTGATTTTGATTATTTGTGGCATTTTGCAGGTAGGGAGTAACGGGCTGTCGTTTTGGGCGTTTCGTGAGAGTACCGGCCATCTGGAAGAAGTAGAAAAAAGTAACCAGCAGCGCAGCACATTAATGATGACTCGCTCTATTCTTTTGCAGGCGAGTACGTCACTGAATAAAGCGGGAACATTGACGGCGCTGGCTTATCCGCCGGAAGACGTAAAAGCGCTGATGGCGCAGGCGAAAGGGGATCTGTCCAAGGCTGATGCCAAAATGCAGGAGTTTCTGTCCATACCGGTATTGACCGAGAACGGAAAAACTTTGCAGGAGGGAACCAAAGCTGCGTACACCGCCTGGCATGGCGATCTGGAGCACCAGGCAGCCTGGCTTGAGAGCAACCAACTGTCTGACTTTATGACCGCGCCTGTGCAGCAATCTCAGGACGCCTTTGATAAGAATTTTGAAGCCTGGCAGGCTCACATTAATCACTTTGTGGACTCTGCTAAAGCAGACGGGCAGGGCAACTATCAACGTTCAGCAGTGATTTTTGTGGTGGTGGTTATTCTGGCCGCCATGCTGACTTCCGGTGCGTTGTTCTGGTCACGCAAAATGATTGTGCAGCCGCTGGCGATTATCAGCAGCCATTTTGACAGTATTGCTCAAGGGAATCTGGCGCGTCCGATTTCGGTGTTTGGCAAAAACGAAATTTCTGCCATTTTCGCCAGCCTGAAGAAGATGCAGACTTCACTGCGTTCAACGGTGACCGATGTACGTCAGGGCAGTTATGCGATGCATACCGGTATTTCGGAAATTGCCGCAGGTAATAATGACCTGTCAGCGCGCACCGAACAGCAGGCGGGATCACTGGCGCAAACCGCTGCCAGTATGGAAGAGTTAACCGCAACCGTCGGGCAAAATGCCGATAACGCCCGCCAGGCTTCAAGCCTTGCACAGGGTGCAGCAGAGACGGCGCGTAAAGGTGGGCAGCAAGCGTCAAATGTGGCAAGCACTATGCATGACATTGCCACCAGTTCGCAAAAAATTGGCGATATCATCAGCGTTATCGATGGTATTGCATTCCAGACAAACATTCTGGCACTGAACGCAGCAGTGGAAGCTGCACGTGCCGGTGAGCAGGGCCGCGGCTTCGCCGTGGTGGCCGGTGAGGTGCGTAACCTTGCCAGCCGAAGTGCACAGGCGGCAAAAGAAATAAAAGGGTTGATCGAAGACTCGGTCTCGCGTGTGCAGCAAGGGTCAGCGCTGGTGGATACGTCCGCTCAGACCATGATGGAGATTGTCCGTTCGGTTACGCAGGTGAACGACATCATGGGTGAAATTGCTTCTGCTTCGGATGAACAACGCCGCGGTATTGAGCAGGTCGCGCTGGCCGTCAGTCAGATGGATCAGGTTACTCAGCAGAATGCGTCATTAGTAGAAGAAGCCGCTGCGGCAACCGATCAACTCGCTCATCAGGCGGATCATCTGACTTCGCTGGTCGCAGTATTTAAGCTTGAAAACCCAGTTTCATCACCCGAAGTGGCACCGCCCAACGGCGTGCCTGTTGCATCATAATCCAGGTTGAGAACGCGCTATGACATCATCGCTGCCCAGTGGGCAAACGTCATCCATATTGCAACAGATGACCCAGCGCCTCGCGCTGTCTGACGCGCATTTTCGTCGAATTTGTCAGTTGATTTATCAGCGCGCCGGGATCGTGCTTGCTGACCATAAAAGGGACATGGTCTACAACCGGTTGGTACGCCGTTTACGAACGCTCGGGCTTGACGATTTCGGTCGCTACCTGAGCATGCTGGAAGCGAACCAGAACAGTGCAGAGTGGCAGGCGTTTATTAACTCCCTGACCACCAACCTCACCGCCTTTTTCCGTGAAGCTCACCACTTCCCGGTGCTGGCAGAACATGCACGTAAGCGCAGTGGTGAGTACCGTATCTGGAGCGCGGCAGCATCGACGGGTGAAGAGCCTTACTCCCTCGCCATCACCCTTGCAGATGCGCTGGGTATGGCACCGGGCCGCTTTAAGGTGATCGCCAGTGACATTGATACCGAAGTGCTGGAAAAAGCACGCAGCGGTATCTATCGCCAGGATGAGCTGAAAACGCTGTCTCCTCAACAGTTACAGCGTTATTTCATGCGCGGAACCGGGCCGCATGCCGGTTTAGTGCGCGTGCGCCAGGAACTGGCAAATTATGTCGAATTCATGCCGCTGAATCTGCTCGATAAACAGTACAACGTACCCGGGCCGTTCGACGCGATTTTTTGCCGCAACGTCATGATCTATTTCGACAAAACGACGCAACAGGACATTCTGCATCGTTTTGCACCATTGCTTAAGCCTGACGGATTACTCTTTGCCGGGCATTCGGAGAATTTCAGCAACCTCGTGCGTGAGTTTAGCCTGCGTGGGCAAACCGTATATGCGCTGAGTAAGGAAAAAGCATGAGTAAAATCAGGGTAATGTCTGTCGATGATTCGGCATTGATGCGCCAGATCATGACCGAAATTATCAATAGTCACAGTGATATGGAGATGGTCGCTACGGCGCCAGACCCATTGGTTGCACGGGATTTAATTAAAAAATTTAACCCCGATGTGTTGACGCTGGATGTGGAAATGCCCCGCATGGATGGGCTGGATTTCCTCGAAAAGCTCATGCGTTTGCGCCCGATGCCAGTGGTGATGGTGTCGTCCTTGACAGGTAAAGGTTCTGAAGTCACATTGCGTGCGCTGGAATTGGGCGCCATCGACTTTGTGACCAAGCCGCAGTTGGGGATTCGTGAAGGGATGTTGGCCTACAGTGAGATGATTGCGGAGAAGGTTCGTACTGCTTCCCGTGCTCGCCTGGCTGCCCATCATCCTACAGCGGCACCTGTTGCCCTGATGAAAGCCGGTCCATTGTTAAGTTCAGAAAAATTGCTGGCAATTGGGGCGTCAACCGGAGGAACAGAGGCAATTCGTCATGTACTCCAGCCATTGCCGCTCTCAAGTCCTGGTATTCTGATTACGCAGCATATGCCACCGGGCTTTACCCGCTCGTTCGCTGAACGTCTGAACAAGCTGTGTCAGATAAGCGTGAAAGAGGCGGAAGACGGTGAGCGTGTACTGCCGGGGCATGCTTATATAGCCCCTGGTGATAAGCACATGGAGCTCGCCCGAAGCGGTGCGAACTACCAGATTAAAATCCACGACGGTCCGCCGGTTAACCGGCATCGCCCAGCCGTGGATGTTCTTTTCCACTCGGTCGCCAAACATGCAGGGCGTAACGCCGTTGGCGTTATCCTGACAGGGATGGGCAATGATGGGGCGGCAGGGATGTTAGCGATGCACCAGGCAGGTGCCTGGACCATCGCGCAAAATGAAGCAAGTTGTGTGGTGTTCGGCATGCCGCGCGAAGCCATCAATATGGGTGGCGTGAGCGAAGTGGTCGATCTCAGTCAGGTTAGCCAGCAAATGCTGGCGAAAATCAGTGCCGGACAGGCAATACGTATTTAACGAGGAGTGAAGTTTTATGGCGGATAAAGAGCTCAAATTTCTGGTTGTGGACGACTTTTCCACGATGCGTCGTATCGTGCGCAACCTGTTAAAAGAGCTGGGGTTCAACAACGTTGAGGAAGCCGAAGACGGCGTTGACGCGCTGAATAAACTTCAGGCCGGCGGCTTTGGCTTTGTGATCTCTGACTGGAACATGCCTAACATGGATGGCCTTGAGCTGCTTAAAACCATCCGTGCTTCCGGCAACATGGCGACCTTACCGGTACTGATGGTAACGGCTGAAGCCAAGAAAGAGAACATTATCGCAGCGGCACAGGCTGGTGCGAGTGGCTATGTAGTGAAACCGTTCACTGCTGCAACCCTGGAAGAGAAACTCGGTAAGATCTTCGAGAAACTCGGCATGTGAGGACTGGACGATGATTCAACCTTCTATTAAACCTGTGGAAGAACATTCACCCACCGATATCATCGCCCGGATCGGCAGTCTGACCCGTATGCTGCGTGATAGTCTGCGTGAGTTAGGCCTGGATCAGGCGATTGCTGAAGCGGCTGAAGCGATTCCTGACGCCCGTGATCGTCTTGATTACGTGGTGCAGATGACGGCGCAGGCTGCCGAACGTGCGCTGAACAGCGTTGAAGCGTCTCAGCCGCACCAGGATGCGCTGGAAAAAGGGGCGAAAACGCTGTCAAAACGTTGGGATGAATGGTTTGAAAATCCAATCGAATTGAGTGATGCCCGTGAACTGGTAACTGATACCCGCAAATATCTGGGTGATGTTCCGGGCCACACAAGTTTCACTAACGCCCAACTGCTGGACATCATGATGGCGCAGGATTTCCAGGATCTGACCGGTCAGGTTATCAAGCGCATGATGGATGTGATTCAGGAAATCGAGCGCCAGCTGCTAATGGTACTGCTCGAGAACATTCCCGATCAGTCCGCACGTCCAAAACGCGAGAACGAAGGTCTGCTCAACGGGCCGCAGCTCGATGCGACAAAAGCGGGCGTGGTGGCAAGCCAGGATCAGGTCGACGATCTGCTGGACAGCCTCGGTTTCTGATGGCGCGTTGCTTATCCGGTCTACGGTACTCCAGGCCGGATAAGGCGCTTGCACCCCTATTCAGCAACCCATCCAGGACTCATCAATAATCTCAAAACGGGAGGCAGAAATGCTGCCCGTTTTTTTATTCAGCAAAACCTCGCTTCTCAAATCGCGAAAACCCCCTGTTTTTATGCCTTACTCTGCCCATTAGACAGACTTGACTCTGGCAATATGTCATCAAACCTCTACCCGTGGATTGAGCCGTGGCAGACGATAGCGACGACAAAACAGAAGCCCCCACATCGCACCGACTAGAAAAGGCGCGAGAAGAAGGGCAGGTTCCCCGATCGAAAGAGTTGACCTCAATACTGATTTTGATTGTCGGTGTCAGCATCATTTGGATGGGGGGCGAGGCGTTTGCGCGTCGGTTGATGATCATGCTGTCCTCGGGTTTGCGCTTCGACCACAACATCGTCAACGACCCCAATTTGATTCTTAGCCAGATTATCTTGCTGATTAAGAATGCGATGTTTGCACTGTTACCCCTGATTACGGGGGTGGTGATTATGGCTATCCTGGCTCCCTTAATGCTGGGAGGGCTGGTGTTCAGCGGCAAGTCATTACAGTTTCAGTTTTCGAAGCTTAACCCGCTCAGCGGTATCAAACGCCTGTTCTCCGCACAAGTTGGGGCTGAACTGGTTAAAGCGCTAATGAAAGCGATGCTGATGGGGAGTGTGGCCGGATTTTACTTGTACCACAAATGGCCGGACATCATGCGTCTGATGACCGAAGCCCCCGTGAGTGCAATGGCCAGTGCGATGAATATTGCCGGGATGTGTAGCATTCTGGTGGTGTTAGCCATCATTCCGATGGTTGGCTTTGACGTGTTTTTCCAGATTTACAGCCACATTAAAAAGCTTCGCATGTCACGCCAGGACATTCGCGATGAATTTAAGCAGCAGGAAGGCGACCCTCATGTGAAGGGACGTATCCGCCAGATGCAACGTGATGCGGCGCGTCGCCGTATGATGGCCGACGTACCAAAAGCGAACGTCATTGTGACCAACCCGACGCATTATGCCGTCGCATTGCAATATGACGAGAATAAGATGAGTGCGCCGAAAGTGGTGGCAAAAGGCTCGGGTCTGATTGCCTTGCGTATTCGTGAGATTGGTGAAGAGAACAAGATTCCAATGCTTGAAGCGCCGCCGCTGGCGCGTGCGCTTTATCGCCATGCTGAAATTGGCCAACAGATCCCCGGGCAGCTTTATGCTGCCGTTGCCGAAGTACTGGCGTGGGTGTGGCAGTTGAAACGCTGGCGTCTAACGGGCGGTCAACGTCCGGTTAAACCTGCAAATTTGCCAGTGCCTGAGGCGCTGGATTTTTTGAACGAGAAGGATACTGATGGCTAACCTGGTCTCCATGCTGCGCCTGCCGGCCAACATGAAATCAACGCAATGGCAAATTTTGGCAGGTCCAATTCTTATCCTGCTGATTCTGTCGATGATGGTACTGCCGTTACCGGCATTCATCCTTGATTTGCTGTTTACCTTTAACATTGCGCTGTCGATCATGGTGCTGCTGGTGGCGATGTTCACCCAGAAAACCCTGGAGTTCGCCGCGTTCCCGACAATCCTGCTGTTTACCACGTTGCTGCGCCTGGCGCTGAACGTGGCGTCGACTCGTATCATTCTGTTGGACGGCCATACCGGTGCAGCCGCGGCAGGTAAAGTGGTTGAAGCATTTGGTCACTTCCTGGTTGGCGGTAATTTCGCTATCGGTATCGTGGTGTTCATCATCCTCGTTATCATCAACTTTATGGTTATCACCAAGGGTGCCGGGCGTATTGCGGAAGTAGGTGCGCGCTTTGTCCTCGACGGGATGCCTGGCAAACAGATGGCGATTGATGCTGACCTCAACGCCGGTTTGATTGGTGAAGATGAGGCAAAACGCCGTCGTTCAGAAGTGACACAGGAAGCTGATTTCTACGGTTCGATGGACGGTGCGAGTAAATTCGTTCGTGGTGATGCCATTGCCGGTATTCTCATCATGGTCATCAACATCGTCGGTGGCCTGCTGGTAGGGGTTTTACAACATGGCATGGATGTGGGGCATGCGGCCGAGAGCTATACGCTGCTGACTATCGGTGATGGTCTGGTTGCTCAGATCCCCGCGCTGGTTATCTCTACCGCAGCGGGTGTTATTGTGACCCGCGTTGCCACCGATCAGGACGTCGGCCAGCAGATGGTTGGTCAGCTGTTCAGCAACCCACGCGTGATGCTGTTGAGTGCTGCGGTGCTGGGCCTGCTGGGCCTGGTGCCAGGCATGCCAAATTTTGTCTTCCTGCTGTTTACAGCAGGATTACTGGGGCTTGCCTGGTGGCTGAGAGGGCAGGAACAAAAAGCCCCTGCCGAGGCTGCTCCGGTCAAAATGCCGGAAAACACGCAGGCCGTTGAAGCGACCTGGAATGATGTGCAGCTGGAGGATTCACTGGGGATGGAAGTGGGCTATCGTCTAATCCCGATGGTCGATTTCCAGCAAGACGGTGAGTTGCTGGGGCGTATCCGCAGTATTCGTAAGAAATTTGCGCAGGATATGGGTTTTCTGCCACCTGTCGTACACATTCGTGACAACATGGACTTGCCGCCCGCTCGTTACCGTATCCTGATGAAAGGGGTGGAAGTGGGGAGCGGTGAGGCCTATCCGGGGCGTTGGCTGGCGATTAACCCAGGTACTGCCGCAGGTACGCTACCGGGTGAACAAACGGTTGATCCGGCATTTGGCCTGACCGCCATCTGGATTGAAAGTGCGCTGAAAGAACAGGCTCAAATTCAGGGCTTCACCGTTGTGGAAGCCAGTACTGTGGTTGCCACCCACTTAAATCATCTTATAAGCCAGTTTGCACCTGAACTCTTTGGTCGCCAGGAAGCGCAGCAACTGTTGGACCGCGTGACGCAGGAGATGCCTAAGCTAACCGAAGACCTGGTACCGGGTGTCGTCACGCTGACCACATTGCACAAAGTGCTGCAAAACCTGCTGGCGGAGAAAGTGCCGATTCGCGATATGCGTACCATTCTGGAAACGCTGGCAGAGCATGCACCGTTGCAGAGTGATCCTCATGAGCTGACGACCGTCGTGCGTGTGGCGCTGGGCCGTGCTATCACTCAGCAGTGGTTCCCTGGGTCAGGTGAAGTGCAGGTTATTGGCCTGGACACGCCGCTGGAGCGCTTGTTGCTGCAAGCCTTACAGGGTGGTGGTGGACTGGAACCGGGTCTGGCCGATCGTCTGTTGGCGCAGACGCAGGAAGCGCTGTCACGCCAGGAAATGATGGGAGCACCACCGGTGTTGCTGGTAAATCATGCGCTGCGTCCGCTGCTGTCGCGCTTCTTACGTCGTAGCCTGCCGCAACTGGTTGTGTTGTCGAACCTCGAAATGTCCGATAATCGTCATATCCGCATGACGGCGACGATTGGAGGCAAGTGATGCGTTTTCTCGCGGGACTGCTTTGGGCGCTTCCTCTGTTTGTTCAGGCTGCCGGGTCGGGTGCCTGGCAGGCCAGCAGCATGGGAATCACCTTGGTTAACCGTGGTCAGGCCGCTTCCTCGCGACCTTTAGCTCCATCCCAGCCAGTCAATGGGTTAATGACAGTGGTGGCCTGGCGTTATGAGCTTATCGGGCCGACGCCCGCGGGACTCGTAGTGCGACTCTGTTCGCAGACGCGCTGCGTGCAACTGGATGGCCAGAGCGGCACAACCGTTGGTTTTGATGGTGTGCCCGCTATCGAACCTATGCGTTTTGTCTGGGAAGTCCCCGGTGGCGGACGACTGTTCCCGGCATTGAACGTCCTCAGTAATCAGGTCATCGTTAACTACCGATAACCGCTCGTCTTTTCAGCAGTCATCATCATCTTTATAGCGATTATGATGACTCGCTCTCAATTTTTGACCCTCTCTTTTGAAGCAAAAGAAACACTGTTTTATAAATCAGTGATGCATGTAATGACACTCTTTGATTTTTTGCCAGTTCACTCATTTTGATGGCAGAAACAGAAAGGTTTCCTGTTGCACATCCTCTTACTTTAGCCGTGTAAGAATTACCTTTGGCGAAGCCGGATTGCCAGAGGTCCCTCAATAATGAACAGGGTTAACGGCAATGAAAACACGAAAAATTGGTTTAGCTAATTACCTCGCCTACGGTTCGGGCGACTTTCTTGGAGCGGGCACCACAGCGCTAACCGCTGCGTGGCTTCTGTACTTTTATACGACGTTTTGCGGTTTAACGCCGATCGAAGCGACCTTTATCTTTGCCGCCGCAAGGGTGCTTGACGCCGTTGTCAGCCCGTTGATGGGCTTTTTGACCGATAACTTTGGCTCGACCTGGCTGGGTAAACGTTTTGGTCGTCGTAAATTCTTTATCCTGCTCGGTATTCCATGTGTGTTCAGCTACTCCATCATGTGGGTAGGGGATATGAGTTTCTGGTATTACCTGGTGACCTATCTGATCTTTGATATCGTCTACACTATGATCCTGGTACCGTATGAAACACTGGTACCGGAAATGACCGATGACTTTAAACAGAAGACCAAATTCTCCGGTGCGCGTATTTCGATGGCGCAAATGTCAGCGATTCTGGCCTCCTTCCTGCCGGGCATTCTGTTGGCTCACTTTGGTAAAGACAACCCCGTCTCCTTCTTCTATGCAAGCCTGGTCTTCTCCGTGCTGTGCGCCATTATGTTGACCTTCGTCTGGTGCTTTACCTGGGAACGCCCACGTGAAGATTGGACTGAGGCAGCACTCCGCGCAGAGGAAGAGAAGAAGAGCCTGACTTTCGGTCAGAGCATGAGCCGTCTGTTTGTGGAGTTAAGCTCAACCCTGCGTATTAAGATTTTCCGTCAACATCTCGGGATGTACCTCGGTGGCTATATCGCTCAGGATGTGTTTAACGCGGTCTTTACCTACTACGTGGTCTTTGTGCTGATGCAGGAAGCCTCCATGGCCTCCAGCCTGTTGGGCACGATGGCTATTTTCCAGTTCATCGCTGTTATCGCCATGATCCCGCTGTGTATCCGCTTCGGACCGGCACCGTCTTATCGCATGGTGGTGGTGTTGTTTGGTCTGAGCGCTGTCTCTTACGCGGTGCTCTACTGGGCAGGCCTGAGTGACGTTTACTCGCTGCTGTTGCTGGTTTCCGCTGTTGCCGGTCTGGGGCGCGGGGGTATCAACTATGTGCCGTGGAACACCTACACCTACATCGCGGATATCGATGAAGTGGTCACCGGCCAGCGTCGCGAAGGGATTTTTGCAGGCATCATGACCCTGACCCGTAAAGCCTCTCAGGCTGGTGCGGTGATGTTGGTGGGCATTGTGATGCAGATGTCGGGCTTTGTCTCCGGACAGAAAACCCAGGTCCCTGAAGTCAGCCACACCATCCTGCTGATACTCAGTGTTGGTACCGTTGCGGTGTTGTGCTGCGGCTTCCTTGTTTCCCTGCGTTTCAAACTGAATCTGAAAACCCACAGCATCTTGCGGGAAGAGACCGCCAAAATGCGTACCTCCGGTCGCGCCATGCCGGAAACCGCCACGCCAGAAGCACGCGCTACCGTTGAAATGCTGGCGGGAATGCCTTTTGACTCGCTCTGGGGCAATAACAACATTGGTTATCTGAATCGTAATAAACCTGCTGCACCTTCGCTGAAAGAGCGCGCGGCACTGAAATCGACTTACAACTGAGGTTAAGAATATGAAGGTTTGGCCTGTCAAACACAGCCCGTTACTGTGCCAGCCCGAGCGTTTTATCGCCCGCGATGAGCTCAAGGCATTGATCCAGAAGGTGACGCATAACCTGGTCAATATCCACGACACCTCCGGCGAGTTTTTACTGCGGCTTGACGATGGGCGTGTTATTGACACCAAAGGATGGGCGGGTTGGGAGTGGACCCACGGTGTGGGCCTTTACGGCATGTATCAGTATTATCGTCAGACGGGTGATAAAACCATCCGCGGTATTATCGACAGTTGGTTTGCCGATCGTTTTGCGGAAGGGGCGACCACCAAAAACGTCAATACCATGGCGCCGTTCCTGACCCTGGCGTATCGCTATGAAGAGACCGGTGACGCCAGCTATCTGCCGTGGCTTGAGACCTGGGCTGAGTGGGCGATGAACGAAATGCCGCGTACCGAGTATGGCGGTATGCAGCACATCACGCTGGCGGAAGAGAATCATCAGCAGATGTGGGATGACACCCTGATGATGACCGTTCTGCCACTGGCAAAAATAGGCAAACTGCTAAATCGCCCGGATTACGTTGAAGAGGCGGTCTACCAGTTCCTGCTGCACGTGCAGAACCTGATGGATCGGGAAACTGGCTTGTGGTTCCACGGCTGGAATTACGAAGGGCACCATAACTTTGCTCACGCCCGTTGGGCGCGTGGCAACAGTTGGTTAACCATCGTAATACCGGATTTCCTCGAACTGGTGGATTTGCCGGAAAACAACGCTGTACGTCGCTATCTGGTGCAAGTGCTGACCGCGCAAATTGCGGCACTGGCTAAATGCCAGGATGAAAGTGGGCTGTGGCATACGCTGCTGGACGATCCGAAATCCTATCTTGAAGCCTCCGCTACCGCCGGGTTTGCCTATGGCATCCTTAAAGCGGTGCGTAAACGCTACGTCGGTCCGGAATATGCCGAGGTAGCGGAGAGCGCCATCAAAGCAGTGGTGAAAAACATCTCTGCTGAGGGAGAATTACTTCAGGTTTCCTTCGGCACCGGGATGGGCAGCGATCTGGAGTTTTACCGCCAGATTCCACTCACCTCCATGCCGTACGGCCAGGCGATGGCGATGCTGTGCCTGACGGAGTATCTGCGTAAGTACTTCTAATGGAAAAGTAAGGTAATAAAAGATCCGTAACCCTTTGGAGTTACGGATCTTTTGAGGGTTTTCCTGAGGTTTTCATCCGACTAACTGTTCATCAGCCCATTTCATCGATTTTTGCATGATTTCGATAACAGCGAACTCAGGTATGTTCAACATTGAACAAAGCTTAGTGGTCTGAATCCAGTCATAGCACTCATAACTTTTCACCATAGACAAAATTTCGAACAATGTGCCTTTCTTTTCGCAGAGTGCTTCAGAGACATTTTTCGGCAATATAATCTGCTCGATCAAATCTTCCATTGGCATTTCAAGTAGAGCATCCAGCAGTGAGAAAAGTCCGCAAACAAAGGCATTATACGATAAATCATACTGATTCTTTTTCAGTGCGACGAGTTCACAAAATTTGCCGCGGATCAGACTGGTGTGATAAAGCTCACCGACTCCTTTACCAGCAATATTTGCCAGAACAGCTACCGAAACAAATTTACGGATTTCGTTGCTTCCGAGATACAGCAATACTTCCCGTAATGTGAAATTATCCTGTAGTTGCATGCCGTGTATTTTGAAAAGCATGTTTTTAACATGCCGCATGATTTTGTAAGAAAGAGTGAGATCGCTTTTTAAGATATTCTCTATGGCTGTGAAATCTGTCTCTGCTTTACAGGTCTCGACCATCAATCTATTTAATATCAAGGTGTTGGGTGATAGTCTTTTGTTTTTTATAACCTCTGGGCGGCTAAAGAAATAACCCTGGAAATAGCTGAACCCAGCAGATTTGAAAAAGTTAAACTCTTCCTGGGTTTCAATTTTCTCTGCAAGGAACTTGATGTGTCCAAGAAGGTATTTTTTGCTGTTAATATAATTAATTATTTCAGTTTGACTGGTTTCAATAACATCAAATTTAATGACTGAAATATAAAAAAGAAACCGATCCCATTTATCCTCTAATGTAAAATCATCAAGTGCGAAATGGTAACCTAAAGAATGCATGTTTTTTACTGCGGAAAATAATTCATCATTAGGTTCTGCATCTTCAAGGATTTCAATCATAACATTTTCGCAAGGGAGGGTATCACTCAGGCCATTGATGATAAGTTGATGCGGTACATTGATGAAGGCAATGTTTTTGCCCACTGTGTGAACGGCTGGTATACACAAGAAGTTATCGGATATCAGCTCCGTTGTGGCAAATTCAGGGGAAACGTTAGGGAACTTGTTATTCATGCCGTTTCTGAAGAGAAGCTCATAAGCAACGGTTGACATGTCTTTGTTTAAGATTGGCTGGCGTGCGATAAACGAATACATATCATATATTCTCATGTTGGATGATGATAACAGCTTCTCACTAATCGATTTATATCATGTGGTTAATAAAGTCTTTATGACATTGTTCACATAATACTCTCTATAATGATTTGACCGCTATCAAAATTAATAGGCGTAAAGTAATTTGCTGACTAAACCCTTCTGTTTTGAGGTGATAAGAGTATTTAAAAGCAAATTATATGTTTAATTTCAATGATGCATTGGTGAAAGGAATAGGGGGGTGTTTTTCAATTGATAACTCGATAGAGACTGTAATTGTTTTTTATTATATCAGGCATGCGAGCATCTCTCTCATTTGACACGTTTACGGATTTGTACAGCAGTAAAAAATCGTTCATTTCATCTTTATGTACTTGGTTAAGTTTCTTGCTCAAGAGCAAGGCTCTGGGTTGAAGCAACCTTCTGGCGGAGTCATCAATAGTCAATAATATTGATGCGCGCTTACATATGTTTGTGAAAAGTTCGTTAGTGTATTTTTTCATAAACACAGAATCGACCTCTGCACTGGTTTCAAACTGATTGATAAGAGGTGCTTTAAACTCATTTTTTAGAATATTATAAAGCTTTAATGTTACCTGAATCGCGTCTTGCGAAAGATGGCGGGAGATAGTGTATAAATCGCCTACGTTCTCTGATTTATAGAAAATGCTGGCTTGCATATAGAGGTTTGCTGCATTGCATTCCAGTAGCATGTATTGAACTAATCTCAAAAAGAATTCATCATCAAGCATAATTTGACCTTAATATACAAGGGTGGCCCTAAACTTGCCGGGTAACTTTGTGAATAGTTAATTAACGCTACTATTTAACCTCTGAAAATTAGCCTGCTTACTATTAGTGATATGTCTTTAATATGTATTTATTTTATGTGTTTATAAATAAACATAACAAGTAAAAATAAAGTGTGATTCAAATCAAAGTTAGTGGCAAATTATTATCTTTATCAATAGGTAGTGGCTGGTGTAACTAATGCGCTTGATTATGATTATCACTTGGGTTAAGAATTTGTATTGTTTGAGGATTGCTAGTTTGATTCTTTTTGCTTGTCTTGAATTGATTGCAAATATTTCGTGGTGTCAATGGCATTAAGAGGTTTAGAAAAATAATACCCTTGCAGAATAGGGCATTTGTAATTATTTAACAGTTCTTTTTGTTCAAGTGTTTCAACTCCTTCCGCCACTACCCTCAAACTGAGGCTAGATCCGATTTTTATAATTGCCTCAATGAGTGAAAGAGTCCGCTCCTTATGACTATTCATCGTGAAACTGCGATCAATTTTAATTTCGTCTACGGGTAAATTAGATAGGTTTGCAAGGTTTGAATAACCCGTGCCAAAGTCATCGATGGATAAGCTGATGCCTAGTTTTTTTATGGCTTCAATTTGTAATTTCATTTCAGGTGTCAAAGTCATAACCGATCTTTCAGTGACTTCTATGGTTAAAATAGACCCTGGGATATTATATTTTGTTAATTGGCTGGTAATGAATTCCGGAAGGCCTGATAACTGGAAGTTTACCGGAGATAAATTTATCGATACCCCTGGGACACATATTCCTTGCCTTGTCCACTGAGACACTTGACGGCAGACTTCAGATATCGTCCAGCGACCTAAAGAGTCAATTAAACCTAAATCTTCTGCGAGTGGAATAAATCTATCAGGTGATACATGGCCTAATTTGGGGGAAAACCAACGGCAAAGAGCCTCCAGCCCATAAACGCTCTCATCGCAAGCATTGACCTGTGGTTGATAGTTTAGCGTTAACAGATTACTGGCGAGCGCTGATTTTAATTCGATGCCCATCAGGAGCCTTTCCATAATTTTATCGTTTATATCAGGATCAAAGAAAAGATATGATGTGTTGCTTTCTTTTGCCTGGAACATTGCTTTCTCTGCATTACTTAAGAGCATTTCAACGCTTTGTTCTTCTTTTATCGCATTAGTGTAGCATATGCCAATGGATGCTGATGGTGTGATAAGGTAGTTGTTAACTTCAATTGTGCGTGTTACCAATAAAGTTAAATGTTCAGCTATACCAATAATGTCTTTATGTGTGCATCCAGGAATAATAATAACAAAAACATCACCACCGGCGCGGCTCACAAAACCAGGTGGGGTGAATTCATGTTGGAAACGATGAGCAAGAATAGTCAGGATATAATCCCCTACGTTATGCCCTTGCATTTCATTAATTTCTTTGAAACGCCTCAGCCCGATCGATAAGATGGTAATGAAGCGAGTAGGAAATGACTCAAGTTGGTTCTTTAAATATTCTTTTAAACATAACCTGTTAGGCAAACCCGTCAGGGAGTCAAACTTTTCAAGTTGCTCCATGCGTTTTTGAGTTTCTTCCCGTTCAATGGCTAAAGAGCATAAGCTGGCGCATGTAGCAATAATATTTTCAGGTAATGTCTGAAGGAGTTCTGATTTGGTGGCATAAAAGGCGAAAGTCCCTGCAACGCTTCCGTTGCGTCTGATTATTGGGTATGACCAGCAAGAATGAATATTGTGTTCAAGGGCAAAGTGCTTTAAATCACTCCAGAGTGGGTCAGTTTGTATATCATTACACAGTACGGGTTCGCCTCGCCAGGCTGCTGTTCCACAACTGCCGACATTTTCTCCTGCGGCGAGGCCATCGACCATCCTACTGAAGTCAGATGGGAGTTCACCTACGGCCCATGAACGCAATTTTTTTTCAGCATCCAGCAGTAAAATCGAAGAAGTTACATCAGGCAGTATGAGTCCGACACGTGTGCATAAATAGTCGCCAAATCCACGAAATGAAAGCCCACTTGTCAGAGCATGTAAGACATCTCGTTCCAGCTGGTGGAGTTGGCGTTCGCGAGTGATATGATTGAAAACATCGATAGAGTAGCCATCAAGTTCTAACTCGCCCGAGTTATGTATAGGATGGCTGGTGACATTGAATCTACTATCCTGACCATTTTTATGTCGCAACAGGGGCTCAAAACAAATTTTGGTCATGCCCCAGGTTTTATGAGCATAATTTTCATATTCATCCACTTCCATATGATTACTGGCGAGAAGAGTACTGACTTCTTTGCCTGTCGTTTCGGAGTCTTCATAACCGAATTCGTGACTGAAAGCATGGTTGGCGAAGACAATCTTTCTTTCTTTATCAAGAATAATCACTGGTCGGTCGACATTATTTATTGCAGATTGCATTAAAAATGTTTGTCGCTGCGAGGGCAAATCTTCAGTGAGTTCACTTAAATGTGCAATGTTCAGCAAATCGCAACCATTCTGCTGGCAGGATAACTGAAAGTATCTAATTAAAGGAGGGCTATGTTTCGTTCTTAAATACAAATTAATCGGTTTTACTGGATGTTGGCCTAAATATGCTATGGATTTTCTCTCAACATCTTTTGAGAGTAAGAAACCAATGTGTTCTCCTGCCACCTCAGCAGAGGTAAATCCCGTCCAGTACTCAACTCTCTTACTGATATACTTAATAATGTTGCACTCGTCGTAAATGAGGATAGCGGGACCTGAGCCGTTATCTATCCATGAAAGTGCTCTCATGACGTGACTGAGGAAGTCATTAGTGCTCATAGTGCCCCCTTACCAATCGGTGGGATCCGGGATAGTTTCAAATTTAACTCCCCGGTCTTTTTTGTTTTTTTCATTTATTTACATGTAAATGATATCTATTACCATTTAGATTGGCGATAATGACAGTTAATAATGGCTAACTTCTTAAAGAATCATCCAGTCAGCAAAAATAATCCAGCCACTCACGGCAAATATTTAGTTTTCGCCAGAAAAAATAGAATGTTGCGTTTTATTTTATCTATGCAACTCGATGAATATACTGAAATATTTAATTATTGAAAAATTAAATTACTATGCTCTTATCTTTAAACGTAACTGACATTTTATGTCATGTCTGGAGTGTTGCGTTAATGATGCTAATTTTCGCGTGTTGCTTTTACCGTGGCATTTTTCATTAGCGGACAAATCATTTATCCGGCGGAGGTAAAAATTATCCCTGTCAAACTGAACAGAAGGGTGAATGTTGTGTATGCCAGGACTAATGAAGAGTATCAAGGTCGCGAAGTATATCCTGACGGCGACCATTATCTGCAACATCTCTCCCTGGCCGGGCTTCAGCATGCAGGGCTTTTTCCAGGTAGCGTTTTGCTTCCTTTGCTCTTTTTTCAGTCAACAGAAAATCGCCATAGAAATAATTGCTATCAATACCATTGGGATTGATGCTCAATGCTTTCGTTAGCATCTCTTCGGCTTTGGCTTTGTCACCAAAGCCTACAGGCCAACCGGGAACCTGGTAGTAGAGTGCGCCTAAACTGGTCCATGCAGAACCCTGAAGAGCGTTCGGATCAAGTTTAATGGCTTTTTCCAGGTCTTTTTTTGCCTCTTTCACCAGACCAAGCGCACTCAGGCCACCCTTCACACCCGCCAGACTGCTATCAATTATTGCTGACCAAATCAAAAGCCCTGCATCGTTATTATTGCTCGACTGGTTGGCTTCATGAGCTTGCTGACTTAGTGTATTTAAGCATTGCTCTTTGTTGGTCTGTAGTGTCTGGTACTGACAAACTGACCATTTATACTGTAGGTTTTCAAGCGGACCTGGCGAGGCTATTCCATCTGCAGGAGCGATCAACGCAGATGCTAAAAGTAGTGGGTAATAACTTTTCATTTGAACTCTCCTTTGGTCGAGTGACGGGCAAAAGATTGAATCAGAGACAGTTTCTTGTTGAGGGCCCTATCGACGATAGCGGGAAACCAGGCGTTAATTTTAACGAAAAAGCGTTCCATCTTGCCAAATCGATAACACTTTTGTTCCGTTTCGATCATGCGGACAATTTTGGCAGCCACAAAGTTAGGTGAGTCGCTTGTATTCCCCAGTTTGCGATTTAATGCATACACCTCCATGCTATTGAGCTCTGTATTCGTTGCTCGCGGCGCGGCATACAATACCGTCAGTCCACTGCCCACTAATTCGCGGCTCAGTGCTTCGGAAAAACGATGAGTTGCCGCTTTGGTCGCGCTATAAACACTCCAGGCAGGATACCCAATCTCACCGAATATAGATCCAACATTGAGTACAATTCCCTGTGGATTGAATTTTGTTAACATCGCACGTGTCAGCAAAGCAGGAATTTCAATATTTGCACGAATTTGATCACGGATGTCATCAAAAGATTGCTGTTCAAAAAGTGCAAATCGACTCGTTCCTGCATTGTTAATTAAAATATCCAGTTTCAACGTGTCATTAAAAAGAGCGCTGAGATTATTTATTTCTTCATCGCTATAATCCCTCATTAATGCAATGAAATGGCGTTCGGGATGAAGTAAAGATCCCTTTAACAGTTTCATGGCATTGGCATTTCTGCCTACAAGGCATATTCTTGCTCCTTTTTTGGCTAATTCAATCGCGAGTGCCTGGCCAATACCACCACTGGCACCCGTAAGTAAAACGACTTTATCATTGAGATTCATGTGCATTGGCCCCAAGTTGGTTAAGCATGTAACCATAAAGTTGGTACACGCGGCGGGCGGTGTGGATAATTGCGCTCTTGTCGGATTCATCCACTACGGTATTCATTAATATTGAGAAAAATTTAAGGTGGCTCTGATCAAGCTCGCCATGGGAGCGCAGATAAGTTGTCGCATGCTCAGGTAAACCGAGGGCTTTCTCAACTTGATCTGCAATAGATGACGCGATCAGAACACTCGTGCCTTCGAGCACCTGGACCATCCCAAAAATACTCATGGGATTAATATGTTCTATACGGTAATAGAGAAATGAGATCATTGCTTCGATAGGCAGGCCGGGGGTGCCATGGCGAACCTTATCGGCATCTCCACCACACACACGAATGTCATTCAATATCCATTCCTGATGGCCATACTCTTCAGCAATATATTCAGTAATGGCTCCACGCATGTTTTCATGCGTCCCCGGTAAACGGCTTCCGGCACTCATCAGAAGAGGAACCGTGTGGCTAACGTGATAATAGGCCTGGGTGAGAAATTCGATATACAACTCGCGTGATATATCGCCTGACTGGCAGCGTGCAATTACTGTCGATGAAAGCATACCTTCACGTTCAAGAGCCGTCTCATTCTGAAGATGTTGATAGAAATTCATTTTTCTTCCTTCTCAAGTAGGGTGAACATGTGTGGGTGTAGGGTTTGCCAGATAGCGTCGCGGCGTGGACGACCGTTTGGAGTGAACATACCCGGAGCAGAAATTTCAGAAGTAAAGATCAGTCGATGGGGTTGAGCATAATCAGGGAGTCGTGCAGATAGGGACAACAGCTGCTCACGTGCTGCGGCTTCCTGCCCCTCAAATGCATCGACGAGAGCAATATTGTGTTTAAGACCTTCACCAAAAATGACTATTCGGCGTACTGAAGGGCAAAGCATGGCTTCTGATTCAGGCCATTCAGGGGAAAAATTGCGCCCGTACGCGTTTATCTGAATATTTTTCAGCCTTCCCTGGATATGGATATATCCATCCTCATCCAGTCTGCCTAAGTCACCGGTGGCAACCGCATACATCGGCGTATCAGTACCCAAATATCCCAGTGCGTTGGCCGGGCTGGAAACAATAAGTTGACTTGTATCATCAATACTAATTGTAATACCCGGTAACGGAGCACCGACGCTGTTGTGCTTGACACCTCCCGGTAAATTAAGGCTAACCACTGAACCGCACTCAGACAGCCCGTACCCTTCAAAAACCGGAAGACCAGACTTCATTGCCAACTGCAGGATTTCTGGTGAAATTCTTCCGCCTCCAACAGCAATAAACTTAAGCGATTCCGTACTTGTCGGGAATTTCAGATGCAGTTGCAGCAGAACTCTGAGCAACTCGGGTACCAACATCAGGCTGTCAGGTTTACGGGTGGTCAGGTACTCCAGGAACCGCGTGGCATTGAACCGGCTCGAACCTTCAAAACCAACTTTTGATGAGGGGGAAATGACCGTACTGACGCCGAGCATAAGTGGGATGTAGATCCCACTGATATTTTCCAGAAGAATACTGAGTGGCAGTACTACTAAATGGCGTGTCAGTTTCAAAGGGGATAATTCATTTGCCAGTGTGCCGGCTGTCCAGAACATTCCGGCCTCACTCAGGCAGACCCCCTTTGGCTCACCAGTTGTGCCAGAGGTAAAAGTGATCTTTGCCGTACCCGACGGCAATGCAACCGGGTCGTTGACCTTACGTATTAGCAAAGGTCTAAGAAGGGTGTCATATTTTTGCCAGTGACCTGACGCGCTTACGTCGCCCATTTGAGCGTCGACAGAAGCCGAAGATAAAACCCAGGCCTTTTGAGCAGGAGTAAAGAAAGAGGGGACGGGAATAATGACTACACCTGCAGCAAGGCAGGCCAAATCAATGATGGCCCAATGCGGATGATTATCGGCTTCCAGCGCCAGGCGATTGACTCCCAGTGTGGCTAACTGCCCGGCTAATGCTTCTACTGCATGGTAGTACTGGCGCCAGGTCCATTGACTGTCTTCACCACAAAGTGCCAAACCTTCTGGGCAGTCAGCGGACATTTGCGCAAGTTTTTTAAGAAACATAGGAGTCTCCTGCCTGATTGATCCAGGGAGCATCGGGTAAGAGGGGAAAAAGATTCAAAAGGCGGGTTGTTCTGGACAGTGTCAACTGACCGCCAGAGAGCTCGCCAGCCATAACGATGGGATCGTGCCGGTAATACTCACCCCAGGTTTGAACACAACCGCCAATACGCTCGGGATCAGCAGGCGCAAGCGGGATTGGGCTCAGATTAAGGCGAGAAAAAGTATTACGTATTTTTTTCGTGCCGGTAAATACAATCCAGGAATAATGATAATGATTCAGTAGATGGCAAAGTGCGCCATACATAATCCGAGTGCTGGCACCATCACACGCGGCAAAATTACCAATTTCAATAATGTCCGTACGTTGTACGGGATGATTAATTCTTGATGATAATATGCGTTCGATAGGTTCATTAAGGTAATGCTCAAGAAATAGTTTTTTCAATCCGGCAAGTTGGACGCCACAGGCAGCTTTGAGTTCATCGGTATTATCATACAAACACAGCAACCATGGCATACAAAACGGCAGGGTGGCGTGATAGATTTCATTATAATTTCTACGAATTAATGTCGAGGCAGCGTTTATATCACTGCCACCCTGTAACCATTTGAGTGTGTAAGGTGTTGTTATTTTCATGACATTACCTCTTTTGGGATAATCCCAGAATGGCAATGAAATATTATGACAACCTTAAGAGAGCAAATAATATGGAAAATAATTTACTGTTTACCTAAGGCCTGCTAAAGGTTGGTGGCCGATTGTAGGTATGTATTTAACTACCTAAAAAACAAGGTGTATTAGTCATTATTCATGGGATGTATTGTATTTTTCTCTATCTTCGAAAGAAGGTAATCTCCGATGCTAAAAATAGTGACGTGCAGCACGTTTCAATAAAAGAGTATGAACTCATCACTTAAAGTGAAAAGTTATTAATGGCCTTCACAGCGCGTCAGCGATGAGAGAATCAATGTTTAAAAAAACTATACGATTGATAGCAAGTTTGGCGAATGCACAAGGAATAAGGAACCGTTGAGTTTAGGGGGCTCTGGTATAACACCCACGTTCCCGATAAATAAAAAAGCCGTAGCGCTGTGCACTACGGCTTTGCCATTTCTGTATTAACTTAAAGACAGGAACGCTTACATGCGCTCAACGGTTTCGATACCCAGAGTATCCAGACCGAGTTTCAGGGTTTTTGCAGTCAACAGTGCCAGTTTCAGACGGCTGTTACGCACTTCGGTGCTCTCTGCACTCAGAATCGGGCAGTGCTCGTAGAAACCAGAGAATAGCCCTGCCAGATCGTACAGGTAAGCACACATCACGTGCGGCGTGCCTTCACGGGCGACCACGGTCAGCGTTTCTTCAAACTGCAGCAAGCGGGCGGCCAGTTGTGCTTCTCTATCTTCGGCAATCACCACCGGGGCGCTCAGCAGGGTGCTCTCTTCGATACCGGCTTTACGGAACACGGACAGCACGCGGGTGTAAGCGTACTGCATGTAAGGCGCAGTGTTGCCTTCAAATGCCAGCATATTGTCCCAGTCGAAGACATAATCGGTGGTACGGTTTTTGGAGAGATCCGCGTACTTAACTGCACCGATGCCGACCGCATTAGCCAGTTTTTCCAGCTCATCAGCAGGCATGTCCGGGTTCTTCTCTGCGACCAGACGACGAGCGCGTTCCAGTGCTTCGTCCAGCAGGTCAGACAGTTTTACCGTACCGCCCGCGCGGGTTTTGAACGGCTTGCCATCTTTACCGAGCATCATGCCGAACATATGGTGTTCGAGCGAGAGAGAGTCCGGGATATAACCGGCTTTACGCACGATGGTCCAGGCCTGCATCAGGTGCTGATGCTGACGGGAGTCAATGTAATAAAGGACGCGGTCCGCATGCAGCGTTTCGTAACGGTACTTGGCACAGGCGATATCGGTAGTGGTGTAGAGGTAGCCGCCATCCTTTTTCTGGATGATGACACCCATAGGTTCGCCTTCTTTATTCTGGTACTCGTCGAGGAAGACCACCGTTGCGCCTTCGCTCTCGACCGCCAGACCTTTGGCTTTCAGATCGGCCACAATGCCTGGCAGCATCGGGTTATACAGGCTCTCACCCATCACGTCGTCACGGGTCAGGGTAACGTTCAGACGCTCATAGGCAATCTGGTTCTGGCCCATGGTAATGTCAACCAGCTTGCGCCACATCTGACGGCAGTATTCGTCGCCACCCTGTAATTTCACCACATAGCCACGGGCGCGCTCGGCAAAGACGGCGTCTTCGTCGTAGTGTTTTTTCGCTTCACGGTAGAAGGCTTCAAGATCCGCCAGCGCCATTTCACCTGCGTTTTCCTGCTGCTGCTTTTCTAAATAGGCAATCAGCATGCCGAACTGGGTACCCCAGTCGCCCACGTGGTTCGCGCGGATCACTTTATGACCGAGGAATTCCTGGGTGCGCACGGACGCGTCGCCAATGATGGTGGAACGCAGGTGACCGACGTGCATCTCTTTCGCCACGTTTGGCGCAGAGTAGTCGATAACGATGGTCTGCTGCTGCGGTTTTGCCACACCCAGACGGTCAGATTTCAGCGCTTCGCTAACGTGCTCGGCCAGAAAATCCGGGGCAAGGAAGATATTGATAAAGCCGGGACCGGCGATTTCTACTTTGCTGGCAATCCCGTTCAGATCGAGATGGGTCAGAACCTGCTCTGCCAGTTGTCGGGGAGCCATGCCCAGTTTTTTCGCAATCGCCATCACGCCGTTAGCCTGATAGTCGCCGAACTGGGCTTTTGCTGACTGACGAACCTGAGGTTCACAATCCGCTGCCGCACCTGCGGCAATGAGCGCCTGACTGACTTTTTCTGAGAGAAGAGTCTGAATATTCACCGGGATACCTTACATTGTCGACACAACGCGCAAAGGTGCGGGCTGCGTCCGGGTGTTGATAATGAAAGGCGGGAGTATACTGCAATTGCCCCATGGCGTCAGCAGGGGAACCGCAGTGGTTTTTGATTCCGTTTCAAGGTTGGTTAGCAGAGCAGAACAGGGTAGATTAGCCGCCTGATAAACAGCACGGATACCGAGAAAATGACCCGTTGGCAGACCCTTGAAGAACTGAGCGACATCAGCGCGGATCTCCCGCGTTTTATTGATGATTTTACCCAACTGACCGCTCGCCTCGGGTTGGATATTACGCCTCTGGACGCTGACCATATCTCATTACGCTGCCACCAGAACGCCACGGCTGAACGCTGGCGTCGTGGTTTTGAGCAGTGCGGGGAATTGCTTTCTGAAACCCTGATCAACGGTCGGCCTATCTGTCTGTTCAAACTGCATGAACCGGTGTGTGTCGCCCACTGGCAGTTTAGCGTGGTGGAACTGCCCTGGCCGGGTGAGAAGCGCTATCCGCATGAAGGCTGGGAGCACATTGAGATTGTGCTGCCCGGTGAGCCTGAGAGCTTAAATGCTCGTGCGCTGGCGTTGCTGGCAGACGACGGACTGAGCCAGGCGGGGATATTTGTTAAAACCAGCTCACCGAAAGGGGAACGCGAACGCCTTCCTAATCCCACGCTTGCAGTGACCGATGGCAAAGTGACCGTGAAATTCCACCCCTGGACCATTGAAGCGATCGTGGCCAGCGAGCAGTAGACATTCAGGGAGAAAAAATGACCTTACTGGAGATTTGTTGTTATAGCGCGGCCTGCGCATTAACGGCGCAGCGTCATGGGGCTGACCGCATTGAATTGTGTGCGGCACCGAAAGAGGGCGGGTTGACCCCGTCACTCGGGGTCCTGAAACGGGTTCGCCAGACGGTGACCATTCCGGTTCATCCCATTGTTCGCCCGCGTGGCGGTGATTTTTGTTATGACGACGAAGAGTTTGCCGCCATCCTGGAAGATATCCAGGAGATTCGTGATTTGGGTTTCCCCGGACTGGTAACGGGGATGCTCAATGAAGAAGGTCATGTCGATGTGCCACGTATGCAGCAGATTATGCAAGCCGCACAAGGCATGGCGGTCACTTTTCATCGGGCATTCGATATGTGTGTGGACCCATATCAAGCCGCTGATATTTTAGGGGAATTAGGGGTTGCGCGTATTCTGACATCCGGCCAACAGGCATCTGCAGAAAAAGGTCTCGCATTAATTACGGAACTAAATGCCCGACCCGGTACTCCAATAATAATGGCGGGTGCAGGAGTTCGGTCGAGTAACCTGGAAAACTTTCTCAATGCAGGAGTACAGGAAGTGCACAGCTCGGCAGGCCATTTAACACCATCGCCTATGCGTTATCGCAATACAGGATTATCGATGTCGGCAGACGCCTCGGCGGATGAGTACTCCCGCTACAGTGTGGATGGCGATGCCGTCGCGGTGATGAAAGCGCAAATCGCTCATCACGCGCAGTAACCGGTTTTACCGCAGCATCATGTCGCCCAATATGATGCTTATTTGTACCAGGCCCCTGCAATTTCAACAGGGGCCTTTTTTTATCCTTCTCCGGCATATTTCGCTCTGCAGCGGCGTTAGCTTTCCTCGCTGATGTTACGGCTTTCTGGCAATTAACACGGCACGAACCGGGGCAGGATAGCCTTCGATAGTTTTGCTGCTGTCATGCGGGTCGAGGAATTCGGCCAGCGATTCGGTGATCATCCAGTCGGTGCGGCGCTGCTCTTCAATCGTGGTGGTGCAGACATCCACAATGCGCACGTCGACAAATCCACACTTCTCCAGCCAGTTCTTCAGCGCAGCGGCAGACGGAATGAAATAGACGTTACGCATCTGTGCGTATCGGTCACCCGGTACCAGAACGGTATTTTCATCGCCATCAATCACCAGCGTTTCCAGTACCAGCTCGCCGTCCTGCACCAGCTGATCTTTGAGTTGCCAGAGATGTTCCAGCGGTGAACGGCGGTGGTAAAGTACGCCCATCGAAAAGACGGTATCGAACGCATTAAGAGCCGGAAGCTGTTCGATACCCAGCGGCAGCAGGTGCGCGCGACGGTCGTCACCCAGCAGCTTACGTACGGCTTCAAACTGATGCAGGAACAATTGTGTCGGGTCGATACCCACGGCAAATTTTGCCCCGGCACCGATCATCCGCCACATGTGATAGCCGCTACCACAACCCACATCGAGAATGGTACGGCCGCGTAAATCGGACAAATGTGGCAGAACGCGGTCCCATTTCCAGTCCGAGCGCCATTCGGTATTGATGTCCAGCCCGTAGAGTGAGAAGGGGCCTTTGCGCCACGGCATCAGGTTACGCAGATGCGTCTCTATGCGGGTCAATTCGCCCGCGCTTAGCGGCTCCTCGCTGGTGGCAATCACGCCATTGAGCAGATCGAGCTGATGGGGTTTCAGCTCCGGCAGATAGTTAATGGCGCTGGTCCACTGCTTAATCTGACCGTGAACGGCCTCACGCTGCCAGGTGGCGATTTGCGCGGGCAGGGTTTCCAGCCAGTGGGAGAGGGGGCTCACCGCAATCTGCTGGTAAAAACGTTCAAAGGTAATCATGCGGCATTCCCTGCTTTTACGGCGACCAGTGAGCCAAAGTTAAAACACTGGAACCAGACTTCACTGTGCTCAAAACCGGCACTGCGCAAACGTGTTTTGTGAGTAGCGACGGAGTCTGTCAGCATGACGTTCTCGAGCATGCTGCGCTTCTGGCTGATCTCCAGTTCGCTGTAACCATTGGCCCGCTTAAAATCATGATGCATGTTGAACAGCAACTCACCCACGGTTTCATCTTCAAAGCTGAATTTCTCTGACAGCACCAGTGCGCCGCCCGGTTTCAGACCCTGGTAAATTTTGTCGAGCAGCGCCTGACGCTCAGGTGGCTCAAGGAATTGCAGGGTGAAGTTCAGCACCACCAGAGACGCATTTTCGATGGTCACATCGCGGATATCCCCCTCAACCACCTGGACGGGCGTTGGGGCTTTATAGGCGTCGATATGACGTCGGCAGCGTTCAACCATCGCGGGAGAATTATCCACCGCAATGATGTGGCAACCGTCATGATGAATGTTGCGGCGCACGGAAAGCGTGGCGGCACCCAATGAACAGCCCAAGTCGTAAATCTGCGTGTGCGGCTGCACGAAGCGCTCGGCAAGCATGCCGATCATCGAAATAATATTGGAGTAACCCGGAACGGAACGCTGGATCATGTCGGGGAAGACTTCGGCCACCCGTTCGTCAAAGGTCCAGTCGCCCAGGCTGGCGATAGGCGCGGAAAAAAGCGTGTCGCGGTTAGACATAATGTAAATACCCGGGAAAACAAAGTGGCGTATTGTGCGCTAACGCAGGGAGAAAACCAACTCCCACGGCATGTACCACAGATTGGCGAGTGCCATCAGCAGCAGTGAACACCAGGTCGCACTCATCCCCGAGCGCCGCCAGCGAAACAGGCGGTGGTGAAAACCGTAATAGTGCATCAGTCGCCCGGCAATCAACAGAATGCCACACACGTGAACCATCCAGGTCTCTGCGCCGTTCATTTCCATAAACAGCAACAGGATCAACGCAATGGGGATGTATTCCACCGCGTTACCGTGAATGCGTATCGCACTTTGCAGCTCACTGAAACCCCCGTCGCCATAGCTGACGCGGTATTGCATCCGCAGGCGAACGACATCAAACGAAAACTTAATGAGCAGTAACGCACCCAGCACGGCATACAGCGCGCTAACCATACAAACTCCCTTTAGTACCTGATGGCTTTACAATAATAGGTAATCCATTCAGAAAAGAGAAGATTGCTGTGGGATGGACGGAGGAGTCCCGATGGAGGGAACGACCTGCTGCAAATCCTGCCATAAGGTGTCGACCAGCTCAGGCGCTTGCGCAATATCAGGGGTGTGCAGGAAGAGATAAGGCGTGGTGGTTTGCTCCCAGAGCGGCAGTTTTTCCAGCCAGACCGTAAACAGCTCGCGATTTTGCACCATGTTGTCACTGCCGATAAAACGCACCATCGGGTTTTGCGCAGTCACCAGTGCGTGAACCGGAACTTTGGGTTTCTTACGTTGTGCTTCAATAACGGCTTCGCTGTGGGGGATGGCGCTGTGTACCGGGCGGCTGTCGAGGATAACCCGGTTAACTTTACGCTGATACAGTCCCCGGTTAAGGTCGCGCTCATCATCACCTTTGGCAAAAAATGACGGATGGCGTACTTCCACCCCGTAGGTGAATGCTGTCGGCAAGCTATCGAGAAAAGCCCAAAGGGCAGGCATGTCGCGTGGACCAAAGGTCGCGGGTAGTTGTAGCCAGTATTGCCCGATGCGGTCATCCAGCGGTGCCATGCGGGTAAAAAATTCCAGCGTCAGATCCGCGCACTGGCGGAGTGAAGCTGTATGGGAGATGGTTGCCGGGAATTTAAAGCAGAAACGGAAATCGTCGTGCGTTTGTTCGCGCCAGCGCTGCACAATCTCTGCTTTCGGCAGGGCATAGAGCGTAGTGTTGCCCTCCACGCAATTGAAGTGACGGGCGTACTCTTCAAGACCTGTAATGCCCAGGCGCACCCATTTCGGGTGCGACCACTGGGGAAGTCCCAGATACATCATAGTGCGGTGAGGATCTCGTCTGTTGTACGTACGCGGCCAATGCGCGGGAAAATATTCGTCATGCTCCCCTGGTGCTGGTCGGCAGTGGCTGCGGCGCACGCATCTTCTACTACCACCAGATTGAAGCCCAGCTCCCAGGCATTACGGGCGGTGGATTCTACGCCAATGTTGGTTGAAATACCGCATAACACAATGGTGTCGATGCCACGACGGCGCAACTGCAGTTCGAGATCGGTGCCGTAGAAAGCCCCCCACTGGCGTTTGGTAACTTCAATATCGCTCTCTTTTTTGCCAAGTGCGATCGGATAGTCCCACCAGTTAGCAGGTAAGGCATGACCACCAGCAGCGGCATCAACCGGCTGTTTCAGTGCTTCAGCGAAATCCGCTGACCAGCCCACACGCACCAGAATTACCGGCGAGCCGTTAGCGCGGAATTTTTCCGCCAGTTTTGCAGAGCGGGTAACCACATCCGCCGCGGTATAAGGTCCGCCAGCAAAAGGCAGGATGCCTTCCTGTAAATCAATAACGACCAGTGCGGTTTTTGCAGTGTGAAGGTCCAGCATGATTACTCCTGAAATATGAATGACATCACATTTACCTTACGCGGTATATGCGCCTGCACGGTTTACAAATTTTGTTAATTTTTGTGAGAATAGACACTAAGCGTGCAGCAAACGTGCGTACAGGCGGTATCGGGCTTATCGTCAGCCATTATTTCCAGTATAATAGCCGCCTTTTTTCATCCAGTTGTGACATTCAGCTAAAGCTGCGATAACGTCGCCTGCAGGACAGGCAACAAACAGCCTGCGGCTTAAGTTAAGGGACATCTCATGCGTACAGAATATTGCGGGCAACTGCGTAAGACCCACGTCGGGCAGCAGGTGACTTTGTGTGGTTGGGTCAACCGTCGTCGTGATCTCGGCAGCCTTATTTTTATTGATATGCGTGACCGTGAAGGCATCGTTCAGGTGTTCTTCGATCCAGATGCCGAGGCATTCAAACTGGCCTCTGAACTGCGTAACGAGTTCTGCATCGTGGTGACCGGTACCGTGCGTGCGCGTGACGAGAAAAACGTCAACAGCGATATGGCGACCGGTGAAGTGGAAGTGTTTGCCTCTGAGCTGACCATCATCAACCGCTCTGAGCCGTTGCCGCTGGACTCCAACCAGGTCAACACCGAAGAAGCGCGTCTGAAATACCGCTACCTGGATCTGCGTCGCCCGGAAATGGCTCAGCGCCTGAAAACCCGTGCGAAAATCACCAGCTTTGTGCGTCGCTTCATGGATGATCACGGTTTCCTCGATATCGAAACCCCGATGCTGACCAAAGCCACGCCGGAAGGTGCTCGTGACTACCTGGTGCCGAGCCGTGTGCACAAAGGTAAGTTCTATGCGCTGCCGCAGTCCCCACAGTTGTTCAAGCAGCTGCTGATGATGTCCGGCTTCGATCGCTACTACCAGATTGTTAAATGCTTCCGTGACGAAGACCTGCGTGCTGACCGCCAGCCGGAATTCACCCAGATCGACGTCGAAACCTCCTTCATGACCGCGCCTCAGGTTCGTGAAGTGATGGAAGACCTGATTCGTAAGCTTTGGCTGGATATTAAAAACGTCGATCTGGGCCAGTTCCCGATCATGACCTTTGCCGAAGCAGAACGCCGTTATGGTTCAGATAAACCCGACCTGCGTAACCCGATGGAGCTGGTGGACGTTGCTGACCTGCTGAAATCCGTTGAATTCGCGGTATTTGCCGGCCCGGCTAACGATCCGAAAGGTCGCGTTGCAGCACTGCGCGTGCCGGGTGGTGCGGCACTGACCCGTAAGCTGATTGATGACTACGGCAACTTCGTGAAGATTTACGGCGCGAAGGGTCTGGCGTACATCAAAGTTAACGAACGTGCGAAAGGCCTCGAAGGCATCAACAGTCCGGTGGCAAAATTCCTCAACGCAGAGATCGTTGAAGCGATCCTTGAGCGCACCGGCGCACAAGATGGCGACATGATTTTCTTCGGCGCGGACAACAAAAAAGTGGTTGCCGATGCACTGGGTGCGCTGCGTCTGAAACTGGGCAAAGATCTTAGCCTCACCGACGAGAACAAATGGGCACCGTTGTGGGTTATCGACTTCCCGATGTTTGAAGAAGATGGTGAAGGCGGTCTGACGGCGATGCATCACCCGTTCACCTCGCCGAAAGACATGACCGCAGCGGAGCTTAAAGCCGCACCGGAAGATGCCGTGGCTAACGCCTACGATATGGTCATCAACGGCTATGAAGTGGGTGGCGGTTCCGTGCGTATTTACAGCGGTGAAATGCAGCAGACCGTGTTTGGTATCCTGGGCATTAACGAACAGGAACAGCGCGAGAAGTTCGGCTTCCTGCTGGATGCCCTGAAATACGGTACACCGCCGCATGCGGGTCTGGCCTTTGGTCTGGATCGCCTGACCATGCTGCTGACTGGTACCGACAACATTCGTGATGTGATTGCCTTCCCGAAAACCACCGCCGCCGCCTGTCTGATGACAGAAGCGCCGAGCTTCGCTAACCCGGCTTCCTTAACCGAGCTGGGTATTGAAGTGGTGAAAAAGGAAGAGAAGAACTGATATGGCTTATAAGCGTCCCGTTTCTGTTTTGATTGTTATCTATGCACAAGACACGAAACGGGTGCTGATGCTACAGCGACGCGATGATCCGGATTTCTGGCAGTCGGTTACCGGCAGCCTGGAAGATGATGAACTCGCGTCGCATGCTGCCGCGCGTGAAGTAAAGGAAGAGGTCACCATTGATGTCGCTCTCGAGCAACTGACCTTAGTGGACTGCCAGCGCACGGTAGAGTATGAAATTTTTAGTCATTTACGTCATCGCTACGCCCCGGGTATTGAGCGCAATACAGAATCCTGGTTCTGCCTTGCACTTCCCCATGAGCGCGCCATCGTGTTCACTGAACACCTGGCTTACCGCTGGGTTGATGCGCCAGAAGCGGCTGCATTAACCAAGTCATGGAGTAACCGGCAGGCGATTGAAGAATTTGTAATTAATGTTAATTAATTTCCGAGCATTTCAGTTTCCAGGCAGACGGTAAGGCCGCGAATCGCCAGGAACTTATATGAGTAAGTGACGGGTGTGAGTGGGTGCAGCCAACGCATCTGGACGCTGAAAGGCGCAAGATAATTTTGAGGAAATATTTATGGCAGGTCATAGTAAATGGGCCAACACCAAGCACCGCAAAGCGGCACAGGATGCCAAGCGCGGTAAAATCTTCACCAAAATCATTCGTGAACTGGTGACGGCTGCCCGTCTCGGTGGCGGTGATGCAGGGTCTAACCCGCGTCTGCGTGCAGCGATCGACAAAGCGCTGTCTAACAACATGACGCGTGACACTCTGAACCGTGCCATCGCGCGTGGTGTAGGTGGTGATGACGATGCAAACATGGAAACCATCATTTATGAAGGTTACGGTCCTGGCGGCACCGCGGTCATGGTGGAATGCCTGTCCGACAACCGTAACCGTACCGTTGCCGAAGTGCGTCATGCCTTCAGCAAAACCGGTGGTAACCTGGGTACCGATGGTTCCGTTTCTTACCTGTTCAGCAAAAAAGGCATTATCTCCTTCGAAAAAGGCGATGAAGACGTGATCATGGAAGCTGCCCTGGAAGCCGGTGCAGAAGACGTGATGACCTTTGACGATGGCGCGATTGACGTTTACACCGCGTGGGAAGAGATGGGTGCAGTGCGTGACGCGTTGGAAGCAGCAGGCCTGAAAGCCGACGCCGCTGAAGTTTCTATGATTCCGTCAACCAAAGCTGACATGGATGCAGAAACTGCGCCGAAACTGCTGCGTCTGATCGATATGCTCGAAGACTGCGACGACGTGCAGGAAGTTTACCATAACGGTGAAATCTCTGATGAGGTTGCAGCGACTCTCGAATGAGACTGCATAATCCGTTAAAAGGAGACGCGTGATGTCCATCATTCTCGGTATCGATCCGGGTTCACGCGTCACCGGTTACGGTGTGATCCGCCAGGTAGGCAGGCAACTGACCTACCTGGGCTCAGGATGCATTCGTACCAAAGTCGACGATTTGCCGTCGCGCCTGAAACTCATTTACGCGGGTGTTACGGAAATCATCACCCAATTCCAGCCTGATTATTTCGCTATCGAACAAGTCTTTATGGCCAAAAATGCTGACTCTGCGTTAAAGCTGGGGCAGGCACGTGGCGTGGCGATTGTTGCCGCTGTTAATCAGGATCTCCCGGTTTTCGAATATGCCGCTCGTCAGGTCAAACAGACGGTGGTTGGCAACGGTGGTGCGGAGAAAACCCAGGTTCAGCACATGGTGCGAACCTTACTGAAACTGCCTGCCAACCCACAGGCGGATGCCGCCGATGCGCTGGCGATTGCCATCACGCACTGTCACGTCAGTCAGAATGCCATGCAGATGAGCGAAACACGGCTTAATCTGGCGCGAGGTCGGTTGCGTTAAGTAACAGGCGAATCTTTTGGGCATCTTCTGGCGTCGTCGGGTTATAGACCACCAATGTCAGATCAGGTTGCCCTTCTACTGCAAAGCTTGAGAACTCCATCGAAAGTCTGCCGGCGTGACGGTGCATTAACACCTTCGTGCCTTCCCCCATGAGATCAATTTCTTTGTTTTTCCAGAGGCTGGCAAACAAGTCAGAGGCGGCGATAAGTTCCTCAACCAGTGGTTTTATCTCGTCAGCAGCCCCTGATCGTGTGGCATCGGCACGAAAAGCCGCCACAATAAACTGCGCCAGTCCCTCCCAATTTGTTTGTGCATCACGAACTTGCGGGTCGAGAAAAATTCTTCGCAGAATATTTCTTTGTGCCGGAGGCAATATCGCATAGTCCGTTAAGACCCGTGCGGCGGCCTGGTTCCAGGCCAGTACGTCCCAGGTGGCGTTACGTATCATCGCGGGACTGTAGGGCATAGCATCCAGAACATGTTGTAAGCGATGTGAAACGATAGTGGTCGGCGAATACAGCACGGCTGGGGCGCGACCCAGTGCAAGGTGGAAGATATGTTCGCGTTCTAAGGTGGAAAGCTGTAACGCCTGACATAATCTGTCGAGTACTTCGGCTGATGGAGTACCGCCACGACCCTGTTCAAGCCAGGTGTACCAGGTTGCACTGATACAGGCCAGATGAGCGACTTCTTCGCGCCGTAATCCCGGCGTGCACCGCCTCGCAGTATGAAATCCCAGGCTAACGGGGTCGAGCCTGGCTCGCCGCTGCTTTAAGTACTCCCCCAGCTCTGAAGATCGATCGTCACGCTGCATCCTGTTAGTCCTTATACCCCGATAATGTCACTACTTTTCACCCGTGGAGAGATTCATCACTATGACTAAATGAATCAACATAGAGAGAATATCACATGCATGTTTTTTTGACGGGAGCATCAGGTTGGGTTGGATCCGCTGTTGCGGAAGATTTAATGGCAGCAGGGCATGATGTGACCGGGTTGGTGCGCGATATGGCTAAAGCCCGGTTTCTTAATGTGATGGGCGTTAAGTGCGTACAGGGTTCGCTTGATGATCATGCGGTGTTGCAAGAGTATGCTCGTCGTGCTGATGCGGTCATCCATACGGCTTTTAATCATGATTTTTCTCGGTTTGTCGAAAACTGTGCCCAGGATAAACGGGCCATCGAAGCGCTGGGTGATGCGTTACGTGGAAGTGTCAGACCTCTGCTGGTGACATCGGGGTTGGCGATGATTGCGCCGGGGCGTCTGGCTCTGGAGAGCGACAGACCAATTTTTGACACGTCCTACCCGCGTCGCTCGGAGCCCGCAGCCCGCGAACAAGCAAAGCAGGGCGTACGTGCAGCCACTGTGAGACTCTCCCCTACGGTTCACGGAATCGGTGATCACGGATTTATCCCCATTCTGATTGCGCTGGCGAAGCGTACTGGTGTTTCTGCTTTTCTGGGGGAAGGCGATAATCGTTGGGCTGCTGTACACCGTAAAGATGCTGCGCGTATTTACCGGTTGGCGCTGGAAACTGGGGTGACGCAAGAGGTTTATCATGCAGTGGCGGAGGAGGGGGTTCTTTTTCGCGATATTGCCCGGGTCATTGGTCAATACCTGGGACTGCCTGTTGAATCCAGAGGGCGCGAGCATTTTGCCTGGTTTGCTGACTTTGCGTCGGGAGATATGGCTGCCTCCAGTGAGCAAACGCGCAAGGTGTTAGGGTGGCAACCCACCCACGACACATTGCTTTCTGACCTCACACAAGCTGCCTATTTTCGTGAATAGCCATACAGCGCGGTTTTTATGAATATCAGGCTGGATATCTATCCAGCCTTTTTTTATGATACGGCATACTTACTTCGGCCCTTACGCAGGAGCGTCACGTGATAGGCAGACTCAGAGGCATTATTCTCGAAAAACAGCCCCCTTTGGTTTTGATGGAAGTCGGAGGCGTGGGCTATGAAGTGCATATGCCAATGACCTGTTTCTACGAACTGCCTGAAGCGGGCAAAGAAGCGGTTGTCTTTACCCACTTTGTGGTGCGTGAAGATGCACATTTGTTGTTTGGTTTTAATAACAAGCAGGAGCGTACGCTGTTCCGTGAGCTGATTAAAACCAACGGTGTCGGCCCTAAACTGGCACTCGCTATTCTTTCAGGCATGAACGCGCAGCAGTTTGTGAATGCTGTGGAACGCGAAGAACCCGCTGCGCTGATTAAATTGCCGGGTATCGGCAAGAAAACCGCTGAACGCCTGATTGTCGAAATGAAAGACCGCTTCAAAGGTCTGCATGGCGATCTGTTCACGCCAGCGGCAGATCTGGTGTTAACATCCCCAGCCGGTCCGTCGACTGATGATGCAGAACAGGAAGCCGTTGCGGCGCTTGTAGCACTGGGCTATAAACCACAGGAAGCCAGCCGTATGGTAAGCAAAATCGCAAAACCGGACGCCAGCAGTGAAACGCTTATCCGCGAAGCATTACGCGCCGCGTTGTGAGGTAAAGGATGATAGAAGCAGACCGTCTGATTTCCCCCGGTAGCGTCAACGCCGAAGACGTTGCGGACCGTGCGATCCGCCCGAAAATGCTGGAGGAGTACATCGGCCAGCCGCAGGTGCGTTCGCAGATGGAAATTTTCATTCAGGCGGCGAAACAGCGTGGTGATGCGCTGGATCACTTACTGATTTTCGGACCACCGGGCTTAGGTAAAACAACCCTTGCCAATATTGTGGCGAACGAGATGGGCGTAAATCTGCGCACCACCTCTGGCCCTGTTCTGGAAAAAGCAGGGGATCTGGCGGCGATGCTCACTAACCTTGAACCGCACGACGTGCTGTTTATTGATGAAATCCATCGATTGTCACCCGTCGTCGAAGAGGTACTCTACCCGGCGATGGAAGACTACCAACTCGATATCATGATCGGCGAAGGGCCAGCAGCTCGCTCTATTAAGATTGATCTCCCGCCATTCACGCTGATTGGCGCGACAACCCGGGCCGGATCGCTGACCTCACCACTGCGTGACCGTTTTGGTATTGTGCAGCGTCTGGAGTTTTATCAGGTTGCGGATTTGCAGCATATCGTCGGACGCAGTGCGCGTTTTATGGGGCTGGAGATGAGCGACGAGGGCGCACTGGAAGTGGCCCGTCGGGCACGAGGTACTCCACGTATTGCTAACCGACTGTTGCGCAGGGTGCGTGACTTTGCGGAAGTGAAACACGATGGATCTATTTCAGTGGACATCGCCTCGCAGGCGCTGGATATGCTGAATGTGGATGCGGAAGGTTTTGACTATATGGACCGCAAGTTGCTGTTGGCGGTTATCGATAAATTCTTCGGTGGACCGGTGGGGCTGGACAACCTGGCGGCAGCCATTGGTGAAGAACGTGAAACCATCGAGGATGTGCTGGAACCTTATCTGATCCAGCAAGGCTTCCTGCAACGTACCCCACGTGGGCGTATGGCAACCGTCAGGGCATGGAACCACTTCGGCATTACACCGCCCGCCATGCCATAAGTGTTGGTAGAGACTTAACGAAAAAGGCACCCGCAGGTGCCCTGAACAAGACAAACCGGCCCACTAGTTGGCCGGTTTTTTCATCATGGTAAGAATGAACAACAGCGCTGCACACAGAACCACGGAAGGGCCTGCCGGCGTATCGTAAAACGCAGAGAAGGTTAACCCGCCGGTGACGGCAATCATGCCAACACCGACTGCCACGCCCGCCATTTGTTCTGGTGTTTTGGCAAAGCGACGTGCCGTGGCGGCAGGGATAATCAGCAGCGAAGTGATGATCAGCGCGCCGACAAACTTCATGGCGACACCAATCGTCAGGGCGGTCACCAGCATCAGCAGCAGTTTCACGCGCTGGATTTTCACGCCATCCACAAAGGCCAGTTCCGGGCTGATGGTCATGGACAGCAGGTTACGCCACTGCCAGAGCAGAATACCAATGACCACCGCAACACCCACTGCAATAGCGATTAAATCTTGCGGTGTGACGGCCAGCAAGTCGCCAAACAGATAGGCCATGAGGTCGACGCGAATATTCGACATCAGACTCACCACCACCATGCCGAGTGACAGAGCACTGTGGGCCATGATTCCCAGCAGGGTGTCCACGGCGAGGTGAGGGCGTTTTTCCAGCCAGACAAGGCCACCTGCCAGCAGCAATGTGACGGCGATAACGGCATAAAATGGATTCACATCCAGTAGCAAACCGAAGGCGACGCCAAGCAGAGAGGCGTGCGCGAGTGTATCGCCGAAGTAGGACATGCGCCGCCAGACAACGAATGAACCCAACGGACCGGCTGCACAGGCAAGTAAGACCCCGGCAAACCAGCCGGGCAGTAGTAATTCAATCATCCGCGTCCATTTCCCTGGCGTAAAACGATGCGCCCTTGTAAATCATGGCGATGGTTATGCTGGTGGCGATATATTCCCAGCTGTTCCGCACCGCGTGGGCCGAACATAGAGATAAATTCAGGGTGCATGGAGACCACTTCTGGCGCACCTGAACAGCAGATGTGGTGATTCAGACACAATACTTCATCCGTTTTTGCCATCACCAGATGGAGGTCGTGCGACACCATTAGTACTGCGCAGTTGAACTCACGACGCAGTTTATCAATCAGATCGTACAGCGCGACCTGGCCGTTAACGTCGACACCCTGGGTTGGTTCATCCAGCACCAGCAACTCAGGTTTGTTGAGAAGCGCACGCGCCAGCAGAACACGCTGGGTTTCTCCACCCGATAATTTTTGCATTGGGGCGTCAATAAGATGTGCGGCGTGAACGCGTTTGAGTGCAGGAAGAATATCGTCTTTACGAGTGCCTGGACGCAGACGCATAAAGCGACCGACAGTCAGGGGCAGAGTGGCGTCAAGATGTAGTTTCTGCGGAACATAGCCAATTTGCAGGCGATGCCCGCGCTTGATCGTACCAGAATCAGGTGCTACCAAACCCAGAACAACACGCACGAGTGTCGATTTCCCCGCCCCATTGGGGCCGAGAAGGGTAAGAATTTTACCCGGCTCTAAATTGAGCGAAATGTCAGACAGGACGCGTCTTTGGCCGAAACTGACAGACACATTTTCCAGTGTTACCAAATTAGTCATAGCGTTTAAAGGGTTGCACAAGTGATAGAATGTTATAATATCACATCCCACCTATTCATTACGATAAATAGTCGCATAATGTTACATAAAAATACGCTTCTTTGCGCAGCGCTTTCAACCGCGCTGCTGGGCGCCACATCAGGCATTGCAAACGCCGCTGTCGTCGCCTCACTCAAACCGCTGGGATTCATTGCTTCCGCCATTGCTGACGGGGTTACCACCACTGAGGTTCTGCTGCCTGATGGGGCATCTGAACATGACTATTCGTTGCGTCCGTCAGACGTAAAACGCTTAAAGAACGCGGACTTAGTCTTCTGGGTTGGACCGGAGATGGAAGCCTTCATGGAGAAGTCCGTCCAGCAGACGCCTGCAGCAAAACAAGTCCAGATATCGACGCTCGATGGTGTGAAACCGTTACTCATGAAAGGCAGTGACGACGACGAGCACGATCATGCCGGACATGACCATGGCGATGAAAATAGTGACGAGCATCATCATCATGGTGAATACAACATGCATCTGTGGCTTTCACCGGAGATTGCGCGGATGTCGGCGGTTGCAATCCACGATAAATTAGTGGAACTTATGCCGCAAAGCCGAGCCAGGTTGGATGCCAACCTGAAATCGTTTGAGGCACAATTAGCCCAAACCGATAAGCAGGTCGGTAGCGAGCTGGCACTTTTGAAAGGTAAGGGTTACTTCGTTTTTCATGACGCCTATGGCTACTTTGAAAGACACTACGGACTGACTCCATTGGGTCACTTTACCGTCAACCCTGAGATTCAACCCGGTGCGCAGCGTTTACATCAAATTAGAACACAGTTGGTTGAGCAAAGAGCAACCTGCGTTTTTGCTGAGCCACAGTTCAGGCCAGCCGTCGTTGAAGCGGTTGCCAGAGGAACGTCCGTGAGAATGGGAACGTTGGATCCGCTGGGAACCCCTGTCCAACTGGGTAAAGAGAGCTATACACAGTTCCTGACCCTGTTGTCGACCCAGTATGCGAGCTGCCTGAAAGGAGATTAACGAGGAAGTGGATACGTGCAACAGATAGCCCGCTCTGTCGCTCTGGCATTTAATAATCTGCCCCGACCCCACCGCGTTATGCTGGGGTCACTTACAGTTCTTACACTGACGGTCGCCGTCTGGCGTCCGTATGTCTACCATCCGGAACATTTGGAACCTGCACCCATCGTCAAAGCGATTACGCTAGAGAAGAATGAAATTCGTTCTTTGCTGCCTGACGCCAGTGAGCCTATCGACCAGACCATGCCTGATGAAGTTGAAGATATTCCTCAGGATGAATTAGATGACAAAACCGCTAACGAAACCGGCGTTCATGAATATGTCGTCTCCACAGGTGACACATTAAGCAGCATTCTGAACCAGTATGGCATTGAGATGGGTGATATCAGCCAGCTTGCTGCCACGGATAAAGATCTGCGCAACATGAAAATCGGCCAGCAACTCTCGTGGACGCTAACGGCGGAGGGCGATTTACAGCGCCTGACCTGGGAGATGTCCCGCCGCGAAACCCGCACGTATGACCGTGTCGATGGCGGTTTCAAGATGAGTAGCGAGCTGCAGGAAGGTGACTGGGTTAACTCAGTAATGAAAGGTACCGTTGGCGGCAGTTTTGTCAGCAGTGCCAAAGATGCCGGCCTAAGCAGTGTTGAGATTAGTTCCGTTATTAAAGCTATGCAGTGGCAAATGGACTTCCGCAAGCTGAAAAAGGGTGATGAATTCTCCGTATTAATGTCCCGTGAGATGTTACAGGGTAAGCAAGAGCAAAGCCAACTGGTGGGCGTTCGCCTGCGTTCGGATGGCAAAGACTATTTCGCCATTCGCGCTGAAGACGGTAAATACTACGATCGCAACGGTACGGGCCTGGCGAAGGGTTTTATGCGCTTCCCGACCTCCAAACAGTTCCGGGTATCGTCGAACTTTAACCCGCGTCGTCTGAACCCGGTAACCGGGCGTGTTGCTCCGCATAAAGGCGTCGACTTTGCGATGCCGCAAGGCACACCGGTTCTTTCTGTCGGTGATGGCGAAGTGGTTGTCGCCAAACGCAGTGGTGCTGCAGGTTACTACGTGGCGGTGCGTCATGGGCGTACCTACACCACGCGCTATATGCACCTGCGTAAATTGCTGGTTAAAGAAGGGCAGACCGTAAAACGTGGCGATCGCATTGCGCTTTCTGGCAATACCGGTCGTTCAACAGGGCCGCATCTGCACTATGAAGTGTGGATCAACCAGCAAGCGGTGAACCCATTAACCGCGAAACTGCCAAGAACCGAAGGTTTAACCGGCTCAGATCGTCGCGATTATCTGGCCCAGGTGAAGGAAGTGGTTCCTCAACTCCGCTTTGACTAACGTCTGCGCCCAGCAAGCCGGTGCCAGTGTGCGCCGGCTTTTTCTTTTGTAGGAAACGGTGGGCCTCGCTACACTGTTCATACTTTTCACTTTTTAATCCCTGACTGCCTGCGGAATATGCATGGAAACGAAGAAAAATAATTCTGAATACATACCCGAATTTGAAAAGGGCTTTCGCCATCCGCGCTACTGGGGCGCCTGGTTAGGCGTACTTGCATTTGCAGGTGTCGCCATGATCCCGCCATCGGTGCGGGACCCCTTACTGGGTAAACTTGGGCGTCTGGCTGGAAAACTGGGTAAAAGTGCACGCCGTCGGGCACAAATAAACCTGCTGTACTGTTTCCCGAATCAAAGCGATGCGGAACGCGAAGCATTGATCGATGAGATGTTTGCCACTGCGCCACAGGCGATGGTGCTGATGGCAGAACTGGCTATTCGCGGTCCAGAAAAAACTCTGCCACGTGTGCAGTGGCAGGGACAAGAAATCGTTGATGAGCTTCGTGCTAACAACGAGAACGTCATTTTCCTGGTGCCGCATGGCTGGGGTGTGGATATTCCGGCGATGCTGATGGCATCGCAGGGGCAAAAGATGGCCGCTATGTTTCACAACCAGGGAAACCCGGTTTTTGACTACGTATGGAATACCGTACGCCGCCGCTTTGGCGGCCGTTTACATGCGCGAAATGACGGTATTAAGCCGTTTATTCATTCTGTTCGCCAGGGCTATTGGGGTTACTACTTACCCGACCAGGATCATGGTGCTGAGCACAGCGAGTTTGTCGACTTCTTTGCGACATATAAAGCAACATTGCCAGCGATTGGCCGTCTGATGAAGGTCTGCCGGGCACGCATTGTACCTTTGTTCCCCATTTATGACGCGAAGATGCACCGCCTGACCATTCAGGTTCGCCCGCCGATGGACGATCTGAATACGGCTGATGACAACACCATTGCCCGCCGCATGAATGAAGAAGTGGAATTGCTGGTGGGGCCGCATCCTGAGCAGTACACATGGATTCTAAAATTGCTGAAAACGCGCAAACCCGGAGATAAAGAGCCTTATAAACGTAAAGAGCTCTTCCCGAAGAAATAGCCGATATAAAAAAGCCCCGCACGAATGCGGGGCTTATCTTTTTCATGCTGACTTATTCTACGGTCATAATTCGTGTGGTATTGGTGGTGCCGATAGTGCTCATCACATCACCCTGAGTCACAATGACCAGGTCACCAGAGAGCAAGTAGCCTTTGTCACGCAGCAGATTGACGGCGTCATTCGCTGCGGCAACACCTTCATTAACACTGTCGAAATAGACTGGCGTCACGCCGCGATACAGGGCGGTGAGATTCAACGTACGCTCATGACGAGACAATGCGAAAATTGGCAGCCCGGAGCTAATACGTGACGTCATCAGTGCGGTACGGCCAGATTCGGTCATGGAGATAATCGCCGTCACGCCTTTCAGGTGGTTAGCTGCATACATAGCTGACATCGCAATGGCTTCTTCAACGTTGTCGAACTGGATGTCCAGACGGTGTTTAGAGACATTGATGCTTGGGATTTTTTCCGCACCCAGGCAGACGCGAGCCATCGCCGCAACGGTTTCCGCCGGATACTGGCCAGCAGCCGTCTCTGCTGAGAGCATCACTGCATCTGTGCCATCCAGAACGGCGTTAGCGACGTCCATGACTTCAGCACGAGTCGGCATCGGATTAGTGATCATCGATTCCATCATCTGGGTGGCAGTGATGACGGAACGGTTAAGCTGACGCGCACGGCGAATTAATGCCTTCTGAATACCGACCAGTTCGGGATCGCCAATTTCAACGCCAAGGTCGCCACGCGCAACCATCACGACGTCTGAGGCAAGAATGACATCATCCATGGCATCCTGGCTGCAGACCGCTTCTGCACGTTCCACTTTGGCCACAATTTTTGCGTCACAGCCTGCATCGCGTGCCAGACGACGTGCGTAATTAAGATCTTCGCCGCAGCGCGGGAAGGAAACGGCGAGGTAATCTACACCGATCAAGGCAGCGGTCAGGATGTCTGCTTTGTCTTTTTCAGTCAGCGCTTCAGCGGAGAGACCGCCACCGAGCTTGTTAATGCCTTTATTGTTGGACAGCGGGCCGCCAACGGTGACTTCGGTGAAGACCTTCATGCCCTGGACTTCCAGCACTTTTAGCTGAACACGACCATCGTCAAGCAACAGGATATCGCCAGGTACTACGTCAGCAGGCAGACCTTTGTAGTCGATACCGACCTTCTCTTTGTCGCCTTCGCCTTTGCCAAGGTTGGCGTCGAGGAGGAATTTATCACCAATGTTCAGGAAGACTTTGCCTTCCTTAAAGGTAGAAACACGGATTTTTGGCCCTTGCAGGTCGCCAAGGATAGCCACATGACGTCCCAGTTTTGCCGCAATCTCACGCACTTTATCCGCACGTAATTTATGATCTTCCGCGGTGCCGTGAGAGAAGTTCATTCGTACCACGTTGGCACCTGCGGCGATAACCTTCTCGAGGTTATTATCACGATCGGTAGCCGGGCCCAAGGTGGTAACGATTTTGGTTCTGCGAAGCCTTCTGGACATGTAATACTCCGTTGTCTAAAACAACCAGGTGTTGCGTGAACATGAATTCGGATAAGGTCTGCGCCGTTGCGGCGAACAGTAAATTTACCCGAATGGCGTAAGATGTTACAACTTTGTTATTGCTATTAGTGTTTATCACTCCTGAACAGGAGTTCCTTATCAAAGCGCGATTCTTTGAGTGCTTCTTTGACACGCTTCAAGTTATCCCTGAATTTTGCTCCGCGACGCAGTGTGAAGCCGGTTGCCAGAACGTCGATGACCGTGAGCTGTGCAAGTCGTGAGACCATAGGCATATAGATGTCAGTATCCTCAGGCACGTCCAGTGTGATAGCAAGTGTCGCTTCGCGGGAGAGCGGGGTATCGGCTGAGGTTAATGCAATGACCATGGCATCGTTTTCACGAGCCAGCTGTGCAAGTTCAACCAGACTTTTTGTGCGTCCGGTGTGGGAAATCAGCACAACGACGTCGTCATCACTACAATTCATACAGCTCATGCGTTGCAACACGATGTCGTCGGAGTAAACAACCGGGACATTGAAACGGAAAAATTTGTTCATCGCATCATGAGCAACAGCAGCTGAGGAGCCCAGGCCAAAAAACGCAATCTTCTTGGCCTGGGTGAGCAAATCCACAGCGCGATTAACGGCTGTCATGTCGAGTGACTGGCGGACATGATCAAGACTGGCCATTGCCGATTCAAAAATTTTGCCTGTATAGGCTTCAACGCTGTCGTCTTCGTCGACATTACGGTTGACATAGGGTGTACCATTGGCGAGGCTTTGCGCCAGATGTAATTTGAAGTCGGGAAAACCTCGGGTATCGAGGCTGCGGCAAAAGCGGTTAACGGTGGGTTCACTGACACCCGCTTCTTGAGCAAGCGTGGCGATACTGGAGTGAATAGCTTTATCAGGGGTGGCCAGGATCACTTCCGCCACTTTGCGCTCGGATTTGCTAAGGTGTTCCAGTTGAGACTGGATTTTTTCCAGCATATTCATTATTAGCGGTGTGCTCATCAGTAAAACGGTTCCACAAAAGTGTAAAACCGTGAAGCGTTTTAGCAAGAATATACCTTTCTGCGCGGCGGAAAAGTAAGTCACAACGTAAAATGTTGTTGTTTTTTTTCATTACATGATCACAGTCGGATTTTATCCTCTGTGCGTGTGGCAAACATCCAGCACTTTCAGGGCGAAAAGCCAGATTTTCGCCAAACGGGCGAAGAACGCACGGCTGGACAAGTGTTAGCGGTTTCGGGAATTACGTAAAAGCAGTACAGTGCAGTGTAATAAAATTACAACTAAGGCCTGGCATAAGCACCAGGAAAAGCCAACTGAGGAGAATGACATGGCGGTAACGCAAACAGCCCAGGCATGTGACCTGGTCATTTTCGGCGCGAAAGGCGATCTCGCACGCCGAAAATTGCTGCCTTCCCTGTATCAGCTAGAAAAAGCCGGGCAGATTCATCCTGATACGCGCATCCTGGGTGTAGGGCGCGCAGACTGGGATAAAGATGCCTACACCAAAGTCGTACGCGAAGCGCTCGAAACCTTCATGAAGGAAAAAATTGATGAAAGTTTGTGGGACACGCTGAGCAGTCGTCTGGATTTCTGCAATCTGGATGTAAACGATGTCAAAGCGTTTAGTCGTCTGGGTAAAATGCTTGACCAGAAAGAACGCACAACCATCAACTACTTCGCCATGCCGCCAAGCACCTTTGGCGCCATCTGCAAAGGCCTGGGTGAAGCTAAGCTGAATGCTAAGCCAGCTCGCGTCGTCATGGAAAAACCTTTGGGTACGTCACTGGCTACCTCGCGTGAAATCAACGATCAGGTGGGTGAGTACTTTGAAGAGTGCCAGGTCTATCGTATTGACCACTATCTGGGTAAAGAGACGGTACTGAACCTGCTGGCGCTGCGCTTTGCGAACTCCCTGTTCGTCAATAACTGGGACAACCGCACGATTGATCATGTGGAAATCACTGTGGCGGAGGAAGTCGGTATTGAAGGTCGTTGGGGTTACTTCGACCAGGCTGGCCAGATGCGCGACATGATCCAGAACCACTTACTGCAAATTCTGTGCATGATCGCCATGTCTCCGCCGTCCGACCTGACCGCTGACGCCATTCGTGACGAAAAAGTCAAAGTGCTGAAATCCCTGCGCCGTATTGACCGTACCAATGTACGTGAGAAAACCGTGCGTGGTCAGTACTCCGCCGGTTTCGCTCAGGGCAAAAAAGTGCCGGGCTATCTGGAAGAAGAGGGGGCGAATAAGTCCAGTAACACCGAGACGTTCGTGGCTATTCGTGTGGATATTGATAACTGGCGCTGGGCAGGCGTACCTTTCTACCTGCGTACCGGTAAACGTCTGCCGACCAAATGTTCTGAAGTGGTTGTGTACTTCAAAACGCCTGAGCTGAACCTCTTCAAAGAGTCCTGGCAGGATTTGCCGCAGAACAAACTGACCATTCGTCTGCAGCCGGATGAAGGTGTGGATATTCAGGTGCTCAACAAAGTACCTGGTCTGGATCACAAGCACAATCTGCAGATCACCAAGCTGGACCTGAGTTACTCCGAAACCTTCAATGAAACGCATCTGGCTGATGCTTACGAGCGCCTGCTGCTGGAAACTATGCGTGGTATCCAGGCGTTGTTTGTGCGCCGTGATGAAGTTGAAGAAGCCTGGAAGTGGGTTGATTCCATCACCGAAGCATGGGCGATGGATAATGACTCGCCGAAACCTTACCAGGCGGGGACCTGGGGACCGGTTGCCTCAGTGGCAATGATCACCCGAGATGGTCGTTCCTGGAACGAATTTGAGTGATTGTTGAACAGAGAGTGTTGCGCTGTTTTACCGGTAACATGATCTAACACAGAAATCAGGACAATTTTTCATCTTTCAAGCCCCGACTGGATTCACCAGCGGGGCTTTTTTTATTACACTGGCTGAAGCGATTTTGCCTTTGGGGCGCGTGACTGCGGTAATTCCGGCGAATTTATTCATCGGTTAAATAGTCAGCTGAACGCTACCCCGAACAGATAAATTTCAGGAGCCTCTATGAATTCAGTATTGTTACGCGTAACAAATCGTATTGCGGAACGCTCGCGCGAAAGCCGGACGGCCTACCTTAAACGTATTGAACAAGCAAAGAGCGAAACGGTCCATCGCTCATCGCTGGCTTGCGGAAATCTGGCACACGGCTTTGCTGCCTGCCAGCCGGAAGACAAAGCCGGGCTGAAAAGCATGCTGCGTAACAATATTGCGATCATCACTTCCTATAACGACATGCTCTCCGCACACCAGCCTTACGAAACTTACCCGAACATCATCCGCAAAGCGCTGCATTCGGTGAATGCGATCGGTCAGGTGGCGGGTGGGGTTCCTGCCATGTGTGATGGTGTGACGCAGGGCCAGGACGGTATGGAGCTGTCGCTGCTCAGTCGGGAAGTGATTGCCATGTCGGCGGCGGTTGGCTTGTCTCATAACATGTTCGATGGTGCGCTGTACCTCGGCGTGTGCGACAAAATCGTACCAGGCCTGGCGATGGCTGCCCTCTCGTTCGGTCATCTGCCCGCGGTATTCGTTCCTTCAGGACCGATGGCCAGCGGCCTGCCGAATAAAGAGAAAGTACGTATTCGCCAGCTTTATGCGGAAGGTAAAGTTGATCGTATGGCTTTACTGGAATCTGAAGCGGCCTCTTATCACGCACCAGGTACATGTACGTTTTACGGCACCGCGAATACTAACCAGATGGTAATTGAGTTCATGGGCATGCAACTGCCTGGCTCTTCATTTGTGCACCCGGATGCTCCCCTGCGTGAAGCATTGACCTCTGCCGCGGCGCGCCAGGTGACACGTCTGACCGGCAACGGCAGCGAATGGATGCCGCTGGGTAAAATGATCGACGAGAAAGCAGTGGTGAACGGCATTGTGTCACTGCTGGCGACCGGCGGCTCCACGAACCACACCATGCACCTGGTGGCGATGGCGAGAGCGGCAGGCATCATCATTAACTGGGATGATTTCTCTGAGTTGTCAGAAGTGGTGCCGTTAATGGCGAAACTGTACCCAAATGGTCCGGCAGACATTAACCACTTCCAGGCGGCAGGTGGCGTACCTGTTCTGATGCGCGAACTGCTAAAAGGCGGTCTGCTGCATGAAGACGTCAATACCGTTGCCGGTTTTGGCCTCTCACGTTATACCCTGGAACCGTGGCTGGATAACGGTGAGCTGGCCTGGCGTGAAGGCGCTGCTGCACCACTTGATACCAACGTCATTGCGACCGTCGATGCGCCGTTCTCTCGCCACGGTGGCACCAAAGTGCTCAGTGGCAATCTGGGGCGTGCTGTAATGAAAACTTCAGCCGTACCGGTTGAATATCAGGTTATCGAAGCGCCTGCGGTAATTTTTGAAAGCCAGCATGACGTGTTACCGGCCTTTGAAGCCGGGTTGCTGGACAAAGATTGTGTCGTGGTTGTGCGCCATCAAGGGCCAAAAGCGAACGGCATGCCAGAATTACATAAACTTATGCCGCCACTTGGTGTATTATTGGACCGCTGTTTCAAAATTGCGTTAGTTACCGATGGACGCCTCTCGGGCGCTTCGGGTAAAGTGCCTTCCGCCATCCACGTCACACCTGAGGCTTACGACGGCGGCTTGCTGGCGAAAGTGCGCGACGGTGACATGATTCGTGTGAACGGGCAGACGGGTGAATTAACGCTGCTGGTTGATGAAGCAGAACTGGCTGCACGCAAGCCACATATTCCTGACCTGAGCGCAATGCGCGTGGGCACGGGGCGTGAAATGTTCGGCGCTTTGCGAGAAAAACTCTCCGGTGCGGAACAGGGCGCAACCTGTATCGATTTTTAAAAACGACAAGATTATTCGTTCTGGCGAGAGAAAAACTCTGATGAAAAATTGGAAAACGAGTGCAGAAGCAATCCTGAAAACTGGTCCGGTTGTGCCGGTTATCGTTATCAATAAACTGGAGCACGCCGTCCCGATGGCGAAAGCGCTGGTTGCAGGTGGCGTTCGCGTGCTGGAAGTGACGCTGCGTACCCCCTGTGCAATGGACGCGATTCGCGCCATTGCAAAAGAGGTGCCGGATGCCATCATCGGTGCAGGTACCGTTCTGAATCCGGAACAGCTGAAAGAAGTGACCGAAGCCGGTGCACAGTTCGCAATCAGCCCGGGTCTGACCGAGCCGCTGCTGAAAGCGGCAACCGAAGGCACCATCCCGTTGATCCCGGGTATCAGCACCGTTTCTGAACTGATGCTGGGTATGGACTACGGTCTGAAAGAGTTCAAATTCTTCCCGGCTGAAGCTAACGGCGGCACCAAAGCGCTGCAGGCGATTGCAGGTCCATTCTCTCAGGTCCGTTTCTGCCCGACTGGCGGTATCTCTCCGGCGAACTACCGTGACTACCTGGCGCTGAAAAGTGTGCTGTGCATCGGTGGTTCCTGGCTGGTTCCGGCCGATGCGCTGGAAGCTGGCGACTACGATCGCATTACCAAACTGGCTCGCGAAGCCGTCGAAGGTGCGAAGTAAGTTGGTTGTCCGGGGCAGAGAGTCCCGGCTGAAATGACAAACCGGTGCGCAAATGCGTGCCGGTTTTTTTTATGTGGGTTTACCGATTATATCCGTCCCTTCAATAAGATTATTTCTTCCCGTCTCAGTGTTTTTATCATTGATCTCTACGCACTGTCCGTCTTTTGACGTCCAAAGAACGTCGCGGATATTACGGGAGCAAAGGAATGTTTCGGAATATTTTTTGTATCAGTCTGTTGTCGGGCCTGTTATGTGCTCAGGCTGAAGCCAGCATCGTGATGAATAATACCCGGGTGATTTATAACGCCGCAGCACGTGAAGTTACCGTACCCATCAAAAATCGCAGCAGCAGGCCAGTGCTGGTAAAAAGCTGGCTGGACAACGGCGATGTGAATGCTGATCCGACAACCCATCACACTCCGTTTGTGATTTTACCGCCGATAACCCGTGTGGATGGCGACAGCGCAAAAACGCTGCGACTACGTGCGGTCAATGCTGCGGCACTGCCTGCCGATCGTGAATCCGTATTCTGGCTCAACGTACTGGACGTGCCGGTAAAACTCTCCGCAAGTGAGAAAAACCGCCTACAGGTGGCGCTGCAGTCGCGGGTTAAGGTCTTTTATCGCCCGGCGGGGTTGCGTGGAAGCCCGGGCAAAGCGGTAGAGGAGCTGATCTGGCGCAGTCATGGTAAAGGGGTAACGGTGACGAACCCCACGGCCTGGCAAGTTTCACTGGTGTCGGTGAGTTCTCAAGAGGGGGAGTGGCCGGTAGACATTGTTGCACCGGGCAAGACTCGGGATTTTCCGTTACCGCTGAAAGCATCGACCCCGATTGGGGTGACATGGATAGATGATAACGGCGGGACACAAATTTATAGTGCGGTTACACAATAAAGCAAAGGAGTGTGAGGTGGTCATAAAATCGAAAATTTCATTAATGCTTTTTAGCGCACTGGCTTTTTCATTTACGACGCAGGCTGCGTGTAAATTAGAGCAATATGGAAATACTTCCAATCAGGCTCCCGGCGTGATTGTCACTCGAGCGTTGAATGCTATTCCTGCGACCATTCGCGTACCGAAAGACATTATTGTTGGCACTGAACTTTACCGAATGACGGCACGAAATAATAAATACTATTATTACCGTATTAATTGCAATAATAGCCTTGACCCCCAAAACTTTTACGTAATGGGACAATTTGTCGGAAGTGTTGCTCCTGCACTGGCATCCTGGCAGGGAAGCAATCTGGGACAGGTTTATCAAACGGGGACTGAGGGTATTGGAGTGGTCATTTTGACGAGTACGGCAAATATTGCTCCGGGGGAAAAAAAGCGTTATGGCAAATGCGATTCTGCATATAATCGATCTTGCGTAGCCTTTGTTGGTGATGGCGATATTACTTTTGTGCTTATTAAAACAGGTGATATCACCGCCAGCTCTCTTGATCTGGCTTCTCTGCCTAGGCTGGAAACGGTCGTGGGAGGCGATAACTCACCGGGTAGCGATATTACGGTGTTTCGCCCCACGCTTGTTGGTTCAATTACTTTCACTCAGCCCACGTGCACTCTGGCGGAAACCAGTAAAACCGTTAATCTGGGTGAACATTCGGCTTCAGGTTTTACTGCGTCAAATTCGACAACCCCCTGGATTAAAGCATCCATCGAACTCATCAATTGCAATTATGGCGGTAAGCAAAGTTACCAGTACAATATCCGACAATCTGAGTGGAACAAAACTGACGTGACTACCGTCGCTCCCCCCATTACCACCGACGCCCTCTGGAGCCTGAGCCTCACTCCCGCGACCAGCGTCATTGATGACACCAACGGTATTATGGCGATTGCCAGTGGGGAGGACAGCGCCACAGGTATAGGCATCCAGCTTTCAAGTTCTAATACCACGCTTAATCCAATGAAATTCACGCAACCGACAACAGGGATAATGGTATCCGGCACCAATGCCACTATGACCATTCCACTCTATGCCCGTTATATCAAGACCGGATCGGCGGTAACTGCCGGGAAAGCAAACGGAAAACTCACCTACCTGGTGGAATACAAATAAAACCCGTAGCCCCGGTAAGCGAAGCGCCACCGGGGATGCTTACCAGATTTAACCTTGAACTTTCACCGCAGCCGCCGCGGCTTTCGCACGCTCAACTGCCTCTTCAACAGTATCAGCCGTGGCGAGTGCCACGCCTAAACGACGCGTGCCGTCAATCTCGGGTTTGCCAAACAGACGCACCTGTAGGCCCGCACCAACGGCATTTTGTACATTATCAAAAGTGACGTTCTGGCTTTTCAGTTCAGGCAGAATGACCGCTGAAGCTGACGGTCCGTACTGGCGAATCTGACCCACGGGCAAACCGAGGAAGGCGCGAACGTGCAGCGCGAATTCAGAGACATCCTGCGAAATCAGCGTCACCATGCCGGTGTCATGTGGGCGAGGGGAGACTTCGCTGAATACCACTTCATCGCCACACACAAACAGCTCAACGCCAAATAAACCGTGTCCACCCAAAGCGAGTACCACTTTACGCGCGACATCCTGGGCGCGCTCCAGCGCCAGGTCCGTCATGTACTGCGGTTGCCAGGACTCGCGGTAATCGCCATCTTCCTGGCGATGGCCTACTGGTGCGCAGAAGTGGACTCCGTCTACGGCACTGACTGTCAGTAGCGTAATTTCAAAATCGAAATTCACCACACCTTCAACGATCACACGACCAGCACCTGCACGACCGCCTTGTTGCGCGTATTCCCAGGCTTTGGCTAATTGATCAGCACTACGAATAAAGCTCTGACCTTTGCCGGAAGAGCTCATGACCGGTTTAACAATGCAGGGAAAGCCGATCTCATCAACGGCCTCACGGAACGCTGATTCACTGTCGGCGAAGCGATAGCTGGAGGTGGGCAGGGCAAGCTCTTCCGCTGCCAGACGACGAATACCTTCGCGGTTCATCGTTAATTTCGCGGCACGTGCGCAGGGAACAACATGCTGACCCTGGGATTCGAGTTCAATCAGCGTATCTGTAGCGATAGCTTCGATTTCGGGCACGATAAAATGCGGTCTTTCGAGCGCGACCAGTGCCTTCAGGGCTTCACAATCAAGCATATTGATGACGTGGGAGCGGTGGGCGACATGCATGGCGGGAGCATCCGCATAGCGATCGACGGCAATGACTTCGATGCCCAGACGCTGGCACTCGATAGCCACTTCTTTTCCCAGTTCACCTGAGCCCAATAACATCACACGAGTTGCTGCCGGACGCAGCGCAGTACCTAAAAGAGTCATAGCTGTTTGACCTTAAAAAAAACCTGGCCGCAGTATATACGAAAACGTTTGCGTGTGTCTTTTCCAACTTGCCAAGTGTAAAATAGAGCAGTAACATACTGGATATATAAACAGGTATAGGGGCTGTATCATGGCGGTTGAAGTCAAATATGTTGTGATTCGTAACGGTGAGGAAAAAATGTCTTTTGCCAGCAAAAAGGAAGCTGATGCTTACGATAAAATGCTCGATCTGGCCGAGGTGCTTGAAACCTGGTTGGGTGAAGCCCCTGTAACGCTGGAAGGTGAGCAGCGTGACCAGATGGCAATGTGGCTTGCTGAACAGAAAGACGTCCTCAGCCATATCTTCAAATCAGGCAAATTGCCTTCTGCGGAAGCCGAAGAGGCGAGCGCGCCCGCGTCATCAGACGATGCTGCGGACGAAACGGCTGATGCCGTTGATATCAAACGCGCGGCAAAACGCTCTGCTGCCTGATTGAGCTTGCACTGCCAGTAATTTGTACCATGCTTTTAATGGGCTAAATGCGCAGGAGAAAAGCATGAAAATAGCAGGCGTGTTATTCGGTACATTATTACTGGCAGGAAGCGTCGCGGCTTTTGCTGCTGATGACAAAACGGTCACCATTGATAATCAAAAAACGGTGAAATTTCCGGCCTGCGAAGGGATGAATGCGGAAGGCATTGCCGCCAGCGTCAAACGTGATTACTTGCAAAACCGTATTCCGCGTTGGGCAGATGACCAGAAAAAATTAGGTCAGGCCGATCCCGTTGCCTGGATCAGTCCAAAAGATATTCAGGGTAAAGACGATGAATGGCAGGTGCCATTGACCGTTCGAGGTAAAAGCACTGACGTCCACTACCTCGTCAAGATTGATTGTAAAGCCGGGAAAGCGGAGTATCAGCACCGGTAGGTCATTAGAATTTTCTCATCTTTTGCTGTTTTAGACATTTCCTGACGCTCCCTCGCTTACGCTGAACCTTTACGGCTTTAGACACGCGAGGGAATCATGTCAAACTGGTTAAATCAACTACAGTCACTTCTTGGTCAAAAAGGCTCGTCAGGTTCTTCATCTGCGGACCAGGGGTTGGGCAAACTGCTTGTACCCGGTGCGCTCGGCGGACTTGCCGGGCTGCTTGTTGCGAGTAAATCTTCGCGCAAATTACTGACCAAATATGGCACCAGCGCCTTATTAGTGGGTGGTGGCGCTGTCGCTGGCTCCGTTCTCTGGAATAAATACAAAGACAAAGTACGTACGGCCCATCAGGGTGAACCGCAGTTCGGGCAAGCCAGTTCGCCGTTGGATGTCCGTACTGAGCGGCTGATCCTTGCCCTGGTGTTCGCCGCCAAAAGCGACGGGCATATTGATGATAAAGAACGTGCGGCAATCGAACAGCAACTGCGTGAAGCGGGTGTGGAAGAGCAGGGACGTGTGCTGGTGGCACAAGCCATCGAACAACCGCTCGATCCACAAAGACTGGCACGCGATATTAAAAATGAAGAAGAAGCGCTGGAAGTCTACTTCCTTAGCTGCGCGGCGATTGATATCGACCACTTTATGGAACGCAGTTATCTTAGCGCGTTAGGTGATGCTTTAAAAATTCCGCAGGACGTTAGGGAAGGTATCGAAGCCGATCTCAAGGCACAAAAACAGGCGTTACCGCAGTAACCGGAATGTCATGTTTCGCTTGCATCGGCGGCGACTTTTGCCACCCTTATAGGGTGTAGAACAAATAAGACAAAAGATATGCCGCCGAAAGCTAAGCAAATTCCCCATGTCATGACTGTTCATGGCGATACTCGTCAGGATAACTACTACTGGCTGCGGGACGATTCACGTTCCCAGCCAGAAGTCCTGGAATACCTTCAGCAGGAAAATGAGTATGGCCGCCGTATTATGGCCTCTCAACAAACGCTACAGGAAACACTCCTTGCTGAGATTATCTCCCGTATCCCACCGCATGACATTTCAGCCCCCTACGTAAAAAATGGTTATCGCTACAGGCACGTCTACGAGCCAGGCAGCGAATACGCCATCTATCAGCGCCAGTCAGCGCAGGCGGAAGAGTGGGATGAGTGGCAGGTTTTGATCGACGGCAATAAGCGAGCAGCACATAGCGAGTTTTATACGCTGGGCGGCTTTTCCGTCACACCAGACAATAAACTGATGGCGATCGCGGAGGATTACCTCTCACGCCGTCAGTATGGCCTGCGTTTTCGGCATCTGGAGACCGGAAACTGGTATCCGGAAATGCTGGATAACGTCGAGCCTGAATTTGTATGGGTCAACGACTCAGAGACGATTTATTACGTCCGCAAACATGAGACAACCCTGCTTCCCTATCAGGTCTGGAGACATACGGTGGGGACGCCATCAACACAGGACGAGCTGATTTACGAGGAGCTTGACGATACGTTCTATGTCGGCTTGAGCAAAACAACGTCGCAGCATTACATTGTCATTTATCTTTCAAGCGCCACCACCAGTGAGGTGTTGCTGCTGGATGCTGAGTTGCCAGATGCCCAACCGATCTGTTTTTTACCTCGCCGCAAGGATCATGAGTACAGTCTCGATCATTTCCAGCATACGTTCTATTTGCGCTCTAACCGGGAAGGTAAAAATTTTGGTCTCTATCGTACCAAAGTGCGCGATGAAAAGCGTTGGGAAGTACTTATCCCTGCACGTGAGCATGTCATGCTGGAAGGGTTCACCCTCTTCACTGACTGGCTGGTGGTCGAAGAGCGGCAGCGCGGACTAACCAGCTTGCGCCAGATCAATCGTAATACACATGAAGTAACTGGTATCGCCTTCGATGATCCGGCATATGTCACCTGGGTTGCGTACAACCCCGAACCTGAAACATCACGATTGCGCTATGGTTATTCGTCGATGACAACCCCGGACACGCTATTTGAGCTTGATATGGATACGGGGGAGCGGAAGGTCATCAAGCAGTCAGACGTGGCAGGATTTGATGCTACTCAGTACCGTAGTGAGCATTTATGGATTCACGCACGAGATGGCGTCGAAATCCCCGTGTCCCTGGTCTATAACCAGAAATATTTCCGCAAAGGTGAGAACCCAATTCTGGTCTATGGGTACGGCTCATACGGTGCCAGCATGGATGCAGATTTCAGCAGCAGTCGGTTGAGTTTACTCGATCGTGGTTTTGTCTTTGCCATCGCACATGTGCGCGGCGGAGGGGAACTGGGTCAGCAATGGTACGAAGACGGTAAATTTCTAAGCAAGAAAAACACTTTTCATGACTACATTGACGTCACGGACTCACTGCTCGCACTGGGATATGGCTCGCCACTCTTTTGCTACGGCATGGGGGGGAGTGCGGGAGGCTTGCTGTTAGGTGCCGTTGTGAACGAGCGTCCATCACTGTTCCATGGCGTTGTGGCTCAGGTTCCTTTTGTCGATACATTGACCACCATGCTCGATGAATCTATTCCACTGACGACCGGGGAGTTTGAGGAGTGGGGTAATCCCCAGGACGAAACATATTATCAGTATATGAAAAGCTACAGCCCCTACGACAACGTGAGTGCCCACGGCTATCCTCACATGCTGGTAACCACCGGATTACATGATTCACAGGTGCAATACTGGGAACCAGCAAAGTGGGTGGCAAAACTGCGGGAATATAAGACTGACAGCAATCTGTTGTTGCTCTGTACTGACATGGATTCAGGACACGGAGGAAAATCGGGGCGTTTTAAATCTTATGAAGGCGTGGCGCTGGAATATGCATTTCTGATCGGACTGGCGCAGGGAACCCTGACAGGTTCCCGAGTCTGATTAGTCGCCAAGATAATGCTTCAGGGTCATTCGCAGTTCAGGGCTCATTCTGTCGAGATTATTAAACAGCCAGCGTAAATATCCGGGGTCGCGTTCAGCGACTTCGGACACCGCTTTTCCCCGATATTTACCAAAAGTGAAGGTGGTGACCAGTGCATGGTCGTCCGGTGACTGTCGCCATTTGGTCGGGTGTCCAGCCAGACGTATTCATGATATCAATTAACAGCGCGGCAGTGATGTAGCAGTCATATAGCGCGCGGTGATGATGCAAGCCCGGCGGGGTCTGTACATTGAGCTTCCGGGATTTGTAGAGCGCCATATTGCTGTACTTGATACCTGGCCACAATCTGCGCGCCAGCTTCATGGTGCAAATCCACTCGCCAGGCATTTCAGGCAGTACACGCCGGTCGAAGCTGGCGTTATGGGCAACATACCATTCACTGCCGTAATAATGCGGGATAACGTCTTCAATCCATGGCTGGTTAACAACCATCGCTTCAGTAATGCGGTGGATTGCCATTGCCTGTGGGCTGATTGGCCTGTCCGGGCGTACCAGGTGGCTCATTGGATTGATGATCTGCCCATCCACCACGTCCACGGAGGCCACTTCAACAATACCGCCCTGCAGGTCGCAGGTTTCGGTATCGATAACCCTGAGTACGGCTCCCGCTGTCATTTGGCTTTCGGCTCATACGGAAGGCGGGAAAGATTCACCGATGCCAGTCGGTGGCTGATGAGTCGTTCACGAAACCAGTCGCGCAGGTGCTCAGGCTGTTCGCGCTCCACGACCTCGGCAATCACCGGCATGTTGTAACGCTCTTTAAATGCCACGCCTGCTGCCGCCAGATCGACGTTAACTTTATCCATTTCCTCCTGGGGGAGGTGAGCCAGATTGGTATTCATGCGTTTCTCCTGGGTTTACGCCGCAAAAGGTACTAAGCCTGTCGCAGAAAGACAAGTCTGCCAACGATCATACTCGACGCAAACATTATACAGCGTTATTCTCGTCGCTAATTTCATAACGAAAAGGAATGACTGATATGGTTTTCACTGCATCTGGCGCGAGTCGGGCACTGATCCTGGTTGGTGCTGTTATGGCCTCTCCGTTGGCATTCGCACACGCACATTTAAAAGCACAGGCGCCTGCAGCAAATTCTCAATTGACGACCGCGCCGTCGGTATTAACGTTGAATTTCTCTGAAGGTATTGAACCGAAATTCAGTGGGTTGATCCTAACAGATGCCCAAAAGCACCCCGTTAAAACCGGTACAGCAACACGCAGTGAAGACGATAAAACGCAACTGGTTGTTCCTGTAGAGCAAACATTGTCAGCCGGCAATTATACCGTCGACTGGCACGTTGTCTCCGTTGATGGCCACAAAACGCGCGGTACGTATACCTTCATCGTGAAGTAATTCATGCTTACAGCAAGTTATGTGGGGCTGCGATTCAGCCATTTCAGCACATTGATGCTGATTTTTGGCTGTTCATTCTTTATTAGCCGTCTGGCTCCTTTGCATTTACAACGCCTGATGACCCGGCAATTTTTGTCGTTTCAACGAGGATGCATATTGCTGTCGGCCATCAGTGCTGCTCTGATTTATCTGTTGCAGGGCGGCATGATGGGGGATGGCTGGCAGGATGTCTGGCAACCGCAGACCTGGCTTGCGTTGGCTGGTACTCAGTTTGGCGGTGTGTGGATTTGGCAAATGAGTGTTGCGGTTGCAGCACTTGGTGTGGTGTTTTTACAGCCCCAGTATCAGAATCGATTAATGCTGCTTTGTGGTGCACAGTTACTGCTGATGGCCGGTGTCGGTCATGCGGCGATGCTTGACGGAATAACAGGGCTCGTGCAACGCGCAAATCATGCGCTGCATTTACTTTGTGCATCGGCCTGGTTTGGAGGACTCTTGCCTGTTATCTATTGCATGAGACTTACGCGTCGGCACTGGCAGCTGCAGACTGGGCTGGCGATGATGCGTTTCTCTCGCTATGGCCATGCGGCAGTGGCAGGGGTGCTGATAACTGGCATCATCAACACACTTTTTATTCAAGGCGTCGTCTGGCCGTGGTATACCGCGTGGGGCCGCCTGTTGTTGTTCAAAAGTGCGCTGGTTTTGCTAATGGTGGCAATTGCAGTGGTGAACAGGTATGTTCTGGTGCCACGCTTGAGCCTGAAACAATCACGGGCGCGATACACGTTAATTCTTATGACATGGACCGAAGTGGTGCTGGGCGCATTAGCGTTGGCGGCGGTGAGTTTGTTCGCCACCTGGGAACCCTTCTGAGCCGGGTGAAATGATGAAAAAAAAACTGATGCTGTTATTACTGTCTTTCTCTACCGTGGCAACGGCAGCACCGACGGTGATAACCGTAAGTCGTTTTGAAATAGGTAAAGACAATTGGGCATTCAACCGCGAAGAGGTGATGCTTACCTGCCGTCCCGGACATGCACTCTATGCTATTAACCCCAGTACATTGGTGCAATATCCGCTGAATGATGTTGCTGAACAGGAAGTAAAAAGCGGCAAAACCACAGCTCAGCCCATTGCAATCATTCAGGTCGACGATCCGTCTCGTCCTGGTGAAAAGAAGAGTCTGGAACCATTCATTACTCGTGCTGAGAAGCTCTGTTAAAAATCTTTGTAACTGATTGACTAAAAATAAAAAACCGCAAGCTTTGTCCAATAAGTCTTGCGGTTTTTAACATTTTAAGCGTGACGATAACCTAATTTTTCAGAGCGCTTTAGAAGCAAACTGGAAAACCTGACGCCGTCATCTATTCTTAAAGTGCAAGGCGACTTAGCCTGCATTAATGCCAACTTTTAGCGCACGGCTCTCTCCCAAGAGCCATTTCCCTGGACCGAATACAGGAATCGTATTCGGTCTTTTTTTGTATCCCTTTCGAGACAAGGACTTACAGGGTTTCGTCCGAAAATGTCCGAAAATTGTCCGAATTCCCATATCCGGCAATAGAACCGTTATACCAGAATAAATTCCTTTTTGCGCGTGTCTAAAGACTTTTCGGTTGTCTTCTCTGAGGTGTGTCCGGGCAATCGCTGGCCAAATGCCATTCCCTCTTTTTCTTCAAATTTTGCACCATGCTCCTTTTCGTGGAGCCTTCCTGCGAGACTTCTGATCCCGTTAAACGTTGGTGGATTGGCTGTAAACTCCAGCCCGGAAAGACTTCTGGCATTCACGAAACGCTTTGTCAGAACGTCCGGATGGATTGAGCCGTCCGGACTATTTTTTCGAATCCCTGACGAAACCAAAAATTCTGACTTATTCCCTGCACTACAGCGCTCATCAGAGGATCGCATTCTGACGATATCCTCCCGCCTCGTGCCAGGGCCACCCTGTGAGATAACCAACAGCGTATTCTAGCCTGTCAAATATCTTTAATCATTGAAATTGCTTGATTGTGCTTCGTGAGAGCCCCATGCTCAATCCGTAAGCATGAGACTCTTGTCTGAACAGATTGCAGATCTTAAGGGTCTGCGCCAAAAGATCGTGACAGCCGGGTTTATAAAAGAATTCGCTTCGTGCACGTTTCTGCTCAGGACAATTTTCGTCAACAAATGGAGGTAGTCATGGGTTGGGAACTTCACATAGTAAGAACAGAAAATTGGTTTGATAGCGCAAGTAATCCAATAAGAAGTGAAGAATGGATGAAGCTTATTAATGATGATGAAGAATTATCATTAGATAAAATTAATGGTGGCTATATTGCTATTTGGAGTGGTCATAGCCAACCTGGAGAAGCTTGGCTTGATTGGGAGGATGGACGGATTTATACAAAGCACCCCAATGAGGACCTATATTGTAAAATGTTACAGATAGCGAACAAGCTGGATGCTGTTGTTGTCGATGATGATGACCATAAATATTTATTACCGAGTGATCTTAACAACCCATCATGGGCGAACTCATCGACTGCCGCTATAAAAATTTCCTTGTGGCGTAGATTAATTTCAAAATTATACCCATGATATTTCAATCCCTGGCGGGATAAATCCAAGACTACTGCAGCGATAAGTTGCCCTGCGCGTATCTATGCCTCATCTTAACGTTTATGGGATATTCAGAAGCGTTGTATACATGATGGAAGTGGGATGGATATTGCTCGATTGAGTGAAGATGAGTGTGCGACGTGTTTGACAAATTAGCGACATTACTCCACCAGGAATGGTCGGAATTTGAACATCAGTAAAAAAAGAGACGATTATCGTGCGTCAATATCAGAGGTTCCTGGGAAAAGTGAAGGAATTATGCTTTTGGTAACGAAATCTACTGATATTAGGACAGTGGGAAGTATTATTCTCTGGGAATTGAACGGCAGCCTGGCGTGAAAAGATGGAGTAGGGGAGGTCATTACGGCCCCTCAAAACCTGTAAAAAGGGGATTGCTGGAACATTGGTACGAACATTAGTCGATACAGCGCTATCTACTAGCTACTCTGCGCTATGGCTCTATACAGCTGACCAGTAGGCTCTTGATCACTATTAAGGTTAGAGAGCCGATTTGCTGAAAACGAGTGGGTTAGCGTGATGGTGTATGAGCTTTGTTCATATAACAGCTCCGATGAGTCAGAAACATAACAAGAGACGATGACCAAAAGGCTGTGCTAATGTCGTATGCAATTTAAACAAAACTGAGGATAACGACATGAGCAAAGATGTTGTGGTGATACTCCCCGGTGGTAAGGTCGAACACGTTTCAGTGGAAGATGACCTGAAAAAAGTCAGCTATAGAAACGATCAGCGTTCCTTCCTGGACCTGCCGATTGAAACCTATGTGCTGGATGGGGAGGAATTTCTGATCGCGAAGTTTTCAGACCTTGTCAGTGCACGTGAGACTGAACAGGCAATTCGGCAGTTCTATTAATGTTGTAGCTGTTGCATTCGCGAAGAATGTGGCTCTCAATAGAAATCTTCTCCAGTGTGGATATTCTTCCCTCTGACTCTACGAATGAAAATGTGGTGAGGCCTCAGGAGAGGCCCCGCATTTATGATGCCTTCTTAATCCATCTCCGTCTTCTCGGGATGCATGTCTGAATGGTTAGCCGGGCGCCACAGACCGAACACAATGCCCCATGTGGATGTCTTTTTTCAGGGCAAAATTGCGTAAAAAAGAATTTATTTCCGTTGCAAACCGGGCAAATAAATTTAAGGTTTGGGATAGCCCCCTCCGGGCTGTCAAATGGTAAATTCACACTAACACGAAAAAAAGTGCTTTTAGGATATATCGTTACATATTTTGGAATTAATGTTGAGTGTATAAGGAATGATCTAGATGGCTATGGGCAGAATATGGCATCTGCCCTGAGAAGAGCCTAGAAATAAGCATGCAGGCTGGATTGCACTTCATCGAGAAGCTGGAAACGGCGACGATATTCCGCTCTCTTTTTACTCGCTATTTCCTCGAGAGGTTTCCGTGCTAATTGCATAGGTAGCCGCCAGCGGAATTTATCAGATCTTTCACCTTCAATCGAAGACCAAAATTCGTCGTAGCTGGCGTGGAAATGGCGGCCCTTACTGAAGCGATAACGCAATGCACGGAAAACATGCCCGTTATCGCTAACACCATATATTTCACTGATACCTGTACTAATACACATCTGCCACAATGTCTCCAGCAACATACGTTTGGGGAATATGCCAAAACAGGCTTTGGTCGCGACTTTAATAACGTCGTGAGACACGTTTTTACGCGGTCCCTGTAAGCCACCAATAACAAGTGCGCGTTTACCCTTTTCAGAGGTCACGCTGAACGTGACACTGGCCAGCAGTGCATTATTACCGTCATAAAACCACAGCGTGCTTTCTCCCTCACGCTCGGCTTTATGTGCACCTGAGGCATAGACATAAAAATCTGCGTCGTCTTTGCCTTTGAAATGCAAAATTTGCTGAGGGGTTGTGGCGGTCAGCGCGATGGCTGCAGGTTTGGATAGCTGGCTATCAAGCCAGTCATAATGGCTCACAATCGCATTGCTGCGGTTTGCCGCATTAAGGCCAAGCGTCAGATACTGTCGATGGCATTTGCTGGGTAAGGTGACCTGAGAGCTGAGTTGGTTCTCAAAATCAGCACGATGAGAGAGCGCGTCCAGCATTTTTACTGTTGGAGACCAGAACAGCAGTGAGCGCAATAAGAACTTAAGGCGATAGTTACGCTTCTGCCAGATAGGACCAGGGATCAAACGGCCGCTGACCAGTTCGCTAATTATATGTCTATGGGATGATTGCAGGTTTTTGCTTTGCAGACTGATATTCGACACGATATGTACCTCTGTATGTTCACATATCATTTTAAAGAGTACCTGTTTATAAATTAACGTTAGCCAGGGCTTTATTTCCGGTTCGTTTAGGTGAGATTGAAGTTTGCAACAACATTCGCTTCGCTCGCGCAGAGTCAAGTCTTCTCTCTATACTAAAAATAAGGGGGAGCTATGTATCAGCGTATTGAAGGTGATAAATGGCGTCATATCTGGGTCGTGGGCGATCTTCATGGTTGTTATCATTTACTGCTAGATCAGTTACGTGATAACCGTTTCGATCCCTGGCGTGATTTGCTCATTTGCGTGGGCGATCTTATAGATCGTGGGCCTGATAGCCTGGCCTGTTTGCAATTGCTGGAAAAAAAATGGTTCAAAAGCGTGGTGGGTAATCATGAACAAATGGCGATGGATGCGCTGAGTTTTGATGACAGGATGCTATGGGAATTCAACGGGGGAGATTGGTTTCGCAGATTACCAGCAGACCAGCGTCAACAAGCTGAAAGGGCGTTAATAGCCTGTCAGCATTTGCCCTATATTCTGGAAGTGCATTGTCATAACGGCGTAAATATTATCGCCCACGCAGACTATCCTGCATCGAAGTATACGTGGTTAAATCCAGTGGATAAGGAAGCAGTATTGTGGCGCAGAGATCGCATTAATGCGCACCTGTCCGGAAAAGGAAAAATAATTTCAGGTGCCGATCATTTCTGGTTTGGCCATACGCCGCTTAAACAACGTTTAGATGTTAAGAACCAGCATTATATCGACACGGGTGCCGTCTTTGGAGGCACACTGACGATGGTAAAAATACAATAATCAGAAATCACTGTATTCCTGAGCAGGGCGCCAGAAACCATCAATGAAATCCTCCACTGGATAACATCCCCCGTAGCGTAAACGTTGAACGTCCATCGCAACCAGGCACTGTTTCTCAGTATTAAACACATCAACGACAATGTCGTCACAACCACCATCCAGGTAGCAAACAAACAAGACCAGTGCGAACATCCCATCCTCGGATCACGACAACGAATCATAATTGTAGGGGATGATTGGGGGCAGGGGAAATACTGGGGGTAAATAACCCGTCTTACGGACGGGTTCCCATTGGATCAGGCAAGACGCATAACCCAGGTATCAGACTTTTGATCGTAATGTTCGCGGTACAAAACTGAATGTTCGCCGTCAAGGATCGCAGGAATGCTGGTGTCTGCGTCCCAGGCATCAAGTTGCATACATAAATCCGGGTCAGATGAGCAGGGAATGCGTAATGTTCGCTCGCCCTGATTCTCGCCCTGTAATTCGGCATCATCGATTTCGAAGGCGCCGATACGCACGCTGGTTTTCGTCATAATGCTCTCCGTTGATGGATAAGTGTGGTACGACCAGTACAGCCGTCCATCTTCAGCCTGGTACAACAAATTACAAGACGCCAGTCAGATTGTGCGTTTTTTTTAACCGTTAGTCGGGGGTGGAGGCAAACAAGCGACCGTCACGGACTAACTCCCGGGGATAACTGTTTTTCAGGCGCGAGCCTATTTTTCTGGCCAGTCCCAGCGGCTGGTTTTGATGCGTAACAATGACATCATCCTTTGCTGGCACTGCTTGTGGATAAACATCACGCCCGCGATACCACTCTTCGGCTTCAAGATGAGACAGCTCAAATGCCAGAGGGTTTTGGGTTCCTGCAAGCGCAATCACGGCCTCGTGCTGCCAGCGATAACCTTTGTTGTGGCTTTCCGCAAGTTTGAGTCCGATACGTGAAAAGCGGACCTTTCCGATAAGCGGTTCGATAGCGTCGGGGAATAACCAGACTTCTTTATCGCGCTGCCAAAGATGCAGCTCATCGGGCCAGGAGAGGCCAACGTTAGCTGCGGCAGTGGCAAGGAGAGCGGCTTCGCGCGGTTTTACGCGAGCAAACGGGAAGTTCCCCACTTTGTACTGCGGGGCAGGTAGCGAAGGAATAGAGGCGCGTTTATGCAGTCGGGCAACAAAGAAGCCCTCGCAGTCGTAAATCTGCGGGAAAACATGCAGAAAACCCTCCTTGGTCAGGGCCTGCTCTGCTCCGGGAAAGAGGTCGCCCAGTGGCAGAAACTCAACTGCATCAGGGTACTGCTGTAACAGCCAATCACACACCGCTTCGTTTTCTTCCCGGTTAAGTGTGCAGGTCGAATAAACCAACGTTCCACCTGGGCGAAGCGCATGAAAAGCACTGTCAATCAGCTCGCGCTGTGTCGCGGCAATCTCCAGGTTGCTGGCGTGCGACCAGTTTTTTAAGGCATCGGGATCTTTACGCACCACGCCTTCACCCGAGCAGGGGGCATCGAGCAGAATAGCATCGAACATCTCTGGCAATGCCGGACCAAAGACGCGACCGTCAAAGTGAGTCAGGGCGACATTGGAAATACCGCAGCGGCTGATATTGGCATGCAGTACTTTTACGCGGCTGGCAGAGTATTCATTGGCAAGAATGGCCCCCTTGTTTCCCATGCGGGCGGCGATCTGAGTCGTTTTCGAACCTGGAGCGGCAGCGACATCCATCACGCGCGTAGGTTGGTTGCCGTCGGCGAAGAGGGCGCTTACAGGCAGCATAGAGCTCGCTTCCTGAATATAAAACAGGCCACTGAGGTGTTCGGCGGTACTACCTAATGGCAGTGCGTTTTCATCTTCCCGTTCAATCCAGAATCCCTCTTCACACCAGGGGATAGGTGTGAGTTGCCAGCGGTACGGCGAAACGAGCGTCAGAAAATCGGGAACCGAGATTTTCAGTGTGTTGACGCGCAGACTTCGGCGCAAAGGACGCTGGCAGGCTGCAATAAAATCATCGAAGGAGAGGGCGGCTGGCATAGCGTCACGCATTTGTGCCAGGAATTCATCAGGAAGATATACAGCGTTTTGAGCCACAAGGAACACCACAGGAGTCGAACAAGCGCGCAGTGTAACATAACTGCTCCGGCGCAGGCACGCCGGAGCAGTCAGGACGTTAGCGCGGCAGGGCCGTGCCCCATTGCCGCCACTCTTTAGGTTCACTCTCCTGGAGCAGGAAATGTTTATCCGGCTGTGCTTTCGGTGCCAACGGCACACCCGGAGGGGTCGCAAAAGCAACACCGCCGCGAATGAACTGATTAAAGGTGCCGGTTTTTACTACGCCACCAGTAAGGCCAAAGTCCAGAGAGTAACCTGATGCAAGCCAGAAGACCGAGTTGTTCCGCACCAGGTGTTGATAGCGCTTACTGATGCGTAAGCCGACCATCACACGGTCGGACAGTGAACCCAACATCAGGCCAGTCACTGTACCCACTTCGATGCCTCGGAACAGTACCGGGGTGCCGATATTCAACGAGCCTGCTTCCGGGGCTTCCACGACGATATTCAGACCATCAAGATAACGGGAGTCCGTGATGGTCGTCTCCTGAATCTCGAAATCACGACGGGCTTCACCGTGCCCCGGTTCAACATTGATGTAAGGCTGCAAAATGGTATCAAGATGCTCAACACCTGCAGCTGAGATCTGTGGGGTGACAACAGAGAATCGCGTGCCACCTCGTGCAAAAGTCTGCACGTATTCCGGATATAAGACGGCGGTGGCCTGAACTTCACTACGATCAGCGATGAGCTGCAAATTAGAAATCTGGCCAATATCGATGCCGAGGTAGCGAATCGGCATACCCGTAGAGAGTTTACCGGCATCATAGGCGTGCAAAGTAATCTGGCTTCCGACGGCGCGGGCGGCGGTTTCAGAGGCATACAGAATGCGTTTGTCCCCTTTTCGGGCGTTGGCCCCGGCACCGCTGAGATTATCGAAGCTGATTGCACCTTTAATTGCGCGTGACAACGGTGAGGCCTGGACGGTCAATCCGCTGCCATTCAGTTGCACTTTTGCGCCACCTTCAGCCCAGAACACACTGTTGCTGGTCAGCAATGAGCGGAATTCAGGTTTGATATGCACTTCGATGTCAAACGCGTTTGCGCGTGGGCGGACGGTAATGATCTCGCCGACCTGGAATTTACGGTACAGCACCACGGAGCCTGCCTGCACGTCTGGCAGGGTGTCGGCGGTGAGCGTCAGGGTTGTGGTGGGCAGGTCGCTGAGGCTGTTTTCTAGCGCTTTGTCGAGATTTGCATAAAGCGGGTAGTCAGGTTTCATTTCGCCTTTGGTGCCAGGCAAAATGCGAATGCCACCGGAAAGCCACTCGCTGGCACTGGCGGCGAGGAATTCCACGCCGTCGAGACCCACTTTGACATCCACACGGCTATTGACGACGAATTTACTGTCGCCTTTCACTAAATCCCGGTACTGAGGATCGATAGCAATGGCGAAGGATACACCTTTGTTTGTGAGGTCCCGCTCCAGCACCTGGCCGACTTGCACACCATGCAGAACCAACGGCTGCCCGGCATCTATGCCATAGCTCTCCGGCGCTTTCAGGGTCAGCGTTACAACACCGGGTTCCTGCAACAGCGTTTTATCGGCCGGGAGAACGACAAAATGGTTACGCGGCTGGCCTTCACCGGGCACCAGTTCAAGCGTCGTACCGGTCAACAATGAGCTGACGCTGGCATTGTTCAACGAGAGTTTAGGGCTGCGCATTTCCACACGGGTATTATCGCGGAGAAGGTTAACCACGCTCGGATCGACAGTCATCTCGCCAGTTACTGCACCACCAGGATCAAGATTAATTTTGGTCAGTTCACCTACTTCCAGCCCCTGATACATCAGAGGCGTTGACCCTGCTTTCAACCCCTGTCCGTCAGGTAGATCAAGCTTAACGAGGACGCCTCGCTGGCTGTGAGCCAGGTCTTCGTACAGACCAAACTCATCGTCCTGCGTCGCGTGGGCGGAATCTTCCGGAGAGTCGAACGCAATCGCACCATTAACCAGCGCGGCAAGGCTTTCAAGCTTCACTTTTGCCCCGCTCAGGCTCACATCGGCATCCACGCCTGACACATTCCAGAAGCGGCTGCCTTTTTTGATGAGGTTAGTGAAGCGTCGTTCGATTAATACATCGATCGTCACGCCCTGTTTATTAGCGTTGATAGCGTAGTCATACACACGACCAACAGGAATTTTACGGAAGTAAACCAGTGAACCGCTGTTCAGCGATCCCAGGTCAGGGGCGTGCAGATGGATCATCAGCTCGCCGTTGTTAAGACGATACTTTGGCTGCGTATCCAGGGCGGTGAAATGCTCCTGGGGATCGCCTTTACCGGGCATCATGCCAATGTAGTTACCGCCGACCAGCGCGTCGAGCCCGGATACCCCTGCCAGTGAGGCTTTGGGCGTTACCAGCCAGAACTGGGTATCGCTGCGCAGCGCATCTTTCATATTGGCTTTGATACTGGCGCGAACTTCAATTTTCTTCAGATCTTCGCTCAGACGAATGTCCTGCACCGTTCCCACTTCCACGCCCTGATAGCGCACGGGGGTACGGCCTACGACGATGCCATCCGCAGACATAAAATCAATGGTGACGGTGTTCCCGCGGTCTTCATAACTGTTCCAGACAAGCCAGCCTGCAATCAATAATGCGATGACTGGCAAAATCCAGAAAGGTGAAATGCGACGTTTAGTTTTTATGCGCGCTTCAGTCGGCGAAGCGGGGGTTTCCTGACTCATGTGCATCCCAAAGTAAGCGGCTGTCCAGCCATTCCACAGCAAGAATAGTCAATATTACCGCTGCGCCGAAGTAAAACGCAGCCGGTCCCATAGTAAATGCGAGTAATTGGTCGCGATTAATCAATGACATCGTCAATGAGATGACAAACAGGTCAAGCATGGACCAGCGACCAACCCATGTGACAACACGTAGTAAAATGAGGCGTGCTCGCAACCCCTGCTCAAACTTGAAGTGGATGCTAAGAAGAAGTGTAAGCATCACAATCACTTTGGTAAATGGCACCAGAATACTGGCAATAAATACCACGGCGGCAACGGCAACGTTGCTGTTAGCAAGAGAGATAATCCCTGACATGATTGTATCTTGCTGACGCGCACCATTGACATAGATTACCGAGATGGGCAATAGATTGGCCGGAAACAGAAAAATGATGGAGGCGATAAGTGCAGCCCAGCATTTTTGTACGCTCTGACGTCGACGAAGTCGCAAGGGAATATGGCAGCGTGGGCATCGGCCTCGGGGATCGGGGAAGCCGGTAAAATGGCATCCCAGACAGACACGGAGTTTTTCATCGGGACGTTTTGCCGGGCGCTGAGGGTAAAAGCGTTCCCAGAGCTGCTCAACATTCAGATGTGTGATAGTCATAATGCTGAGCAACACCAATGCGATAAACGCGACAAGCCCAATGCCAGGGCGTAAAAATGCGTAATCCTGGACTTTGATAGACGCCACACCAATGCCGACAAGATAGATATCCAGCATCACCCACTCTTTGAGCTTCTCCAGCATCAACAGAATGGGGCGAAGATTCATCCCAAGAATGTTACCCAGCCACAAGTAAGCAATGGCAATAACCAGAATGAGTGGCGCACCGACGGAGCAGAACAGCACCATTGCCGCCGTGATGGGATCGCCCTGAGCCACAATTTGCCAGATACCCTGTAATAAATCGGCATCAATGCGCACTCCAAGTAAATACAGGTGAAGCAGTGGCTCACTCCAGGCAAATGGCATTAGGAGTAACATGGTGATTGCCATGGCCGCCAGGCGAGCTAATGACCAATCACGCCCGTCGCGGATCCTGGCGTCACAGCACGGACAAAAGGCACTTTGGTGCGATTTCATGGCAGGCAGTGCAAAAAGCGTATCGCATTGCGGGCATCGCTGATAGTGTGCGCGTGGCAATGCATCGCCGATGGCGTGAACAGCCATTTTTTTAGCAGGCGTTATCTGTCGGTTTTTTAGGGCCATTGCATGCAAATGAGTAATTCGGGAATGCTTCTATCTTAACTCATGAATGGAACTTCTTGAGCATCAACGCATTTAATGCTTATTTTAATAGGCTATGCAGTATGACCAAAGTAAGACTTAAAGTGATTGGAAAATGAACAAAACAGAATTTTACGCGGATTTAAACCGTGATTTTCAGGCGTTAATGGCAGGCGAAACCAGTTTTTTAGCCACTCTGGCGAATACCAGTGCGTTGCTGTTTGAGCGCTTAAGTGGTGTGAACTGGGCAGGCTTTTATCTTCTTGAAGGCGATACGCTGGTCCTGGGGCCGTTCCAGGGCAAACTGGCTTGCGTGCGGATCCCGGTAGGGCGCGGCGTGTGCGGTACGGCAGTGGCGCAGAATAGCGTGCAGCGAGTGGAAGATGTGCATCAATTTGATGGGCATATTGCCTGCGATGCCGCCAGTAATTCTGAGATCGTATTGCCGATTACGCTGAATAATAAAATTATTGGGGTACTGGATATCGATAGCGTTGAGTTTTCACGCTTTACGATTGACGACGAGGGTGGCCTGCGTGAGCTTGTTTCTCACCTGCAAAACGTTCTCGAGCACACCGATTATAAAAAATTCTTTGCGGACGTCGCAGGATAATCAACGGATAACGTAGCAATTATGAATAGCGTCATTATAATGACGCCTGTTCATGCCTGCGCTTGTTGGCAACGTCCGTTGTAATCAGGAAATTTCATGGAAAATCAACCTAAGTTGAATAGCAGTAAAGAAGTTATCGCGTTTCTGGCCGAACGTTTTCCTCACTGTTTCAGTGCTGAAGGCGAAGCGCGTCCCCTGAAAATTGGTATTTTTCAGGATTTAGTTGAGCGTGTTGAAGGTGAGATGAGCCTCAGCAAAACTCAGCTTCGTTCAGCCTTACGTCTTTATACATCGAGCTGGCGTTACCTGTACGGTATCAAAGCTGGCGCGATCCGTGTCGATCTCGACGGCAACGCATGTGGCGTGCTGGATGAGCAACACGTTGAGCATGCACGTAAACAGCTTGAAGAAGCTAAAGCACGCGTTCAGGCGCAACGTGCTGAGCAGCAAGCGAAAAAACGTGAAGCAGCCGCTGCCGCCGGAGAGACTGAAGAGACGCCCCGCCGTGAGCGTAAACCGCGTCCTGCTCCGCGTCGCAAAGAAGGCGGTGAGCAAAAAGTGCGTGCTGATAAACCTGCCGCTAAACCCCAACGTGCACCGAAAGAAGAGCACCACACTCCAGTTTCAGACTTATCTGTACTGAGCGTGGGACAGAGTCTTAAGGTAAAAGCGGGTAATAATGCGATGGATGCCACCATTTTGGAAATCACCAAAGATGGCGTTCGCGTACAGCTTACTTCGGGTATGTCGATGATTGTACGCGCAGAACATTTGATGTTCTGAAACGGAGGCCTGGCCTGGCATGAACACTTTGTTTAAGCGCACCGCGTTGGCTGGCCTGTTGTTAATAACAGGTCAGGTATTCGCTGCTGAAGAGATTACGCGTGCTGATCAGATTCCGGTGTTAAAGGAAGAGACGCAGCATGCCACGGTAAGTGAACGCGTCACATCGCGTTTTACGCGTTCACATTATCGTCAATTCGATCTGGATCAGGCCTTCTCGGCAAAGATTTTTGATCGATACCTGAATTTACTGGATTACAGCCATAACGTGCTGTTAGCCAGTGACGTCGAGCAGTTTGCACAGAAGAAAACGATACTGGGCGATGAGCTACGTAGCGGCAAACTGGACGTCTTTTACGATCTGTATAACCTTGCACAAAAACGTCGTTTTGAACGCTATCAGTACGCGCTCAAGGTGCTTGAGCGTCCGATGGATTTCTCCGGCAATGACACGTTCAATCTGGATCGCAGCAAAGCACCATGGCCAAAAGATCAGGCTGAGCTTAATGCGCTCTGGGACAGCAAGGTCAAGTATGACGAGTTGAGCCTTAAACTGACCGGTAAAAACGATCAGGAAGTGCGAGAGACTCTGACCCGTCGCTACAAATTCGCGATTCGCCGTCTGGCACAAACCAACAGCGAAGATGTCTTCTCACTGGCGATGACGTCCTTTGCGCGTGAAATCGACCCGCATACTAACTACCTGTCTCCGCGTAACACCGAGCAGTTCAATACTGAGATGAGCTTGTCTCTTGAAGGTATTGGGGCTGTGCTGCAAATGGATGATGACTACACCGTCATTAACTCTATGGTTGCGGGTGGTCCGGCAGCCAAGAGCAAAGCCATTAGCGTTGGCGACCGCATTGTGGGCGTAGGTCAGACCGGGCAGAACATGGTCGATGTCATTGGCTGGCGTCTGGACGACGTAGTGGCGCTGATCAAAGGGCCGAAAGGCAGCAAAGTACGTCTGGATATTTTACCTGCGGGTAAAGGCACCAAGACGCGTACCGTTACGTTGACGCGTGAACGAATCCGCCTTGAAGACCGTGCAGTGAAAATGTCGGTGAAAACCGTCGGCAAAGAAAAAGTGGGCGTACTTGATATCCCTGGTTTCTACGTCGGTCTGACTGATGACGTGAAGGTTCAGTTGCAGAAACTGGAAAAACAGAACGTCAGCAGTGTGGTTATCGATCTGCGTACCAACGGTGGCGGTGCGCTGACTGAAGCGGTTTCACTTTCTGGTCTCTTTATCCCGTCTGGTCCGGTTGTACAGGTGCGTGATAACAACGGTAAGGTCCGTGAAGATAGCGACACCGATGGAGTGGTCTACTACAAAGGACCGCTGGTTGTTCTGGTTGATCGCTTCAGTGCTTCTGCGTCAGAAATCTTTGCTGCGGCAATGCAGGATTATGGCCGTGCGCTGATTGTGGGCGAACCGACCTTTGGTAAAGGTACGGTCCAGCAGTATCGCTCGCTGAACCGCATTTACGATCAGATGTTGCGCCCTGAATGGCCTGCGCTGGGCTCAGTCCAGTACACCATTCAGAAGTTCTATCGTGTGAACGGCGGTAGTACTCAGCGTAAAGGTGTCACCCCGGACATCATCATGCCAACCGGTACGCAAGTGACTGAAACGGGTGAGAAATTCGAAGACAACGCATTGCCGTGGGACAGCATCAACGCTGCCACCTATACGAAGTCTGGCGACATGAAACCGTTTGGTCCCGAGTTACTGAAGAAGCATGATGAGCGCATCGCGCAGGATCCTGAGTTCCAGTACATCATCAAGGATATCGCGCGTTTTGATGCCCTGAAAGATAAACGTAACCAGGTCTCTCTCAACTTCGCACAGCGTGAGAAAGAGAATGCTGAAGATGATGCAATTCGTCTGAGCCGTCTCAACGATCGCTTCAAGCGAGAAGGGAAGCCCGCGTTGAAAAAACTGGACGATCTGCCGAAGGATTATAAAGAGCCCGATCCATACCTGGATGAAACGGTTCATATCGCGCTTGATCTTGCCGCACTGGATAAAGACAAGCCGGCGGTTCAACCGGCTCCCGCAAAATAAAATCCCCCTGACAGGCACAAGAAATTGTGCCTGTTTTTTTAACAAGTTCATTTTGGCGTCAGCATTATGCTACAAAATGTAAAGTTGTGTCTTTCTGGTCACTTACAGCATCCTGATGCTTGAAAATAGCGCCATTACCCATACGATGTGGGTAATCGCATAGTGCGTGTTGTTAAATAGAGGTTAAAAGAAAATTATGATGCGTATCGCGCTCTTCCTGCTGACGAACCTGGCCGTGATGTTAGTATTCGGCCTTGTGCTCAGCCTGACGGGTATCCGGTCGAGCAGCGTCCAGGGGCTGTTAATCATGGCGCTGTTGTTCGGTTTTGGCGGCTCCTTCATTTCGTTGCTGATGTCAAAATGGATGGCGCTGAAGTCGGTTGGCGGTGAAGTTATCGAGCAACCACGTAATGACATGGAACGCTGGTTAATGGACACGGTTGCAAATCAGTCGCGCCAGGCAGGGATCGCCATGCCACAGGTTGCTATCTATCACGCGCCTGATATCAACGCGTTTGCAACAGGCGCACGTCGTGATGCATCTTTGGTTGCCGTGAGCACCGGGCTTTTACAGAACATGAGCCGTGATGAAGCGGAAGCGGTAATCGCGCACGAGATAAGCCATATTGCCAATGGTGATATGGTTACCATGACGCTGATTCAGGGCGTAGTGAACACCTTTGTAATTTTCATCTCGCGTATTTTGGCACAGATTGCGGCCGGCTTTATGGGCGGCAACCGAGATGAGGGTGAAGAGAGCAACGGTAACCCGATGATCTATTTCGTTGTGGCAACGGTTCTGGAGTTAGTGTTCGGTATTCTGGCCAGCATCATCACCATGTGGTTCTCACGTCACCGTGAATTCCATGCAGATGCTGGTTCAGCCAAACTCGTAGGGCGTGAGAAAATGATTGCTGCGCTCCAGCGTTTGAAAACCAGCTACGAGCCGCAGGAAGCCAGCACCATGATGGCCTTCTGTATTAACGGAAAATCTAAATCCCTGAGTGAGCTGTTTATGACTCACCCACCGCTGGATAAACGTATCGAAGCACTGCGTAGCGGAGCTTATCTGAAGTAACCTGTAATCGAATAAAAAAGCGCGTCTTGGACGCGCTTTTTTTATGCATAAAAACGGAAATAACGTTTGGTTCTATCTTCGAATATCAAACGAGAAATCGGCGATAAATTGGTCCCCTGCGTCAGCGATAGCGCGAGACATTTCCTGATAGTAGCGTTCGACACCGAAGGCTTCAATTTGTTGAATTTGCTCACGAATAGGGGCACAGAAGAGCTCGGCATTACCGGCATCCACACGTTTGTTATTGGGGGGCAATTCATTTGTAATACATTTGAACCAGGTTCGAACCGCCCCTTTAAGCGAGACGGGTACCCGGGAGACATCGTCACTGTCCGTCAAAATTTGCAGCGTCGGGAATTCATCAGCCGACACCGCTTTTTTCAGTCGGGCAAAGAATTGTTGGAAAATCTCGACAGAGCCAATGTCGTTGATTTTGGGTTTTGTAGTGATGCGATTCTTGTTCCCCGATTTGCTCGCAAACGACGTTTCTGAAGAGGTCGTTTTTTTCTGGAGTCCGAGGTCAAACAGCAGATCACAATGCTCTCTACGCTCCTTGAGCGGCCAGGTCATAAGTTCTTCAATAAATTCAGGTGCACTTACACTGGCAAGATTGTGGTTGATGAGCCACTGGGAGCGGGAGAACTCGCCTGGCGAAATAAACCAGTCTGGTATATCCGCAAAGCAGCGTGACTTCCCGTTGCTATCAAATTCAATAAATTCTCTTCCTTCATTAAACGCGAAACGACAATTCTTAAAACTGGTAATAGTGGTATTGACGATTAAGGCATCTCTGACAAATTTCACAACATCCGCGCTGATAACAAAGGCCGTCTGTTCTTCTGAACGAATAACGTTCATTAAGGCTTGTACGTCTGGCACACCGGGCTTTAAGGCGGGGAATTCCAGAAATAAATGGTGCATCTTTTTCACTTCCTCTTTTTCTATCCCGCTAAGAATAACACAGCACTCTACACCAAATCATTCAGGGTAAGTGCGTAGAAAGTCTCCTTATTGCATCATTGTCTGAGAGTTTCTCAGTTTTTCACCCACTGCTGAGTCAGGTTATAGTCAGTTTCAAATCATCTTTTGTATTAGATAGGGTGATTTTTACCAGTGATAAGGGAGATGACTTATACCGCTCTTGGCTGAGTAATGCGCAATCCACTGACAATTGCCGCTATCGCCGCCAGAGCACCAGCAAGCAGCAAAGAAGTGTGTGTTCCACTATCACTGAACATGTTAAACATCAGCGCGACTAGCGCCGCACCTGTGCTCTGGCCCAGTAATCGTGCCGTGCCCAGCATGCCACTTGCCCCGCCACTACGCTGACGAGGTGCCGAGCTGATAATGGTATGGTTGTTGGGCGATTGAAAGAGGCCAAACCCGGCACCACAAAGTGCCATACGCCAGATGATATCCATATCCGCAGGTTCGGTTGGCAACATGGCGAGTGCAAAGAGTCCTGCCGCCATCATCATAAGGCCTAATGCCCCAAGGAGACCTGCATGCACGCGTTCGATCAGGTAACCGGCCAGGGGGGCCATTACCATCGTCGCCAGCGGCCAGGGGGTCAGCAATAAACCAGTCTCAACCTCGCTACGTCCCACGACGCTCTGCAGAAAGAAGGGCAACGAGACCAGCGCCAGCATCTGTGCGCAGAAAGAGCAAATTGAGGTACAAATGGAGAGCGAAAAGAGAGGTATGCGCAGCAGGTCGACCGGCAACAACGGAATTGGCAAACTCAACTGCCGCCGCACGAAAACGGTACCGATCGCCAGCATGACGGCGATTTCAGAAAGGATAAGTATTGTGGATTGCCCTTGGGCAAATCCACTTAATGCGGTGATCAACAAACCAAATGTCAGCGCATTCATCACCGCGCTTGGCAGATCAAATTTCGGCATGACGCAGCGTGGACCATTGGCCGGGAGATAACGAATCGCCAGTAAAAGGGCGATAATGCCAAGCGGAACGTTGATCAAAAAAAGCCACTGCCACGAGGCGACGGAGAGAATGGCTGCGGCAATGGTAGGGCCAGCCGCGGAAGAAACTGCGACCACAAATGAGTTAATACCCATACCACGCCCAAGCTGGCGTTGAGGGTAAATCAAACGTATTAGCGCAGTATTAACACTCATTAATGCGGCCCCACCCAATCCCTGGGCGATGCGTGCAAACGTTAAGGTGAGCAGTGAGTCTGACAATGCACATAAAAGGGAGGTGAGGGTAAAGAGAACCAGACCATATTGATAAACCCGCCGATAGCCGAACATATCGCCGAGGAAAGAGAGTGTCAGTAATGAGACAACAATAGCGATTTGATACGCATTAACGATCCAGATAGAACTGGCAGGGGAGGCGTGCAGATCACGGGCGATCGTCGGGAGCGCGACATTGGCAATCGCGCCATCCAGAACCGCCATGGTAATCCCAATGACAATGGTCAAAATAGCGCCATAGCGCTGAGGTAACGCTAAGCCGTCAGAGGTGGATTTTTGCATAAGGTGGATTGGCATCAGGCTGAAAAGTCATTTGTATAATGATTCTATCATTGCGTTTTTGGTTTTATATCGCAGATTTGTAACGAAGTTGCCACACGTGCATTGCGGCAGAGTGGCGAGAAATTTATAATAAAAAACTATTCTAATTTTTATAAAACACTGGCGATGAGGTGATTAATGGCAATCGCAGATTTGGATAAACAGCCAGATTCTGTTTCTTCCGTACTGAAAGTATTTGGCATTCTGCAGGCGCTTGGCGAAGAGCGTGAAATCGGCATCACTGAATTGTCACAGCGTGTCATGATGTCAAAGAGTACCGTCTACCGCTTTTTGCAAACCATGAAGTCGTTAGGTTATGTTGCTCAGGAAGGCGAGTCCGAGAAGTACTCTTTGACGCTCAAACTGTTTGAATTGGGTGCTCGCGCCTTGCAAAACGTGGATCTGATCCGTAGCGCAGATATTCAGATGCGTGAGTTGTCTCGCCTGACCAAAGAGACGATTCACTTGGGTGCACTGGATGAAGACAGTATTGTCTACATCCATAAAATCGACTCAATGTACAACCTGCGCATGTACTCGCGCATTGGACGTCGTAATCCGCTTTATAGTACGGCGATTGGTAAAGTGCTGCTGGCCTGGCGCGAACGTGATGACGTGCTGCAAATTCTCGACGGTGTTGAGTATAAACGCAGTACAGAACGCACCATTACCAGTACAGAAGAACTCCTTACCATGCTGGATGTGGTACGCCAGCAGGGCTATGGCGAAGATAACGAGGAGCAGGAAGAAGGGTTGCGCTGCATCGGTGTGCCCGTATTCGACCGCTTTGGCGTGGTGATTGCTGGGTTGAGTATTTCTTTCCCGACGCTGCGTTTCTCTGAAGAACGTTTGCATGAGTATGTTGAAATGCTGCATCAGGCCGCCCGTAAGATCTCCGAGCAGATGGGCTATAACGCTTATCCGTTCTGATGAAAAATGCCGCCTGCTGGCGGCATTTTTTTACCCGTTGTCGACCACGTTATCACTCTTACGCAGAATCGGGCATTGGGTCAGACCGATAATGCCACTACTGGAATGGACATATTGCGCGGTACTGATACCTCTCGCGGTCAGGTATTTGCATTGCAGCCCTAACCCCGCAGCATTTTCGGTGCTGCCAATAAGCACACCATACCCGCTCAACAAAATCCCGACCCATACTAACGCTAAGAGGACAATTGTCCGAATGAGCATACGCATATCTCTTCCTTGTAGGTAAACTTTGAATATCAGGCTAATCCAATCCTGAGCAACCACAAGATGAGCATTCCTAAAAAACGCCGAAAGCAAATACGGTTAGTCGCGGTTTAAGATAAGCGTGCTAACTTATTTGCATTCAGTGAAGTTTCGGAGAGTGGAGTGAGAAAATATAGATGGCTGTTGCTGGTTGCCGTGTTGGCAATTTGCCTGCTGCTCTGGACTCAAATGCTAAACGTGATGTGTGACGAGGATGTACAGTTTTTCAGCGGTATTTGTGTTGTGAATAAATTCATCCCCTGGTAGTCGCTTTTTTACCACAGGCGATGCCCTTCCTCACCGCCAGTGATAGAATACTGCGTTTTGGGAGAGGTGGTGTAATGAACGAAGTCATAAATTCTGGCGCGCTTAGTTTTGCGTCATTGATTGTTTCAGTGGTGGTGTTACTGGTAGGGCTGGCGCTGTGGTTCTTCATCAATCGCGCGAGTTCTCGTACAAACGAACAGATCGAATTGCTTGAGGCGATGCTCGATCAACAAAAACGTCAAAATGTGTTGTTACGTCGCTTATGTGAAGCCAATGAGCCTGAAAAAGAGGCACCGGCTGAGCAGCAAGTTGAGAGTAAAGGCAAAGACGATGAATTTATTCGTTTAGTGGCTGAGCGCTAATATCCTTAGTGTGCAGGGGAGTGTGGCATGACACGGAAAAATCCATGGTTTGATGCTTCGCTTCCCCACCATTCTGCCGAAGGTTTTACGAATCTCACTCCAGGTGGCCATCAGCCTGGTGATGTTCAACGTTGGCGAAAAGAGAGAAAAGCAGCCGGACTTCCTCGTCCTCCTTCGGAGGGGTATAACCATTTTATTGGGCGCTGGTGGCAACCGGCTGAGGTGGAGCAGCAGGGCACAGAAAATAAACTCTGGTGGCTCGGGCATTCTTCCATTCTTCTCCGTATACAGCAGCAGTATATTCTGACCGATCCGGTATTCTCCCACCGTGCTTCACCGGTCTCATTTGCCGGACCGAAGCGACGTACGTCGCTATCCCTGCAGATTGACGAGCTGCCTGCACTCGATGCACTCGTTATTTCACACAATCATTATGATCATCTTGATGACAAAACTATCCGGCGGCTGCTGACACGTTTTCCGAACGTCACGGTTTTTGTTCCTCTGGGGTTAGGACCATGGTTTCATCGTCGGGGCGCGAAGAATGTTGTTGAGCTTGACTGGTGGCAGCGTTTTATTTTCCAGGGGCTGGTTTACACCGCAGTACCGGCGCAACACTGGAGTATGCGGACATTTTGGGATCGGAATGCATCATTATGGTGCGGATGGGTGATTGAAAGCGCCGAATGTCGGTTCTGGTTTCCGGGAGATACAGGCTATACCAACGATCTGCTGCAAATACCGGAACGGCTGGGACCTATTGATGTAGTCGCACTTCCTGTGGGAGCCTATGCGCCCCGGTGGTTTATGGCTCCAAATCATATGGATCCGCAGCAGGCAGTTCGATTATGGCAGCAGTTGGGTAAACCACTCGCTTTCCCTATCCACTGGGGGGTATTTGAACTTGCAGATGAATCTATCGACGAACCAGTGCGTGAGTTACAGGAAACGTTAAACGAAACGGTGACTGAGTTCGCAAATTTCGCAATCCTCAAAATTGGTCAATATTTAATGTTGCCAGAAAAAAAGAAAGACGATTGATACTATTTTATTATTTCTCATAATTAAAACAGTTTTAATTTTATCGAAACGTTTTTATTGCCTGTTAATGAGGCACTGTCATCAAGGTTTCATTATTTTGGTGCATATGGGCGATTATTTGCACAACAATTATCCGATAGTCAACTAGCGCAATTGCTTTGCCATCTCTTATGTTAAGAACAGACTTAACTCATCACTTGTTAATAGTAAAGCTACGCTTAAATGGCAGCGATGATATACGCTATATCTGAATAAATTTAAGCGCTTACGTAGACTAACGAAGCCGTGTGGGCTAAAGTAAATGCGTGTGTTTGTTATGCACATCATGCTTGTATCCGTTGCTTCATTTAAGGTTAACCACATTGCTGAAATGTGCATTACTTGTGTTGATAACCCTGTAATTTGTGCGACGGATCCAGACATGTTTAAAAATGGCTTGCCATATTTAACGTTGTGTGTGATAACACGTTTTGGGTCAAACGAGGTACAGTTCTGTTTATGTGTGGCATTTTCAGTATAGAAGTTCTGAGTAAACACGTTTTCGTTGAATACCGCTTCTCTGCCGAACCTTATATTAGTGCCTCAAGCAGTAATGTCTCAGTTTTATCTCAGTTAATGCCTGCGGGCGAAGTATATACATTAAGGAATATTGCAAATGGCAAAGATTAAAGGTCAAGTTAAGTGGTTCAACGAGTCTAAAGGCTTCGGTTTCATTACTCCTGCTGACGGCAGCAAAGATGTGTTCGTACACTTCTCTGCAATCCAGGGTAACGGCTTCAAAACCCTGGCTGAAGGTCAGAACGTTGAGTTTGAAATTCAGGACGGCCAGAAAGGCCCGGCTGCTGTAAACGTAACAGCCATCTAATTTCAAAACCACTGATGCTTGAAGCGCCTTTGGCGTATCAATGTCAGCGGAAAGCCTCGCACTTGTGCGGGGCTTTTTAATTTCTGCTGCGCATTCCCCGGCGCGAAGAATGGCGGTACACTTTCGCCCTTTGTAGAGTTCCGGAGTCGTTATGCCCTTCAGTTGCCCGCTTTGTCACACGCCGTTGAGTCGCTCAGAACGCAGTTTTTCCTGCGCTAATCGCCACCAGTTTGATATAGCGAAAGAAGGGTATGTTAATTTACTGCCCGTGCAACATAAGCGTTCCCGTGACCCGGGAGACAGCGCTGAAATGATGCAGGCCCGCCGTGCGTTTCTTGATGCCGGGCATTATCAGCCACTGCGTGATGCTATCAGCGAAAAGCTGAAGGTCTCATTGCCAGCAGAGGCGAGCGCGATCCTCGATATCGGATGCGGGGAAGGGTACTACACAAACGCGTTTGCTGAGTCCCGTCAGGACGTTCAAACCTTCGGTCTGGACGTGTCAAAGGCCGCTATTCGTGCAGCAGCAAAGCGCTATCCGCAGGTCATGTTCTGCGTTGCATCGAGCCATCGGTTGCCGTTCCAGGACAGTAGCATTGACGCTGTTGTGCGCATCTATGCTCCCTGTAAGGCGGAAGAGCTGTCACGCGTGGTAAAGCCAGGGGGAATGGTCATCACTGCCGCACCGGGGCCACGTCATCTTCTGGAACTAAAGGGATTGATCTACAAAGAGGCACAACTGCATGCGCCTGACACCGGTGAAATTGACGGCTTTGAGGTGATTGAGCAGCAGTCAATTGCCTATGAGATGAACCTGACGGGGACGCAAGCCGTTGCATTACTGCAAATGACGCCTTTCGCCTGGCGGGCAAAACCTGAAGTGTGGGAAACCTTAGCCAAAGAAGAGCACTTCCGCTGTCAGACTGATTTTACGCTGCACTGCCTGCGCCGCAGGGATTAAGGGGCGAAATGGCCCCACAGGATCTGTATACCAATGCCGATCAGCACGACGCCGCCCAAAATCTCAGCGCGTTTACCCAGCAGTGGGCCGATAAAGCGACCGATCATCATACCCAAAGTTGACATAATAAGCGTCGCGCATCCAATCGCCAGGGCGGTAGTGAGAATGTTGACTTGCAGGAAGGCGAGGCCGACACCGACGGCCATGGCGTCCAGGCTGGTGGCTATCGCTGTCGTGACCAGTAACCAGAACCCATGGCGGCGTAGTGCCTCACCCGATTCCTCACTCTCACCACGAAAACCTTCCAGTACCATTCGCCCACCGAGAAAAACGAGTAAAACGAAGGCAATCCAGTGGTTCCACTCGAGCACAAACTGACTGGCGAGCATACCCATCCCCCAGCCGATAAGCGGGGTCAGCGTTTCTATCACGCCAAAAATGAGGCCAGTACGCAGAGCTTCAGAGAACTTAGGTTTGTGCAGTGTCGCACCTTTGCCAATTGAAGCGGCAAATGCATCCATCGACATGCCAAAAGCGAGAAGAATTGTTGCGGATAGGTTCATGCGAGCGTCCTGACCGGGAATTCCATATAACACACCACTGCCCCCAGTAAACAGCAGTTAGTGTGTCAATGGTCTCGCCTGACTGAATGATTTCAGTCCGTACGTGCCACGTTTTGCAACGAGTATGTTGACACGTACATTTCTAAATAAGAAGAAATCGGCTACTCCCCAACGACGGGCGCAACCTTAACATATTTTTAGAATATAAAACAACAACAGAAAATTATAACCCCGTCTACTTATTGATAACGATTTTCATTTAGATTTGTTGGTAAAAATAACGTTAATAAAGTTAGGTACTTTTGAGCGAAATAATATAGCAATGGCTATAAGTATGCTCAATTAATATACGGATATTATTGGTGTGGTCATTGTTATCTGATTAATTTTTAACGAGAAATTTATATATCTTCTCAAGGTCGTCAATATTTTTTACCCGGATAAGTAGGCGTCGTTGCTCTAATTGCACGACCAGGACGCCATCTTCAGATAAATTCATCTCTTTAATACGGGTATATTCAATCCATACGCTGGAATAGTAAAAGCCCTGCGCTTTAAAGATGATTTTGGGGACACGGATCCAGAAAAGGTATATTGCGAGCAACGAGAGCGCACATAATAACCATGTGGTTAAAGATGTCCCTCCGTTTACGGCATTGTTATAAATCAGGATGATCAGCAGACCAACAAAAATGGTGGCATCTACCCGGCTGCGGCGAAGCAGGGGAAGCGTCAGCAGCGCTTTGCCGTTGCGGCGAGGGATGACCAGTTCGTCATAAATGGCGTAAGCCAGAAGGGCGGCAATAAACAATACCAGTATGCTGTCCGTGAGCGTCATTGTGTCTCCTGAGAATAAAAAAACCGGGGCCAGGCCCCGGTTATAGCACAACAGATTACAGGCCTAACAGGCCAACGGCGTAGCCTGCGATACCGATGACAAAGAAGCCAACGATGATCCACAGTGCGTTCACTTTCTTACGCAGTAACCACATGCAGGCGAAGGTCAGCAGCAATGGCACCAGGCCTGGCATTAACTGATCGAGAATGGTTTGTACAGTGGTGACGTTTTCTTTACCTGTCTGGTCAGTGATGCGTGAGACGACCAGCGGGATATTCACATGCGTCCACTTGTTAACCAATGCCCCCATGACAAACAGGCCAAGAATTGACGCCCCCTCAGTCAGTTTTTGCAGGAAGCCGCCACCCATATCTTTAACGATATCGATCCCTTTGCGGTAGCCATAGGCCACCCCGTAGTAACGGGTTGCAAGACGAACCAGGTTAAACAGCACAAAGAACAGTAAAGGCCCCAGCAGGCTGCCGCTCATGGCGATCCCTGCACCTAATGCGGCAAATACAGGACGAACCGTACCCCAGAAGATCGGGTCACCTACGCCTGCCAGCGGCCCCATCAGACCGACTTTGATACCGTTAATGGCGCCGTCGTCAATTTCAGCTCCGTTTGCACGTTGCTCTTCCATCGCCAGCGTGACACCCAGTACCGGTGCTGCAACGTAGGGGTGGGTGTTAAAGAACTCAAGGTGGCGTTTAATGGCCTGGCGACGTGCTTCATTATTTTCCGGATACAGGCGTTTAATTGCCGGTACCATGGAGAAACAGAAGCCCAGCGCCTGCATACGTTCGAAGTTCCATGAACCCTGGAACAGGTTAGAACGAATGAACACGCCACGAATGTCACTCTGAGTGAGTTTTTTCTCGGGGGTCGTTTTAGTCATATCAACCATTTCGCTCACCTGCTAGTCCAGTTCGTTATCGAGATCGTTGTGACCAGCAGCCTGAGCTGGTGCACCTGCTACGCGGTTATATTTCGGGCTTAATTGAATGTAGAGGATAGCCATAACGGTCCCAATCACACCCAACGCAACCAGATTGAAGTTGGTGAAAGCCGCTGTCACAAAACCGAGGTAGAAGAAAGGCATCAGGTAGCCAGCACGCATCATGTTGATGACCATTGCGTAACCCACAACGACGATCATACCACCCGCAATATTCAGACCACCGGTAACCACCTCGGGAATAGCATTAAGCATGCCCTGGACTTCACTGGTACCGACTGAAATTGCCACGATAACTGCCGGGATAGCGATACGCATTGCCTGCAGGAACAGTGAAGATACATGCAGCCAGGAGAGCGCAGTAAGATTGCCGCTTTCCGCTGCCTTATCCGCTGCGTGCTGGAATGCCACGGTGATGGTACGAACGATGATGGTCAGAACCTGGCCTGCTGCTGCGAGAGGAATCGCCAGTGCGATACCTGCACCGATACTTTGGTGACCCGCAATAACCAGGACGGTAGAGATAATGGAAGCCAGCGCAGCATCGGGTGCTACGGCGGCACCGATGTTCATCCAGCCCAGAGCAATCATTTCCAGGGTACCACCGATGATAATACCGGTTTTCATATCCCCGAGAACGGCGCCGATCAGCGTACAGGCCACCAGCGGACGGTGGAACTGAAATTCATCGAGTACCGATTCCATACCTGCGATACATGCGACGATGAACACCAGCACAATCTGAAGAGTGGTAATCTCCATTGTACTTCTCCTATTGCTATACAGACTTATGTGTGAAAACTAAGTAAATGCCGGGTGGTTATTTCGCCACTTTGGCAATCAAATCCATCATTTTCAGTTTCTGGTCGGTAGACACTTTGCGGGCTTCAAGCTCAATACCGCGTGCATTGAGCTTTTTGAAAGCGTCAATATCTTTCTCATCAACAGAGATAGCGTTGTTTACCTGTGTTTTCCCTTGACGGAATGCCATACCGCCAATGTTCACGGAAGTAATTTTCACGCCACCTTCAACCACGCGTTCAACATCGGTCGGGTTGGTGAACAGCAGCATGACCCTCTCACCGGCATATTTCGGGTTGTTGTAGACGCGGATCATTTTGGCGACATCCACCACATGCGCCGTTACCCCGGGAGGGGCGACCTGAGTGAGGAGTGTTTTACGCACGGTATCGGCAGCCACTTCATCACTGACCACGATAATGCGCGTGACGTTGGTTTCTTTGGTCCAACGGGTGGCGACCTGACCATGAATAAGACGGTCATCAATCCGCGCCAGACCGAGGATCATATAATCATTCGGGCCCATTGGCTTAGCTGGGATGTTAGCTTTAGGTGTTGCCACAGGTGCGGCTTTTTGGACAGGTGCGGCTTTCAGTGCTTTGACGCCTTCGCGACCGGTTTCAACTGCCACTGCAACCAGTTCGTCAAAAGTGGGATTATCATCGCGAGCCATCAATGTTTCGACCAGCATCGGAATGTTAACTCCGGCGACCACCTCATAATGCTCTTTGTCGACGACAATGCGGCTGGCTGCGTTGAATGGGCTTCCACCCCATGTATCGACGAGAAACAGCACGCCTTGATGGACATCGAGCTTCGCCAGTTGTGCGTTGTACTTCTCGATTAACGTTTCGGCATTTTCGCCGGGAACGAAATCAATCCAGCCGACGTTCTCCTGTTCGCCTAATAACATTTCAGCGGTTTTGAGTAACTGTTCCGCAGCCCAACCATGTGTGCCTATCACAATAGCAATGGTCACTTGCTACCTCCTTCGTTTTTATCGTTAACACATCAGTAAACTATGTGTTGTGAACCTCTCAGGAGACCGAATCGATTCAGATAAGGGGCAGAGAGGAAAAACTAAGACTTCCGGGATTTATTTTAGATAGCGAAAAAATAATTTATGTGATGAAGATCCGTAATTTACGTTAAGCATTTAAGAAAATTCGAATCGAAAAATATCTTTAAAATGCAAATTCAGGTAAATCTTTGCCAAAGGTAAAGCCTCTCTGATATGTTTACATTCTGTTTAACATTTCAGGAGTACAGGGCATCAGCCCACTGTATGGACCGTCACCGACGTCAGTTCACCCTCTGGCAATTTTTTGCCAACCATTTCCGTATTTCACACCCCCTTAATGTCATCATGCCTGTGCGCTCGTGCGCGCTGTCTGGCCTTATTTTGAGCAGGAGTTTGCCATGGAATTCTTAATGGACCCCTCAATCTGGGCGGGCCTGTTGACGCTTGTCGTCCTTGAAATTGTTCTCGGTATCGACAACCTGGTCTTTATTGCCATCCTTGCCGACAAATTGCCGCCGAAACAGCGCGACAAGGCACGATTGATTGGCCTTTCTCTTGCGCTGATCATGCGCCTGGGACTGCTTTCGCTGATCTCCTGGATGGTTACGCTGACCCAACCGCTGTTTTCCGTCTGGGATTTCACCTTCTCCGGTCGAGACTTAATCATGCTGTTCGGGGGGATATTCCTGTTGTTCAAGGCCACGACGGAGCTGCATGAGCGGTTAGAGAACCGCCAGCTCGAAGGTGGACAAGGAAAAGGTTATGCCAGTTTCTGGGTGGTTGTCGTACAGATAGTCATTCTTGATGCGGTGTTCTCACTTGACGCGGTGATTACCGCAGTCGGTATGGTGAACCACCTGCCGGTGATGATGGCAGCGGTCGTGATTGCCATGGCGGTGATGTTACTGGCTTCAAAACCGTTAACCCGCTTTGTTAACCAACATCCGACAGTGGTCGTGCTCTGCCTGAGCTTCTTGCTGATGATCGGTTTGAGTCTGGTAGCGGAAGGTTTTGGCTTCCATATTCCGAAAGGTTACTTATACGCGGCTATTGGCTTCTCAATCATCATTGAGCTGTTTAACCAGATTGCCCGTCGTAACTTTATCCGACATCAATCTACGGTCCCGCTGCGTGCCCGAACAGCAGATGCCATCCTGCGTTTGATGGGGGGTAAACGTCAGACCAACCAACCGCAGGATGCGGAAAGTCCGGCGGCAGTGCCAGTACCGGAAGGCGCCTTTGCAGAAGAAGAACGCTATATGATTAACGGCGTGCTGACTTTGGCCTCGCGTTCGCTGCGCAGTATCATGACGCCACGCGGTGAAATCAGTTGGGTAGATGCGAATCTGGGCGTGGACGAAATCCGCCAGCAGTTGCTCTCGTCACCGCATAGTCTGTTCCCGGTCTGTCGGGGTGAACTGGACGAAGTGATTGGTATCGTGCGTGCTAAAGAGATGCTGGTGGCACTGGAAGAGGGGGGGGATGTTGCGGCTATTGCAGCAATGTCTCCTGCCATCGTGGTGCCAGAAACCCTGGACCCGATTAAGCTTCTCGCCGTTCTGCGTCGTGCCCGTGGCAGTTTTGTTATCGTGACCAACGAATTTGGCGTGGTGCAGGGGCTGGTTACGCCGCTGGATGTACTTGAAGCCATCGCGGGTGAATTCCCGGATGCGGACGAAACGCCAGAAATTGTTGCCGATGGTGATGGTTGGTTAGTCAAAGGTGCGACGGACCTGCACGCACTACAACATACCCTGCAACTGGATACGCTGGTCAATGATGCGGAAGACATCGCCACGGTTGCTGGTCTGGTCATCGCTATTAATGGTCAGATCCCGCGTCCTGGTGATGTCCTGGAGCTTAAACCACTGCAGATAACCGTAGTGGAAGCCAATGACTACCGTGTCGATCTGGTGCGGGTTGTTAAAGAGCGACCGCTATACGATGAAGAAGAGTAATTTCATAGCGGCATAAACGGCATCATCAGTTTATTGCGGCGGGCGGGGGGAGATGTCCACCCCGCCAGCCAGCGCGGAAATTCTTTAATTGGCATTGGCTTCGCATATAAAAAACCCTGTAGTACATGAACTCCCCGCTGGCGCAAATGCTGTGCCTGCCGGGGATTCTCAACCCCCTCCGCCACCAGTTCAATGTGCAAACGCTGCCCCAGTGAAATAATCATATCCGTCACTGTGGAATTCACCGCATCAGTGCCAATTGCGGTGGTAAACGACTTGTCTATTTTCAGCACATCCGGATGTAAACGCTCAAGCCATGAGAGTGAACTATTGCCGGTACCAAAATCATCAATTGCAATTTTAACCCCTTTACGACGCAACTCACGGACCATCCGGTAATCCACGTCCTGCAAGGCATCGCGTTCGGTCAGTTCGATGGTGAGCTGTTGAACCGGGTGGGTATTAAACCAATACTGGTTTAAATCCTTAAGGAGCACGCCATGGCGTAAATGACTGGGCGCAACGTTGATACCTATCTCAAATTTACTGTCGGCAGGGAATAAACCAAGCTGACGTTGAGTTTCCGCCATCACATAACGTGTGAGGGGCGCGATGAGGTTATGCTCCTCCGCAATCGGGATAAACACCTCTGGTGAGATCCACCCCTGCCGTGGGTTATTCCAGCGCAGCAGTATCTCAACGCCAATGCATTTGTTGCTGTCTGCATCTAGAAGCGGTTGACAGAATAGCTCAAATTCCCGCGCGGCAAGGCCAAGGTTAATTTCCCATGAAAAACTCATTCGGTTGGCCGTCGCCAGCCAGGCGACATACCCGACCAGTAAACTCAACATCAGCGCCAGCGGCAGTTGAGAAGGCAGGTAATGCAGCGCCAGTTGGGCTGCTCCCGGGCTGGTAACGGTAATGGTAAACGGGAAATGATCAGAAGACTGATGATAGCGTTCCTCATCATCCGCTTCGGGCAGGATGTCCGTGACGCTTTTCCCGTAGATAAGATTCTGTTGCCCAACGCTCAGGCTGGCGCCGGTAATGAGAGGGGAAACAGGCTCAAGGGTGAAATTCGTTAACAACCCAATATTGATGATCTCTATGATTCCACTTTGACCATCGGTGGTGGTGGGGTACCAGAAAATCATCACCGGCGTATTTTTTAGCAAAGACTGATCGGTAGAGAGCAGGAGTAAGGGTTTGGTGCTGGGGAGGGCTGGCTGTAGTTGGTTGATCGGCACATCCCGATAACCAAAAATACTGGAGCAATACAAAATACCGTCTTTGATAAGGCCAATAGAACGAACAGTCTGCAGACTGGCAGCTTGTTTTCGCAGCAAGAAATGGGCGCTGGCGCATGGCTGCCCGACCAGCGGAATGACATCGCTGCGCTTAAGTTCGAGCGGTAAGAGTAATTTATCAAGAGATTGCACGGCATGCGCGGTGAACGCGGCAATTTTATCCTGATTTAAATTGCGCTCCAAAATAAATCGAACTGCCAGCGTACCCATCAGCACTGCCATAGCCATTAGCGCGCAGACCAGAATGCGTTTTCGTCGGTAACCTGAAATGATCCGCTGTGCTGTTTGCATGCCGTGACCGCCTGTATAGCCACTGGCCTGGAATAACCGCCAGAACACAGAAAGTGTAGTGGGGAAATGAGGAAAGCGAGATGAAAGCGAAATAAATTAGCCCTTCCGTTGCAGAAGGGCTTTAAAGGGGTATTAGTCGCACTGAACCTTGATCGCGAGTCCGCCACGTGAAGTTTCGCGGTATTTGGCATTCATATCTTTGCCCGTCTCGTACATGGTCTCAATAACCTTATCCAGAGAGACACGCGGTGCACTGGTACGGCGCATCGCCATGCGTGAGGCGTTAATCGCCTTCACTGATGCGATAGCATTTCGTTCAATACAAGGCACCTGTACCTGGCCGGCAACCGGGTCACATGTTAGCCCCAGGTTGTGTTCCATACCAATTTCAGCGGCCACACAGACTTGCTCCGGGCTTGCACCCAGTAGTTCGGCAAGACCCGCAGCGGCCATGGAGCAGGCTACACCCACTTCTCCCTGGCAACCCACTTCAGCACCGGAAATGGAGGCATTCATTTTGTACAACGCGCCAATGGCGCCGGCTGCAAGGAAGTAGCGGATATAGATATCTGGACTAACGGATTCGATAAAGTGATCGTAATAGGCCAGTACGGCAGGAACAATACCGCAAGCGCCGTTCGTTGGTGCGGTGACAACGCGGCCACCAGCGGCGTTTTCTTCGTTAACGGCCAGCGCAAACATGTTAACCCAGTCGATCACGTTCATCGGGTCACTGGATAATTTGTCGCTGGCAACCAGCATACGGCGCAAAGCAGAGGCGCGACGCGGAACACGCAGTGGGCCTGGCAGCACACCTTCCGTATTCATTCCGCGATCGATACAGGCACGCATTGTGGCCCAGACGTGTCCAAAATAGGCTTCAATCTCTTGCTTACTGTGCAGTGCCAGTTCGTTCTGCATCACCATGCCGGAGAGGGACAACCCGGTCTGCTGGCAATAGCCCAGCATTTCGCTCGCTGATTTGAAAGGATACGGGACGCTGACGCTGCTAACGGTTTCTTTGCCGAAATGTTCCTCATCGACAATAAAACCACCACCAATCGAATAGTAAGTTTTGCTGTAAATCTGTTTTTCGCCGCTCCAGGCATGAATGCTCATGGCATTTTCGTGCAGGGGCAGGTTGTCACTATGGAAGCGCATGCCATCATTTGGCGGGAAATCCACTTCCTGGCGACCGGACGCCAACAGCAGGCGGCCACGGGTTTCAACATCACGGATAAAAGCCGGAATAGTGTCAATATCCACGGTTGCGGGCTCATTGCCGGCCAGACCCATAATGATGGCGATATCGGTGTGGTGGCCTTTACCCGTTAACGACAGTGAACCATAAACGTCCACTGCAACGCGGGTAACGCGCTCCAGCAATCCCTTTTCGACCAGGTCATCGACGAACTGTTTTCCGGCCTTCATCGGGCCAACAGTGTGGGAGGAAGAAGGACCAATTCCCACTTTAAACATGTCGAATATACTAATCACATTAACACTCCTGACAGGGTTACCGGGGCTCCGGTAACGATGTAATAACTGCGCATAGTGTAAGAGGGAAGTAATTTCACGGTTGAACTATTCACATGAATTAAACTAATGCCTGGCAGCGATTTTTCTCATGTCGGGCAGCTGAAAGCATTCACCTACTGATTGCTTTGCTTAAAGTATAGTCAAGGGCGGTCGCCAATCTGTAGGGAAAGCTCGCGAATAATTCCTGCCGTCATGCCCCAGACAAAGTAATGCTGATACCACGACAGCCATACCCGGTGAGCATTACCGTGGCGATGAACATCGAGCGGGTGGTAGCGACCCAAACGCAAGGCTTCTGCCAGCGGCATTTCAAAGACCGATGCCACTTCATCTTCGCTGGCGTGGTAATGCAAGTCGGGCGGAATAATGCCGACAACCGGCGTGACGCGAAATCCGGTGACGCTGTCGACCGGAGGCAAGACCCCAATCACTTCAACCGCCTCAGGGGGAATCGCGACTTCTTCCTGCGCCTCACGCAACGCGGCGGCAATCAGTGACGCATCCGTGTCATCTACCGCGCCACCGGGGAAGGCAACCTGACCTGCGTGCTTACGCAAAAAAGGCGAACGCTGGGTTAAGAGAAGACCTGGCTGCTCGCGACGCACAACCGGCACCAGCACGGCTGCCTGACGCGTATTGGTGACACTGGGCTTTAACTGTGGGCGCAAAAGTTGAAATCGGGATAAAAAATCATCCAGCGTCAGAACAGGATGCGTCATGTTTTTTACTTCTCCAGTTGCTGCAAGATACGGTTAACCTTATCAAAAGTTTCCTGATATTCCGCATCTTCGTTGCTGTCAGCGACAATTCCGCCACCGGCTGAACAGTACAGTTGACCTTGCCATGCTGTCAGTGTGCGGATGGTGATACTGGTATCCATGTTGCCGCAAAAGCTGAGGTACCCGATGCTGCCACACCAGGCATTACGCCGCTGGGGTTCCAGCGTATCGATGATTTCCATCGCCCGTATTTTGGGGGCCCCGGTAATCGAACCGCCGGGAAACGCAGCACGGAGCACATCACTGGCATGTTGAGACGGTGGTAATTTCGCCGTCACGGTGCTGACAAGATGGTGAACGGCAGGGAAAGGCTCAACCACAAAAAGTTCAGGTACCCGCACGCTCCCCGGCACCGCTACGCGACCAATATCATTACGCATTAAATCGACAATCATCAGGTTCTCTGCGCGATCTTTGGGAGAGGCTGCCAGTTTTCCAGCCTGCAGGGCGTCAGCCTGCGGATCGGCAAGGCGCGGCAGGGTGCCTTTGATCGGCCGAGTCTGGATAGTGTCAGCGGAAATCTGAATAAACCGCTCGGGTGACAGACTCAACACCGCCCCCTCTTCGAGACGGATAAACGCGCTGAACGGAGCGCGGTTCGAACGGTTAAGATGCACAAATGCCTGCCATTCATCGCCCGCATAATGTGCCTGAAAACGCTGGGCCAGATTGACCTGATAACAGTCCCCACTATGCAGCCACGCTTGCACCTGGCGGAACTTTTCCCCGTAGGTTTCGCGGGTCATATTGGACTGCCACTCTGAAGTCAAACGAAACGGCGGGACGGGCAAAGGCATTTGCTGAGAAAGCCAGATGAAGCGTGCGTCAATATCCCCGTGGCTGATTAACGTCACCTGCCGGAGGTGGTGATCGACAATTATTGCCCAATCGTAGATACCCACTGCCATATCGGGCAAAGCAATATCAGCATCAGCCGTTGCTGGGAGCACCTCAAACCGACGGCCTAAATCGTAACCGAAGAGCCCGAGTGCTCCCCCCTGGAAGGGCAGCGCATCGTTGGTTTGGGGGTGAATATTTGCCTTATCAATACGTTGCTGAAGTAAAGTCAGTGGATCTTCCGTTGAAAGTTGCTCTCCGGAGGTATCGCGAATCCGCGTGTTATGCCCGTGAGTCACCAGGGTTTCTAAGGGATCCGCGACCAGAATATCAAACCGGTTGTAGGCATGAACTGCATGACCGGAGTGGAGCAACATGGCCCATGGCAGATGTTGAACGGCGGAAAAATAGTTTTCAGCGGCATCGGATTGCCAGGGCAATGGCATTATAGCGGGGGTAGATTTCTTCATTATTACTGGCTCTGAACGCGAACGCTGGCGCATGGCCACGGCGCATGAAATAATTAGCGCCAATAATTTAGCAGGAGTTACCCATGTTTGCAGGTTTACCTTCCCTCAGTCACGAACAGCAGCAGAAAGCCGTCGAGCGTATTCAGGAATTGATGTCGCAGGGCATGAGCAGCGGAGAGGCGATTACTCTTGTGGCCAATGAACTGCGCGCCAGCCATACGGGCGAACGTATCGTGGCGCTTTTTGAAGACGAAGACGAAGACGAAGACGAGACCGAAGACGAAAACGAAGACGAGTGACATCCTGAATGTGGAGGTGGTAATTGAAAAACACGATGTCTGAACCGATACCTGATGCAATCCGCGTATTTATCACCGCGGCAGTCATCCCGGGTGACATCATGCTTCCCTTCCACTATCCGCAACCAGAACAATGGCACGAGTGGCATAGCGGTTTTCGCTGGCATGGCATCACCGGGGAAAACCTGATGGCAGACACGCCCGATGCGTGGCAACCCAACTGGTATCTGATAGCCCTTAATGGATTAGACGATCCTTTTTTTATCGATCTGACTGAAGAGACGGACGGCTACCCGGTCTATTCTGCGGCACATGGCGCGGGTAGGTGGCAAGCAGAACGTATTGCGGCCGATTTACAATCATTTCTTGCTCTTTTAACTCAACTGCGCGATGCAGATGAGGCGGATGCGCTGGTGATACTTGATGCGCATACAGAACCGGACAGTCCTTTCTGGCTCGAACTGCGGCAAGCTTGGCAGGAACGCGACAACGAGGGAGATAATGCGCCGGATGTGGCCCCGGAGGACTGGCAGGCGGGGCGTCTGCTCATTACCGATATCGGTGCGCAGAAACTCAAGGTCGTTCAGGTCCTCAGAAAAACATTGAATTTACCGCTTGCCGATGCCCTGAGCTTTGTCACCAACCTGCCAGTTTGTGTGGGCGAGGATTTTCGCTTGCGGCTGCGTTCTCTGGAACGAGAGTTACAGGCCACCGGTGCCACTCTCACTTTTCAGACAACTGGACCCGCGCTTGAAACCCTGCGACTTAATATGCCGATCGGCATCGAAGCGCTGATGGCCTGCGTGAAAGCCGGGCAGGGAACGACGCTTTACTACAGTCTCTATTCAACACACGACGGTGTTTTTCAGGCAGGGGATGAGCTCTACGTGGTCGACAGCAATGACGAAGCAGCAGCGTCAACGGAGCGTTACCCTCACTTCGCCTGTATGAGTGAGCATTTTCAGTCGGTCATTGAATTGGCATATCAGCAAAAGCCGCACGCCAGCGACGACGAAATCATCCGCGCACTTAATCACTACCTCGAGCACGACGATTTTCTGGACATGGAATAACATCCGGCGCGGGGCACGCGCGGGATGTTGTGATGTCAGACCGCAGCAACAATCTTGATTTCGACTTTATACTTCGGATTCATCAGCTCCGCCTGAACGGTGCAACGTACGGGTGCTTGCCCGGCGACAACCCATGCATCCCAGGCTTTATTCATCGCCGCGAAATCACTTTTCTCTACCAGGAAAATGGTCACATCCAGAATGCGGGTCTTATCGCTACCCTGTTTAGCCAGTACGGCGTCAATCTGCGCCAGGGTATTAGCGGTTTGCTCAAACGCATCTGCATCAAGATTTTCGGGGACGCCGGTGTAGTACAGCGTTTGATTATGAATAATCACGTCAGACATGCGGGCGCCAGCGTCAATGCGGGTAACAGTCATACTTTCTTCCTCAGGGTTTTCCTTATGAATGCGGGCAAGACTGCCACAGACTGGCGAAAAACCCAATGCCCTGACATAATCGCTGGCGATTTATCCAGTGTGGGGGCAGTGTGACAGACGATTTTGCAACAGACGGTCAGTTGGCCAAAGCGATACCGGGGTTTAAGCCGCGCGAGCCGCAGCGCCAGATGGCGCACGCTGTGAGTGAGGCGATTGCGCGGACGCAACCGCTGGTGGTCGAGGCGGGAACCGGTACCGGGAAAACCTATGCTTACCTGGCTCCAGCATTGCGATCCGGGAAAAAAGTGATCATTTCCACGGGCTCCAAAGCGTTGCAGGATCAGCTCTATAGCCGCGATCTTCCTACCGTTGCAAAAGCGCTGGCGTTTAGTGGCCGTACGGCGCTGCTAAAAGGGCGTTCCAACTACCTGTGTATCGAACGCCTTGAGCAACAGGTTCTGGCGGGCGGCGATCTGCCGGTACAGACGCTGAGCGACGTGGTAATGCTGCGCTCCTGGTCCAACAACACGGCAGACGGAGATATCAGCACCTGTGCAAGTGTCGCTGAGGATTCTGCTGCCTGGCCGCTGGTCACCAGCACCAACGACAACTGTCTGGGCAGCGACTGCCCGATGTACAAAGACTGCTTTGTGGTAAAGGCGCGTAAAAAGGCGATGGATGCTGACGTGGTGGTGGTGAACCATCATCTTTTCCTCGCTGACATGGTGGTGAAAGAGAGCGGTTTTGGTGAATTAATTCCCGAAGCCGACGTGATGATTTTCGATGAAGCGCACCAGCTCCCGGACATTGCCAGCCAGTACTTTGGACAGTCACTTTCCAGTCGTCAGTTGCTGGACCTGGCGAAAGATTTCACCATCTCCTACCGCACGGAGCTTAAAGACACCCAGCAGTTACAGAAATGTGCCGACAGACTGGCGCAAAGCACCCAGGATTTCCGCCTGCAACTGGGCGAGCCGGGTTATCGCGGAAACCTGCGTGAACTGCTGGCGGATGCCCATATTCAGCGCGCGCTGCTGCTACTCGATGACGCCCTTGAGCTTTGCTATGACGTAGCAAAATTATCCCTTGGACGATCGGCCCTGTTGGATGCAGCCTTCGAACGGGCGACGCTTTACCGGGCAAGACTCAAACGCCTGAAAGATTACAACCAGCCGGGTTACAGCTACTGGTATGAATGCACTTCGCGGCATTTCACCCTCGCGCTGACGCCGCTGTCGGTCTCCGATAAATTTAAAGAGGTCATGGCGACCAAAAAAGGGAGCTGGATTTTCACCTCCGCCACCCTGTCGGTGAATGACGATTTGCACCATTTCACCGCGCGTCTGGGCATTGACGACGCGGAATCACTGTTGCTCCCCAGCCCCTTTGATTATGCCAGTCAGGCACTGCTCTGCGTTCCCCGCAACTTACCGCAGGCTAACCAGCCCGGTGCGGCGCGCCATCTGGCGGCAATGCTTAAGCCCATTATCGAAGCCAACAACGGGCGCTGTTTTATGTTGTGTACCTCTCATGCCATGATGCGCGGTCTGGCCGAAGAGTTTCGCGCCAGTATGACCTTGCCGGTGTTGTTGCAGGGCGAAACGAGCAAGGGGCAACTTTTGCAGCAGTTCGTCAGCGCTGGGAATGCCTTGCTGGTGGCAACCAGTAGTTTCTGGGAAGGGGTGGATGTACGTGGTGATGCACTCTCGCTGGTGATCATCGATAAGCTGCCGTTTACCTCACCTGACGATCCATTGCTGAAAGCGCGCATGGAAGATTGCCGTCTGCGCGGTGGCGATCCGTTTGATGAAGTTCAGCTTCCGGATGCTGTGATTACCCTCAAGCAAGGGGTGGGGCGTTTGATTCGTGACGTCGACGACCGGGGAGTGTTGGTTATCTGTGACAACCGGCTGGTCATGCGCCCCTACGGTGCGGTGTTTCTCTCCAGCCTGCCGCCTGCGCCCCGTACCCGGGATATTCAGCGCGCGGTTGCATTCCTGGCGGCGGGCGAAGCGGAGTAATTTGCCGCAGACTGTGTTAATATGCGCGCCATTTTGTTTTACCGGGACGTTTACTACCCATGCGAATTCTGGCTATTGATACCGCCACTGAAGCCTGCTCCGTTGCACTGCATGACAACGGAGCAACCTTTGCTCACTTCGAATTTTGCCCTCGCGAACACACGCAACGCATTCTGCCACTGGTCAACGACGTCCTCACCGAAGGTGGTGTGGCGCTGTCTGAACTGGATGCGCTGGCATTTGGACGCGGTCCCGGCAGCTTTACCGGCGTTCGTATCGGCATTGGTATTGCACAAGGGCTGGCACTGGGCGCTGAGTTGCCGATGATTGGCGTCTCAACCCTGGTCACTATGGCGCAGGGCGCATGGCGTCAAACCGGTGCCACGCGCGTGCTGGCCGCGATCGACGCACGTATGGGTGAAGTCTACTGGGCTGAGTATCAGCGTGATGAAAACGGCATCTGGCAGGGTGAAGATACTGAAGCCGTTCTCAAACCTGAAGCTGTCGAAGCGCGCCTGGCACAACTGGATGGTGCCTGGGCGACCGTCGGTACCGGCTGGAAAGCCTGGCCGGAAATGGGGGCCTCTTCAGGCCTCACGCTGACCGATGGTAGCGTAGAACTTCCCGCCGCACAGGATATGCTGCCCATCGCCCTGCAGATGCTTGCTGAGGGGCGCACCGTTGCTGTTGAGCAATCCGAACCTGTTTATTTGCGAAACGAAGTGGCATGGAAGAAACTTCCGGGCCGTGAATGAATCTCAGTAGTACAAGCTGAGTTTAAGGAGTCGCATCATGGCGAATCAAAGAAGGGTTTTGCGCTGGCTGTCAGCCGGTCTCGTTGCTGCGGCGCTGAGTGGTTGTGTCACCGTGCCTGACGCGATTAAAGGAAACAGTCCAACACCGCAGGAAGATTTGGTGCGCGTGATGAATGCGCCGCAACTTTATGTGGGGCAGGAATCTCGTTTTGGCGGCAAAGTGGTGAAGGTTGACAACCAGAAAGGTAAAACACGTCTGGAAATCGCCGCTGTACCGCTGGACAGTGGTGCTCGCCCCATTTTGGGTGAAGCTTCAATCGGGCGTATTTTTGCTGAAGTGAATGGATTTATCGATCCGGTTGATTTCCAGGATCAACTGGTGACGGTTGTTGGACCGATTACCGGCACCTACGATGGTCAGGTGGGCGGTGCGCCCTATAAATTCCTCGTAGTGAATGCTGAAGGTTACAAACGCTGGCATATCGCGAAACAAGTGGTGCTGCCGCCCGCCCCGATGGATCCCTGGATGATGGGGCCTCACCCGTGGCGTTATGGCTACGGCGGATGGGGCTGGTATAACCCCGGCCCGGCACAGGTGCAAAGTGTTGTAACAGAGTAACGCTCTGTTCCACAAAGCAAATGAAACAGCGGCTGGTCCGCTGTTTCTTTATTTGAAAGACGATAAGAAAAATAATTAGTGACGTGCTTCGCAACCTTCAGTTTGCACAATTAATAAACTGGTACGCTGAGTTAATATTATGTTAACGACCTGTTTATTAACAGGGGTTGTGATGACGTCGAATATCCATTTTAGAGGTGATGCATTGAAGAAGGTTTGGCTTAACCGTTATCCCGCCGATGTGCCTGCGGAAATCAATCCCGATCGTTATCAATCCCTGGTTGAACTCTTTGAACACTCAACGGCGCGCTACGCCGATCAACCTGCGTTCGTTAACATGGGGGAGGTGATGACCTTCCGCAAACTTGAAGAACGTAGCCGGGCGTTTGCCGCTTACCTTCAGCAGGGGCTGGGGTTGAAGAAGGGCGATCGTGTGGCACTAATGATGCCAAACCTCCTGCAATACCCGGTTGCCCTGTTCGGTATTTTGCGTGCCGGGATGATTGTGGTGAACGTTAATCCACTCTATACGCCGCGTGAGCTTGAACACCAGTTAAACGACAGTGGCGCGGCGGCTATCGTTATCGTTTCCAACTTTGCCCATACGCTGGAAAAAGTGGTCGATAAAACCCAGGTGCGTCACGTGATTCTGACCCGCATGGGCGACCAACTCTCCCCTGCAAAAGGCACCCTGGTCAACTTTGTCGTCAAATACGTTAAACGCCTGGTACCGAAGTACCACCTGCCGGATGCGATCTCTTTCCGTCGTGCGTTGCAAGCGGGCTACCGGCAGCAGTACGTAAAACCAGAAGTAACCACTGACGACCTGGCCTTCCTGCAATACACCGGTGGTACAACCGGTGTGGCGAAAGGAGCAATGCTGACTCACCGAAACATGCTGGCAAACCTCGAGCAGGTCAATGCGACTTACGGTCCCTTGCTGCATCGCGGTACTGAGTTGGTGGTGACCGCGCTACCGCTCTACCACATTTTTGCCCTGACCATGAACTGCCTGCTGTTTATCGAACTGGGTGGGCAAAACCTGCTGATCACCAATCCGCGTGACATTCCGGGTCTGGTCAAAGAGCTGGCAAAGTATCCGTTCACCGCCATGACCGGTGTGAACACGCTCTTCAATGCGTTACTGAATAACGAAGATTTCCGCAAACTGGATTTCTCGTCACTGCATCTGTCCGCAGGTGGCGGCATGCCGGTGCAACAAGCCGTTGCTGAGCGATGGGTTAAACTCACCGGGCAGTACCTGCTGGAAGGTTATGGTCTGACGGAGTGCTCGCCGCTGGTGAGTGTGAATCCGCATGATATCGACTACCACAGCGGCAGCATTGGCCTGCCGGTGCCTTCAACCGATGTAAAACTGGTGGATGACGAGGGCAATGAAGTCGCGCACGGTGAACCCGGCGAGCTTTGCGTGAAAGGGCCACAGGTGATGCTGGGGTACTGGCAACGCCCTGACGCCACTGACGAAATCATCAAGGATGGTTGGTTGTACACTGGCGATATTGCCGTGATGGATGATGAAGGTTTTATGCGCATTGTCGATCGCAAAAAAGACATGATTCTGGTCTCCGGCTTCAACGTTTATCCAAATGAGATTGAAGATGTCGTGATGCAACACACGGGCGTCCAGGAAGTGGCGGCTGTAGGTGTCCCCTCGGAAATTAGCGGTGAATTGGTCAAAATTTTCGTGGTGAAAAAAGATGCCTCTTTAACGGAAGAGGCGTTGATTGCGTTCTGTCGCCGTCAACTTACCGGCTACAAGGTGCCGAAAAAGGTGGAGTTTCGCACGGAACTGCCGAAATCTAACGTTGGCAAAATTTTACGACGAGAATTGCGTGACGAAGCCCGTGCCAAAGTGGACAATAAAGTCTGAGCTATGCGTTAGTCGCCTGAACGCCGGTTAATCCGGCGTTTTTTATGGGCGCAAACTGAAGAGAAAATGATTTGAATTACCAGATGATCACCACCAACGAAGCACTCGCCGCGCTATGTGAAGTCGCGGGTGCGAAAGATGCCGTTGCGCTGGATACCGAATTTGTCCGCACTCGTACCTATTACCCTCAACTCGGTTTAATCCAGTTGTTCGATGGTGAGCAGCTCGCCTTAATCGACCCGCTGGCCATAACCGACTGGGCACCGTTTCGCGCACTGCTGAGCGACACCAGTGTGACCAAATTCCTGCATGCCGGCAGTGAAGATCTTGAAGTGTTCCTCAATGCGTTTGGCATGCAGCCGCAGCCGATGATTGATACCCAGATCCTCGCGGCGTTTTGTGGGCGCGCGCTGTCCTGGGGCTTTGCCTCAATGGTGGAAGAGTTCACTGGCCTCGCGATTGATAAAAGTGAATCCCGCACTGACTGGTTAGCGCGTCCACTGACAGAACGGCAGTGCGATTACGCGGCGGCGGACGTCTGGTATCTGTTACCGATTGCCCAAAAGTTAATGGCCGAAACCGCGCAGGCGGGTTGGCTGGATGCCGCGCTGGATGAATGTCGTCTGATGATGCAGCGTCGTCAGGAAGTACTGGCCCCGGAAGAGGCCTGGCGTGAAATCAGCAACGCCTGGCAACTGCGTACTCGCCAGCTAGGTTGCCTGCGCCTGCTTGCCGATTGGCGTCTGCGTAAAGCGCGTGAGCGTGATCTGGCGGTTAACTTTGTGGTGCGTGAAGAGAACCTATGGGCCGTGGCGCGTTATATGCCAGGCAGTATGGGTGAGCTGGATAGCATTGGTCTGTCAGGCAGCGAGATCCGTTTCCACGGTAAAACCTTGCTGGCACTGGTCGCGCAGGCACAGGCTTTGCCTGAAGAATCCCTGCCGGAGCCGCTGCTGAATCTGATTGATATGCCAGGTTATCGCAAAGCATTCAAAGATATTAAAGCGCTTGTACAGAGTGTGAGTGAAGCCAGAGGATTGAGCGCTGAATTGCTGGCGTCACGTCGGCAGATTAATCAGTTGCTTAACTGGCACTGGCAATTGAAAACGCTGTCGACTCTGCCTGAGTTAATTAATGGCTGGCGTGCAGAATTGATGGCCGATCAACTGAAAACTTTATTAGCGCAGTACCCGCGATAATACCTGTAAATAAATACAGCTTTTCGGTTTGATAAATAAAAAAAGGCAGAAAATATCTGCCTTTTTTATTACGCCTTGCAACCCGAGTTGCCGGCGACTTATTTTGTCTCTTCCGGTTCTGGAAGGGTGACGTTAAGTTCCAGAATAGAAATATCATCACCTTTTTGCTCAAGCTGAACTGTGACCATTTCCGGATCGATTTGCACGTACTTACAAATCACTTCCAGAATATCGCGCTTCAGCTGCGGCAAATAATGTGGCTCTGCATCACTGCGGCGGCGTTCCGCGACAATAATCTGCAGTCGTTCTTTCGCAATGTTGGCGGTGTTCTTTTTTCTGGAGAGAAAAAAGTCGAGTAATGCCATAACTTATCCTCCGAACAGGCGTTTGAGGAAACCTTTCTTCTCTTCTTCGATGAAGCGAAAAGGGCGTTCTTCTCCCAGAAGGCGGTCAACGGTGTCGGCATACGCTTTACCCGCGTCAGCCGCGGCGTCCAGAATCACCGGCTCGCCCTGGTTAGAGGCGCGGAGCACGGATTGATCTTCCGGAATGACGCCGACCAGCTTGATGCGCAGGATTTCCAGCACATCTTCCATGCTCAGCATGTCGCCTTTGTTGACGCGCCCTGGGTTGTAACGGGTCAACAATAAATGTTCTTTTATTGGATCCTGGCCGTTTTCAGCACGGCGAGATTTCGACGCCAGAATACCGAGAATGCGGTCAGAATCGCGCACTGACGAGACTTCCGGGTTAGTGGTAATAATGGCTTCGTCAGCGAAATAGAGGGCCATCAGGGCACCGGTTTCAATACCGGCCGGGGAGTCACAAATGATGAACGCAAAGTCCATTTTGTGAAGCTCATCCAGCACTTTTTCTACCCCTTCACGGGTCAGCGCGTCTTTATCACGCGTCTGAGAAGCGGGGAGAATGTAGAGGTTCTCGGTGCGTTTATCTTTGATAAGCGCCTGATTCAGCGTTGCATCGCCCTGAATGACGTTAACGAAATCATAAACCACGCGGCGCTCACAACCCATAATCAGGTCGAGGTTACGCAGGCCTATATCGAAATCGATAACGACGGTCTTGTTTCCCTTCTGGGCCAAACCAGTGGCGATGGCCGCGCTGGAGGTTGTCTTACCAACGCCCCCTTTACCCGAAGTAACAACAATAATGCGTGCCATAGGAGTTCCTTGTTAAAAGGGCTTAATCTAACGGTTGAATAGTCAAAGCGTTGTTTACTAATCGTAATCTTGCCGCTTTGCCATAATAATCGGCCGGGATTCTGTCGCTCAGCCAGTATTCCCCTGCGATGGAAACCAGTTCCGCCGTGAGGTGAGTACAAAAAATTTGTGAATCTTGCGCACCACTTGCACCCGCGAGTGCGCGGCCACGCATCATGCCGTACACATGAATATTCCCGTCGGCGATTAACTCCGCCCCCGCGCTAACATGACTGGTGACAATCAGATCACAGTCTGGTGCATAAATTCGCTGACCGGAACGAACGGGCATATCAATCAATCGCGTTTTTGTGACGGGGGTAACAATCGGTGCCGCCGAGACGGGCGCAGGTGCAGAGCGAGGAGCTTTTTCTTTTCCCTCACTTAACAGCGGGAGACCGGCACGCTCTATTTCTGCTTTCAGCTCGCTGTCCTGACAGCCACTGATACCGACGATACGTAACCCGGTGGCCACAATCACTTTTTGCATTTGTGGCCAGTTCACCGGGCTATTAAGACCGGAAACATTAATAACAATGGGGGCATGTTTTAAAAAAGCGGGAGCCTGAGCGATTTTGTCTTCTAACGCCTGGCGAATAACCTCGGGCTTTGCATCATGCAAATGAACCACTGATAAGGTAAAACTACTGCCTTTTAGCTCGATGGGCGTGTTTGACATCCTGACCTTACTCATTTTGCTATTATCACTGACAACCGAGTGATATTCCGAAGACTATCAAGCATGTTATAGTCACTATTATATTCAGGCAAGTAACCACCCATTAATTCAGAGTAATTATGTATGTTTTGTGTGATCTACCGAAGTCCCCTGCGTGATGAGACATATCTGTACGTCGAAAAAAAAGACGATTTTAGCCGTGTGCCGGAAGAATTAATGAAAAGTTTCGGTCGCCCACAACTGGCAATGATCCTCCCGCTCGATGGACGAAAAAAACTGGCCAATGCCGATCTCGAAAAAGTGAAAGCGGCACTGACCAATCAGGGATTTTATTTGCAGTTGCCTCCGCCGCCGGAAGATTTGTTAAAACAACATATTTCCCTGGGCAACTAAACCTGCCAGATATCAATGTGGTGGATCGATTCCGCCACATATCTGTACTCCCTTCCCGACATTCACTGTAAGACTTTGGTATTTGACAAACTTCCAGGTGGCGCGGATAGTCGTTTTTCTCTCATGTTCAATGTGTTACTTAGGGGAAAACCATGTATCAGCATCATAACTGGCAGGGCGCACTGCTGGATTACCCGGTGAGTAAGGTCGTCTGCGTGGGCAGCAACTACGCAAAGCATATTAAAGAAATGGGTAGCGCCACGCCGGAAGAGCCTGTGCTCTTTATTAAGCCTGAAACCGCACTTTGCGATCTGCGTCAGCCTTTGGCGCTGCCACAGGATTTTGGCTCCGTTCACCATGAAGTTGAACTGGCGGTACTGATTGGTTCGACACTGCGTCAGGCCACTGAAGAACATGTGCTGAAAGCGATTGCGGGCTACGGTGTCGCGCTGGACCTGACCCTGCGTGACCTGCAAGGGAAAATGAAAAAAGCTGGGCAACCCTGGGAAAAAGCGAAAGGCTTTGATAATTCCTGCCCGATTTCCGGTTTTATCCCGGCAGGAGAATTTACCAGCGATCCGCAGAACACCCCACTTGGCCTTAAAATCAATGGCGAAGTGCGCCAGCAGGGCACGACTGCTGACATGATCCACAAAATCGTTCCGCTGATTGCTTATATGAGTCGCTACTTCACCCTTAAAGCCGGTGACGTGGTGCTGACCGGCACGCCGGACGGCGTCGGGCCATTGCACAGTGGTGATGAGCTGGAAGTGAGTTTTAACGGCCTTTCCCTGACTACCCGCGTACTTTGAATGCCTTTGCCGCCGGAAATGGGCGGCAAAACTTGCATCCCCCTGCCAGACTGGTTATAAGGTGCACCCCGGTTTTAAATGGCGAACAGACTTATGAACGACACACCTTTCTGGCAAAGCAAAACCCTCGAACAAATGACGGACGCGGAGTGGGAATCGCTGTGTGACGGCTGCGGTCAGTGCTGCCTGCATAAACTCATGGATGAAGATTCAGATGAAATCTACTTCACCAACGTCGCCTGTCGCCAGCTGAATATCAAAACCTGCCAGTGTAAGAACTATGAGCGCCGTTTTGAATACGAGCCGGACTGCATCAAGCTGACCCGTGACAACCTGCCTACTTTCGAATGGCTGCCGCCAACCTGCGCGTATCGCCTGCTGGCGGAAGGGAATGCATTACCCATCTGGCACCCGTTGCGTACCGGTTCGAAAGAGATGATGCACAAGCAGCGTATCACCGTGCGTCATATTGCGGTCAAAGAGTCGGAAGTGCGCGACTGGCAGGACCACATTTTAAACAAGCCTGATTGGGCGCAATAAAACCGTTACGCTTTTTTCGCGTGGAACAGTTCGTCGCTGCCGTTATCTTCTGCAACCCAGAAGTTAATATTAAACTGCGCGTCATCGCTTAACTCAATGCGATGCCAGTACTGCGGCGGGCTGGTGGCGAATTGACCAGCGTTAATCTCTACCTTCACCTCATGCTCGGTTGCCTGTTCGTTGGCAAAGCCAAAATAGGTCACCGTGCCTTCCATTACCACCAGTTGCCCGAAGACACCCGCGGCGGTGTTGTGGTGTGACAGCAGAGCAGCCGGCACGTTTTCTTTCGTGAAGAACGGTGTAGAGCGTTTGACTTTCCAGTTGGCAGGAATACGTAAATGCGACATAAAAAATCTCCTCTATAAGATGCATTTAAAATACATCATTATGAGAATGAATCGCAATTAGAGGATAAAAAAAGCGCCCGAAGGCGCTTTTCTTAGCGACCGAAAAGGTCGCGTTTTTTTGGTTTGAAGGGCTGGGCAATAAGCACCAGTACTGCAATAACCAGGTACGCAGCAAAGATGCCCAGCAGCCATTGCGGCATTTCCAGGGACAGGAACTGCCACTGTTTTTCAGCGCAATCACCCGAAGCAACAAAGATTTGCGGCAGCCATTTATCGAGTGGCAACCACGTCGGAAAACGGGCTGCGAAATCGCAGGTCATAAATGGAGACGGGTGCAGCTGAATCATCGTATGTTCGTAGGCCAGCTGAAGCCCGCGCCAGGCGCTGTAAAGCCAAATCAGAATAGCGACATAGCGCAACGGTGATTTCGGTGCAATAGCCCCGACAATTCCCGCACCCATGACACCAAAAAGAGCGGAACGCTCATAAATGCACAACACGCAGGGTTTCAACAGCATGACATGCTGGAACCACAGCGCTACGAGTTCAAGCGCCAGCGCAGTGAACGCCATTAACAACCAGGCGCCGCGCCCGCGAGAGCACTTGTTTAAGTATCGCAACATAATCATTTCCCTGGGACACGCGTAGACAAAGCAGTGTAAACGAATTCACAACGCAAGCCACTATCGCGAAAGAAAATAATACGTAATTGGATGTATATCCTGCGTTAGGTTAAACGGTTTCGCGAAGTATGTAATTAAAGCGCTAAAGCAAATCTCTTTTTTGATTACAGAGCTAAATGAAACCTCAATGAATGCGGGATTACAGTACGATACTGACAGATGAACAGTTGAGTCTGGCGAATCTTTTAAAATGGGTAGCCGATCCCCTTTTTCTTCATTCCGTATGCTATCTGCCCCTGAATGGGTCTGGTATGATGAGTGATCTTTGCTTAGTTGTTTAATGGAAATCTCATTATGGTCATAAAGGCGCAGAGCCCGGCGGGTTTCGCGGAAGAGTACATCATTGAAAGTATCTGGAATAACCGTTTTCCTCCGGGGTCGATTCTTCCAGCAGAACGCGAACTTTCCGAACTGATTGGCGTCACCCGGACCACTCTGCGTGAAGTGTTACAGCGTTTAGCCCGCGATGGCTGGCTGACGATTCAGCATGGTAAGCCGACAAAAGTAAATAACTTCTGGGAAACCTCAGGGCTAAATATTCTTGAGACGCTGGCACGTCTGGACCATGAGAGCGTCCCGCAATTGATCGACAATCTCCTGTCCGTTCGCACCAATATCGCGACGATCTTCATTCGCACTGCATTCCGTCAGCATCCTGACCAGGCGCTGGAAGTGCTGGCCAAAACACGCGAAGTGGAAGATCACGGCGATGCATTTGCTGAACTGGATTACAGCATTTTCCGCGGTCTGGCGTTTGCCTCCGGTAACCCGATTTACGGTTTGATTCTGAACGGGATGAAAGGGCTCTACACCCGTATCGGACGTCACTATTTCGCCAGCCCGGAAGCACGCAGCCTGGCGCTGGGCTTCTACCATCGGCTGGTGGAGTTGTGCGAACAGAAGCTGCATGACCAGGTGTATGAAACCGTACGTAAATACGGGCATGACAGTGGCGAGATTTGGCAGCGTATGCACAAGAATCTGCCGGGTGATCTAGTGATGCACGGGCGCTAAGCAAAGAAAAACCCCTCTTAAAAGAGGGGTTTGATTTTTGGTTACAGCACATTGTTTCGGGCCGGGCAGCGGTCCAGTAATTCTACACTCCCATCCTCGTTTTGTTGTTCCAGCATCACATCGAAACCCCATAAACGGTGCACATGTTTGAGAACTTCCCGACGGCCTTTATCCAGTGGCGCACGGTTATGCGGAATGTAACGCAGCGTCAGTGAACGATCGCCACGCAAATCCACGTTCCACACCTGAATGTTCGGCTCAAGATTGCTCAGGTTGTACTGTGACGACAGCTTGTTACGGATCTCGCGATAACCTTCTTCATTATGGATGGCCGCAATTTCCAGGTAGTTATTGCGATCGTCATCCAGAACGCTAAAGAGACGGAAGTCGCGCATCACTTTCGGCGACAGGAACTGGCTAATAAAGCTCTCGTCCTTAAAGTCACGCATGGCAAAGTGCAGCGTCTCCAGCCAGTCGGAACCAGCGATATCCGGGAACCAGTAGCGGTCTTCGTCCGTTGGCGACTGGCAAATGCGCTTGATGTCCTGGAACATCGCAAAGCCGAGTGCATAGGGGTTAATCCCGCTGTACCACGGACTGTTGTAGGGCGGCTGGAACACTACGTTGGTGTGGCTATGTAAGAATTCCAGCATAAAGCGATCTGTGACTTTTCCTTCGTCATACAGGTGGTTAAGGATGGTGTAGTGCCAGAAAGTGGCCCAGCCTTCGTTCATCACCTGCGTCTGTTTCTGCGGATAAAAATACTGGCTGACCTTACGCACAATGCGCAAAATTTCACGCTGCCAGGACTCCAGCAGCGGGGCATTTTTTTCCATGAAATAGAGTAAGTTTTCCTGCGGTTCGGACGGGTAGCGCCGGGCTTCAACTACCGCTTTCTCTTCCTCACGCTTCGGCAGGGTACGCCACAAGGTATTCACCTGACTTTGCAGGTATTCTTCACGGCTTTTCTGCCGTGCGGTCTCCTCTTGCAAAGAAATTTTTTGCGGACGTTTGTAGCGATCCACACCGTAATTCATCAGCGCATGGCAGGAGTCGAGCAGCTTTTCAACTTCTTCCACGCCATAACGCTCTTCGCACTCGGTGATGTATTTGCGGGCGAAAATCAGGTAATCGACAATCGAGCTGGCATCCGTCCAGCTACGGAATAAGTAATTGTTTTTGAAAAATGAGTTGTGACCGTAGCAGGCATGCGCCATGACCAGTGCCTGCATGGTAATGGTGTTTTCTTCCATCAGGTAGGCAATGCACGGATTGGAGTTGATCACAATCTCGTACGCCAGTCCTTGCTGGCCGTGCTTATACAGACGTTCTGTTTCGATAAACTTTTTACCGAACGACCAGTGGGGATAGTTAATAGGCATCCCGACGCTGGAGTAAGCATCCATCATCTGCTCGGACGTGATGACTTCGATTTGATGCGGGTAGGTTTCCAGGCGGTAGAGTTTTGCCACCCGGTCGATCTCGGCGAGATACACATCAAGGAGATCGAAGGTCCAGTCAGGTCCATCACTGAGACGTACAGAATCCTTATTCATGGAATCAATCGTAGCCATTAGCGCGCCCTCGTTGTTAACAACCTTCTCTGTATGGAAGGTCTCATTTCAATGATAGATCACGCAATAAAAACTGTGGGTTAGCGAGATTTTTTTCTTCACGATTTCTTGTCGTGAATGACCGGGAAATAGCGCCATGAACAGCAGATTATACTGAGACTAAAGAACGTGCAGCAGGAGATGTCATCCAGGTGAATACCTTTATTTACGGAAAGATGTGAGAAATATCACCATAAAAAAGCCATATGTTGAATAACATTTTCATCTGGGTTATCAATTTGTAATCAGATGATTGTGCTTTACTCATGGGAGCAGGCTATGCGAGTTGTCGTACTGGGGGGAGGGGTTGTGGGAGTCACCAGCGCGTGGTATTTACGCCAGGCAGGTCACGAGGTGACAGTAATCGACAGGGAGGCTGGCCCGGCACTGCAAACCAGCGCCGCGAATGCCGGCCAGATTTCGCCCGGGTACGCAGCGCCCTGGGCGGCTCCTGGAGTACCGCTTAAAGCGATCAAATGGATGTTCCAGCGCCATGCTCCGCTGGCCATCAGTCTTGACGGCACCCCCTTCCAGCTAAAATGGATGTGGCAAATGCTGCGCAACTGCGATACCCGTCACTACATGGAAAATAAAGGGCGAATGGTACGTCTGGCGGAATACAGCCGCGATTGCCTGAAGCTATTGCGCGACGAAACCCAGATTCAGTATGAAGGTCGGCAAGGTGGAACACTGCAGCTGTTCCGCACCGCCCAACAGTATGAGAATGCGACCCGCGATATCGCAGTGCTTGAGGACGCGGGGGTACCTTATCAACTGCTGGAGTCAGCCCGCCTGGCCGAGGTCGAACCGGCGCTGGCCTCCGTCGCCCACAAACTAAGCGGTGGCTTGCGTCTGCCAAACGACGAAACTGGTGACTGTCAGCTCTTTACGCAACACCTTGCTGAAATGGCCGAACAGGCAGGGGTCACATTCCGCTTTAATACCCCGGTCGATCGCCTGCTATATGAAAACGCGCAAATTTATGGTGTGAAGTGTGGCGAGGAGATCATCAAAGCCGATGCTTATGTGATGGCGTTTGGCTCTTATTCCACCGCGATGCTGAACGGCATTGTCGATATCCCGGTTTATCCGCTGAAAGGCTATTCACTCACCATACCCATTGCGGATGAGGCGGGTGCGCCAGTTTCGACTATCCTCGATGAAACTTACAAGATTGCGATTACCCGTTTTGATAATCGTATTCGGGTGGGGGGAATGGCTGAAATTGTCGGTTTTAACACCCTGTTACGTGAACCCCGGCGCGCGACGCTGGAAATGGTGGTAAAAGATCTGTTCCCTCATGGTGGGCATGTTGAGCAGGCCACATTCTGGACCGGTCTGCGTCCGATGACGCCAGACGGTACACCGATTGTCGGCCGTTCACCCTTTAAAAACCTGTGGCTTAATACCGGTCACGGCACGCTTGGCTGGACAATGGCCTGCGGCTCGGGTCAGTTACTCAGCGATCTGATTTCAGGTCGGACCCCGGCAATACCGTGGGAAGATTTGAGCGTGGCGAGATACCTGCCTGGATTCAGTCCTGGTCGCCACGACCAGTTGCATGGTGCACACAACTAAAACAAGGAGACAGCATGTCACGTCCTGTTCAGGCCACGATCGATTTGCAGGCACTGCGCCATAACTTGCAGATTATTCGACGTGCCGCCCCAACGTCACGCGTCTGGTCCGTGGTGAAAGCCAATGCGTATGGTCACGGTATTGACCGAATCTGGCGGGCGCTTGAAGGCACGGATGGCTTTGCGATGCTCAATCTTGAAGAGGCGATTCTGCTGCGTGAACGCGGCTGGAAAGGGCCGATTCTGATGTTAGAGGGCTTCTTTAATGCCGATGAATTGCCCCTCTTCGATAAGTATCGCCTTACTACCAGTATCCACAGTAACTGGCAGCTGAAAGTGCTCCAGGATGCAGAATTGCACGCGCCCCTGGATGTCTATTTGAAAATGAACAGCGGTATGAATCGACTGGGTTTTCAACCTGAACGTGTACAGAGTATCTGGCGACAGTTGCGTGAGCTGAAAAATGTCGGGAACATCACGCTGATGGCCCATTTTGCCAATGCGGAGTTACCGGAGGGGATTACGGAGGCCGTACAACGGATTGCGCAGGCAAAAGAGGGGCTCGACTGCCCACTGTCACTGGCCAATTCGGCGGCCACGCTCTGGCATCCGGAAGTGCATGCTGACTGGGTACGTCCCGGTATTGTGCTCTATGGCGCGTCGCCTTCCGGGCAATGGCAGGATGTGGCTAATAGCGGTATCCGCCCGGTAATGACGCTTACCAGCCAGATTATCGCCGTGCAGACATTGCAGGCGGGTGATTGCGTCGGTTATGGCAGTCGTTACTGTGCCAGCGGCGAGCAGCGGATAGGGATTGTCGCCTGCGGTTATGCGGACGGTTACCCGCGTCTGGCACCCACCGGGACACCCGTGCTGGTGGATGGTGTTCGCACAGGCACTGTGGGGGCTATCTCGATGGATATGCTGACGGTGGATTTAACGCCGTGCCCGCAGGCAGGTATCGGTACACCCGTTGAGCTATGGGGTAATGACGTCAAGATTGATGAAGTGGCTTCAGCGGCAGGGACGGTGGGTTATGAGCTGATGTGTGCTCTGGCACCACGCGTCCCGGTTGTGACGGTGTAACTTATCGCGAGGCGGTTATTCCGCCTCGTCTTCTGCAACGCGAACACCGACTTTTAGCACGGCGTTCTCTGCTTTCTCCGCTACTGTCCAGATCATTCCAGCAAACTCCACCTGGTCACCGACGACAGGCGCGGCACCGAGTAGTTGTTGCACAATTTCACCCAGTGTCTGCTGCTTTTCACGATACTCCAGCCCGTCCTCCAGGCCGTAAATCAGCGCGACATCGGCAAACTTGGCATCCGCCTCAAGAATAAAGTCGCCGAAGAAACGTTGATCGAGCGCGACCGGAGGCGTCTGGCTGAAAAGCTTGCCGAGGGCAGGTAGATCGCCTTCGCGGCCAATCACGCAGAGTACGTCACCTTCGCGCAGCCGGGTGCTCCCGCTCGGGTGTAAGAGAGCATTATCGCGAAACAGCGCCGCAATGCGCGTCTCAGCGGGCATGTGCAAATCACGTAGCGCGGCACCGACGCACCATTTATCTGCGCTGAGTTGATAAACAAACTGCTCCCACGGATTCTCCGGGTGAATATCAAGCCCCACACGTGAAACCGGCATCCCGACCGGCGGCACCACCACCTTCGCTTTTTTCGCCGCCCAGGAGAGTGACGTTCCCTGGAACAAAAGGGAGATCAACACCACGAAGAAGGCGACGTTAAAGAACAAGCGGGCATGATCCAGTCCCGCCATCATCGGGAAGACGGCAAGGATGATGGGCACCGCACCGCGCAGCCCCACCCAACTGATGAAGACGCGCTCGCGCAGATTAAAGCCGCGAAACGGCAGTAGTCCGGCGAAAACTGACAGCGGACGGGCGACAAAAATCATCCAAGCCGACAGGATCAGCGCCGGTATCGCAATCGGCAGCAGGTCGGACGGTGTCACCAGCAGTCCCAGTACCAGGAACATGCCAATTTGCGCCAGCCAGGCCAGGCCGTCAAAGTTTTGCTGAATCGCAAAGCGGTTACGAATTGGGCGATTACCCAACACAAAACCACACAGATAGACCGCCAGAATGCCGCTGCCTTCGATGGCAGTGGTGACGGCAAAGACCAGAATGCCGCCGCTCAGTGCTAATAAAGGATATAGCCCGGCAGGCAGGTCAATGCGGTTGACCATCTGCAACAGCAGGTAACCGCCACCGAGACCCAGCAAAATCCCCAGCCCGAACTCTTGTACGATGTGCACCGCAAACATCCAGCTCAGCCCGAGATTGTGCTGCTGGATCATCTCAATCAGCGTAATCGTGAGGAAGACCGCCATCGGGTCGTTGCTACCGGATTCAATCTCCAGCGTTGAACCGACACGCTCGTTAAGCCCTTTGCCGCCAAGCAGCGAGAAGACCGCTGCTGCATCCGTCGAGCCCACAATCGCGCCAATTAGCAACCCTTCAATCACATCAAGATGGAACAACCAGGCCGCCATCATCCCGGTCAGACCGGAGGTGATCAGTACACCTATCGTCGCCAGCGACAGGGCAGGTCCGAGCGCCACGCGAAAAGAGCTGGCCTGAGTCCGCATCCCACCATCGAGCAGGATCACTGCCAGCGCCAGGTTACTGACCATATACGCGAAGGGATAGTTGTCGAACGGAATACCGCCAATACCATCAATACCTGCCAGCATACCAATGGCAAGGAAGATGACCAGGATAGGAATACCGAGACGGGAAGAAAATGAACTTAATAAAATACTGCAGGTTACAAGTACTGAACCCAAAATAAACAGACTAATTACCGCCTCAGCGTCCAATGTCGTGCTTCTCCTCTCTACGTCACTCCACTCAACATCCGCCCCTGCATAAGTTTTGCGCAGTGGCAGGCACGGATGTGAAAACCTATCTATATTAACGGCAGAAAAGTTGAATCAATCAGCCAAATAAAGATTTTTTTATGCAGATAGTACCGGATGCCCGCTAATGGTCAGGCGTGTCGTCTCACTTTTCTCCAGGACGGCATGTGCGCCCAGAGGCAAGGTCACCGTTTGTTGCTCGTGGCCGAATTCCAGTCCTGTGATAACAGGGATTGACAGGCGACTGCGCAGGTAATCCACCATTGTCATTAAAGTGTAGCCTGCATCGTACTCATTCGGCTCGGAACGGGTGAAACTGCCGAGAATCAGCGCATTCTGACGCGCCAGCACGCCAGCGTGCAGAAGCTGAAGCAGCATACGCTCAACGCGGAAAGGGTGTTCGTTGATGTCTTCCACCACCAGAATCCCGCCATCGATAGCCGGGAACCAGGGAGTGCCAAGCAACGAAGTGAGCATCGCCAGGTTGCCGCCCCATAAGGTGCCTTGCGTATTGCAACGCGGACCTTCACCGTCCCACTCTATAGTAAAGTATGCATTGCTCAGTGCTCGCCAGAAATGGTCCACGGTGAAGTCATTGAGGGAAGGGGCGCCGAAATTCGCGGCCAGCATTGGCCCACTGAAGGTGATGACGTTACCCAGCGACAGTAATCCCAACTGGAAGGCGGTGAAGTCGCTGTGCCCACAAATCAGCAGCGGGTTTGTACGCTGACGGGCAATTAACCCCTGCCAGTCAACCTGCTCCAGTAAACGGCTGGCACCATAACCCCCGCGCACGGGCAGAACAATCACATCGGCATTGTTTAAATCTGTCAGCGCATTCAGATCCTGAAGGCGTTGCGTGTCGCTTCCGGCGAAGCGTTGATCCCGGCGGGCAATTACCTGGCGATTATCTACCTGGTGCCCCATTGCCTCCAGTCGTTGAACCCCAAGCGCTGCGGCAGACTGATTAATGCAATAGCCGGAGGGCGCTATCAAATGAAACCTGGACATGGCAATTCCTTGCTGACATCTGATCGGAAACAGTTATCATGCCGCTAACCCTGTTCGTTGTCATCCGTAGAGATGCGTTCACCAAAGAAGGATTGCGTGTGAAATTAAGATGGTTTGCTTTTTTAGTCGTGTTGCTGGCGGGCTGTAGCTCTAAACAAGATTACCGTAACCCTGACTGGAATCCGGAAGTGCCGGTTAAACGGGCAATGCAGTGGATGCCAATCACCGAGAAGGCAGGGGCCGCATGGGGCGTGGATCCGAAACTGATTACGGCCATGATAGCGGTAGAGTCTGGCGGTAATCCGGCGCTGGTGAGTAAATCAAACGCTGTTGGATTGATGCAACTGAAAGCTTCAACTGCCGGGCGCGAAGTGTATCAACGCATGGGCTGGAAAGGTGAGCCCACCACCAGTGAGCTTAAGAATCCGGAACGCAACATTTCCATGGGTGCCGCGTATCTGAGCATTCTTGAGCATGGCCCGCTGGCGGGAATAACCAATCCTCAGGTGATGCAGTACGCGCTGGTGGTCTCGTACGTCAACGGTGCGGGTGCGCTGTTACGGACGTTCTCATCTGACCGCAAAAAAGCCATTAATGAGATTAATGATTTGAGCGCGAACGAATTCTTCGATCACATCGTGGAAAACCACCCTGCACCGCAGGCGCCGCGCTATATCTGGAAAGTTCAAAAAGCCATTAACGCGATGTAACTATCGCACCCGATTGGCACGTTCGCGCGCTTCACGCTCCAGCGAGAAGATAATGCGCTGGAGTTCGCGTTCTACCCCTGGGCTGACGTTCAGAAAGCGGAAGCTCAGGCGTGGCGTGGTAATCGTCTCGTTCTTGCCATCCACCACTTTGCGCTCACCAATCGCGATAAGCTGGGCGTCGAAATAGAACTGACCCCAGGACGCCATATCCAGTTCAATCTGTGAAAAACGCATACCGGCCTGTAAACCTTCCGGCAGTGCCCCTTCCAGCAATGCACCCATTCCACCCAGTGACAGGTCGAACAGGCGAAAACGCAGCTCCGCTTTATTCGGCATTAACGCTTTGCAGAAATAGGCAGGGTGCAGAGGCGCGTTGATACGAAAATATTCCCGGCGCTGGATGAAAAACAGCGTTTCGGGCAATGATGTGATAAACGCAGGTAACGACTGCCAGATGCCGCTTTCAAGCTTAGGCAGCGTAAATTCCACTTTTGCACCCTGGGTTTCCGCAGAGATGGTCACCTTTCCCGCGCGCTGAACGGAGGTGTTTTCAAACTCCTGGCTGCCAAAGTCCATGACCAGTGCATCAGGGGTCACTTCAAGGATCTTACTGATGAACTGACCACTCGCCCAGGTGATGCGAACCGGGACCTCATTCTTCTGCAGGTCACGAATCACACCGAGCACCGCTAAGGGGTTATTTTTCAGGAACTGCTCACTGTACTTACTCACGCCGAAAGGCTCCTTGACCACTGACAGATCGTATGGTTTGTCTATCGGCATTTGCCGGAATTTCTTAAGACAAAACCCAAATTATTTTCTTAAAAATTTCTATTAAGTCCGTGAGCAGAAATCATTTTTCACTCCATAGCCTATACTTAACGTAACGCGACACCATGGTGGTCATCGCGGTTGTATGACGTTTGAGCAGGAGAGAGTAAAATGGGCATTATCGCGTGGATTGTTTTTGGCCTCATCGCCGGAATTATAGCCAAGTTCATCATGCCGGGTCGTGATGGCGGTGGTTTTATTCTGACGTGTATTCTGGGGATTGTCGGTGCGGTCGTCGGCGGTTGGCTTGCCACAATGTTTGGCATGGGCGGCGATGTGACTGGCTTCAATATCCATAGCTTCGCCGTGGCAGTCGTGGGTGCGATTGTGGTACTGGCTGTGTTCAGGATGATTCGCCGAGACTGAGTCATTTCCCGCTACAAACCCGATTGAGAAAGAAACCCGGTAGACTTCAACCTGCCGGGTTTTATTTTGCTTACTGCACGGCTTTCTGGGCTGTTGGTTGTGTCGATATCGCCGATGCCGGCTCAGCAGCAGGTTGGGTGGCAGGCAAGCTGTCACACGGATTCTCTTTCGGGCAAACTAAATCAAGCATCTTGAGAGTGACGCCGTTCGTCCAGCCAAATCCATCCTGCAGCGGGTACTCACCGCCGCCACCGCCGGTCCCGGTGGTGCTGACATCATATTTCTCCACCAGTTTCTTCTCACGGTCATAGGTATGCTGGACGTTAGAGAGGAAGCGCCAGGTCACGTCCATCGCCAGTTTCTTGTGGTTGTAATTCTGTAACCCGGCGGTCGCCACCCATTGCAATGGCGCCCAACCGTTCGGCGCATCCCATTGCTGACCACTGTTCACAGTTGTGGTTGCAATGCCACCCTGCTTCAGCAGCCGGGCCTGAGTCGCGCTGGCGACCTTATCCGCTCTGTCTTTCGCCGCAGCATTCACATACAGCGGGAAGAGGGCGGCGGCGGTCAGTTGATTACGTACTTTCTTCGTTTTCAGATCGTAATCGGCATACCAACCCTCTTTATCATTCCACAGGTTGGCTTCCATTGCTTTCTGTCGCGCAGTAGCCAGCGCTTCAAACTTACTGGCTTTGGCGCTGTCACCGGAGACCTGGCTGGCACGGGCAATCATTTTTTCCAGCTTGAACATTAATGCGTTCAGATCGACCGGAACAATGCTGGTGGTGCGAAGGGTGCCAAGCTGGTTCGGATCATCCATCCAGCGAGAGCTAAAGTCCCAGCCGGATGCCGCCGCAGAGCGTAAATCACGGTAGATTTCGGTTGCCGGGCGATTAGGGTTATTTTTGGCGGTGGTGACATCGTCCAGCCAGGATTCCGGACGCGGTGTGTCTTTGTCGTCCCAGTAGCGGTTCAGCACCGAACCGTCATCCAGTTTAACAACACGCTTGTTTGCCTGTCCGTTCTGCAAGCTGTCTGCACCGTCCATCCAGTACTGATACTCTTTTTCCAGTTGCGGAAGATAGGTTTTCAGAACCTCATCGCCTTTATCACTGGCTAACAGTTCGACCATAAAGGCGAAGAACGGCGGCTGCGAGCGGCTCAGGTAGTAGCTGCGGTTACCGTTGGGGATATGCCCCCAGCTGTCTATTTCCCAGGCAAAGTTGGCTACCATATCGTCGATCTTATCCCAGTGACCACTTTCCGCCAGGCCGAGCATGGTGAAGTAACTGTCCCAGTAATAGACTTCACGGAAACGACCTCCGGGCACCACATAGGGTTTTGGCAGCGGTAACAGTGAATCCCACTTACTGGCGTGATCGGTGGTGCGCGTCAGCACGCTCCAGAGCCCATCAATATGCTCGCGCAGATTTTGGCCTTCTGGTGGTACGTACTTTTCACCTTCTTTGGGTAACTCAAAATTGACGTTCACAAAATGGCGTAAATCGAAGCTGGTTTGTGTTCTCTGCATCCGGTAATCCGCGAGGATCATCAGCGGGTCCCCTTTGGGTACCGCATCAGCAAAGGTTTTCTGATCGGGGAAGAGTTTGGCGCTTTGTACATCGCTAAAGAGCGGCCCCAATAAAATGTCCGGTGATTGTTTGATGTTCTGTTGTTCTGCCGCAAGGGCTGAGGGAATCAGAGAGAGCAAAGCACCACCCAGCGCGATGTGCATTGCAAGGTAAAGAGTGCGCTGACGGCGCAAATCAGGTCTTGTCATCAAGTGTTCTCCTTAGCGGGTAAATGCGGGGCCGCTGTAGCCAACCTAGTGAAAACCTTAGTCGAAGATGAGAAGCGTAGCGTGTTGGATGTGGCATTTTGCTCGCTTCCAGACAATTTACCTTGCGATAAAAATGTGCTGAATGCCGGATAGCTGCTTTCTTTCCTCCCTCTCCCCGAGGGTGAGGGCTGGAGTGAGGGGAAACAGGCAGTACCGGGGGGGCGTCTCGTTTTTCTCCCTAGCCATATCATCCTCTTATAAAAGCGCTATTAAATATAAAAGCTGAATAATGTCAGCTGAGTAATTTCTCAGTTAATGAAATAAAAATGATCGATATGATCAAATTCTCTTGTTAATAACTATCAGTAACAATTGATTCAAATCAATAAAGCTGAATTGATTCGGTTATTGCTTATTTATTATGCTTAAGCGAGACTTAAAATTGTCGTGAGGCAAACATTTAATTAAGCACTGGTTAAATAAGGTGAGATCAGGAATGAATAATTCTGAAGAGATTCGTAAGAATATTCGCAGAACTGGTTAAGTATATTTCATCATAATATCTTTACAGCCCTTGAATAATCACGCCTGTGACGATGGCCCTCTATTTGGTGTGGTTTGTGAACTACCAGTATTCGGAGTAATAGTGCGCTTTTTGATGTTTTAGGATTAATCTGATCACGCGAAATCAATTACCTGCTACTACAATGGCATCTTGTGAAATTCGTTTAAATTCAACTGGGTGTATAATTTACTGCAGTGACAGTCACCCTAAATGAAGAAATTTCACGATGTAATCGATTTAAATGAAATTATTACTTGAGAATTGTCTTAATTTGCTTAAATTTTGAATATTCATTTTTCAAGTGGTCGGAGATCATATTGAATTGAATTGTTCAATCTGTAAGATTACGCCTCGCCAGATATTAGGGTTATGTTGATTGTTGCCTTGCTTGCGCACAGGTTCGTGCGGTAGCTATGCCCTGAATTAATTCTCTCGAGATTTTCAGGATAATGACCGGGATGATTTTGAACGATTTAAATACTGCTTTCCAAAACGTTCCAGATCGACACAGTAATATATTTGCAATGGAAAATTACCGTTATGAAAATGCGAAATGTATTAGCGCTTCTTTTTGTCTTTGCTCTCTCTGCCTGTAAGGCTCCACCGCCGCCAGCCCCAACGGATGACACCATTGTCACCAGCGAAGTTAACGGTGTGACCTTAACCCACCGTTATGCTGTTAAACCGCCTAAAGAGTTCCAGCCGATCAATGAAAACTATCGTGCCCTCTATCCCGCCTCCCTGATGACGCAACCTGATTACGGCGGCAAGCTGGTTCGCCAGTTGGAAAACGGCAAAACTTATGTTGTTCTCGGTCAGGTCGAGCATTTCTGGATGGCGCTGGCAGAAGAAGGGAAAGAAGAGTTGATTGGTTACGTGCCACTGCGTGCGGTGGTGAAAAGCGAACTGTACGAAGATACCGTTCGTAAACAGACTCCACGTCTCAGACCACGTCAGAAACAGACCTGCGTCAACGTTGACGGCAGCAGTAAAGCCTGTAAAAACAGCACGTCAGGCACCTGGATAATCAACTAATTCGCCCTTACACGCGATGAAAAATATGAACATTCCCGGGCTTTCACGCCAGATTTTGCTGGCGTTTTTCCTTACGCTGACCACCCTGGTCAGCGGTTGTGAATCGACTCCACATAGCGCACCTGTCAGCTATACCCTCAACTTTAAAGCGAACCCGCAGGTCAACGCCGCCGCGCCGCTTAAGGTTAGGGTCCTGCTGTTGAAATCTGATGCGACGTTCATGTCGGCAGATTTCTGGTCGCTACAAAACAATGCAGAAAGTGCCTTAGGGGCCAACTTGCTAAACAGTGATGAATTTTTCCTGATGCCCGGACAGCTCTCAAAAACGCTGACCGGACAGACGACGCCAGAGGCACGCTATTTTGGCGTCATGGCGGAGTATCAGACGCTGGATGGCAAAAAATGGCGGATCTCAATCCCACTTCCCGTGCAGGGCGAAACCCCTTTTTACGTGTTCTGGAAATCGTCTGCTGATTCACTTGAAGCCGACATTATTCTCGACGTAACCGGTGTTCGCGCCGTTTCCCGGTAGCACCGTTTCAACAGGAAAACAGAATGAATAAAGCAGAAAAGGTCGTCTGGACCGAAGGTATGTTTCTGCGGCCTCATCATTTCCAACGCGCGGAAAGTCACCTTGAAAACCATATCCGCGAATGGGGGTCGTTACAGCGTCCTTATTTGTGGGGATTTCTTGATTTTGAACTCGATGAAACCATGCTTCGCCAGGGCAGCATTGCCCTGAGTTATGCCAGCGGTCTGCTACCGGATGGCACGTTTTTTTCCTTTCGCGATCCGAAGAGTGCACCCACACCGCTGCTGATTCCGGACAATCTCACGCATGAACGCGTGGTGCTGGCACTTCCGGCACGGCGTGGTGGGCGTGATGAAGTGATCTTCAGTGAAGAAAAAGATTCGCTGGCGCGTTTTGTCACCTTCGAAACCGAAGTGGATGACGACAATGCGATGTCTATCGGTCCGGCTGCTCTGCAGTTCGGTCGTTTACGTCTGAAGCTCATGCTGGAGAAAGATCTCAGCGCAGAATGGACGGCGATGGGAGTGGTGCAGGTACTGGAAAAGCGCAACGACAATCACATTCGCCATGACAGCAGTTACATTCCGCCGATGCTGAATGCCACGAACAGTCCGTCTTTGTTCGCGATGATGAACGATCTGCAAAGCCTGTTAGTACAACGTAGTCAACAGTTGGCGCAACGTTTACGCCAACCGGGTCGTTTTAATACCTCGGAAATGGTGGAGTTTTCACTGCTTGCGCTGATTAACCACCATGTAGGGCTGATTACCCATCTGAAAACACTGCCCTTGCTGCACCCGGAAGATCTCTGGCGCGACTGGCTGGCTTTTGCCACCGAGCTGTCGACCTGGACGGCAGCCCGCGCACCGCAGGACGTTTTGCCGGTTTACGATCATGACAACCTCGCGGACTGCTTCGAGCGACTGGGATTGATGCTGCGACAGGGACTGTCGCTGGTGATGGAAGAGCATGCTATTCAGTTGCCACTCACCGAGCGCACCCATGGCCTGAACGTCGCAACCTTGCCCACAACCAGCATGGCCCGTGAATTCGGTTTTGTGCTGGCCGTGAAGGCCAATGTGCCGGGCGATGTACTGCAAACCCACTTCCCGGCACAGATGAAAGTCGCACCGGTCACCAAAATTCGCGACCTGGTGCAACTGCAACTGCCGGGCATGAGATTGCGCGTGATGTCCGTTGCACCACCGCAAATTCCCTGGCATGCGGGCTACAACTACTTCGAGCTGGAGAAGGGCGGCGAGTTGTGGGGCGAGATGGAAAAATCGGGCGCTTTTGCGCTGCATCTGGCCGGTGAATTCCCCGGACTGGACATGGAATTTTGGGCCATTCGTCAACAAAGCGAACAATAGCGAGCGCAGACATGCAGGAACAGACCTTCAATGGCAGTGACGCCGCCGCAGCCGCGAGTGGGAACAATCCGCTGGTGGTGGCTGCGAATCCCTTACTCAACGCAATTCCGCAGATTCGCCACTCCGTTTCTCATAACGATCAGGCGGGGCTACGTCAGCAGTTGATCGATGAAATCAGGCGCTTTGAAGTGCGCTGCCAACAATCGGGACTGACCTATGAAGTGATTGTGGGTGCCCGTTATTGCCTGTGTACCGCGCTGGACGAAGCGGCGGCGCTGACCCCCTGGGGAAGTCGGGGAGTCTGGTCCGGTAGCGGCTTGCTGGTTACCTTCCACAACGAAACCTGGGGCGGCGAAAAGTTCTTTCAACTGCTCGCCAGATTGTCGCAAAACCCGCGTGAACACGTAGCACTGCTTGAGCTCATCAACTACTGCCTGCTACTCGGGTTTGAAGGGCGTTACCGGGTCATGGATAACGGTCGCACACAACTGGACACCATTAAACAGCGTCTGTGGCAGATGATTCGCGGTGTGCGCGGCAACTACCCGCCACCGTTGTCGCCGCACCCGGAAGACCAGCCGGTGCTGCGTAAACTCTGGCGTCCGGTCATTCCATTATGGGCCTGTGTCGCACTGGCCGGGTTTATCGCCTGCCTGTTTTACATCGTGCTCAACTGGCGTCTGGGAGACGGCACCAATCCCGTACTGGCGAAGATTTACCAGACGACGCTTCCGGAAACAACCATCGCCCAATCGGCACCTTCGCTACCGCCGGTTCTCAACCTGCGTGCCTTCCTGAAACCGGAAATCGATGCGGGACTGGTCGCCGTTCGCGATGGTACGGATCGCAGCGTGGTCACCCTAAAAGGCGATGGTCTGTTTGCCTCCGGCTCAACGGTCGCCAGAGATTCCTACGAACCTGTTATTGCGCGTGTGGCTCAGGCGATGAATAACGTCAGCGGCAAGATTCTGGTGGTGGGTTACAGCGACAACGTACCGATCCGTAGTGCACGGTTTGCCTCTAACTATGAACTTTCGCTGGAGCGTGCCCGTTCCGTGCAGTCGCTGCTGGAAAAACAGCTTAGCCAGCCAGGGCGAGTCAAAGCCGAAGGGCGAGGGGAGATGAACCCTATCGCACCTAACAATTCGGCAGAAAACCGGGCCCGTAACCGCCGGGTGGAAGTGACGTTGCTGGTCTCGCCGGATAACACGGCAGCCGAACTGAACGGATTGCCACAAGGAAACTAAGGATGATGAGTTTGCTTTCAATTCTGACCAACCGCATTTTGTGGGGTTTTCTTGGCATGACGGCGCTGGCCGCCGTGGTCTGGATGATAGGTCCGCTGCTCTCCGTCGTTGACTCCCGACCACTGGAGTCGGAACAAAACCGCATTATCACCATCGCCGTGATGTACTTCATCTGGATGCAAAGCCACATTGTGCCGCGTCTTTACAACGCCTGGCTCAACCGCAAGCTGATGGATAACCTGAAAAGTGAGAATGCAACCGCCCAGCCTGCTGACAGCAAGCGGCTGAGCAACGAAGATCAGATCCTCAACGACCGTTTTGAAGAAGCGTCGCAGATCCTCAAAAAAGCCCACTTTAATCAGCCGGGTCAGCGTGGCGGGCAGTGGACTCAGCGTTTCAGCACCCAGTATCTGTACCAACTGCCGTGGTATGTGGTCATCGGCGCACCGGGGGCGGGGAAAACCACCGCGCTGGTGAATTCCGGGCTGCAATTTCCTCTTGCAGATAAATTTGGCAAAACGGCACTGCGCGGGATTGGCGGGACACGTAACTGCGACTGGTGGTTTACCAACGAAGCCGTTTTGCTGGACACCGCCGGGCGCTACAGCACCCAGCAGAGTGAGCAGGCGCAGGATGCCAGCGAGTGGCTGAAGTTTCTCGGGCTACTGCAAAAATATCGTCGTCGCCAGCCGATTAACGGCGTCATTGTCACCGTCAGCATCGCCGATCTGCTGACCCAGTCGGCAGAGGCGTCTCGCGAACAGGCGCAGAACCTGCGTCAGCGCCTGAGTGAACTGCATGAGCAACTGGGGATTCGCTTCCCTGTCTACATTCTGGTGACCAAAGCGGATCTGCTCAAAGGTTTTCGCGCCTATTTTTCCGGGTTTGACAAAGCGCAGCGTGACCAGATCTGGGGCTTCACCTTCCCGTGGGAAGAGGGTAAACAGGCCGGATTCGATCTGAACGGCCGTTTTACCCAGGAGTATGCACTGCTGCAACAGCGACTTGATGCCGCACTGCCGGACATCCTGCTCAAAGAGAGCGATGCGCAGGCGCGCGCAGAGTGTTATCTCTTCCCGCAAGAGTTTGCCGCACTTCGGCCTCTGCTGGCGGATTACCTGCAAACCCTGTTTGCCCGCTCCAACTTTGAAACTGAATTTTCCCCACGCGGCATCTACCTAGCCAGCGGTACTCAGGAAGGGCTGCCGTTTGACCGGGTGATGGGCGAACTGGCACGTTCACTCTCGTTACCACGAGGCGAGGCGGGCGACAGTTGGGATGCGGTCAGCAAAGAAGAACCGGTGCCGGGCAACAAGGGGCAGAGCTTCTTTATCAAGAATCTGCTGCAAAACGTGATTTTCCAGGAAGCCGGGATCGCCGGACAGAATCGTTGGTGGGAAATGCGCAACCGGGCGGTGATGTGGGCGGGGTACGCGGCTCTGCTGGCACTCCTTATCGTCATCAGCGGGTTATGGCTGACCAGCTACGGCAACAACCGGGATTATCTGGCGGAAGTGGATGCCAAAGTCCCCGGTATCAGCGAGCAGGTAAAAGCATTGCGCACCCGTACTCAGGGTGACCTTTTTGCCCTGTTACCGCTGCTCGATAGCCTTAGCGCACTGCCGCAGAGCGAGCATTTTGATGTAAACCATCCGCCGTTAACCCGTCGCATGGGGCTGTACCGGGGGAATGATGTTGCGGACGCCTCGCAGACGCTCTACCAGAAGGCGCTGGACCAACTGCTGTTGCCGGATGTGGCGACACGCATCACTCAGTGGCTACGTAGCGACGACGGACGGGATGTGGAGTACAGCTACGAGGCCCTGAAAGCCTACCAGATGCTCTACCAGCCTAAACATTACGACGGCAAGTTTCTTCATGCCTGGGTGATGCTGAATCTGGAGCGTAATCTGCCGCCGAATATGACCAAAGCGCAGCTTCGTCGCATGGAGTGGCATCTGACCCAACTGCTGGAACCGCAAATTCAGTCTTCGCCTTTTGCCAAAGATGAGGCGCTGATTGCTCGTGAACAGGCGCTGATTAACCAACAGCCGCTGGCAACACGTGTATACGGTCGTCTCAAACGCCTGCTGGCTGCCGATGAAATTCTCAAACCGGTGTCGCTGGCAAGCCTTGGCGGGCCGCAGAGTGAACTGGTGTTCTCGCGCAAAAGCGGCGCTTCAATGAGCGACGGCGTGCCGGGGCTATTTACTCCGGACGGTTACTGGAAACATGTCGATCCGCAGATTGGTCCTGTTACCAAAGCACTGCATGCGGATGACCTGTGGGTGCTGGGCAGTTCTCTGGCTCAGGCATCGCAAGAGACAGACAGCGCAGTGCGCCAGCTTTATGCCAGTGACTTTATCAGCCAGTGGGATGGCTTCTTAAGTGACATTCAGCTTAACAACAGCGCCAATCTGACCCAGCGTATAAACACGGCACGCTTGCTGTCCGGCAATGCCTCGCCGCTGCGTCAACTGGTGGTGAACCTGAGTCAGGTTCTGACGCTAACACGCGATCTTCCCCAGGAAGGGGAGAACAAAGCGCCAGAAGCCAGTTCGACCAGCCGCACGCTGAATGCGCTGTTTGGTGGGCATGATGAGTCGGGCAGCGCACCGGTGGTGGCGATAAATCAGTCTCCGGAACAGCGGGTGACCGAACACTATGCACCGGTTATCGAACTGGCGCAGCCGCTGGAAAAAGGTGGTAAGGCGCTGATCATCGACGATTTTCTCAAACAAGTGGATGAACTTTACCGCTACCTGACCGCCGTGCAGGATGCGGCGAACAGCGGGATGCCACCGCCGGGTGGCGAGGCGATAAGCCGCCTGCAGGCCAGCGCAGGGCGTTTACCAGGTGGGTTGCAATCCATGTTCAGCAATATGGCGGTGGGGGCCAGCAGTGATACCCAGCGTCGCGAACTCGATAACGTGCGTAAGCGAATCAGCGTAGAAGTGGGGAGTTTTTGCCGTCAGGCCGTTGCCGGGCGCTACCCTCTGGTGCGTTCCGCCAGCGCGGATGTGACGCCTGACGATCTGGCCCGCATGTTTGCACCTGGCACCGGGCTAATGGACAGCTTCTTTCGTGACAACCTGACCAACAAAGTTGATACCACCCAGTCACCGTGGCGCTTCACGCCGGGTATAGACGGTAAAACATTGCCGGGAAGTGAAGGACTACTGGCTCCGTTCCAGCAGGCGCAGTCGATTCGCGATGCGTTCTTTGCCAACGGCAGCACGACACCGTCGTTTCGCACCACGGTGCGCACGGTGCAGATGGATAACGCCATTCTTAACTTAACGCTGGATGTTGACGGGCAAATTCTACGCTACAGCCATGGCCCGCAGGCGGTGCAGGTGATCAACTGGCCGGGCCCCGGTGGAACCAATCAGGTACGTATGCAACTGGGGTTAACTAACGGTACCACCTCTACGTTGGTCAGCAACGGTGCCTGGGCATTGAACCGTTTTGTCGACAAAGCCCGCGTCAGCCCTGGCAGCAGCAGCCTGGCGCGCCAGGCCACGTTCAGCGTCGATGGTCATCAGGTCACACTGGAGTTCATCCCTGGCAGTATCCGTAATCCGTTCCAGCTTCCGCGCTTCGCGTGTCCATAACCGCAAGGAAAGCCGAATGACAACACCTTCAGTTTTGAGCTGGTACGGAAAGTTACCCAGTGCCGGTGATTTCCTCCAGCGTCGCTTCCCGGATGCCCTGCAACGTCAGTGGTCCCACTGGTTTCAGCTTGGGCTACTGAACTGGCAGAAAGAGGCGGAAAGCGCACCCGAGAGAAAGTTTGGTCATGCACCGGTGTGGAATTTTGTTGTGCCTCCCATGCTCGGTGGGCAGCAGGTGCAGATGGGCTGTTTGTTACCTGGGCGCGACAGCGTCGGTCGCCAGTACCCGGTTTGTGCGCTGTTAGCTATCAACCCGGCTGAGTGGTCGCCGCGCCAGCTTGCACAGTCAGGCGACTGGTATCAGCAACTTGGGCGTACGTTGCTGCATGCCGTGAAAAATGGCTATTCGCCGGAACAACTTGATCAGGCGCTGTTGTCGATTCCCACGCCACAGGCTGTTGAAGTCGAAAGCCGGTCGGACATCCTGGACGTGCTGGGTTACGAGGGTGACGGTGAATCCACCCTGGGATGGCGTCAGGCGGCTGAGTGTTTCGACCCCCAGCGCCAGACCAGCTTCTGGTGGACTAACCGCTGCGACGGTTATCCGCTCTACACCCATGTTCATAGCGGTAATTTCACCGGGCAGTTGTTTACGTTGTTGTTTGATCCGGCAGGGGGCGCTCGACCGGGCAGACATGGCCTCTATCCCCCGATGTTTGAATAAGTGAGTCCCACCATGACACTCGAAACTTTACTCGCCCCGGTCAGCTCAGAGCAGCCGTGTGGTGAAAATCTGGAATATGACGCCGAGTTTCAGGCGCTGGAGCAGGCAAGCCAGGGAAAAGCGGAACAGCAATTCGGTGACACCATTATTCCGGCGGAACCGGCGGACTGGAACCGGGTAGAAAAGCTGGCCACTGCACTGCTCGCCCGTACCAAAGACTTAAGGGTGATGGTGGCGTTAACTCACGCCTGGACCCGTCGCCAGGGGCTGGAAGGTTACGCCAACGGCCTGTCTCTCATCGGGCAGGCACTGGCGCTCTACTGGGAGGCGCTCTGGCCGGCACTGACCGAGAACGGGGAATACGATCCGTTTTACCGCATTAATGCCCTGGCAGGTCTGGGCGACAAATCTGAGTTGACCACCACGCTGCGCCAGAGCGTTTTACTGCGCAGCAATGGTGATGAACTCAACGTGCGCGATGCCCAGGCATTGCTGGACGGCAGTAAAACTGAATGTGCAGGGTTCCCTGGTGGACGGGCGCGTCTGGTGGATGAACTGGCGCGTGCCGGGCAAGGTGACGGCGGCATCATGCGACAAATTGAAGGGCGTCTGACCACTATCCGCAGCTGGCTGGTGGACAAACTCAGTGAGAGTGGAGCACCGGAAATGGACCAACTGATCAAGACCGCGACCACCATCAACAGCGTCTCCCGCACCCCGCAGGATGAGACGCCCGTCGTCACTGCAGATGACACGGTCGCAACCCCCGTTGCCAGCGTAAACGTCCGCGGCGACTGGCGTAGCGCTGAGATAACCAACCGGGCGGATGCGCAACTGATGCTGGAAAAGGTGAAATTCTACTTTTCGCAGCACGAACCCAGCCACCCGGCGCCGCTGATGATCGACCGTGTACAGCGGCTTATTGAACAGGATTTTATGGCGATTATTCGCGACCTTGCCCCGGATGGCGTACAGCAACTGGAAAACATTTTTGGGCGTCACTCATAACCTTTGACGACGGGGTGAAACAATCCCACCGCGTCACCGCGCATCTTCGATGGAGAGCATCATGGCAATAAGTAACAGTGGACAAAAGTTTATCGCGCGTAACCGCGCACCACGCGTACAGATTGAGTATGACGTGGAAGTGTACGGCGCGGAGCGCAAAATCCAGCTTCCCTTTGTGATGGGCGTGATGGCCGACCTGGTGGGTAAACCGGTCGATAATCTGCCGTCGATTGATGAGCGAAAATTTCTGGAAATCGACATCGATAACTTCGACGAACGCATGAAAGCGCTGAAACCGCGCGTGGCGTTCCAGGTCGACAATACCCTCACCGGCGAAGGCAAGCTGAACGTGGATTTAACCTTCGACAGCATGGAAGATTTCCTGCCGGATGCGGTGGCTCGCAAGGTCGAACCGCTGAATGCGCTGCTGGAAGCACGCACCCAGTTATCCAACCTGCTGACCTACATGGATGGTAAAAACGGGGCCGAAGAGCTGATCGCCAAAATTCTCAAAGATCCTACGCTGCTGAAATCCTTAAGCCAATTGCCGGATAACCACGGCAATGAGCAAGGTAAAGAGGAGTAAACCATGAGCAATCCAACCCAACAGCATGAACTGCAGCGTGAAGAGGTCTTCAGTCAGGACGAATTCAGTGCGCTGCTGAACAAAGAGTTTCGCCCAAAAACCGAACAAGCGCGTTCAGCGGTTGAAACGGCGGTGCAGACCCTGGCGCAGCAGGCGCTGGTAAACACGGTTACATTCTCCTCCGATACCTACCGCACCATTCAGAACCTGATTGCCGGTATCGATGAAAAACTCTCCCAGCAGGTGAACGAAATCCTGCACCACGACGAGTTTCAAAAACTGGAGAGCGCCTGGCGTGGCCTGAGCTATCTGGTCAACAATACCGAAACCGATGAAATGCTGAAAATCCGCTTTATGAGCATTTCAAAGCCTGAACTCGGTCGGATGCTGAAGCGCTATAAAGGCGTGGGCTGGGATCAGAGCCCAATCTTCAAAAAAATCTACGAAGAAGAGTACGGCCAGTTTGGCGGCGAACCTTTCGGCTGCCTGGTGGGTGACTACTACTTCGACCACAGTCCGCAGGATGTGGAACTGCTGGGCGAAATGGCGCGTATCGGCGCTGCGGCACACTGTCCGTTTATCACCGGTACTGCACCAAGCGTGATGCAGATGGAGTCCTGGCAGGAACTGGCGAACCCGCGCGACCTGACCAAAATTTTCCAGAACACTGAGTACGCCGCCTGGCGCTCACTGCGTGAATCTGAAGATGCGCGTTATCTGGGGCTGGTGATGCCACGTTTTCTGTCTCGTCTGCCTTATGGTATTCGCACCAACCCGGTGGACAGCTTCGATTTTGAAGAAGAGACTGACGGCGCGAACCACGGTAACTACTCGTGGGCCAACGCCGCTTACGCGATGGCGACCAACATCAACCGCTCCTTTAAAGAGTTCGGCTGGTGTACCTCTATTCGCGGCGTGGAATCCGGCGGGGCGGTGGAAAACCTGCCGTGTCACACCTTCCCGAGCGATGACGGTGGCGTGGACATGAAGTGCCCGACAGAAATCGCCATTAGCGATCGTCGCGAAGCAGAACTGGCGAAAAACGGCTTTATGCCGCTCATTCACCGTAAAAACTCCGACTTTGCTGCCTTTATTGGTGCGCAGTCGCTGCAAAAACCGACCGAGTATCATGATGCCGATGCCACCGCCAACGCGCGTCTGGCTTCCCGTCTGCCGTATCTCTTTGCCTGCTGCCGCTTTGCCCACTACCTGAAGTGCATTGTGCGCGACAAAATCGGCTCCTTCCGCGAGCGTGACGAGATGGAGCGCTGGCTCAATGACTGGGTGATGAACTACGTGGACGGCGACCCGGCTAACTCCTCCCAGGAGACCAAAGCGCGTAAACCGCTGGCCGCCGCCGAAGTGCAGGTTCAGGAGATTGAAGATAATCCAGGTTATTACACTGCGAAATTCTTCCTGCGTCCTCACTACCAACTGGAAGGTCTGACCGTCTCACTGCGCCTGGTGTCAAAACTGCCATCGCTGAAAACCAAAGAGGCGTGATGCAATGTGCCGGGTAGCGTAATGTCACCCGGCAATAAGGATATCCCATGAAAAAAATCTCAACGCTGGTCTGTGCGATGTTAACGATGTGCGCGGCGTATTCCGTGAATGCGGAAATGTTTGAGTATCCGAGCGCAACGTCATTACCTTATGACGATACCCGTGTCTTCCCTCGGGATCCTGAACTGCTTACTGGATATGACTTCAACCTGAGTGCTGAACGCTTTGTCAACGCCTGGTCTTCTAAAACCAATGAGCGTGAACGTATTAAGGCAAATATGTATCTGCTTGGCGTACTGGATAGTGCAGAAGGGACCGGATGGTGTGAATCCAAACAGGTTCTACCGAATTCACGATATGAGATGCTCTATCCGTATTTTAGAAATCTCACTGCGGAACAAAAAAAACAGCGTGCTTCAACCTTAATTGTTGCGGCGATGGCTGAAGTGATGCCCTGTAAAAAGGAGATGAAAAAATGAGGCCTTTATACGAACAGTTAAAACGCAATCATTACTCATCTATAGAAACTCAACCTGGATATCTTCCATCTGACGCAGTATTTAGTGAAATTGGCTACAACTTTAAGCAAATGGTCGCAAGCAATGAAGCGTATAAAAATACCTGTGCCGTCCGTATGAGTCTCGCGTTATTAAAATCAAATATTGATTTTGATGGTCGTTTCACGATTAAAGATGGATTGTACAAAGGACGAAAATTCGAAACCGGAGCCAAGTTACTGGCCGATCAGCTTTATAAAGCCAGCGTATTTGGAAAAGCAGAAGTTTATACTGATATTCGCGTTGCCGGGCAAAAATTGCGTAACCGCCGTGGTGTTGTCTACTTTCATAATATTGTGGGCTACGGCGGTGGTCATATCGACATCATTGAACCTTTGCATGACAACATGTTTCTCTGCAATAGCGGGTGTTTTACCAACTGCAAAGAAGTCTGGTTTTGGGAACTCAATTAACCTGATGGCGTCCCCCTTAATTTGACGACTTATCCCTTTCAGATGTCAGCAATTTTAAAAACAGCAACACAACTTATTCCCTGTTGTCTGCACCTGGCAGGTAGCAAAGAATGCTGAATAGTGAAAGCTATTCATATCCGAGGCAGAGGTAAATATGGACGGTTTTCTTTCGCCCCATGCTTTCCTGTTTGCCATATAAGTGCTTTTTCGAAAGCAATAATTTTCAACCACGAAGAGTAGATATTATGGCTATTGATATGTTTCTGAAGGTCGACGGTGTGACTGGTGAATCAAAAGATTCTAACCACACGGGATGGACAGATATCACCTCCTTTTCCTGGGGTGCATCACAACCGGGAAACATGAGTGTTGGCGGTGGCGGCGGTGCCGGTAAAGTCAACTTCAACGACCTTCATATTAATGCACTCATTGATAAAGCAACGACCGCCATTCTGAAACATTGCGCCAGCGGTAAGCACTTAACCAAAGTGGAACTCTCCGTCTGCAAAGCGGGTGGTCAACAGGTGGAATATGCCCGTATTACCCTGGAAGAAGTACTGGTCACTTCCGTGCAATACACCGGTGCCGATAACGGCGACACCGTCGGTGTGACCTATGCCTTCCAGGCAGCAAAAGTGAAACAGCAATACTGGGAACAATCTTCTTCCGGCGGTAAAGGTGCAGAAACCAGCGCAGGCTGGAATATCAAAGAGAATAAAGAAGCGTAAGGTTATTGGCGATTTGACAAACACAACAGGCCAGGGGGATGTCCTCTGGCCTGTCATGTGAATGTACATCCAACAAAAATGAATGTGTGATAATCTGTTATTCTTCAATACTCCAGGACTGAAGAGTAAATGCTAGTATTCACCCTTATGCTTCAATAAGTAGGTGGGCACAAAGAAAATGAAAAATAAAGTCTATCATCAACCACGAGTATTTCGCCTTACAGCATCAGTAGGTGAGTGTGGATTCAATGATGTTGAAGAAGTTAAAGCGATACAGCAGATAATAAAAGATTCAAGTTATACTCTGGCAACTGGACGCATCATTAATACTGATGGCCGCTGCACAGCAGATACAATTGAAGCTATAAGATGGCATCAAAGCATGATTAATATGCCAGCGTCGGGGCTGATTCATCCCACCGATGTTTGGTTTATGGAGGCTCTTGAGAATGCGACGGCTCTACTCTGGCGAGCCAGGCACACCGGCGGATCATTACAGGTTTCAGAAGGTCAACTGACTTTTGATTACGAAGGCGTTGATTACATAACTGCCGTCGAACCATTCAGACAACCAGCCCGCATGCCATGGTTTTCCAGAATTCTTCACCATCCAGCTTCAGATTCGGGAGTAACATTGGGTCGCGGTTATGACATGAAAAAACGTAGCGCAGGAACGATACTGCATATGCTTAGACAGTCAGGAATTGAAGAATATAAAGCTCAGATATGTTCAAAAGCCGCATACCTACAGGGTGGGCAGGCAGATGATTTTATTAAATTTTACGGCCCTCTGGTTGGAGAGATTACGCATCAACAGCAAATTCGACTCTTTGAAATTTCTTACCGTGAGAAAAAAGATTATGCCAGAGGGGTATATGGCCGCAACATCACCAAGCTTACCAATCCGTTAGCATGGGAACAAATAGATATTAAGATTCGAGATGTCTTTGTTGATACTATTTTCCAGGGTAACAGAACTGCAAAAACCATGGTGAATATTATGGCGGAAGGTGGTAGCAAAGAAGATGTTATAGAATATCTCAAAGCTGATCTCTTTCAATCTCGCGACCAACAACGCTTATCTTTAAGGCTGACCTATTTAAAATGAAAAATATTATTTTAACGATGCTTATGATTTTCTTTTCTAATCACGCCTTGGCTGCTGTAGGTAATGTTGCTCACAATAAAGAAGTTGAACAGTGTGTTAAAAAGTATGGTGAAAATAATGACGAATGCCTTGGCGATATTAGTGATAAATCAGAGGGTGACTTAAAAAAGGTTTATGAAGCTAAGTTGAAAGAGATTTCTGACTTTGATTATACGCGGTGGTGGATGGGGACTCAGGAGCAAAAAGATCGACTGCTGGCAACATATAAAAAAAATCAACAAGACTGGGTTCAATTCAAAAATGATTATTGCGAACTCGTCTCAACTCAGGCCAAAGGTACGCATGCATTTACAGAAAATATGCTGAGCTGCGTAATAAATATGAATGAGCTAAGGCGGGAGCAGATACGGATGATCGCTCTTTGAATATCTCAAATTAGATGTCATCTGTCAGTTCTATTTCTACAAGAAAACAGGGGACTGTATTTAATATAGGCACCTGTGTTTTAAGTGGCCACATCACTGGACGCCAGCGTATCACGATCATATTGCGGGTATCACATAGAAGCGACCAGACTCAATAATCACGACCTGTAAACGCAACCGTATAAAGCACACTTCGCCATTTGAATGCGAATAACTCCAGCAGGAACACGCTATGCGATTCACAATAGTCACCAATAAACCCGGTCACCAACCTGTGCAGAGCCGCTGCGATTTTTATCCACCGGGTGGCACCATTGGTCGCGGCACCGATAATAATCTGGTGTTGCCAGATAACGACCGTGCAATTTCCCGATTGCAGGCCATTGTTCACATTGCCGGAAATGGCGAATGCCGTATTACCAACCGTGGCAACGTCACGCGGGTGGTGCTGAATGATATTCCGCTGGAACGTGGGCGCCAGGTGGAATTACAGGATGGCGATGTTCTCGGTATCGACGAATACCGCATTGAAGTCAGCGATCTTATCCTCGATACGCAGCCGGTGAGCCGCATGGCCGCCAACGTTCAGGCAGGACTGACCCCGGAACCAGCGCCGACCCCAACCGAGAAAAATGACAACGCGCCTGCAGCGGTCCCGACCGAGATTTGGGATAGCCTGATGCAGGAGTTCTCTATCTCAGACAGCATCTCTAAGAGCCGGGCAAAACCGCAGGAGATACCGGCAGCAAATCCCTTTGCTGCCCCTGAAGCACCTGAGCGCAACCCTGAAGATCCGCTATCGCTACTGAGCCAGAATGACCCGGTTATTGCTCCACGTTCAGTGAACACCGATAACCTGTTTAACGACGACGCGCTGTTCAAAAGCGACAGCATCTTTGCCGATGCCACACCGTCTACGTTAGTGCCACCCGTGGGGCAACCGGTGCGTGACACGCGCGCGGCAGCCGATGAGCTCGATCCGTTGGCACTGTTTGGTGGCGCAGGAGCTGGAACTTCCCCTGCGCGTGATGACGATCCCCTTGGTCTGCTCAGTGGCGCGGTTCCCCTGACGCACGCGGATGACATTATTCCTGCGCCCACGGCAGAACCCGCCTCTGTTGTTTCCGCCGCACCTGAAGACGTGCCGATGGTGCCGGAAATTCTGCAAGTGGTGGACGAACCTGCTGCCAGCGACGACATCCCTGACTACGTACCTATCACCTTGCCGACGCCGCAAACGGTGCAGCGTGCCGCAGCGCAAACACCGAAAGGCCGTCTGCGCATCGATCCGGTACAGAGCGAAGCGGCACCAACCTCTGGTGGTGACAGCGGGGACGTACTCAAAGGTGAACTGCTGGATGCATTGCTTGAAGGGATGGGACTTAGCGACATGCAACCCACGCCGCAGTTTGACCGGGAAAATATGCGCCAGCTTGGGCAGATGATCAGCATGTTTTCTCAGGGGACCGTGGCGTTGCTCTCATCACGCTCCATTCTGAAACGCGGTGTGAAAGCCGACATGACCATGGTGCTTGATGACGCCAATAACCCTTTCAAATTGCTCCCTTCCGGCAAAACGGTGCTGATGCAGATGTACGGCAACCGTATGCCCGGCTTTATGCCACCGAAAAAATCGGTTCGCGATGCATTGATTGATTTGCAGGCGCACCAGTTAGGGATGATTTCCGGTATCCGCGCAATAATCGCCGCCATGCTGCAGTCGTTTAATCCTGAACTACTGGAAGAAGAGGCGAAACGCGATGGGGCAATGGGGCGAGTGGGCATGCTCTCCAACCGCAAGGCCGCCTTGTGGGACTACTTTGTTCGCAGCTACGGTGAAACGGCTGGCGAAATTGATGATGACTTCCACACGTTGTTTGGCGAGGCCTTCCTGCATGCCTACGACATGGAGGTCAACCAGTACAAAGACTCACAAAGCGGATCGGAAGAATAATGAATATCAGCACTGCCTCCATATCCCGACAGGGTGGGCGAGCCAGCAACCAGGATCAGACGGGCGAGACCATTGGCGATCGCGCGGCCTGTTTTGTGGTCTGTGACGGCATCGCTGGTCTGCCTGGTGGCGACGTGGCTGCCGAACTGGCCCGCAACGCTATCATCAGCGGCTTCGACGGTGATCAACATCTGAATGCGCAATCTATCCGCCAGTACGTGAACGGCGCTAACCATGCCATCCGCTGCGAACAAAAAGTGGGGCAGGAGAATGCGCGCATGGGCACCACGCTGGTCAGCCTGTTTATCGACAGGGATTTCCATCTGGCCTACTGGGCGCACGCGGGGGACAGCCGTTTATACCTGTTTCGCCGCGGCTGGCTTTACCACGTGACTACCGATCACAGCCTGGTCCAGCAGATGAAAGATGCCGGACACCAGACCGATGGTATCAACAGCAACTTGCTCTATTTTGCATTAGGGCTTGGCGACGACCAGCGTGAAGCGAGCTACAGCGACGTGGTGCCCATTGAGGACGGCGATGTCTTTCTGCTCTGTACCGATGGCTTCTGGCATGGCGTCAGTGAAGAGTTAATGAAACAGTCGCTGCACATGGTGAATACCCCCAATGAGTGGTTGACTCTTATGAATCAAATCCTGCTGCGCCACACCGCTGAGAGCGATGATCAGCAGGATAACTACAGCGCTGTCGCGGTTTGGGTTGGCGCGCCTCAGGATACGACGCTGCTGCATTCGCTGGCACAAGCAGCGCTTTTTCTCCCTCTTCGTGATTGATACAGACTGACAAGGACTTTTATGAAACGTTGGCTTCCGGGTTTGACACTGCTTGCCGTGGGTTTCTGCGCCCAGGCTGAGAATTACCGCATTGTGCAATCGCCCTCTCAAAAACTGGATATCTGGATCGATAATATCGCTGATAACTCACCAAAAAGTTGGTGTGCGAAAGAGTTACCGCTGCGCATCGTTGCCAATGGGGATAAGAAGGTCAGCGTGCTAGATAACTTTATGCCACGTCTTGGTGCGTTGCTGGAAAATCAGTGCGGCACACTGGTACAGGTGAACTGGAAACTGACCGACGCGCAAAACGTCACGCTGGCACAAGGCACGGCAAGAAAAGCCAAAGAGTGGGCACCCGAAGTGACGCCATCAGCAGCCACTGCAACCCCAACCACGGCATCGACAACGGCGGCTACGGCGACCTCATCGCTCACGTTGTCAGAGAGCAGACCAGAGACGCTGTCCCCCCCGGCAAACCGTACGCCGTGGCAAGAGTTCACTATGCAGGATGGTTGCCATTTGCGCACCTTCTGGCAGGGCGACAGCAGTGCTTCCTCACTGTTTATTCCGGCAAAAGAAGACGGCAAGTGTGAGAAAGGTGGCTGGTTGAATGGGCGCAGTGAGGTGACCCAGCTCAGCAACGGCAGTGAAAAGAAAGTGACCATGACCTTCGTGCATGGTTTCCCGGTAAATGGGTTAAGCAGCAGTGTGGACGCCGACCATCTGTTGATCACTACCGTCAACAACGAGCGCATGGTAGCCAGCGAAGGCAGCTCCGGTCAGAGCTGGATGCTGCTGCCTTATGACGCCAGCCTCAATGCCTGGCAGGCGAATGGCACCATTGCCGTGGAAGTGTCACGGGATATGGCCAGCGATGAAAACCGTCTTCGCGCCAGGCTGGAGGAAGTCCGCAAAGTCTGGACACCGTGGTTTGAACCCGGCACCCGTCTCAACATTGTTTTGATTGATGCGCTGCGCCCGCAATTGCGCGACCCGGCGGTGGGCAAGTACACGTCAGTGAATTAATTTTTTCCCTCGTATTTCTCCCTCTCCCTGAGGGAGAGGGGCGGGGTGAGGGTAAAACACATCACCACAGTCCAATTCACAGGAGCGGTTATGAACACGCTTGAAGAACAACTCGCAGGGGGATCCCTCAAGGCAAGCCTGGGGAATCTGGAAAACCAAATTCGCACGCAGCCCACTGATGCTGATCTGCGCGCGGCCTTCACACAACTGCTCTGTCTGGACGGAAACTGGTCACGCGCCCTGGCGCAACTGAAAGGCTGGCTGGCCCTTACCCCCCAGGCGCAGCCGACCATTAACCTGCTCGAACAGGCCATCAACGGCGAAAAGCAGCGCGCCGAAGTGATGGCCGGGCGTGCTCGTCCGATGATGCCTTCCCGCCAGTGGCCGTGGCTGGCGGCAATGGTCAATGCGCTGGATCTCTTCGGTCCGGAAGCCTGCACGCACCGGATTGTGGCGCTCGAACAGGCCGACGCCATTCCCGGCGAACTGACGCTGCAGGATGGCACAACACACAGCTTTGATTGGCTGATGGACGGCGACTGCCGTTTTGGCCCGGTATGCGAAACCATCGTCAATGGCAGCTACTGTTGGCTTCCGTTTAGCGCGATCGAAGAGATGACCTTTCAGGCACCAGCCAGCGTTACCGACCTGGTCTGGCGGCACACGCTGATTCGTCTGCGTGACGGCAGTGAGCAGGTTTGCCAGATCCCGGTACGTTACCCGTTTGACGCCCAGACCGACGACCGTTTCCGTCTCTCGCGCACCACCGAATGGCAGCCGCTGCCCGGTGAAGATCCGCACTACATGGGGCTGGGGCAAAAGGTCTGGCTCAATGATACGGCGGAGTATCCGCTGCTTGATCTCGCGACTTTGCGTTTTGCTGAGGTAAAAACGCATGAGTAACCAGACGCAGGACGAGAGTGACCTGCTGCATAGCGGCTGGCGGGCGCGTCGATATAAAGAGACCGTCAGCAGTCGCGACAAAATGCAGCCATCGCTTCTCGACAGGCTGACCGATGATGCCCGCGACAAGCCGCAGGAACCGCGCAACAGCACGATGATTGCCCATGCCGCACTGCGCAGACACGTCCTGCGCGACCTGCAATGGTTGTTCAATACCATCAACAACGAAGCGCAAAACGATCTCTCTGGGCTCAATCACGTCCGTCGCTCGGTGGTGAATTATGGTGTGGCCCCGCTGGCGGGTAAGCGCATGTCCGACATCGAATGGCAGGACATTCAGCACAAACTCACGCAGGCGATCCTCCATTTTGAGCCGCGAATCCTGCCGCAGGGACTGTCAGTGCGCTGTATCTCGGACACGCAGTCACTGGATCTTCACAACGTCCTGTCGATTGAAATCAAAGGCCGCTTATGGTGTGTGCCGTATCCGCTGACTTTTCTGTTTCGTAGCGATGTCGATCTTGAAAACGGCCATTTTGAGCTGAAGGATGTGGAGTAAGCATGGAAAGCAAACTGCTCGACTATTACAACCGTGAACTGGCCTGGCTGAGGGAGATGGGCCAGGAGTTCGCCGGGCGTTACCCGAAAGTCGCGGGGCGTCTGGGGATGAACGGCATGGATGTTGCCGATCCTTATGTAGAACGACTGATGGAAGGTTTTGCCTTTTTGACCTCCCGTGTGCAGCTCAAAATGGATGCTGAATTTCCCCGCTTCTCTGAACGACTGATGGAGATGATCGCACCCAACTACCTGGCCCCCACGCCGTCTATGGCGATTGCTGAACTTCAACCCGATGCCATGAAAGGGGATCTGAGCAAAGGTTTCGTGGTGCCACGTGGCACCATGATGGACAGCCAGGTACTGAAGAAAAACGGTGTCACTTGTAGCTACACCACCGCGCATGACGTCACGTTGCTGCCACTCTCTATAACGCTGACGGAACTGGGCGGTGTCCCCGCCGACCTGCCGCTGGCGCGCAGTGGTCTGGGGCAAAGCGGCGCGGCCAGCGCGCTGCGCATTCGGTTGACCTGCGAGGGGCCTACGAAACTGGCGCATCTGGATTTCGACCGCCTGGCGTTTTTCCTGAGCGGCCCGGATATGCAGGCCCTGCAACTGCTCGAACTGCTGATGGCGCATCAAGTGGATACGCTGGCGCTGATCCCCGGCAGCGGAAACTCGGCGCTTATCCTCGGTTCGGATGCCCTTCGCCATGAAGGTTTTGAGTCCGATCAGGCTCTACTGCCTGGGGACCTACGTAATTTCGACGGTTACCGTCTGTTGCAGGAGTACTTTGCGTTTCCGTCACGGTTTCTGTTTTTCAGCATTCAGGGTTTGCGCCCGCTGCTGGCGAACTGCGGTGAAGCGAAGTCATTCGACATTATTGTGTTGCTGGATAAAGCCGATGCACCGCTGGAGCGCGTGGTGGATAAAAGCCATCTGGCGCTGCACTGTACGCCAGTCATTAACCTCTTCAGCAAGGTCGCTGAACGGCAGAAACTGCGTGACAACCTGCATGAATATCATCTGGTGGTGGATAACATCCGCCCGCTGGATTACGAAATCTACGCGGTCAATAAAATCTACGCCAGCCGCGACGGGCAGCGTGATGACCAGGAATTTCGCCCGTTCTGGCGAAGCGTGAATCAGGATAACGGCAACTACGGCGCTTACTTTTCACTGCGCCGCGAGCAGCGGGCACTCTCTGAACATGCACAACGCTATGGCACGCGTACCGGCTACACCGGGTCAGAAGTTTTCGCCTCGCTGGTGGATGAGCAGCATGCGCCGTGGCAGGAAGAACTGCGTTACATCACCGCAGAGGTGTTGTGTACCAGCCGTGATCTGCCGCTGCTACTGCAACAGGAACTCGGGCAGTTTGTGGTGCCGGATTCGTTGCCGGTGAAGCATCCGCGACTGCGTAAAGGGCCGACGCCACCGCGCCCGGCGCTCGCTGAAGGGCTCAGTACCTGGCAACTGGTCAGTCAGTTGCAGATGAACTACTTAAGCCTGATGGACGGCGAAGAGGGGCAGGGGGCAGCGGCGCTGCGCCAGTTACTCGGTCTCTATACGCGACTGGCGGAAGCCTCAGTGGCGCGCCAGATTGACGGCGTGCGCGAATGCGTTCTGCAACCGGTACATCGGCGGGTACCAGAACCCGGCCCGATTGTCTTTGCCCGTGGCGTTGGCATTAGCCTCACTGTCGACGAGCAGGCCTTTTCCGGGTTTAGCCCGTGGCTGTTTGGTAGTGTGCTGGAGCGAGTATTCGCCCGTCTGGTGGCGATGAACAGCTTCACCGAATTTACCCTCAACAGCCTGCAACGCGGTGAGATAGGTTACTGGCCGCCCCGAATGGGCAAGAGGGCGCTGATATGACAAAGACCCTCGTACCAAAAGCCACCATCCGCCGGGCAACGGCATTACCCGCGAGTTTCTGGCAAAACCTGATGGTGGCGCCGTGGCGCTACGATCTGTTTAGCCTGCTGCGACGCATTGACGCGCAGGCGGGTGAGCGTTATCCGCTTGGACGCGCACCTCTGCCGCGTTTCGAGCCGCTGCGCATCGGGCAAAAACCGTCGCTTGGTTTCGCACCTGCCACCCTTGCCGGGGTGAGCAAACGGGAGTCGTCGCCACTGTACGACGTCTCGATCCTGAGTTTTGGTCTGTTTGGCCCCAACGGCCCACTACCGGTGCATTTAACCGAATATGCCCGCGAGCGTATCGACCACCATCAGGATGATACCTTCAACGCCTTCACCGATCTGTTTCATCACCGCCTGGCGCTGCTTTTTTACCGGGCCTGGGCCGATGCGCAGCCCACCGTGTCGCTGGACCGTGCTGATAATCGCCGCTTCGAGCAGTACGTAGCGTCATTGATCGGTATGGGGCAGAAAGGACAATTGGATAAAGGCAGTCTCAGTCCTCACGCACGATTCGCGCTGGCAGGGCACTTGACCCGCAACGGGCGCGACCCAGAGGGGCTGGAGAAAATTTTGCGCCACTACTTTGGCGTGCCGGTTCAGGTGGTGGAAAACGTGCCGCAGTGGATGCCGCTGAGTCCTCGTGAGCAAGCGCGATTACAGGCCGGTCGTCATGCGCCGCGACTGGGCAAATCGGCTTTTTTAGGCGCAGCCGTACGTGACGTCACACACTGTTTTCGTATCGACATTGGCCCTTTAGATTTGACCACCTACCGCCAGTTTCTACCCGGTGACTCAGTTGCAACACGTGTTCGCGATTGGGTGCGCCAGTATCTGGGCATCGAGTACAAGTGGTCGCTGCGCCTATTTTTAAAGCGCGAAGATGTTTTGGGTACGGCGCTGGGTGGCAGTGAGCGCCTGGGCTACAGCGCGTGGTTGGGGAAACAACCACAGCCCGTCCCTCGCGGCGACCTGGTTTTCAGCCCGGAGCAGTAAGCTCCGTCCAACGCAATTTCATTCATTCACGGAATCGATCATGTCAGAAATTAGCCGTGCCGTGCTGTTCGGCAAACTGGATACGCTGTTATTTACCTCGCTGGAAAGTGCCACGTCGTTTTGCAAATTACGCGGCAACCCTTACGTGGAACTGGTGCACTGGCTCCATGCCTTAATGCAGCAGGATCAGGGCGATCTCCAGCAGGTCATTCGCTATTTTAACCTCAGTGAAGAGGCGCTCAGCCGCGATATTGTCAGTGCGCTGGATGCCCTGCCGCGTGGGGCGACGTCGGTGTCCGATCTGTCGGAACATATTGATACCGCCGTGGAGCGAGCCTGGGTTTACGGTTCGCTGAAATATGGCGTGACCCGTATTCGCGGCGGACACCTGCTGATTGGCCTGCTGAAAACCTGGAGCCTGGCTTCGGTACTCAAAGGAATTTCTTCCCAGTTCGAGCGCATCCGCGTGGATACGTTGCTGGACGACTTCGAACAGATTTTTGCCGACAGCAAAGAAGCGGCACAGACCTTCACCGCGCCGGAAAGCACGGCTGCGGTACCTGCTCGTCAGGGCAGCCTCGCGCAATACGGTCAGGATCTGACTGCCCGCGCCCGTGACGGCAAAATTGATCCGGTGGTTGGGCGTGACGAAGAGATCCGCCAGATGGTCGACATCCTGATGCGTCGTCGGCAGAACAACCCGCTGCTGACGGGCGAAGCGGGTGTCGGCAAGACGGCAGTGGTCGAAGGGCTGGCGCTACGCATTGCTGCCGGTGACGTGCCGGAGCCACTGCGCGATGTCCAGCTCTGGCTACTGGATATCGGCATGCTACAGGCTGGCGCGAGCATGAAGGGTGAGTTCGAAGCTCGTCTTCAGGGACTCATCAATGAAGTCCAGTCCAGCCCGACGCCGATCATGCTGTTTATCGACGAGATCCACACCCTGATTGGTGCCGGTGGGCAACAGGGCACGGGGGATGCGGCAAACCTGCTGAAACCCGCTTTAGCACGCGGTCAGTTGCGTACCATCGGTGCAACCACGTGGGCTGAATACAAAAAATACATTGAGAAAGATCCGGCGCTGACCCGTCGTTTCCAGACGGTACAGGTTGCCGAACCGGATGAAGAAAAAGCGGTACTGATGCTGCGCAGCACCGTGTCTGCTCTGGAAACTCACCATCGTGTGCTGCTGCTGGATGAGGCCGTGGTTGCTGCGGTGAAACTGTCACATCGCTACATTCCTGCGCGCCAGCTACCGGACAAAGCCGTGGCGCTGCTTGACACCGCCTGCGCCCGCGTGGCAGTCAGCCAGAGTGCGCCGCCGCCGATGCTGGAAGATTGCCTGCACCGTATTGCCGGGCTGGATGTGGAAATCGACATTGCCAGCCGTGAAGTCCGCATGGCCACCGGCGACGCCGGACGCGTGGCACAACTGCAAGTTGCACGCGAATTACTGGAAATGGAACGCGACAGCCTGACGCAAAATTGGGAGCAGGAGCAGACGCTGGTGGATGAGATTATCCGCCTGCGCGCGCAGCTCCGTGATGAAGCCTGTGAGAACCCGGATTCGTTACGTGAAAACCTGGCGCTGAAACTTCAGGCGCTGCACGAGATGCAGGGCGACACGCCGCTGTTGTTTGCCTCCGTTGACGCCAACATTGTTGCTGCCGTGGTGGCCGACTGGACGGGCATTCCGTTAGGGAGGATGGTGAAAAACGAAATTGATGCGGTGCTCAAGCTGGCGGAGACCCTGGGGGAACGCGTCATCGGGCAGCAGCACGGGCTGGAGCTGATTGCCCGCCGCGTGCGCACCTCCCGCGCCCGTCTGGACGATCCGAACAAACCGGTAGGCGTGTTTATGCTCTGCGGCCCGTCCGGGGTAGGGAAAACCGAAACCGCCCTGGCGCTGGCGGAGTCGCTCTACGGTGGGGAGCAAAACATTATCACCATCAATATGAGTGAGTTCCAGGAAGCCCATACCGTTTCGACCTTAAAAGGCGCGCCTCCGGGCTACGTCGGCTATGGCGAAGGCGGTGTGTTAACCGAAGCCGTGCGCCGTCGCCCATACAGCGTGGTGCTGCTGGATGAGATTGAGAAAGCACATCCGGATGTGCACGAGATCTTCTTCCAGGTCTTTGATAAAGGCTGGATGGAGGATGGCGAAGGGCGGCACATTGATTTTCGCAATACCATTATCATCCTGACCTCCAACGTGGGGACCGATTACATCGCCAGCCTGTGCGCCGACCCGGAACTGCTGCCGGAGCCTGAGACCCTGCGTGACGGGCTGCGTCAGCCGCTGTTGCAGGTCTTCCCGCCTGCACTGCTGGGCCGCCTGCTGGTGGTGCCTTACTACCCGCTAAGCGACGCGCAGCTTGCGCAAATTGTGCGCCTGCAACTGAAACGCATCCAACACCGCCTTGCCGATAATCACGGGATTACCTGCGAGGTGGACGACAGTGTGGTGACGCAGATTGTCCAGCGCTGTACCGACGTCGAATCCGGGGGCCGTATGGTGGATGCCATTCTGACCAATACGCTCTTGCCACAAATGAGCCAGATTTTACTGGGTGCCAGTGCGCGTGATGAGCGCTACCGGCAGCTACGTATCACCTTTGAGCAGGGCGAATTCCAGTGTGAATTTGCAGCCTGAAGCTATGACCAGGAGAGTTGCAACAATGACGGAAAATGATAACAACCGGGCTGTACCAAACGCGCTGCCACCCGGCTATCGCTTCAACGAATTTGAAATCAAAGAGGTGATTGGCGGGGGTGGATTCGGCATTGTCTATCGTGCCTGGGATCACCAGCTTGAACGTACTATTGCGATTAAAGAGTTTATGCCGTCGTCGCTTGCCGTGCGCAATGATGACATGACGCTGGTGCTGCGAAGCGATCGTTTCAGCAAGGCCTTCTCTGCCGGATTAAACAGTTTTATTCAGGAAGCGCGTCTGCTGGCGCGGTTTAACCACCCGAACCTGCTGCATGTCCTGCGCTTCTGGGTGCAAAACGACACGGCCTATATGGGTACCGTGTTCTACAGCGGCACCACATTGTCTCGCCTGCGGGATCAAAATCCGCGCCTGGTGGATGAAGTCTGGATCCGCCGCATGCTGCCGATGTTACTGGGTGCCATCAAAACCATTCATGATGAAGGCTATCTGCACCGGGATATTTCGCTGGATAACATCCAGATTCAGGACAACGGCCTGCCGGTGCTGCTCGATTTCGGATCTGCACGCCGCAGCATTGGTTCTGTTTCGGATGAGACGGAAACTATGCTCCGTCCGGGGTTTGCTCCTATCGAGCAGTACACTGACGACAATGAAAGTGAGCAGGGGCCGTGGACCGACATTTATGCATTGGGCGCGGTACTGCATACCCTGATTGTGGGCTCGCCGCCGCCGGTCAGCGTGGTGCGCAGTATTCAGGATGGTTATCAGCCATTGATCAGCCGCCATTTGCCGGGGTATTCCGCACCGTTGTTGATTGCTGTGGACAAGGCACTGTCGCTTAAAATGGAAGATCGCCCGCAGACCATCGACGAGTTTGCCGCGCTGATTGAGATGCCGGTAGCTGGCATGAACGATGTGGTCAGCGTCAAAAAGCCCGGCACGATGCTGGTGCCCATTGAAGAGATTGAAGAGAAACCAAACGTGCTGGACTGGCGGCGCTACAAGGTGCCGGGGCTGGTAGCGGCAGGTGTGCTGGTGGGTCTCATCGCCGGAAGCCAACTCTTCCGTCAGGATGCGGCACCGGAAGCGGTCGCTTCGCAAACGGCGAGCAATACGCCAACTGAAGCTCCGGTTACCGCGACGACGCCGTCAGAGCCTACGTCACCTGTCAGCACGACGGCACAAACGATGACGCCCGCAGCGACGGCACCACAAATACCTGTAGCGACGCCATCGACAACGAATACCGCCGCTCCCGTTGCACAGGTCTACATTCGCATGAATGAAGGCGAAAAACTCTCGCTGAACGGCGAGGCGCAATCGGTCAGTGCGGCAACCAGCGGTTTTGCGACCATCAAGCTTCAGCCGGGACGCTATGAGCTTGTGCTTCAGGGCAACGGACAGTCACGCAGCCAGACGCTGACTATCGCCAACGCCGGGACCTGGCTTGTGAATCCGCAACGATGACTCACCCCCAACGGCATTGTGCAATGATGCTAAGAATGAATGATGAATGTACTCAGACAGAGCCTTGATGGCAGTGGTGAATCCACTTTTGTCGTGTCACGCACACGTGCGGAGCCCGGCGATAAAGTGCATGACGTTGCTGCCCGTACCCTACGAGAATTAAATGAGACGCTGACGGATTTTTATCTTGAGTCAACGCAAATGCTCACTGTGGATAGCTATCCGGCTATCGAACTTTTCTATCAGTTTAAGAATGACAACCATGTGATTTATCAGCGCCAGACGCTGATTCTGATCGACACGGTCGAGGCCGGGAAAAAACTGGTGGCCTATGTGGCAACCTGTCCGGACGAGTTTACTCGTCACCATCAGCAGCAGTATCAGGACATTATTCAGGGGATTAAATTTCATCGCGGCAAGTAGCCGTTCCCCTCTCTGATGAAGGAAAGACCTCCGCTTTAGAAAACCGCACTCAACGGTCCCCTTCTCTGAGGGAGAGGGCCAGGGTGAGGGGCCTATGCCCGCACGATTTCCTCTGGTCATTTGAACGACTTAACCTTTCGGATGTATTGATATGCTTAATCGTATTACCGTACAGCTTCCGGTCGAGGGGCTACTCTTCTGGAAACTCTCTGGTCGCGAAGCGCTCTCCGAGCCATTCTCACTCGGCCTGACTCTGCTCGGCACCGATGCCCGAATGGATCGCAGTCAGCTGCTGGGCAAGCCGGTGACCGTCACCATCCCGACGCAAAATATGCTGTCGCCACGCTATCTGAACGGCAAAATCACCCGCGTGGCGGTGAGTGCCGTCGAGCTTTCTGGTACCCGCTATGCGGTATACCAACTCACCGTAGAGCCGGACCTGTGGCCGATGAAGCGTGATCGTAACCTGCGTATTTTCCAGGGACAAACCGTACCTCAGATAGTCAAAACTGCTGCTCAGTGAATACAAGGTTAATGTTGAGGATAAACTCACTGGCAGCTATCGCGTCTGGGATTACTGCGTGCAGTACCAGGAGAGCAGCTTCGATTTCATCAGCCGTCTGATGGAGCTGGAGGGCATCACTTACTCCTTCCGCCATGAAGCCGAGCGCCATGTGCTGGTGCTGACTGATGCCGCTACCCAGCACCAGCCGTTCCCCGGCTATGAAACTATTCCCTACCATGTGACCGCATCCGGCGGTAGCACCGATGAAGAGGGGGTCAGCCAGTGGGCGCTGACCGACAGCGTCACGCCGGGGATTTACAGTCTCGACGATTACGATTTCCGCAAACCCAACGCATGGCTGTTCCAGGCGCGCCAGAATCCGTCTTCACCGCAGCCGGGCAGTATCGACGTGTACGACTGGCCGGGACGTTTTGTCGAAAATGGCCACGCCGAGTTCTATGCCCAAAGTGCGTCAGGAGCGCTGGCAGGTGGAACACCAGCAGGTACAGGGTAGCGGCACTGCGCTGGGCATTGCCCCAGGCACCACCTTCACCCTGCACAATGCGCCGTCGTTCAGTGATAACGGTGAATACCTCACCACGGTCGCTAATTACTGGCTGGAAGAAAACCGCTACGCCAGCGGTGGTGACTCGCAGACCATTCATCGTGTCGACTTCACGGTCATCCCGTCATCAGTAACGTACCGCCCGGCGCAGACCGCACCCTGGCCGCGCACCTACGGGCCACAGACGGCGAAGGTCGTAGGTCCAAAAGGTGAAAGTATCTGGACCGATAAATACGGACGCATCAAGGTGAAATTCCACTGGGACCGTCTGGCAAAAGGCGACGACACCAGCTCCTGCTGGGTGCGCGTGTCAAGCGCCTGGGCAGGCCAGGGCTTTGGTGGGGTGCAAATCCCGCGTGTGGGCGACGAAGTGGTGGTGGACTTTATCAACGGCGACCCGGACAGACCGATTGTGACCGGGCGCGTGTATAACGAAGCCAGCATGCCGCCGTGGACATTACCGGCAGGTGCCACCCAGATGGGCTTCTTAAGCCGCTCCAAAGACGGCTCCGCCGACACTGCCAACGCCCTGCGTTTTGAAGACAAAGCGGGTGAAGAGCAGGTGTGGATCCAGGCAGAGCGCAACATGGACACGCACGTTAAAAACGACGAGTCACATAAGGTGGGCGGTGAACGCAGTCATTATGTGAAGAAGAATGAACTGCATCGAGTGGAGATCAACCAGACTCAGGCAATCAAAGGCGGAACCGAGATATTAACCGGCAAAGGTAAGCTCGATGCCGTGGTGGAGCAGTACGTCCTGGCATCAGGTACCAAACTGCGACTGGTCTGCGGTGAGAGCGCGTTCGAGTTGAATGCCAACGGCAAAATCAATCTTATCGGCAAGTCCTTTAACTTCTTCGTTGAGGAAGACGGACATATTAAAACCGGTGGCAAATTGCATCTTAATGCCGATGACACCCAGCCCGGCACAGTTGCACCGGGTGCCGATCATAAAAGTGATATTGATGCAGCGGTGCAGTCGCATTTTACGCCGGAGCAAAAAGGACAATCGGCGGGTGCTGCTCCACAAAGTCAGACCGCGTCTAAGCCGACAGCCGCGGCAGTGACGAATGAAAATGCATCGAGTCGTGAAAAATTTGACAAGATATCCCCCGTCATCTTTAAGAATGAAGGTGGCTTTGTTAATCACCCCGCCGATCCCGGCGGTGCTACGAATAAAGGGATCACATTCGGTACCTGGAAAGCTTATGCGCAGCAGGATCTTGGGGTAGAGCCTACATTGGATAATTTAAAAAACATAACAGATGAACAAGCTAAGACCATTTATTTTAACCGCTACTGGCAACCCTCGGGGTTTGATCAATTAAAAGATCAGAACCTTGCTCTTATGTCATATGACTGGACGCTTACATCCGGTGGTGCAGGAAAACAAATTCAAAAATTGTTAAATAATGAATTTGGTCAATCAGTCTCGACAGATGGCATTATTGGGCCAAAAACAATAGCAGCAATGAATAGCGTGCCTGACTCTGCTACACTGACTTCGCGCATTGCTGATATACGTAAAGATTATTATCGTGATTTGGTGACGGCAGCACCGGAAAAGGGCGTATTCCTCAAAGGATGGCTCAATAGGGTCGATTATTGTTCAGGAGTGGAGTTGTGACGATGAAAAAAAGGGCTCTTTTAACCTTGACTGCTTTGGCTATAAGCCATGCAGCGCTTGCCGGAAGTCTGTTCGATGGAAAATGGAGCGGCGAAGAAAAGAACGAGGATGGACTTTCTCAATTAACGTTAGTCATTGATCAGAATAATGAAAAACTGACGGGAAGTTATTGTTTCATCACGCGCGACGGAGCCCGTATAGATTGCCCTGATGAGAATATTAAAAACCTGCATGGAAACGTCAAAGGGAATCTGGCCACCATTACGTTTGATTCAGAATTCGGTGGAAAAAATGGTCATGCAACATTGCAACTTGTCGAAAATAAAATCAAATGGTCGCTCACTCAACCACCTACCAATGGTGAATATTATGCGCCACACGCTTTTACATTGAACAAAATTGATGAAAAAAAACTGCGCGCCGGAACTACCAGAAAATTTTCTACAGATAAATTCTCTGTTTCAGTGACAAATCGTTGCGGTGATTTTAATACTCAGTGTGATGATATGTTCTATCTCGGAGTAAGAAATAAAGATAATGAAGTCATAACCCTTAAAGGTAAAACAGTTCAGGATGTGAAAACGGGTTCCGTCATCGGTGCCGTATTTAAAAATGGCGATGTGGTATATTCAGTGGATTATGCAGGTCCTCGGTTAGAAGTAAAACAAAATGATAAGGTGCTTACTGAGCAATCTGGTCGTTGGATTAATTAATATTTTACCCCCACCCAATCACTGAAAATAATTTAACTCAGTTTTTATATTTTCTGCAGGTCGGGGGGGTAAGTTTATCTTTGTGCATTCGCGAATAATTAACACTCCTTCACCTATTCGGTTATTTATTTTCTTCAAAGGGCTAATGATGAAATATCACCTCCAGGAAGGTTCCTTCCAGTTATTTCCTGCGCAGTGGCAGGACACCAGCATGACGATTTTGCGCGATGACGACAGCGGCTTATCCGTTGTGGTCAGTCGGGGGCAGATCCCGGAAGGCAGTGATGCGGAAAAAGAATTTCATCGCCAATGGGATACTCTGCGTACGCAAATGGGTGATGTTCAGCAAAGCGAATTTGCACGTGTGCTGGTGGGTCCGCAACGAAATATTCGCGCGATCGAAGTCGAAACTACCTTTCTGCGCGCTGAGCACCACATCTGGCAAAAACAACTGGCGGTGCAGGTACCCGATAAACCGGTGCTGCTGGTCTTCACCTTCTCCGCACTGCGTGCGTTTACTGAGCAGGATGCCGAGCGCTGGAGCGGGATTAAAGCGACGCTCGCCCTCAACGACAATCGGAATGTATAAGGCATGAGCGACAAGCACGCGGCCCGTAAGGGTGACGATATTATTCACTCCAGCATCTTTGCGGACATCACCAGCATTGTGGCTGAAGGGGTTGCCTATACGGTGATTGGTTCAGCCGTGGCCGGTGTTGCCATGCTGGCTGGACCAATTTTGGTCCCCACACTTGCTGCGGCGGGTGCAGGCGCTGCGGCAACGGCAACAGCAACCGGACTTGCCGCCATAAGTTCAAGCTGTGTTCTCAGCGGAATAATAGGCTCCATTCTGGCTAATGTTGCCGGTGTGACGGACGATATCAGCAATGCCGCAGCAGCTCTGGGCGACGCCATTTTCCCGCCATCACCCGCCGGAAAAATTGCCAGCGGCTCCGATAATGTGCTGACCAATAAGACGCCTGCCGCCCGTGCCGCCGGGACGCAGACGCCAGGAGACACACCACCACCGGAACCCCAATCGCCTACCAGTTTTGCTGACTACGGCGGCATGTTGCTGTCGATGGCGGCGCAGTTTGGCAGCAACATGTGGCAGCCACAGGTCGCATCGGCGGCGGAAGGAACCTCGCCGCTCGAAGAGGACAAAGTTGATTGCGAAAAACACTCGCCGCAGCAGTACCTGGCGGAAGGGTCAAAGAGCGTTTTCATCAACAACCAGCCCGCCGCCCGTGCCAAAGATCGTACCACCTGCGAAGCCACCATCTCGGAAAAGGTGTCGCCAGATGTCATTATTGGTGGTGAAACGCTGACTGTACGCGATATCAAAAGTGGCAAGAAAGCTGGACTGGCGCTGGGAATGATTGCCATGTCACTGATTCGAGGCCGCTTTGGCTCAATACGCACAAGTATGCCCTGTGCAATTGCCTCAGCGGGTGCAGGTATGCTCACTGACATGGCCATTAGTGCCGTGTTTGGTTCCTCAAACCCGGTACACGCGTCGACCGGGGTGAAAGTCCTTAACGATGAGAATGAACAGGACTTCGCGCTACCGGGACGTTTCCCACTGGTCTGGCAACGTAGTTACAACAGTCTTACCACGCGAACCGGTTTGTTCGGCACCGGCTGGGCGACCGTGTTTGACAGCTATCTTCAGCTCGATGGCGAAACCGCCACCTGGTTTGACGACACCGGGCGTGAGCTGACCTTCACCTTGCCTGCCAGCAACAGCGCCTTTTACAGCATCAGCGAAGGCTTGATTATTCGCCGCAACGAGCAGGGCGATGTGGTGATTGCCGACGATGACGGTGCGCTCTGGCGGCTGTTTAAACCGACACGGAAAAACCCGGCCCTTCTTCGTCTGGCCTCACTCAGTGACGAGTACGGCAACGCGCTGGAGATGGGCTGGGACGAGCATGGACGGCTGGTGCGCATCCATGACGAACCCCTCGCCATCGACGTGGCGCTGCGCTACGAAGATGAACGTTTCCCGTCACGCGTCACCTCCGCCAGCCACTTTGATGGCGAGCAGCGCTGGCCGCTGATGACCTGGCGCTACGACGCGCGCGGTCAACTGGCCGCAGTGCAGGATGCGGCTGGCGTGGTGACTCGCGAGTTTCGTTATAACGACGATCATTTGATGACCTGGCACCGCCTGCCGGGTGGGCTGGAAAGTGAATACCGCTGGCAGGAGTTTGACCACTGGCGGGTAGTGGAAAACCGTACCAGCAGCGGCGATGGTTGCCGCTTTACCTACGACCTGGACACCGGGCTGACCACCGTCCAGCAGTATGACGGTCACATCCGCCAGCATTACTGGAACACGCAGGGGCTGATCACCTCCTTTGTGGACGAACGCGGCGAACGCTGGCAGTACGAATGGAACGATAACGAACTGCTGACAAAACGTATCGATCCACTGGGCAACACCACGACCTTTGTGTACGACGATACGGGCAACCGTATCCAGGAGATCGACCCGCTGGGGAATGTTCGCGCCACGCAGTGGCTGGTGCAGCGCGCGCTGCCGACGGTGATCACTGAACCCAACGGGGCAGCGACGCGTTTTTACTATGACGAACACTTTGGACTTGGACGCATTGTTGACCCCATGGGGCAGACCACGCTGCTGCGCCGCGATGCGTTTGGGCAGGTCATTGAAGAGGTGGATGCGGGAGGGAATACGTATCGTACAAAGTTTGGTGATTCAGGATTAGTACAGAGCCGGACGGATTGTTCAGGTTACACAACTCATTACCGATATCACCCGCTTGGTTGGCTGAATTTCATCCGTACCGCTTCGGGGGAAGTGACCACCATTTTTCACGATGCCGCAGGGCGCACATTGCGAATTGAACGTGCAGAAGGTTGGCAGCAGACACTGGAATGGAATCTGCTTGGGCAGGTAGTGGGCCAAATAGCGGCGGACGGTACGCGTAGCGAATTTGAATATGATGCTATTGGACGGCTTATCACCACCAGAGATCCTCTTGGCCTGGAACATCATCGCCACTGGGATAATCGCAACCGCTTGACCGAACTGACCAATCCTAATGGTGAGAAGTATCGTTTCGAGTGGGGTTCCGGTTCGAAGCTTCTGGAGGAAGTGGGCCTTGACGGTGTAATTACGCGCTATACCTATGATGCTTGCGGACGAGTGACCAGCCGTGAGTTCGCTTCGGGGCATCAGGAATCAATCACGCACGTATTTAACTGGAATGCTGCGGGCCAACTGCGTGATCGTATAACGCCTGAAGCGTCAACGAGATACACATACTCTTCCACTGGTCAGATTCAGCGAGTCGCCGTTTATCCGCCACTTGGTGAAAATATCTGGAGTCCGGTTGCTGAACAGGAACTTACCTTCACATACGATTTACTGGGGCGCATGACACATGAGGAAGGTGAAAACGGCGCGTTGTCATGGCAATACGATAATTCAGGTAATTGCACGGCTATTGAGTTGCCACATAGCAATACTCTCAAGTATTTGCACTACGGTAACGGTCATCTCCTGAGTATCGCGTTTAATGGGGTAACGATCAGCGATTTCACACGCGATGAAATGCATCGGGAGACGAGTCGAACACTTGGTGGGCTAACCTGCCGCAATGAGTATGATCGCCTCGGACGCATTCAGCGTCGGGATGTTTTTGTCGGACATTCTCAGCGTCCGGCCCCCAGACGCTGGTCTCGTCGTTGGGACTATGACTATCACAGTCAGCTTGTGCGTGAAGAGCGTGAGGATAACCCCTTTAAGTGGTCAAATTGGCAGTATGACAGTTTAGGAAGATTGCTGACTCAGGATGGCACGTTAGGAGGCAATGAGCAGTGTCGCTGGGATGCGGCTGGAAATCCTTTGGACACCGGCCTGTCTGAAAACGTCGCTTTTAACCGTATCACCCGGCTGAATGGCATCCGCTGGCAGTATGACATCCACGGACGCACCACCGATAAAGACAATGGTCAGACGCGCTGGACATACCGTTATGATGGCGAGCATCGCCTGACGGATGTAATAAGCCAACCGCGCGATCGCAATAAACCGCAGACGCAGGTTAGTTTCCGCTACGATCCGCTGGGCAGACGCATCAGCAAAACCCGCCAGCAAATGCTCGGCGGCCACCTCATTGGTAAGCGAATGACGACCCGTTTTCTGTGGGAAGGTTTCCGCCTGCTCCAGGAGATCCACGACGACGTTCCATTGACCTATGTCTACAGCGACCAGGAGAGCTACGAGCCGCTGGCGCGTATTGATGGCACCGACTCGCCGGAGATTTTCTGGTTCCACTGCCAACCCAACGGCACGCCTGAGCGGATGACGGATAACGAAGGTGAATTGCGCTGGGAAGGGCAGAACAGTGCCTGGGGCAAGTTGCTGCGTGAGATTCCGCACAAGGCTACGGATTATCCGCAAAACCTGCGAATGCAGGGGCAATACCTGGATCGGGAAACTGGGCTGCACTATAACCTCTTTCGTTACTATGATCCGGATAGTGGTCGTTTTACTCAGCATGATCCAATTGGTCTTGCGGGGGGGATAAACCTTTACCGATTCGCACCGAATGCCCTTGTTTGGATTGACCCGCTTGGCCTGGCATCAGCTATTGTGTATTGGCTTGCTCCATCCAATCCGGGCTCTGAAGGCGCAACAGGGCATTACACCGTAAAAGTAATGGGTGATAAAATTTTGCATACTCATCAGTATGGTGGTTACGATGACATGGTGAATGAAGGTGGACGTATGGTAGGGATCAACCCTACGGATACCCAGATAGCAAGCGATGGCCAATCACAACTTAACAGCGCAAAAATGAAGGGAGAACCTATTCATAAAGCGACGTTTGATATGACGGATGCTGGAGCAGAAAAGGCTCTGGAATTTCAAAGATCACAACTGGGTAAAAGCTTAGGTCCGTACGATGTTAGGACCAGGAGTTGCCTTACACATGTTATGGAGGTCCTCTCTGCTGGAGGCGTTGATGTTCCCCAAGGTGCGATGCGGCAGTATCATTACATTCAGAAGAAACTGGGTGTCATAAAATGTAAACAACGAGGCTCATAATGCGATTACTTTGCCCAATCCATCAGAAAGCACAAACAATTTCAGTCTCCAGAAAAGTTAGAGATATTTTAGTAAACCATCTTCCGCTTTCAGACTATACATTTGTTCGTGTCGTTGTTCATACACAAGAAAATGGTCAGGAAGTCCAAAGCGGATATTCATATCTTGAAAAAGAAGATGTGTTATTTTTAAACCTCCCTCTTAAATCAGAGGTTCATCTTGTTGACAGAGACTATGTTCTGAGAGAGTGGAATGATCGAAAAAAGATATTTGAGATGCGACCTCTTTTAAAAACTGTATGTGACGACTGTTTTGCCCCTTTGGGTGAATTAAAGTTATGGTGAAATGAATCCCAAAACTTTGTAGTGTTGGCTGGCTGGTTTTTTAATTCCCAGGACGTGAGGGTTGCTATTTTTTTTGGTGGTTTATTTAATTATCTACGATGTAAGGACCAAAAACCGCCTTGTCCGCGTAATGAAAGCATTGGGGTAGGGTGAGACTGGTATACCGAAAGGAGCAATGAAGATATGTCATTTCAGGCAATGGGAGTTTTGTCGATAAAAAATATAAGAAAGGAATGTAATCATGTTGGGTTTATGCAAGATTCATAATGAACCAGAAGGCATTTATGTTTCTCGAAAGATAAAGAACATTCTTAATGATAACCAATATTTATCTGATTATAGCTTTTTCCACATCATTGTGCATACCGTTGATGGTGGCAAGCAAACGGGGGTGTGTCATTATTATCTTGAGGGGGAGGATATGCAAAATATTGGATTACCGTTAGAGTCACCGATTGAACTTTGGGATAGAGATAAAGAATTGAAATCTATGAATGATCGGATTTTATGTCTAAAAATAAGAAAGTTGGTTATTGGTGTTTGTGAGAAATGCTTTAGTCCTATCAATATTTTTAAATCTTAATGTTTGTTGAGTTGATAGGTTTTTTTTGTGCAGGTGTGCTCTATTGCTCAAGAGAGTCATGAATTTTTTAAGTTCGTTTGCTTTTTCTGCTTGTAAAAAAGCACAAAGCTTCTATCTCAGTACCACTTATAAGCACATTGCTAAACACTCATTCTTTGAAAATAACAGGCATATGAAGCGGTAAGATAAAAATCGAGCCAAAAATAAGAATAGTAAAATACTGCTATCTGAAATTTTTCAGATTAAAACCTTCATAGCTCCTTCGGTAATGTTGTTTTTAAATTTTCTTTTCGACCCAATTTGAAAATCAACAATATTATTTCAAAAGTCAGAATAACAACCGGAATGTATAAGGCATGAGCGATAAGCACGCGGCCCGTAAGGGTGACGATATTATTCACTCCAGCATCTTTGCAGACATCACCAGCATTGTGGCTGAAGGGGTAGCCTATGCGGCGATTGGCGCCGCAGTCGCTTTTGCTGCGACGGCAGCGGCACCGGCGCTTGCTGCGGCAGGAGCAGGGGCTGCCGCGGCAAGTGTCGCAGCGGTGGGTTCAAGTTGTGTACTGAGCGGAATAGTCGGCTCTATCATCGCCAACGTGGCAGGCATCACTGACGATATCAGTAACGCCGCCAATAGCATCGGCGACGCCATTTTCCCACCATCGCCCGCCGGAAAAATTGCCAGCGGCTCCGATAATGTGCTGACCAACAAGACGCCTGCAGCCCGTGCTGCCGGAACGCAAGTACCTGGAGACACGCCACCAGCGGAGCCTCAGTTACCCACCAGTTTTGCTGACTACGGCGGCATGCTGCTGTCGATGGCGGCGCAGTTTGGCAGCAACATGTGGCAGCCACAGGTCGCATCGGCGGCAGAAGGCACGTCCACGGAAGAACAGGACACTGTGGACTGCGAGAAACACTCGCCGCAACAGTACCTGGCGGAAGGGTCGAAGAGCGTTTTCATCAACAACCAGCCCGCCGCCCGCGCCAAAGATCGCACCACCTGCGAAGCCACCGTTTCAGAGAAAGTTTCCCCGGATGTGATTATCGGCGGTGAAACGCTGACCGTGCGCGACATCAAAAGCGGTAAGACGCCAGGTCTGGCACTGGCAATGATCGCCATGTCGCTGATTCGCGGGCGTCCCGGTACGATCCTCAAAAACATGCCCTGTGCCATTGCCTCAGCGGGTGCTGGTATGCTCACTGACATGGCCATCAGTGCCGTGTTTGGTTCCTCAAACCCGGTACACGCGTCGACCGGGGTGAAAGTCCTTAACGATGAGAATGAACAGGACTTCGCACTACCGGGACGTTTCCCGCTGGTCTGGCAACGTAGTTACAACAGTCTTACCACGCGAACCGGTTTGTTCGGCACGGGCTGGGCGACCGTGTTTGACAGCTATCTTCAGCTTGATGGTGAGACCGCTACCTGGTTTGACGACACCGGGCGCGAGCTGACTTTCACCTTGCCCGCCAGCAACAGCGCCTTTTACAGCATCAGCGAAGGGCTGATTATTCGTCGTAACGAGCAGGGCGATGTGGCGATTGCCGACGATGACGGTGCGCTCTGGCGGCTGTTTAAACCGACACGGAAAAACCCGGCCCTTCTTCGTCTGGCCTCACTCAGTGACGAGTACGGCAACGCGCTGGAGATGGGCTGGGACGAGCACGGACGGCTGGTGCGCATCCATGACGAACCGCTCGCCATCGACGTGGCGCTGCGCTACGAAGATGAACGTTTCCCGTCACGCGTCACCTCCGCCAGCCACTTTGATGGCGAGCAGCGCTGGCCGCTGATGACCTGGCGCTACGACGCGCGCGGTCAACTGGCCGCAGTGCAGGATGCGGCTGGCGTGGTGACTCGCGAGTTTCGTTATAACGACGATCATTTGATGACCTGGCACCGCCTGCCGGGTGGGCTGGAGAGTGAATACCGCTGGCAGGAGTTTGACCACTGGCGGGTGGTGGAAAACCGCACCAGCAGCGGCGATGGCTGCCGCTTTACCTACGACCTGGACACCGGGCTGACCACCGTCCAGCAGTATGACGGTCACATCCGCCAGCATTTCTGGAATACGCAGGGGCTGATCACCTGCTTTGTGGACGAACGCGGCGAACGCTGGCAGTACGAATGGAACGATAACGAACTGCTGACAAAACGTATCGATCCGCTGGGCAACACCACGACCTTTGTGTACGACGAGACGGGCAACCGTATCCAGGAGATCGACCCGCTGGGGAATATCCGCGCCACGCAGTGGCTGGTGCAGCGTGCGCTGCCGACGGTTATCACTGAACCCAACGGGGCAGCGACGCGTTTTTACTATGACGAACACTTTGGACTTGGACGCATTGTTGACCCCATGGGGCAGACCACGCTGCTGCGCCGTGATGCGTTTGGGCAGGTCATTGAAGAGGTGGATGCGGGAGGGAATACCCGTCGCCAGGCCTTTAATGATGCGGGCCAGATCATAACTGAAACCGATTGTTCCGGCCGTACCACGCGTTATCGCTATCACCCGCGTGGCTGGCTGAAAGCCGTTGAGACCGCAGATGGTGAAGAGACGCGGTATCAGTACGACGCCGCAGGTCGCCCGCTGCAACTTGAACGCGCGGAAGGCTGGCAGGAGTCGATTGGCTGGAACACGCGTGGCCTGCCTGAATTCCATATCACCCCGGACGGTAAGCGCCAGGAGTTTGAATACGATGCGACGGGTCGACTCGTTGCCAGTCGTAATGCGCTCGGTGAGGCTATCCGTCGGCAGTGGGACAGCCGTAATCGCCTGACTGCGCTACATAACGAGAACGGTGAAGCGTACCGGTTCGAGTGGGGTGCGGATTCACTCCTGTTAGCGGAAACCGGGCTGGATGGTGTGGCAACGCGCTATGCGTATGACGCCTGCGGACGCACGATCGAGCGCACCTTCGCCGCCGGGCACCCGGAGGCCATTGCGCATGGCTTTCGCTGGAATGCAACCGGGCAACTTATTGCGCGCACCTCCCCTGAGGGGCTAACACGGTATCACTACTCTGATGCCGGACAGATTGAACGGGTAGCCCAGCATCCACCGCTGGGTGAGGGCGTCTGGAGTCAGGCCGCTGAGCAGGAAATTTGCTTCCGCTACGACGCATTAGGGCGGGTCATCGGCGAAGAGGGTGAAAATGGCACACTGGGCTGGACCTATGATGCCCTGAACAACCGGACGTCGGTGCAACTTCCTGACGGGCGCAACCTCAAGTACTTCTATTACGGCAGCGGGCACCTGTTGAGCCTGGCGCTGGATAACCTTCCCATCAGTGATTTCACCCGTGATGAACTTCACCGGGAAGTGAGCCGCAGCCAGGGGTTGTTGACCAGCCGAAATGAGTACGACCGCCTGGGCCGTGTGCAGCGTCGTGACGTGTTTGCGGGCAACGCACAACGCCCGGCACCGAGGCGCTGGTCGCGCCGTTGGGACTACGACTATCGCAATAATCTGGTACGCGAAGAGCGTGATGACAATCCTTTTAGCTGGTCGAACTGGCAGTATGACAGCGCTGGGAGGTTACTGGAGCAGGATGGCACGCTCCCCGGCCAGGAGCAGTGGCGCTGGGATGCCGCAAGTAATCCGCTGGATGACAGTTTGCAGCAGAGCGTGCGTCACAACCGCGTAACCCGGTTAAATGGCATCCAGTGGCAGTACGACATCCACGGACGCACCACCGAAAAAGACAATGGTCAGACTCGCTGGACATACCGTTATGATGGTGAGCATCGCCTGACGGATGTGATAAGCCAACCGCGCGATCGCAATAAACCGCAGACGCAGGTCAGTTTCCGTTACGATCCGCTGGGCAGGCGCATCAGCAAAACTCGTCAGCAACTGCTCGGTGGTCAGCCGATGGGTAAGCGCGTTACAACGCTGTTCCTGTGGGAAGGCTTCCGCCTGCTCCAGGAGATCCACGCTGACGTTCCATTGACCTATGTCTACAGCGACCAGGAGAGCTACGAGCCACTGGCGCGTATTGATGGCACCGACTCGCCGGAAATTTTCTGGTTCCACTGCCAGCCCAATGGCACGCCCGAGCGGATGACGGATAACGAAGGTGAATTGCGCTGGGAAGGGCAGAACAGTGCCTGGGGCAAGTTGCTGCGTGAGATTCCGCACAAGGCTACGGATTATCCGCAAAACCTGCGAATGCAGGGGCAATACCTGGATCGGGAAACCGGGCTGCACTACAATCTTTTCCGCTACTACGACCCGGACAGCGGACGCTTCACCCAGGAGGACCCGATAGGGTTGGCGGGGGGGATAAACCTCTACCAGTACGCGCCAAATGCGTTGGGTTGGGTGGATCCGTGGGGATTATCGAGATGTAAAGCACCGAATGGATATAGAGCTGGTGATGTTGATCCACATGGTAAACTTTCTCCAGGTGCAAACAGAGCGTTGGGCCATACAAATAGTAAAAATGATGGATTTGTGCAAAGTCACCATCCAATACAAGACGCTTGGGCTAAGAAAAGAATAAACGATTACCAGAGAAATACTGCACCTGCTACGTTACTTAAATCTGCATCAGGCAGTCCACATGCTAATATAAGTTCTGCTCAACGAAGTCGTAGAGCTTTGCCTGGCGGTTGGGATACGACATTGAAACAAGAGTTTCATATCAGTTACAAAGAAATGATTGATGCAGGTGTTCCAAAGCAGCAGGCAAGGAAAGCGATTAGTGATTCTTATAAATATTTTGACCAATTGAGAGAGTCTAATGATAATAATGTTCACTTTGATATCTAACTTATTCATTTATAGGTAATCCGGTATGGAAAAAAAAGATTTAATTGATCAGTTAAATAAAATTGAAAAACTCGTGAACTCGTCATTACCTTCGGAGTACAAGCGCTTCATGGTTGATAATGTCAAGGATTCTGATGCTTATGAAATTCAACGAGCAAATGGCGACCAGCTTTATATTTTCAATTGTTTTGATTTGCTTGAAAGAAATAATACATACACAATCCAACAAATTGAACCTGACGTTTTATTGATTGGTCAAGATGGTGATCTGGGATACTTTTTGGATTTAAACAAAGGAACTGATGAGATTTATTCTTTAGATCTTGGAGCGTTAGGAAGTCTAAGTATGGATAAAGAAAGTAATAGTATATTTATGCTATAGTTTTTAACTGTTCTGAAACTTGTTCGGTATAAAGAAAAACCCACGCCTAACGTGGGTTTTTTCATTCATAACAAACCAAACGTTAAATAGGAAGTTCAGCATATCGCCATCTTTAATTATGTAATCTTTCCCTTCTGCACACATTTGCCAGTTTCCTTCGTGTGTTGTTCACCGTGTTCACGATAAGCTATTAGTTTACCCGTGACGAACGTCACCTTTTGACCAGCCGCACGCAGGGGCTGCTGAGCACTCGCAGCGAATACGACCGCCTGGGCCGTGTGCAGCGTCGTGACGTGTTTGCGGGCAACGCACAACACCCGGCACCGAGGCGCTGGTCGCGCCGTTGGGACTACGACTATCGCAATAATCTGGTACGCGAAGAGCGTGATGACAATCCATTTAGCTGGTCGAACTGGCAGTATGACAGCGCGGGCAGGTTGCTGGAGCAGGATGGCACGCTCCCTGGCCAGGAGCAGTGGCGCTGGGATGCGGCAAGCAATCCGCTGGATGACAGTTTGCAACAGAGCGTGCGCCATAACCGCGTCACCCGGTTAAATGGCATCCAGTGGCGGTACGATATCCACGGTCGCACGACGTTCAAAGACAATGGCCAGACCCGCTGGACATACCGTTATGATGGTGAGCATCGCCTGACGGATGTAATAAGCCAACCGCGCGATCGCAATAAACCGCAGACGCAGGTCAGTTTCCGTTACGACCCGCTGGGCAGGCGCATCAGCAAAACCCGTCAGCAACTGCTCGGTGGTCAGCCGATGGGCAAGCGCGTTACAACGCTTTTTCTGTGGGAAGGTTTCCGCCTGCTGCAGGAGATCCACGATGACGTTCCATTGACCTATGTCTACAGCGACCAGGAGAGCTACGAGCCGCTGGTGCGTATTGATGGCATCGACTCGCCGGAAGTTTTCTGGTTCCACTGCCAACCCAACGGCACGCCCGAGCGGATGACGGATAACGAAGGTGAACTGCGCTGGGAAGGGCAGAACAGTGCCTGGGGCAAGCTGCTGCGTGAGATGCCGCACAAGGCTACGGATTATCCGCAAAACCTTCGAATGCAGGGGCAATACCTGGATCGAGAAACCGGGCTGCACTACAATCTTTTCCGGTACTACGACCCGGACAGCGGACGCTTCACCCAGCAGGACCCGATAGGGCTGGCGGGGGAATAAACCTCTACCAGTACGCGCCAAATACGCTGGGATGGGTGGATCCGTGGGGGCTTAAATGTTGGAGCACGGCAAGAAAAGATTTTTGGAAAAATGAAGCAAAGATTAATCCAACAAAATATTCGCAGAGAAATTTAGACAGGATGAGTAATGGCCTTGCTCCTAAGATGCGAATTGAAGTCTTTAACCATAAAAAACAAATATTTGAAATGAAAAATGTATCAATGGAAATACACCATAAATATTTACCTCAGCGAGGTGGTTCTCAGAAAGCTCATGAATTATGGAATCTTGAGAAGGCTACGCCGTGGGGTCATGCTTCAATGGATCCATATCGACATACCGGTTACGACTTAATACGAATTATTAAAGGAACGAACTCATGGTGACGACAATAGATGTTAAGAATTATATCTCAACTGATAGTTATTTGAATTTATTAGATAAGGCAGTGTGTTCGTTATCATTTACGTTGCGGGAGGGGAATATTCCAAGTCAGGTTTTTAATATTGATGCAGGTTGTCTTAATAAAGCTGGGATTGGTCTTTCTGAGTTAAATGAACTTTATGATGATGATGATAAAATCATAAGATTTATAGAGTTGCATCAAAATGAGATACAAGATGATGACGATGACTACTATGAGGATAATGACGAGGATAAAAGCGAAACAATAGAAGTGCTTCCGTCATATAAGAATTTTCTAATCGGATATTTAATTAAGTATTATTTTTTAAAAAAACAACCCAAAAGGTCTCGATGTTTATTTAAAGGCATTGCGGATTCCTAATCACAAAAAATATGCTGTAGAATTAAAAAGTATTTATAGCCGTTTGTGAAAAATAAAGCCGGAAAAGATCCCTTGATCTTTCCGGCTTATTTTTATTTAGTCGCTGTTGTTCAGTGAACTAAACAAGCGCTTCCCACCCGGTTAAATGGCATCCAGTGGCAGTACGATATCCACGGTCGCACGACGTTCAAAGACAACGGACAGACCCGCTGGACATACCGTTATGATGGTGAGCATCGCCTGACGGATGTGATAAGCCAACCGCGCGATCGCAATAAACCGCAGACGCAGGTCAGTTTCCGTTACGACCCGCTGGGCAGGCGTATCAGCAAAACTCGTCAGCAACTGCTCGGTGGTCAGCCGATGAGTAAGCGCGTTACAACGCTGTTCCTGTGGGAAGGCTTCCGCCTGCTCCAGGAGATCCACGCTGACGTTCCATTAACCTACGTCTACAGCGACCAGGAGAGCTACGAGCCGCTGGCGCGTATTGATGGCACCGACTCGCCGGACATTTTCTGGTTCCATTGTCAGCCCAACGGCACGCCCGAGCGGATGACGGATAACGAAGGTGAATTGCGTTGGGAAGGGCAGAACAGTGCCTGGGGCAAGTTGCTGCGTGAGATGCCGCACAAGGCGACGGATTATCCGCAAAACCTGCGAATGCAGGGGCAATACCTGGATCGAGAAACCGGGCTGCACTACAATCTTTTCCGCTACTACGACCCGGATAGCGGACGCTTCACCCAGCAGGACCCGATAGGGTTGGCGGGGGGGATAAACCTCTACCAGTACGCGCCAAATGCGTTGGGATGGGTGGATCCGTGGGGATTGATGAAGTGTTCAACCCATGACCGTATTATCAATGATGCTAATAAGGTTGCATCACCAGGTGGGCATATAACACCAAAGCAAGCACAGATATTAAAGGGGAATTTACCTAAAGTACAAAGGCGCAGCGTTTTCCAGAACAAGTCAGTCCGAAAAGAGTTTATAAGAGACCAAAAATACCTCATGAGTCAATGGGAAATAAACACTGGAAGAGCTTGGCCTACGGGGGCAACACCACATCATATCATTCCATTAGAAAGTGGTGGTGCTAATAAATGGTGGAATTTAATGCCAACAAATGGTTCATTACCAAATCATTCATTGCCTGGAATAGAAGGTCCACATGCAGCAGGTGGGGTGCTTCGTACTACAATTCAACAAAGTAGAAAGGCTTTGCCACCAGGAACCATAACAGATTTGAGGTTATAATATGAAAAGTTTTGATGAGATCTTGAATGAGATCGAGAAGGCGAGTTTTTTTTCGAGTATGGGTGTGCCTGATATCCAGGATGAAAATGTTATTTTGATCGAAGGTGTATGTAAGGTTTTCGTACATCCTTCTGATATCGATTTTAAAGGATACTATGCAGGCACTGAGTGGCTTCCAACGTCTCCAACACAAGATGACCCATTTTATAAAAAAATAAACAATCCTAAAGACATTGTTGATCTTAGAATTAAAATCAACAAGGCTATAATGAATTCAATAAAAGAGGTCTCTAAGGATAATTTTATTTGTGCACCACATGACTTCAGCCTGGCTGCGAAAAATGGCATATGCTTTGCTTTTAGGCAATATGTTTCTGAACATTACCTTGGCCTAGGGAATAGATGGGAGGAGATTGTTAACCTTTATTATTCGGGTCATTGGCCTGTTGGTTATGCTAAAGAAAAAATAATTGCTATTTAGTCTTTTGAACTGGAGAGGATATCATAAGTTCTTTCCAGTTCAATGACAGGTCGGAGATATATACGAATCTGAAAAACTGGTGCTTTTCCGAATCTTTTGATTGTTTATCACGCCAGAATAATCTCTGGTATGCATGTGCCTATGCCATAATACGCGGCAAATAGGTACGCCTGACCATATTTTAATATCTGAAACAACGTCCTGAAGCGCCCGCAATACCATCCAGAATGTGCTGTGCATCGATGCAACTATGCTCTTGGGTGGTGAGCATTAGCAGTTACGAGGTTTTCTCCGCTGGGGGCAAGCTGATCAGCGGCGCAGTTAGTAAGCTGATAGTGACGAGTAGCCACGCACAAAGTTTCTTCATGGCTTTGGGCTGTTAGGAATAATTAGCCGTGGTGGCCACATTTAGCCACCACCAAACTGTAACCGACTTAAAAAATACTCGCCGACCTTAATACACCCGACTCCGGTGTAACCCTCAGCGGGGAACGCACAATAAGCGAGGGAAGGGCGAGTTCGATATCATGATTCGCCAGGTTTTCAATAATGCGGATATTAATCTCCTGCTGCACATCCATATATTTATTGTAGTCCGCGGTATTGACAATATGAACGACTTCATAGGTCAAACGATCTTTATTGAAGTCCAACAAGTGAGCACGATCGAATTTTGTTTCACCCACATCGGTAACGATTTTTTTCACCAGATCGCCAATGATACGCAATTTTTCCGGTGGGGTTGTAATCGACACGCCGAAGGTAAACACAATGCGCCGCGTCTGCATTCGTTTATAGTTGTGAATGGTCTGCTGCAATAATTGCGCGTTTGCACAAACAATTTGTTCACCACTAAGACTGCGAATTCGGGTTGTTTTTAACCCAATATGTTCGATCGTACCTGCTACATCGTTAAACACAATAAAGTCGCCAATCTCGAAGGGCTTATCAAAACCAATAGAGAGTGAAGCAAACACATCGCTCAGCACCGTCTGAACGGCAAGTGCAATGGCAATACCGCCGACGCCGAGGCTGGCTATCAATGCTGTAATATCCACACCCGCATTGGCGAGCACCGAGAGGAGCATGATGGCCCAGACAAAGGTGCGCAATATCATGCCCAGAATGACCAGCGTAACCGGGTTTTTATTGGTGCCTGGAGAGTAGAGTAAATGGCGCATCCATGACTGCACGCCCTGATCGAGCCAAATGGCCATTTGAATGGCGACCACGACGAACCAGGCGTGCGAAAGGGTAGAGAATAAGCGTTCAGGCAAGGCGACAAACCGCAGACTGAAAAGAAAAGCGGCAAATAGCATAAGCAACTTATTGGTTTTTTTCAGCGTATCGAAAGCCACTGAACCCATCCGCTCAAAACGAGCGTTGTTTTTACCTGCACGATGAATGGTCTTATAGAGGAGATCAAGTAGGCGGTTCGTGACCCAATAAGTGATCAGCGTGATAAAAAACACAATGGCCAGATTGATCCAGAATGTGGGCGACATTAATACCGAAATGATGTTCATTTGTAGCAAATAAGCCATTCTACCTCCCAAATAAATAATGACAGTGGTTCAGTATAGACATACAGGATCCGTCTGGCGGACGTGGTACCAACCGGGAAGCCATATTGGGAAGAACAGCGAGGAGATAACCGCTTGCTTTATAAGCCAACAAGCGGTCATGTTGTCTGGCAACGAAGCACGACTGAAGTGGCTCTCACACCACCGGGATCGTTCCCCCGTCGATAACGTATTCCGTTCCGCTAATGGCCGAAGCGAACGGAGAGACCAGGAAAGCAATCAGTGCGGCGACCTCTTCAGGTTTACAAGGACGACCCAGCGGAATACCGCCCAGTGCATCCATGATTATCTGTTTGCCACCTTCATAATCCGTGTCGGCTTGCTGCGCTAACCGTTCTGCCAGTGCTACCGCGGCGTCGGTTTCCACCCAACCGGGCGACACACGCACCACACGAATGCCCTTTGGCGTCACCTCTTTTGACAGCGACTTGCTATAGGCCGAAAGCGCCGCTTTAGCTGCAGCGTAAGCCGTTGTGGATTCGGGAAGCGGTAGCCTATTCTGGATTGACGTGACGTGTACAATCACCCCTTTTCCCTGCGTCAGCATCCCCGGCAGTAAGGCTCTGTCCAGCCGTACGGCGGGCAACAGATTAAGATTAAACTCCTGTTGCCACTGCGCCTCATCCAGTGCCTGTACGCCGCCTCCTGGTGCGGATGAACCGCCCAGCACATGGACAATCGCATCCACCCCTCCCCAGTGCCTCTCCACTTCGGCGACTACGGTTTCACACCCGTCATACGTCGACAAATCGGCATCAACAAAAATGTCCGCAGGCGTTGCGGTGGGAACATGACGCGCCGTGGTCATTACTTTTGCGCCTGCCTGCTGGAAGAACGCCACAGTGGCTTCACCCACGCCTTTCGTACCAGCGGTAATCAATACGCGTTTGCCGGTTAAATCCAGTGTCATTGCCATTATTTCTCGCTCCATTATTTGCGGACAGTGTCTTTCGCGAAATATCCAGAACACTGAACCGATGAAGACGAATTTTATTATTTGAGATAATTAATCTGGCTGTTGAAATAATTTTGAATTTAAACTGAATGTATTACAAGAACGCACGGAAAATTAAGTAGGTCTCTGATGGGTAAGTTATATACGCCAGCCACGGCAGCAGAAGATGTTGAAGCAGCTTTTTCTTTATTAGAGGGACGGTGGAAGTTGTTGATTATCTTTCACCTTTTTGATGGCAAAGTGCAGCGTTATTCCGATCTGGAAAAACTGATCCCGGCGATTTCACAAAAAATGCTGGCACAGCAATTACGCCAACTGGAAGCAGACGGTATTGTCAGTCGCATGCTCTACCCGCAAGTGCCGCCGAAGGTGGAATATCGTTTGACTGAATGGGGCCAGGCGTTATGCCCGGCATTGGATGCCCTGCTGACCTGGCTCGACAAAAAAGAGGGACAACAACCAATTGAATAATCCTGCCTTTTTAATCACCTAACGTAAAAATAGCTCACCGGGATCGCATCTGCGCACATTAGTAAATTCTTAACCAGGTAATATTAGGTATGCTGAACACATAGGTTAACGATTTACGCTTACGAAAAGGATGGATCTCAGCTATGAAGACAGCCGTTGTATTTCGACATGTGCCTTTCGAGGATTTGGATTCCCTGAGCGAAACCTTGCTGGCGAAAGGGTATCGCTGGCGCTGCATTGATACGCCTGTTCAGTCCCTCGCATCCTTTGATGCCCTCAAAGACGATCTGCTGATTGTGCTGGGGGGGCCTGTTGGCGTCTACGAGCAGCATCTTTATCCCTTCCTGGAGACCGAGCTGCGGATCATCCGTGAACGACTGGCCGCCGGGAAGCCGGTGTTAGGCATCTGCCTTGGCGCACAAATGATGGCAACCGCGCTGGGGGCCAGCGTCGCGTCGATGGGTGTGAAGGAGATTGGCTACGCACCGATTACCGTCAGCGAAAGCGCGCCCGACTATTTTGCGCCACTCAATAATCTCCCGGTCCTGCACTGGCACGGCGACAAATTCGAGATCCCGGAAACGGCGACGTTGCTTGCCAGTAGCGATGTGTGCGACAACCAGGCGTTCAGCGTTGGCAATTATGCCCTGGGCTTCCAGTTCCACCTCGAAGTCACGGCGGCGGGGCTGGAAAGCTGGCTGGTGGGGCATGCTTGCGAACTGAGCCATGCGGGTATTGACCCGCGCACGCTACGCGAAGAGGCCACCCGTTACAGCGCTAAACTGTCCAGCGCGGCGCGCCAGGTGGTTGGGCAATGGCTGGATGCGCTGCCGGTGAGTGCCTGATATCAACCTGCCGTCTGGCGCTTCTCCAGGCGGCGGTAAAGTGTACTCCGGGAAATCCCCAGTTTCTTCGCCGCCAGGCTCATGTTGCCCAGTGCTTCCTGGATGGCCATCTCCTCCTCAGGTTCAGCAGGCAGAATGACCGGAATACGCTCTGGTACCGGTTCGCCGGGTAAGTCAGCCAGCATAATCTCGTCGCCATCATCTGCCAGCGCCATCAAAACCCGTAATTGACTGATTAACTGACGAACATTTCCCGGCCAGAGGCGGCGGGAAAGGGCGGACACCACGTCATCGCTCAGCGTTATACGACGCCCTGCGGCCCCCAATCCCTGCCATAGCGTGTGAATAAAACTGGTGATATTTGACCATTCACGCAGCGGTGGAATGCGGTACTGGAACTCCTGAATCCGGTAGAGCAGGTCTTCACGAAATGCCCCTGACTGGACACGCTCCGCCAAATCCTGGTGAGTCGCACAGACCAAAGCAAAATTGACGTTCCAGGTGGTGTTTGAACCCAGCGGAGTCACTTTTTTCTCCTGCAGAACCCGTAACAATCGAGTTTGCAGACTCAACGGCATGTCGCCAATCTCATCAAGAAATAAAATCCCGCCATCGGCCTCACGGCATTTGCCGATATACCCCTTCGGATTAGCACCGGTGAAAGCACCCGGCACATAGCCAAACAACTCAGATTCAATCAGGTTTTCCGGTAATGCCGCACAGTTAATCGCGACAAAATTGCCGTTGCACCACTGGCTTTTGCCATGAAGTTCTCGCGCCAGATACTCCTTCCCGCTGCCTGTTTCACCCGTCACGCACAGCGAAATCCCGGCGTTGAGTATACGCAGCGCTTTCTCTTTCTCCGGTGAGACGACAGGCGCGGGGCGGGTGACGCCGCGACCACTGTAGCGCCGTTCAGGTGCTGTCTGGCGAACGAAGTAGCGCTGGCGGTTGGCCGCATCCAGCATACCCTGGCCTGCCTGCAGGATTGCGCCAGGGAACAAGGCATTAAGATCTGTTGTGCCAAAGTGTCCCTGGGTAAGCGAGAATGCATCTATTGCCAGCTTGTTGGCACCGAGTAACGTCTCATCTTCAAAGATAAGCAGCAGTTCATGGGCAGAATTCAACACGTTCGCGTCCTGATGCAGACTCAGCAACCAGCGGTTTGCGCCCACCGCACTGGTGGTCCATGCATGTTCGATTTCGCAGACGGCTCGGCGGATAAAGGCGGCGGCATCGTGACGAGGCAGCTGTGCCGGGGTCGAGATATCCAGTACGCCAGCAATGTGCCCGTCCGGGCGAAACACCGGTGACGCGGAACAAAACAGTCCGGCGTTGCGGCTGAGGTAGTGTTCACCGCCGGAGACTTCACAATGGCGTTGCAGAGCAAGCGCGGTACCGATGGCATTGGTCCCGCGTGCATGCTCGCCCCACAGGTTACCCGGCGCGAGTGCGTAGCGTTGCGCTTTGTGCAAAAAGTCGGTGTTGCCGTGGGTTTCCAGCACCAGACCTGCCGCATCCGACATCACCATAATTGACGGGTGACGAGCAAGATCCGGGCGCAGGCGCGTGAGCAGTGGCGCAACGAGTTGGCTAATCCAGGCGTTTTCCGCCCGGGCATCTTTCAGCAGCGAGGTTGCAACCCAGGGTTGGGTGTCGTCATCGCGGGTCAGTCCATAGTTCAGGCTGCGTTGCCAGGAGTCTTCCAGTTGACAGGGTAATCCAGCGTTGTGCTGGATGAGGGCTGAAGACAGTGGGCGTTGCGGCATGGCTCACTCCATAAACTGAGATGTTACAAATGTGTAGCATATTGGTGTCGCACATGTAGCGACACACGACACAGTTCATGAAGAGAATCCCATACTTTATTTCCACGAATGAAAGATTCAGCCCTGGTGAACTCTATTAACCTGCTGTTTTTAAACTTATAAATAAGAATTGATGTTCCTTTCCCATTCCTGGCATAAGAACTGCTTATTAAAGCTTGTACCGATACTCTGACGAGCCTCACCTGTACCCATAATAAAGAGAGGAACATCTAATGAAATACGTTCATCCTGGCCTTGTCGGCGCGAAAGTCTCCTTTAAGCAGCGTTATGGCAATTACATCGGCGGTGAGTTTGTCGACCCGGTCGAAGGGCGTTGGTTCTCCAATACCTCCCCCGTGACCGGGCAGGTTATTGCCGAGTTCCCACGTTCGGGCGCAGAAGACATTGATAAAGCGCTGGATGCTGCCCATGCTGCCGCCGAGGCCTGGGGTAAAACCAGCGCGCAGGATCGCGGTAATGTGCTGTTGGCGATTGCCGATCGTATTGAGCAAAATCTGGAGCTGCTGGCACTGACTGAAACCTGGGACAACGGCAAACCGATCCGCGAAACCCTCAATGCTGACCTGCCGCTGGCGGTCGATCACTTCCGTTATTTCGCCGGCTGTATTCGTGCGCAGGAAGGGACGGCGGCGGAGATCGACAGCACCACCGTGGCTTACCATATTTACGAGCCGCTGGGCGTGGTCGGGCAGATTATCCCGTGGAACTTCCCGTTACTGATGGCAGCCTGGAAACTGGCCCCGGCGCTGGCAGCCGGTAACTGCGTAGTTCTCAAACCAGCAGAACAAACACCGCTGGGGATTTGTGTACTGATGGAGCTGATTGGCGACCTGTTACCAAAAGGGGTGTTGAACGTGGTGCACGGCTTTGGTACCGAAGCCGGTGAGCCGCTGGCACGCAGCAAGCGTATTGAGAAAATTGCCTTTACCGGTTCGACGTCTATCGGGCGACATATTCTGTCCTGTGCGGCAGAAAACATTATTCCAAGTACCGTTGAGCTGGGCGGTAAATCGCCGAACATCTACTTTGAAGACGTGCTGAACGGTGACGAAGGTTACGTTGATAAAGCCATTGAAGGCGTGGTGCTGGGCTTCTTCAACCAGGGCGAGGTCTGTACCTGTCCATCGCGTGTGCTGGTGCAGGAGTCCATCTACCCGCAGTTCGTGGAAAAAGTGCTGGCGCGTATGGAAAACATCCGTAAAGGCGACCCCTTTGATACCGACACGATGATCGGTGCGCAGGCTTCCCGCGAACAGTACGACAAAATTCTCTCGTATATCGATATCGCCCGTGAAGAGGGTGGCGAGATCATTACCGGCGGCGCGCACGTGGCCCACGGCGATGAACTGGGTAACGGCTTCTACATTCAGCCCACGCTGATTAAAGGCCACAACCAGATGCGTTGCTTCCAGGAAGAGATCTTCGGACCCGTCATTGGTATCACTACTTTCAAAGATGAAGCTGAAGCGCTGAAACTGGCGAACGACACCGAGTATGGCCTCGGGGCGGGCGTCTGGACGCTGGACATTAACCGCGCATGGCGTATGGGGCGCGGCATTAAAGCCGGTCGCGTGTGGACCAACTGTTACCATCTCTACCCGGCTCACGCCGCATTCGGAGGCTACAAAAATTCCGGCGTTGGCCGTGAAACACACAAAATGGCACTCAGTCAGTACCAACAAATAAAGAACCTGCTGGTTAGTTATAGCGGGTCAGCCATGGGCTTCTATTAATTATTTATTGCTACACCAGGGGAAACCAACACAGCGGAGCAGAGATGCTCCGCTAACCTGACCGCTTCTTGCTCGATGGCGCAAGCTTATCGGGTCTATGGTTTTTGCGCTTATTCCGTCCGTTGGAAATCCAAATTAACCGCATGGTGTCACATATCACTTCGCATTCTGCCCATCATTTACCTCACCATTACTCTGCCACCGCCTCATTTGGCGAATAAATCTTCTGCTAGTGTGGATACCGCCAGTAATTTCCTGGCTTCTTTCACTTAAGGGCTAATTAATTACGTTTCTTTGCCGATGAATAGTGTACCTAACGGAAATATGACGCTGAAAAGGTCTGTCGCGGCAGTATTGAACGTTGAGATTGAGACCCTTGAAACGCGCGAGAACATTGCAGTCTTTCCCGTTCGGACTGCATATCGCCGGGTATTTGTTAAGCCAGTTGACCCAGAATAGAGAATTTTAAAGATGCCTAAACATATCCTCATTGTTGATGACAGTCGTTTATCACGGATGATCTCACGACAGTATGTGCTGAGCCTGCATAAGGACTGGAACATTGTTGAGGCTGCAACGGGCGAGCAGGCTATTGAAATGGCGGCAGAAAAACAGCCCTACCTGATCCTGCTCGACGTCAATATGCCGGGTATGGGCGGGCTGGCTGCGGCGGCAATTCTGCGCCAAACCCATCCGGATACACACATTGTGCTGCTGACCGCTAACGTACAGCACTCTGTTCAGGCGCAGGCCGACCAGCTCGGGCTGGGGTTCTTGTCCAAACCCATTAAAGAAGCCGATATTCACGCCATGCTCAACGCGTCTGGAGTCCAGCGTATGATCGATGAACTGAGCATGAGCGGAACTCGAAGCGGACAGCCTGATGGAGATTTTCAACATCGGGGTGGGGCACGCGGCAGCGGCGATGAGCAGCATCGTCAATGAAGAAGTACGCATGTCCGTTCCCGTCCATTCGTATTACGACCCGCTCTGAAGCCGCTGACGAGCTGGGCGCGGGTCTGTCTCTCTGTGGGATCAGCCAGCAGTACAAAGGGGCTTACGCGACTGAAGCGATTCTGATGTTCCCGGAACGCGCCAGCTTCGAAATCGTTCGCATGATGGTAGGCGACCTGATCCCCGCAGATGAACTCGGGGAGATGGAGCGCGAGGCGATGAGTGAAATCGGTAATATCGTGCTCAACGCCTGCGTGGGCACACTGGCAAATATGTTCCAGAAAGAGCTGGAAGGGTCGCTGCCGGTGTTTCGTGTCGGCAGTAGTGAGGAGATCCTCAACCCTTACGCATGATGAAACGAATCCGTCGGTGCTTATGCTACGCATCGATTTCTGCGCTGGAGCGTAAGCAGATCGAGGGCTATCTGGCCTTTATCCTCGACATGTCGGCGCTGCGCGATCTGCGCGAACAAGTCAGGCTGTACATTGCGCGCCTGGAATCCGGTATGGTCCCTGACGGATTATAATAACGATGAAAGACAAGCTGTTACTGGATGCATTTTCCGCCCTGAGCCTTGGGGTGATAGTTGTGGATGCGAACTACCGCATTACGCTGTGGAACGCTTGGTTAGAAACACACACAGGACGCAGCGGCGAGCGATACGCGTGGTCAGGATTTCTTCACCGTCTTCCCGGACCTGCGCAACCACCGCGTCGGCGTCGCACTTAAGCAAGCGCATCAGTCACAATCTTCCGGCGCTGTTGTCGCAGTCGCTGCACCGTTCGCCGTTCCCGCTGTTTGCGGACCCGGCGACAGCCGCGGTCAGCGTCTGAGCCAGGCGGTCACCATTGTGCCGCTGGGGGAGCAGTGAACGTTACGCGTCTGATTCAGATTGTCGATGTCAGCATGGCGGTGCGGCGCGAGTCGTTACTGCGTGAACAGGCTCATGTCCTGCTGTCTCAGTCCTTGTCCGATGGCCTGACCGGGGTGGGCAACCGTCGCTACTTCGATGTCTGTATCGACAAAGAGTGGCGGGCCAGTAAGCGCAATAGCAAACAGCTCTCTTTGCTGCTGATCGATGTTGATCATTTTAAGCGTTACAACGATCGCTACGGTCACCAGCAGGGGGACCTCTGTCTGCAGCAAGTGGCAGCAGCGATGCGCAATGCACTGCCGCGCAGTAGCTGACTTGCTGTTTCGCTACGGCGGCGAAGAGTTTTGCGCGTTGTTGCCTGAAATGCGCTCTGCCGACGCGGTAGAGGTCGCGGAGAAACTGCGCGCCAGCGTGCAAAGTCTCGCGCTGCCACACGCGAATGCTCCGGCGGGGATTGTCAGTGTCAGTATCGGCGTTGCCAGCCACAATCGGCGCAACCACACGGATTACGGTCACCTGATTCAGGCGGCGGATGATGCCCTCTATGAGGCAAAACATGCGGGTCGTAACATCGTGCGCGCCAGCGTACCGGCCTGGCCGGATAATCTGTCAGCCGTCTAGGATCGGTCAGCCAGGAATAAGTTGTCTTTCAGTATCCGTCCCGGTGAAACAGTGCACCGGGACTGTCATCGTTTCCCTGCATTTCCTCAGCGGGATGTCTCTCGTCAATCGTGTGATCTCTCTTTTTCTCCAGATGCCCCAACGCTTTCTCCGGGAAACAGTAATCCCGAACGCGGCGTTTTAACTCTGCAGCATCCGGGAAGCCCCCGTCCTTTTTGCGTTCCCAAATGAGCATGCCCGTCGATATCAATCACAAAAATGCCGCCGGTGCCGGGTATCAGGGTGACGGAGCCGAGGTCGGCGCTGAAGCTGTGCAGCAGCTCCTGCGCCATCCAGCTGGCGCGCAGCATCCAGTTGCACTGGGAGCAGTACTGAAGGGTAATGGCAGGTTTTGTTGTCATCATTGTGTTAACCGTGAAGAGTGAAAGGTTGCGCAAGTGTAGCCAAAAGAATGGCGTGAAAAGTGAAGAAATTGTGAAGTTGTTGCAAGTGATAATTATTATCATTATTATTCGCGATCAGAAAACAAAAGTGAACTAACGCTGTCGTGTGCGGACAGACGGTCACTCAATAAAAAAACTGGAAGCAAGCGCGTGAGCCTGATACTAATAAATTCTAAGGCTTGCAAAAAATATGGGTACATCGCAATTTTCCCAGGTGCCGTTTCGCAAAAGCATCCTGGTTACTTCACTGCTCGCAGCACTGTATCAGACCTCCGCTCTGGCGGCTGATACGTAACGTACACCGACCATCGACCGATCAGCACGCAGGACAATGCCGAGGAGATGGTTGTCACCGCACCGGCACCGGTACTCAAAGCGGGCAGCAACCATTCGGTGAGCGCCCAGGATCTGCAAAACAAAGGCGCGAACGACTTCGGCTCGATCATGCGCTATGAACCGCTGATCAGCGCGACCGGCGCCAGCGGCGGCTCCGGCAATGGCAAAAGCGGCTTCGACCGTGGCGGCTATACCGGTTACAACATCCGTGGCCTGGAAAGCAACCGTGTCGGTATCGACGTTGACGGCATTCCGCAACCGGACGCCACCGGGCGCAGCTATGTCAGCCGTGCAGGCCTGAACTCCTTCGGTATTGGCCGCGACTATATCGACCCGTACATGTACGGTAACGTTGATATTCATTCTGGCGCGACCGCCATTGATAACGCCAATACCTCTATCGGCGGCAACGTCTCGTTCCAGCCCAAATCGGCGGACGACTACCTGCATGCGGGGAAAGAGACGTACTTTGGCTACCAGACGCGATTATGATTCTGCCGATCGCAGCTGGCACAACGGCCTGACGGCAGCGGGCGGCGATGACACCCTGCGCGGCGTCTTTGTTTACAGCCGTCGTGACGGCCAGCAGACCCGCAACAACAGCGGTACGATCGACGCGTACCCGGCAAACTGGCACTCCGATGCGATGATGGCCTCCGGTATCTGGCAGGCGACCGATGCGCACAAACTGACCACCACGCTGGATTACTACCACAAGACCAACCATACCCATTACGACGCCTGGGACAGCGCGGGCAGCGCAATCATCGGTACGGCGCAACAGACCACCCAGAGCGCGCCGCTGGGGCATCAGCCTGAAAGATGACTGGACGCCAATGAATGGCGTGGCTGGACAGCATGTCCACCAAAGTTTTCTATCAGCATACCGAAGCCCACGACTGGACCTATATGCCGGACAGCACCTCGCTGGCGCTGGAAACGGTCAACTCCAACTATGACACCGACACCTGGGGCATCCAGAATGCGCTGGCGAAAACCCTTGGCCGCCACGATCTGAGCGCCGGCTTCAACGCCAGCACCAGCAAAACCGAGCGTCCGTTCAGCCAGTCGCCGGTGCCGAGCACCTTCAGCGCAATCATGCAGCCGGAAGCGGACTCCAGCAGCTACACGCTGGGCGCGTTCGTCCAGGATCAGATCAACTTCGATCGTCGACGGTCACAACTTCGCGATTATCCCGGGCGTGCGCGTTGTGCATCAGTCGATGAAGCCGGACAACCTCAGCAGCCTGACCACCAACAGTACGGTGCTGGATGAATCCGAAGTCGTTTCCACGCTGTACGGTAAAAATTCGGATACCCAGGTACTGCCGTCGCTGACCTTCCAGTACGACATCACGCCGCGTCTGATGACCTACCTGCAATACACCCGCGGTGCGGAATTCCCGAACGCCAGCCAGCTGTATGGCTCCTGGAACCTCGGCTCCAGCTATGCGGGTCGCGGCCAGTATGCGCTTATCGGCAATACCGATCGTTAAAACCGAAACCAGCGATAACCTGGAATGGGGTATGAAAGGTGAAGTGACGGAAGGTATCACCATGCGCACCTCGCTGTTCTATAACAGCTATAAGAACTTTATCGCCTATACCCGTTACACCCGCACCGGCAACCCGGACAAGTTCACCCGCGTACCGTCCAACATTTACACCATTTATCAGGCAGAAAACCGCGATAAAGCCTATATCTACGGCGGCGAAATCAGCACCAGATTTAACTTTGGCACCTGGTTTGAACAGGTTGATGGCCTGAGCGCGACTCTGGCCTACGGCTACACCCAGGGCCAGTCGAAGTCACGCTATATGGGTGACAAATACATCGACCTGGACAGCGTTGCGCCGATGAAAGCCATTGTTGGCGTGGCCTGGGATGACCCGGCGAAACAGTACGGTACCGCGCTGACCGCGACCTTCGTGAAAGGCAAACAGGCGACGGCGACCAGCCGCGAATCCTATACCAACACCGGTTCGGCCATCAGCGATTCCAGTAACGAATATATGCGTGTACCGGGCTACGGTTTGCTGGACTGGACCGCGTACTGGCAGGTGGCGAAAAACGTCAAAATCAATGGTGGCGTTTACAACATCACCGATCGCAAGTACTGGGATTATCTGAACAGCCGCACGCAGGAAGTCTCCACTCAACCAGGATGCCTACGACAAAGCGCTGGCAACGATGCCGGGCCGTACCTGGCAGTTGGGCGTGAACGTCGACTTCTGATTTTTGTACTTACCTGCCCTCCGGTCATCGTGGCCGGAGGTTTTATCATAATAAGGAAGCACTGACATGACCGTTTCATCGCAAAACGCTCAGGAAATCTGGCACCAGTACCAGACCATGAAAACCGCCACGCCGTGCAAAATACGCTCGCGATCATCGCCACACGATTTGGGCATCAGCGAAGCGGAACTAACGCTCGCTCGCGAACCGGACATGACGCCGTGCGCCTGACCATGACGATGCCCGCGCGATCCTGACCAGTGCGCTGGAAGCTGGTCGGGGAAACCAAATGCATCTGCCGTAATGAGTATGCGGTCCACGAGCAGCTTGGCAGTTTTAGCAACCTGAAGATCGGCGAACATGCTGGCCTGGTGCTCAATCCGCGCGCGCTCGACCTGCGTCTGTTTATCACCCAATGGGTCAGCGCCTTTTGCCCTGCGTGAACCAGAGCCAGCATGGTGAGCGCCAGAGCATTCAGTTCTTCGACGGGCAGGGCGATGCGCGTGCTGAAAGTCTATGCGACGGCCAATACGGATATCAGCCGCATGGGATGCACTGATTGCCAGGTTTACCGCGACGGCAAGATCTGCCGCTGAATCTGAAACCTGCTGACGCGCCAGCAACATGCCACGGACACCGATGCCGCGTACGCTCGACAGCGCCTGGCGCGGCATGACCGATGTGCATCAGTTCTTTGGCCTGCTGAAGAAAACACAATATTTCCCGCCAGCAGGCTTTCCGCCTGGTGGGGGACGACCTGGCCTGTCTGGTCAGCAATGAGGCGCTGCCGCAGCTGCTGGATACCGTGCTGGCATGACGGGAACGAAATCATGATTTTCGTGGGTAACCGCGGCTGCACGCAGATCTTCACCGGTGCGCTGGAAAAAGTGGCGCCCATGAAAGGCTGGCTGAACATTTTCAACAAGGCCTTCACCCTGCATCTGCGCGACGACACCATTGCCGAAAGCTGGATCACCCGCAAACCGACCGCCGACGGCCATGTCACCAGCCTGGAGCTGTTCGCCGCCGACGGCACGCAGATTGCGCAGCTGTACGGTCAACGCAGCGAAGGCAATGCCGGAGCAAACGCAGTGGCGTGCGCAGGTAGACGCGCTGACCGCACAAAGGACAAGCCGCATGAAAAAAATCCTGATGCTGCTGGCAGCTCTGCCCTTGATGGCACAGGCTGCGGCAGAGCGCGTCATCCCGCTTGGCGGCGATGTCACTGAAATCGCCTGGGCGCTGGGGGCGGGTAACGCGCTGGTGGCGCGTGACAGCGACCAGTACCTGGCCTGCCGAGGTGGTAAAACTGCCGAACGTGGGCTATGTCCGCCAGCTTAATGCCGAAGGTATCTTGTCCCTGCGCCCGACGCTGGTGCTCGCCAGTGCTCAGGTGCAGCCTTCCCAGGTGCTCGACCAGGCTCAGCGGAAAACCATGTCAAAGTGGTGACGGTGCCGGGAGGCTATGACCTGGCGTCAATCGACAAAAAGGTGGATGTGATTGCGGATGCGTTGGGCAAAAAAGAGCAGGGCGATGCGCTGCGTAAAAAGCTCGAAGGTGAGATTGCCGCGTTACCCAAACAGCCGCTCAATAAACGGGTGCTGTTTATTCTGAGTCACGGCGGTATGGGGTCGATGGTCGCCGGGCAGCAAACTGCCGCGGACGGGGCAATTCGTGCCGCTGGCCTGACCAATGCCATGCAGGGTTTTGATCATTACCGCGCACTTTCCCAGGAAGGGGTGATTGCCAGTAAGCCGGATCTGGTAGTGATTTCCGCTGACGGGGTAAAAAGCATGGGGGGAGAAGCGAACCTGTGGACGTTGCCAGGCCTTGCCGATACGCCTGCCGGGCGTAACAAACAGGTGCAGATCATTGATGATATTGCGCTGTTAGGCTTTAGCGTACGCACGCCCCAGGCGCTGCATGACTTACGCAGCAAAGCGGAGTCACTGCCCTGATGAGTCGCGTTGCTTCGCGGTATCTGCTGGCATTAGCGGTGCTGCTGGTGGGGATGACGTTGACTGGCGATCACGTTGGGTGCGATGCGTCTGCCACTGGCAAGCCTGTGGCACGGCGGGGACGAAGGGCTACGCCAGATTTGGCTGACCATTCGTTTACCACGTGTGCTGCTGGCGCTTGCTGGTCGGGGCGTCGCTGGCGCTGTCAGGCTGCGTACTGCAAGGGGTGTTTCGTAACCCTCTGGCCGATCCGGGCTTGCTGGGTATTTGCGGTGGTGCAGCGCTGGCGGTAGCGATGTGGCTGGTGCTGCCGTTAACGGTTCCGCCGCTGATAGCGCTCTATGCGCCGATGATTGCCGCTTTTCTGGGCAGTCTTGCCGTGATGGTGGTCATCTTCCTGCTCAGTCGCTCTCAGGATGCTTCACTGTCGCGTCTGCTGCTGGTCGGGATTGCCATTAATGCGTTGTGCGCCGCAGCCGTCGGGATGCTCTCGTGGATCAGCAATGATGCGCAGCTTCGCCAGCTTTCCCTTTGGGGGATGGGCACCATCGGGCAAGCGCAATGGTCAACGCTGATTGTCGCCGCCACGTTGATGGTGCCGTCATCATTGGTTATCTGGCGGGTGTCGGCACAACTCAACCTGTTGCAACTGGGTGATGAAGAGGCCCATTACCTGGGCGTTAACGTCCCAAAGCTGCAGCGTATTTTAATGCTGACCAGCGCCCTGCAGGTGGCCTCATCCGTCGCTATCTGCGGCATTATCGGTTTTATTGGCCTCGTGGTGCCGCATCTGATGCGGTTATTGTTGGGGGCCGATCACCGTGGACTGGTGCCAGGCTCTCTGCTCATGGGGGCTATTTTGTTGCTGGTTGCTGACACCGTTGCCCGTACGATCGTTGCGCCTGCTGAAATGCCCGTGGGATTGATTACCAGTTTCATCGGTGCGCCCTGGTTTTTGTGGCTGATATTTAAACAAGGAAAAGCGGCGCATGGATAACCGACTGACGGCTGAACATCTGCGTCTTGAGATAGGCTCACGCCAGCTAATCGATGACGTCTCGCTGACGCTGGATGCCGGGGAGATGGTGGCGTTAATCGGTCCGAACGGTGCGGGGAAATCGACGCTGCTGCGTTTGCTGACCGGTTATCTTCCTGTTCGTCTCGGAGAGTGCCGGATTGGCGAACGTCCGCTTGCCCAGTGGCCGACTGAAACCCTCTCACGCCGCCGTGCGGTGATGTTGCAACAAACCCAACTGCGTTTTGACTGGCTGGTGGAAGGGATTGTTGCTATGGGCCGCGCACCCTGGGGGAAGAGACAGGAGCAGGACATTGTTCAGCAGGTTATGGCGTTGACCGACTGTCTGTCGCTCGCCGGACGTAATTACGCCACCCTGTCCGGTGGTGAACAGCAGCGGGTGCAACTGGCCCGCAGCCTGGCGCAGCTCTGGCAGGATGACGGCCCACAGGGATGGTTGTTTTTAGACGAACCGACCTCAGCGTTGGATCTCTACCATCAACAACAGCTGCTGCGCCTGATGAAAAGTCTGACGCAAAAAGGGAAGCTGCACGTGTGCGTGGTGCTGCATGACCTGAACCTCGCCGCGCTCTGGGCCGACCGGATTCTGCTGTTGCACCAGGGCAAACTGGTGGCGCAGGGGACGCCAAAAGAGGTGTTTATGCAACCGATCATCGAAAAATGGTACGGTGCCGAGGTGAGGGTCGAACAGCACCCCGATGGAGAAACGCCGCAGGTCTTTTTGATGCAGTGAGTCAGACAGGAAAGCTATATTATTGCCCTGACCATCACTCACGCTATTAGCCGGAGAATACGGATGCTGAACGACGTCGCAGTGGATACGGTAAAAATTAAGTGGGGCATTATTGCGCCGGGGCGAATTGCCCATGCGTTTGCCAGCGATCTTTTACTTTCGGACGGCAGCGAACTTGTCGCTGTCGCGTCAAGAAGCCCATCACGTGCGGACGCATTCGCGCAGAAATACGCCATTGATGAAGTCTATTACGATTACAACGAGTTGGTGTTAAACAGCTGCTGCGACATCGTTTATATCGCCTCGCCCCATGCTTTCCACAAAGAACAGACGCTGGCCTGTATTCGGGCCGGTAAATCAGTGCTGTGCGAAAAGCCTGTAGGGCTTTCAGCCGCGGAAATGGATGAGATGGTTCAGGCAGCGAAAGAGCACAACGTCTTCTTTATGGAAGCGATGTGGACGCGCTTCTTCCCGGTGATGGAACAGGTTATGTCGGCCATTGCCGAGGGTAAAATTGGTGCGGTGAACCTGGTGCATGCCAACTTTGGCTTTAAAGCAAAAGCCGATTTCACCGATCGCCTGTTTGATCCTGCGCTTGGCGGCGGGAGCCTGCTGGATACGGGTGTGTATGTCATTTCGTTGGCTCAGATGATCTACAACACATTGCCACAAGAGATATTGACCCAATCGGTGATGACGCCCACGGGCGTGGATGGCACCGGCACCTATCTGCTGCGCTATGTTGACAATCAACTGGCACAACTTTCGTCGTCCATAGTCACTCAGACAGTCAACAGCGCGACAATTTATGGCGAAGAGGGCTATATCACTCTGGAGAATTTCTGGATGCCTTCACGTGCGGTTTTTCATTTCTCTGACGGGCGCGAAGAGGTTATTGAGTATCAGCCGCAGGGCACGGGGTATTTCTACGAAATTAAGCATGTTGAAGCCTGCCTCGCGGAAAAACGCATCGAAAGCCCGAAACGAAAATGGCAGGAAACGCGGGATGTTCTGTCGGTTATGGACAGCATTCGCAACAGGTGGGGGTTGGTCTATCCTGGTGAAAAATAGTCTGACGTAGCGGGACTGGGTATGAAGGAAAAACCGGCGAGCAGGATACCCGCTCGCCGGTTAGCACTAGAGAGAGGATTACAGGTCGAAACGATCCAGATTCATCACTTTCGTCCAGGCTGCCACAAAGTCAGTCACGAACTTCTGTTTGGCATCGTCACTGGCATAGACTTCCGCCAGTGCACGCAGGATGGAGTTAGAACCAAAGACCAGGTCGGCACGTGTCGCCGTGTATTTCACCTCGCCGCTCTTACGGTCGCGGCCTTCAAACAGCTCCGCTTTCTCATCAACCGGTTTCCATGCGGTACGCATATCCAGCAGATTAACGAAGAAGTCGTTGCTGAGAACACCGACGCGATCGGTAAAGACGCCGTGTTTACTGCCGTCGAAGTTAGTGCCAAGTACGCGCATCCCGCCAATCAGAACGGTCAGTTCTGGTGCGCTCAGCGTCAGCTGTTGGGCTTTATCGATAAGCAGTGTTTCGGTGGTAATTTCGTCATGCTCCCGGCGATAGTTACGGAAACCATCCGCCAGCGGTTCCAGCAGTTTGAAGGACTCCACATCGGTCTGATCCAGACGGGCATCAACACGGCCTGGGGTAAACGGCACGCTGGCATGGACACCGGCTGCAGCAGCAGCTTGCTCAATCCCCACCACACCGGCCAGCACAATGATATCAGCCAGAGAGGCTTTACCCGACGCCTGCTGAATGGCCTGAAGGGCAGGTAAGGCTTTAAGCGCCACAGCGTTGACCGGCCAGCTGTTTTGCGGTGCCAGCGCCAGACGTGCACCGTTAGCGCCGCCGCGTTTGTCGCCACCACGGAAGGTGGACGCCGACGCCCAGGCCACGGAAATCAGCTCACTCACTGACAGGCCTGCACCGGCAATCGCCACTTTCAGGCTGGCAATATCGGCATCGGTCGGTTTGTGGGTGGCGGCCGGTAACGGATCCTGCCAGATCAGATCTTCGCTCGGGACTTCCGGTCCAATGTAACGTGCTTTTGGCCCCATATCACGGTGGGTCAGCTTGTACCATGCGCGGGCGAAGGCTTCGTTAAAGGCTTGCGGATCGTTGAGGAAGCGACGGGAAATTTTCTCGAAATCCGGGTCGAAACGCAGCGTCAGGTCGGTCACCAGCATGGTCGGCTTACGTTTTTTCTCCGGGTGGAACGGATCGGGGATGATGACCGGCGCGTCTTTAGCTTCAAACTGAATGGCACCTGCCGGGCTGCGGGTTTGCGTCCACTCGTATTTGAACAGGTTCTCGAAGAAGTAGTTACTCCATTGGGTCGGTGTCTGCGTCCAGACCACTTCCAGACCGGAAGTGATGGCATCTGCACCGGCACCACTGGCGTAGCTGCTGTTCCAGCCCAGGCCCTGAGCTTCCAGCGGCGCGGCTTCAGGCTCGGCACCGACGTGATCGGCAGAGGCCGCACCGTGGGTTTTGCCCAGCGTGTGACCACCGGCAATCAGGGCGACAATCTCTTCATCATCCATACCCATGTTGCCAAAGGTAGCGCGAATCGCATCTCCGGCAGAGGTCGGTTCGCCGCTGGCGTTGGGGCCTTCCGGGTTGACGTAGATCAGGCCCATTTCGGTCGCCCCGATGGCGGCCTGCGCAAGGCTTTCCGGATGACGATGCGCCAGCCAGGATTTTTCGTTACCCCAGTTCACATCCAGATCCGGTTCCCATACATCTTCACGCCCTGCGCCAAAGCCAAAGGTACGGAAACCGGCGTTTTCCAGCGCCACGTTGCCTGCCAGCATCAGCAGATCGGCCCAGGAAATTTTCTGCCCGTGTTTTTGTTTGACCGGCCACAGCAGGCGACGAGCTTTATCCAGGCTAACGTTATCCGGCCACGAGTTGAGAGGAGCAAAACGCTGCTGACCACGACCGGAACCACCGCGCCCATCGACAGTGCGATAGGTACCGGCACTATGCCAGGCCATACGAATAAAGAGTCCGATGTAACTGCCCCAGTCAGCAGGCCACCAGTCCTGAGAATCGGTAAGGACCTTTCTGATATCAGCTTTCAGTTCGGAGTAGTCGAGTTTTTTGAATTCTTCACGATAGTTGAACGTTTCATCGAGGGGATTGGAACGTCTGGAGTGTTGATTCAGCAAGTCCACGCGCAGTTGTTCAGGCCACCAGTCACGGTTGGTGGTGACGTCACTCTTTTTCGCGGGCTTTGAACCGCCTTCATGAAAAGGACATTTTGCTGCCGAGGATTCCGGGGATGTGTCTTCTGACATGCTCATATCTTGCTCCATTTGTTTTGTTAATGGGTCTACGATATATCACTGCTTCCTGTTATAGATATTTGAATGAATCTACGGAATTGATAGTTAAAACCTTCAAAGTAAGCCACTGGCTGTGCGTTGCGTCGTGTGGCAACGCTGCCTGCTAAAGTCTCATCATTGATCATTACTTCAAAATCTTAGTACCGCCTCGATCACATGCTCGAGTATATTTTCATAAAGATATAATTTTTAATGTCTTCTGTATGTTGAGAGCGCCGATACGTTGACCCGCAATGGGAAAACTGTCGCCAGTATCGGCTCTGTAATGCCCCATCCAGACAGGGAACCTCCGTTTCCAATGTATAGTTTTGTGCGATCTTCTTGACACCACGTTGACAAACATTTGCCTGGTCAGTAATTTCAATTGTAATTATTGACCAGGCAAATAACATGAAAGACGTTGCGGACATTTCTCACCCTAAACTCCATCTCGGCCTGCTAATCCATCTGGCGAACCAGTTCAAAGACCAGTTGATAAGCCACTTTTTTGCCGACACCGATATCACCGCTGCGCAGTTTAAGGTTCTGATCAGTATCTACAAAGGCTTCAACAGCCCGCTTGAAGTCAGCAAAAACCTGCTGATGGATGCCGGGGCGATGAGCCGGATGCTTGAGCGCATGGTGAAGCGCGACCTTATCCTGCGAAACCCGAATCCCGAAGATAAACGCCAGGTGATCCTGGCACTGACCGACAAAGGCCGGACCATCTGCGACCGTTTTCAGAATGAGGCGCTCGCCTCGATTCTGGGCTCGCTCACCGCGCGTCTGACCCCTGAAGAATCACGCCTGCTGGTACAGCTATTGATAAAAATGCTGCCGGACGAGGCGACCAAACTCCATCGCTAAGCTGTATAGAAAAAGGTTTAACCTGAATGCAAACTTCATCTGCACCTTCATCAGCACAACCCGAACGTGCCCCAAGCAAACGCAAACGTAATTTTGCGATTTTGCTGGTAATCCTGATTTTAATCGCGGCGGGATGCCTGGCGTGGTACTTGCTCTATGCTCGTTACTACGAGACCACTGACGATGCTTACGTCAATGCCAACCTCGTGACGCTGACGCCGCAGATTGCGGGCACGGTCACTCAGGTCGCCGTTGATGAGGGGGATTACGTCACCAAAGGTCAGCCACTGGTATTGCTCGACCCAAGTGACACGCAAATCGCCCTGCAGCAGGCGGAAGCCAACCTGGCGAGCACCGTACGCCAGGTACGCGGCCTGTACAGCACGGCAGATAACTACCGTGCGCAGGTTGCAGCCAAACAGGTCACCCTGCAAACCGCCCAGAGCGACTATGCCCGTCGACAGAAAATTTTTGCCGCCGGTGCCGTATCAGCCGAAGATCTGGCCCACTACCGCGATGCGGTGGCCACGGCGCAAAGTGATTTAGCGGCGGCCAAACAGGCCTTAACCACCAACCTGGCGATGGTCGATGACACCGTTATCGACAGTCACCCGGAAATCAAAAGTGCGGTAGCAACCCTGCGTCAGCGTTTCCTCGATAATGCCCGCAGCACTATCGTTGCGCCGGTCAGTGGCTATGTCGCTAAACGTGCCGTGCAACTGGGGATGCGCGTGGATTCCGGTACGACATTGATGTCGATCGTACCGCTGGATCAGGTCTGGGTGGATGCCAACTTTAAAGAGAGCCAGCTCAACACCATGCGCCTGGGGCAGAAAGTGGTGCTGAGCGCCGATCTGTACGGCGACAAAGTGGAGTACCAGGGCACAATTGAGAGCCTGGGTATCGGGACCGGCAGTGCGTTCTCACTGCTGCCTGCGCAAAACGCCAGCGGTAACTGGATCAAAATCGTTCAGCGTCTGCCGGTGCGCATTACGCTTGACCCGCACGATATGGAGAAACATCCGCTGCGCGTTGGGCTGTCGATGTTTGTGCGCGTGGACATTCGTGATACCGATGGGCATCTGCTGCCTCAGCAAACCGTGGCAGCTCCACGTTTCACCACCGATGTGTATCAGAACGCGCTGGATGAAGCCGACCACGTGGTGGCGAAAATCCTTCATGACAACAGTCAGGCCGTAGCGGCGACCAACCGCTAAGAGAGGCGTTATGCAAGATAAGGCGGCGTTTACACCACCCAGCCTGCTGCTCGCCACCATTGCGCTGTCGCTGGCAACATTCATGCAGGTGCTGGATACCACCATCGCCAACGTGGCCTTGCCGACCATCGCCGGGAACCTCGGCGTGAGTTCGGATCAGGGCACCTGGGTTATCACCTCGTTTGCGGTCTGCAATGCGATTGCGCTGCCGCTGACCGGGTGGTTTACCCGGCGCTTTGGGCAACTGAAGCTGTTTGTCGGCTCAGTCACGATGTTTACGCTGACCTCATTCCTGTGCGGCTTTGCCCACAGCATGACGGAGCTGATTATCTTCCGTGCGTTGCAGGGCTTTTTCGCCGGACCCATGTTCCCGATGTGTCAGACCTTGCTGCTGGTTATCTTCCCGACGACTAAACGCAGCATGGCGTTGGCGCTGCTGTCGATGGTGACGGTGGTAGCACCCATTGTCGGGCCGATCACCGGGGGCTGGATAACGGACAACTACTCGTGGCCGTGGATTTTCTACATCAACGTGCCGATCGGTATTTTTGCGGCCATCGTGGTGTGGACACAGCTGCGTGAGCGTGAAGAGACGACGACCATTGCGCCCATTGATTATATCGGCATTGCCCTGCTGGTGCTTGGGGTAGGGCTGTTGCAGGTGGTGCTGGACAAGGGTAACGATCTTGACTGGTTCTCTTCCACCGAGATCATCGTCATGTCGGTGATATCCGCCATTGCGCTGGTCTCCTTTGTGATTTGGGAACTGGGTGAGCGCCATCCGATTGTTAATCTGCGGCTGTTTACAGACCGCAACTTCGCCATCGGTACCACTACCCTGATGCTGGGTTACGCGGCATTCTTTGCTATCAACATCATTTTGCCGCAATGGCTGCAAACCCAGATGGGTTACACCGCTATCTGGGCGGGGCTGGCGGCGGCACCGATGGGCTTCCTGCCGCTGCTGCTCACCCCCATTGTTGGGCGCTATGCCAACCGGGTCGATCTGCGTATTCTGGCGTCGCTCTCATTCCTGACGATGGGGGCATCGTGTCTGCTTCGTGCGCAGTTCAACACCAGCGTTGATTTTCGCACCATCGCTGAAGTGCAGATGTTTATGGGGATTGGTGTGGCGCTGTTCTTTATGCCGATCACCACCATCGTCTTGTCGAATCTGCATGGTAATGAAGTGGCGGAAGGTTCCGGTCTGGCGACCTTCTTCCGTGTGTTGGGCGGCTCGTTTGCGTCATCACTGACAACATGGATGTGGTCACGGCGTGAGGTTTTCCATCACGCGAACCTGACCGAAAGTGTCTCGGTCTATCATCCGCCGGCAGTGGATTACCTCAATAAGATGGGCGGCGTGACGCAGCAGCACCTGGCCGCGGTGGATAAAACCATTGAACAGCAGGCTTACATGATGTCGACTATCGACTATTTCTGGTTGCTGGGCTGGGGCTTTATGGGGCTGGTAGTCATTATCTGGTTTGCTAAACCGCCGTTCGTCAAGTCGGGTGCGCCGGGTGGGCCGCCTTCTGCCGCACACTGAATATCCGTCATTCTTCACGAATTAATTGGGTATCAGGCGTTGTAACAACACAACACATCGGCACCGGGCACCTAAAAGCCCGGGCCGTTTTTTACTTTAATGGGATACGTTTATGGCACCGGTGTTATCTGCTCGCGACGGCAGTTTGTTGCAGCATCGTTCGTTTGTGGCGTTCTGGCTGGCGCGCACCAGCTCCAGCTTTGGTTTTCAGATGCTGTCGATTATCGTGGGCTGGCAAATTTACTCCCAGACTCACAGCGCGTTCTGGCTGGGGATGATCGGTCTGGTGCAGTTCTTTCCCTTCCGTCGTTCTGGCGCTGCCTGCCGGGCATATTGCCGATCAGTTTGACCGCCGCCGGGTGGTGATGTTCGGACAGGTGTGTCGAATGGATTGCCATTGCCCTGCTGGCCTGGCTCACCTGGAAAGGGGATGCCAGCGTCGGGATTATTCTGCTGCTGATCTTTATTATCTCGTGCGCCAAAACCATTGAATCACCCGCAATGATTTCTATGTTACCCGCGCTGGTACCGACCTCTATTTTACCCCGCGCCACGGCGGCAAACGCGGTCTCCGGCCAGGCGGCGCAAATCGTCGGCCCGGCACTGGGCGGTTTTCTCTACGCAGCCGGTGCGGACGTGGTCTATACCGTAACCGCCGGGTTGTACCTGGTCTCACTGATGCTGGTTATCACGCTGCGCTATGAGCAGGCACTGCCACCCCGTACGCCGCCGACGCTGACCTCGCTGTTTGCCGGCGTTGACTTTATTCGCAAGCGCCCGGACGTGCTGGGGGTGATTTCGCTGGATCTTTTTGCCGTACTGCTGGGGGGCGCCACCGCGCTGTTGCCAATCTTTGCACACGATGTGCTGCACACCGGCCCGATGGGGCTGGGGTTATTGCGTAGCGCACCTGCCGTTGGCGCTCTGCTGGTCGGTTTCTGGTTGAGCCACCGGGCGCTGAAGCGCAACGTCGGCATCATCATGTTTATGAGCGTGGCGGGCTTTGGTGTTGCCACACTGATCTTCGCTTTCTCAAGCTGGATGTGGCTCTCGCTGCTGGCACTGTTTGCCCTGGGCGGTTGCGATATGGTGAGCATGGTGATCCGTGGTTCACTGGTGCAACTCGATACTCCGGACGAGATGCGTGGTCGCGTGAATGCGGTGAACTCCATCTTTATCAACACCTCGAACCAGCTTGGTGAATTCGAATCTGGCATGCTCGCCGCCTGGCTGGGCGCAGTGCCCGCCGCCGCCATTGGTGGTATTGGTACGCTGATTGTGGTGGCGCTGTGGATGAAGTGGTTCCCTGGGCTGCGTCATCGCCAGCGGCTGGAGAGTTAAGGTGCTTGCAGGCTGCTATCCTGAGTAAGAACGTGTTTAATGATGCCTGACAAGGGGAAGCGAATGCCTGCTCACGCCACTTCAGCGTTACGTTTTGCGATTAACCTGGGCAATGCCGTTCTGGCAACCCAGGATGCAGAAGGCCAGCCCGACGGCATCACCGTGGCACTGGCAAAAAAGATCGCCGCCAGCATGGGCCGGGTGCCTGAATTTGTCACCTATCCTTCGGCGGGCAAGGTGGTGGAGGATGCGGGCAGCGGAATCTGGGATATCGCCTTTCTGGCTATCGACCCGAAACGTGAAGCGCTGCTGCGTTTCACGTCGCCCTACATCACCATTCAGGGAACGTTGCTGGTCAGGGCCGACAGTGGGTGGCAAAGCGTGCAGGAGATGGACAGGCCCGACGTGGTCATTAATGTAGGTAAAAACGCGGCTTATGATTTGTGGCTTACCCGCGAACTGCATCATGCAACGCTCACGCGCCATGCTACTTCTCGGGCGGCCATTGAGGCTTTTTTGCACGGCGAAGGGGAGATGGTTGCAGGCATACGTCAGCCGCTGGAGAAAGCCGCCAGAGATAACATGGGCTTTCGGGTGCTGGCTGATGATTTCACCGGTATCCATCAGGCAATTTGTGTGGCCAAAATGGATCAGCAGCTTTTCCCTGTGATAAGTGCATTACTGACACAGTGGCAGCAAGAGGGAGTGATAGAAAGTTTGACTGAACCATATTTATCACAGCAGTAAGGTCATACCTGTTCTTCCACCTGACGCGCTTCCCGCAGCGCGCCGGGCGAGTGGCCGACAATGCGCTTAAACGCCCGGCTGAAGGCGGCCAGCGAGCTGTAGCCCAGGCGCAGCGCCACGGTTTCAATCGCCTGGTGCTCATGGTTGATGTACTGAATCGCCAGCCGCATCCGCAGCTCGCTGAGGTATTTCGCGGGCGTCGTGCCGGTGGCGGAGAGAAAACGCTCGGCAAACACCGAGCGCGACGTGCCCGCTTCTTTTGCCAGCGCCGCCACGCTCCAGTTGACGCCCGGCTGCTGATGCATAGCATAAATCGCCCGGCTCAGGCGCGGGTCGCGCAGCACCTGCACCCAGCCGCTGGCCTTGCCGCATCCGGCTTCCACCCAACCGCGCACGATCAGCGCCGCCACCACGTCGGCCAGCCGCGGCCAGTATTCCGGCAAAGCCGACCTGGCGGGTCATGGATTCTCGCTCCATTGCGGCGAGCAGCGGGTGGATCTCCGGCCAGGTGGACATCAGAGCGGCTGACCATCATCACCTCCGGCATGGCTTTGATCAGCGGCTGCATCCCGCCAAGCTCAAAGTCCATACAGCCGCTGAATATCACCGTGCTGGCGCTGTCCGGGCAGGGCTGCGCAGGTGACGGCACTAGACATCGCCGCAGATCGGCTTCAGTGGGCAGACGACGGCACGCGGCGTGACCGCCGGCGTTTTCATCGGAGAGCAGGCGCGTGGGCGTTGCCGTTGGGGATAAACAGCGCATCGCCGCTGCCGAGGGCGAAGGTGGCTCCGCTCTCCATGCGCAGAACCGCCGTGCCCTTGGCTGACAAAGTGAAACTGCGCTTTGCCGGGGGCAGAGCCGAAAGCGACGCCAAACGGCGAGCTGGCCTGGATCCGGCGGTACTTCACGCCGGACAGGCGCATGCCGCGCAGCAATTCGCTGATGAGATCGGGGGTCTGTACCGCCATGAGCGCTAACTCCGGACGAATTATCAATAACTGAGGATTATATGCCATAGATCGTCCAGCGGGGAACTTCCTATGCTTTGCGAGGTTTGTCACACTTTTCTAACGGGAGAACAACAGATGACGTCATGCATCGCGGCGAGCGAGGCCATCGCGCCTGTCAAAACCCGCCTGGCGAGCGGTCTATTCACTGGGACTGGGGGTTTTTGGCCTGATTACGGCAGAGTTTCTGCCCGCCAGTTTACTGACGCCGATGGCCGCCAGTTTAGGGGTCAGCGGAGGGAATGGCGGGGCAGGCGGTCACGGCGACGGCGCTGGTGGCGCTGGTGAGCGGTTTGCTGATCTCGGCGGCGACCCGCAATATCGACCGCCGCTGGGTGCTGATGTTTTTCTCCCTGCTGCAAATCCTCTCCAGCCTGCTGGTGGCCTTTGCGCCGTCGCTTAGAGGTGCTGCTGATAGGGCGCCTGCTGCTGGGGGTGGCGATTGGCGGGTTCTGGGCGATGTCGACGGCGACGGCGATGCGGCTGGTGCCGGCAGATAAAATTCCGCAGGCGCTGGCGGTGATTTTCTCCAGCGTGTCGGTTGCCACCGTGGTGGCGGCGCCGCTTGGCAGCTTTCTGGGCAGCCTGATTGGCTGGCGTAACGTCTTCATTCTGTGCATTGTGCCAAGCTGTGCTGGCGCTTGCTCTGGCAGCTGTGGGTATTGCCATCAATGAAACCTGACAACAGCGGCAGCCTCGGGACGTTGCTTAAGGTGTTACGCCGTCCAGGGATGATGGGCGGGATGCTGGCGACCATTCTTATTTTCAGCGGCCACTTTGCCTTCTTCACTTACTTGCGTCCGTTCCTGGAAACCGTAGGACAAGTGAGTGTGGAGAGCATTTCACTGATCCTGCTGGGCTTTGGTATCGCCAACTTTATCGGTACCTCGATTGCCGGACATCTGCTGACCCGCAATTTGCACCTCACGCTGGCGCTGGTCCCTTTTGCGATGGGCGTACTGGCACTCACTATGGTGGCATTCGGGCATCTGGCGGTTCTGGACGGCGTCCTGGTCACCCTGTGGGGATTTGCCTTTGGCCTGGTGCCGGTCGGCTGGACCACCTGGCTTGCGACCACCGTACCGGATGAAGCGGAAAGCGCGGGCGGGCTGCTGGTGGCTTCCATCCAGTTTGCGATTGGTGCTGGTGCGGCGGGTGGCGGGGCGGTGTTTGATCTGAGCGGGGCAAGCGGTGTTTTTACCGGCAGCGGTCTGTTATTGGTCACGGCGATGGTGATTGTCTTTGCCGGTGTGCGAGTCAAACAGACAGTAACGGAGTCATCCCGATAATGTAAAAACGGGCATCGTGTCGATGCCCGTTTTTTCTAGCGTAGCGATGTCGCGTACTGCGCCCCAACGACGCGGTTGCTCAAACGACCAATTTTCTCAATTTCCACTGCAATCTCGTCATCTTCATGCAGGAACAACTGCGGCACTCGGGATTTCCCTACGCCGCCCGGTGAACCCGTCATGATCACATCTCCCGGTGAGAGGGTGGTAAAGGTGCTGATGTACGCGATCATTTCCGGAATGGTATGCAGCATATTGGCAGTTGTATCATCCTGCACCAGTTGATTGTTAAGCCAGGTCTTGATGGTCAACTGGTGCGGATCGCCAATCTCGTCCGGTGTCACCAGCCAGGGGCCAAAGGCTCCCGTCGCAGGCCAGTTTTTACCGGCGGTGTACCACTTGAACTGCCAGTCGCGCACTGAGCCATCCATATAACAGCTGTAACCGGCCACGCACGAAAACGCCTCTTCTTTAGGTATGCTGCGCACGCTGCGACCAATGACGATCGCCAGTTCACCTTCATAGTCAAATTGCTCAGAACAGGCGGGTTTGATGATCATCCCGTTGTGTCCAATCTGTGAGTCAGCAAAACGGACAAACAGGGTCGGGGCCTCATCAGTCTCGTTAAACTCTTTGCGTTTTTGCGCATAATTCATGCCGACACCAAAGATCTTACCTGGCTGGTCGATGACCGGCAGAAAGCGTATTTCATCCAGACTCAGGTCTGCCGGATAATCTTCAAAACGTTTAAGCTCGGCAACCTGATGCTGCTGTAACCAGGTGTTGATATCCCGACAGCCAATGTGACAGCCAATATCGATAATCCCATCCTGATGATAAAGGCCAAAACTGCGCTCTCCGGTTTTATTCGATATAAAATTAACAATTTTCATAAATACACCTGGTGACGTTTTATTACAGTGGGACGGTATTGGTCACGACCAGCGAGAACACCATCACGAAGGAGAAAATAACCACTGGCACAAATGAATAACGGATATGGTCTTTTAATTCGACCCCCGTCAGGCCAATAGCTAAATACGTGGTAGCAAATACCGGACTTAGCATCATGGTGATATTTTTACCGACCACCATAGTTAACCCCATTTGCTCCCAACTGATGCCGTAATTGGTGCCGACTTTGGCAACCAACGGATAAATACCGTAGAAGAAGGCGTCCGGCCCGATAATAAAGCCGATTAAACCGCCGAGCAGACCCATAATGATGTGCAGGTGAGAACCGAGAGAATCTGGCATGACGTGCAGCACCACGTCGGCCATTTCCGTCAGAATAGAGGCATCACCGCCACCGCTCAGGATACCGACGAAGGCACCCGCCGCCATGACCGTTCCGGAAATCATATACGCGGAATAGGCATATTTTTTCATCACCCCTTCCTGTGCTTTCAGGTTCGGGTAATTGAAAATCATGGCGGCAGAGAAGGCGCACATGAAGATGATATAGGCCTGAATATGGGTAATCAGCAACAGTAGCGTAGCACCGACCACCAGAGTGGCGTTGATGGCAAACAGCAGGCGATTCTGCGGCATTTGGGTGCCATGCTGATCTTTGCCCGCCGCCAGTTTTTCCGGTTCGAGGGATGCTTCCGGAATCGGAAGTCCCAGTGCGATACGGCGTTTTTCACGCAGACCCAGACAGACGCCCAGCACAATCATGCACACCAGACCAAACACTTGCGTCGGGATAAGCTGATGGTAAAGTGCATTCACATCCAGACCGGAAACTGCCGCCACGCGCGCCAGCGGACCCGCCCACGGTGTAAAGTTGGTCACACCCATACCGGCTGCCAGCATGCACAACAGTACCGTGGGGCGAATACCGAACTTTTTATAAATCGGCAGCATGGCACCAATGGTAATCAGCACTGTCGGCACAGATGAACCGTCCAGGTGGGCGATGGTGGCAATACAGCCGGTCACCACCACAATCGCCACCACGCTGTTACCGGCGATTTTGGTCATCCAGTTTACCAGCGGCTGAAAAACGCCCGCATCGGTGACAATGCTGAAAAAGATGATTGAGAAGGTAAATAACACTGCATTAGGCGCGGTTTGCATCACGCCCTTCATAATATAATCGTTCATCTGCATCGGCGTATAACCGGCACAAAATCCTGCTATTACCGATAAAAAGATAAACAGTGAAATCGGTGTCGCTTTTCCTTTAATCAGGAAAAACATCAGGCATGCAATAAGCACATAGCCAACCAGAGCAAGGTACATTTTTATTTTCCTTATTTTAATTTAACGCTGTGCTTATAACGGACAACCTAATTTGCGCAGAATGGAATTAAAGCGTTCAGGGTCGCTGGTACCGGCGGCATTGCTGGCACGAATGGCTTCTTCTTTCTTTAAGTGTGCCTGTGCACGTACCAGCACGCTTTCGGCCTGAGTCTGGGGGATCGCCAGCACGCCATCGCTGTCAGCAAGCAGCAGGTCGCCAGGGTTGACCACAAGGCCCGCGCAGGCGATCGGGACATTCACTTCGCCTGGGCCACTTTTATCCGGGCCACGGTGAGTGTGCGCTTTGGCAAAGACCGGCACCTTGCCATCAGCCCATTCCGCCAGGTCGCGAATCGCACCGTCGACGACAAACCCGGCGATTTTTTTGGTCAGGGCCGTTGTACGGATAAGCCCGCCAATCAACGCCTGGGTCACATCTCCACCGCCATCAATCACGATGACATCACCAGGTTGAGCCTGCTCTAAGGCTTTATGAATCATCAGGTTATCGCCAGGTCGGACCTTGACGGTAATCGCCGGGCCGCAGAGGCTGATGTTCACATCCTGGTGATAGCGCTGCAAGCCAACGGTGCCACTGATGCGACCCATACAGTCACCTGCGACGGCGACAGGAATAGTGCGAAATGCCTCAATGAGTTCGGGCGAAAGGGTATTCTGGCGTTCGGCAATATAAAAACCGGCGGGCCAACCACTGCGTGCGTTGTTCATATTTCCCCTGTCATCACAAATAATAGAATCTGTATTCTTACTTTCAGTGCGGGCATTATTGTTCGTGGCATTCATTTCCACTAATATACTTTTTTATATGATTGATGAATATAAGGAATAAATAATGAATAACAGAGACTTAGAGTACTTTATTGTGGCGGCGAAGATAATGAATTTGGGACAAGCATCACAAAACCTCAATATCACTCAGCCTGCACTCTCTAAGTCAATCGCGCGGCTGGAAAAAGATCTGAACATTAAGTTGTTCAAACGTAGCGGGCGAGGGCTGGTGCTGACTGAAGCCGGGGCCATTCTTTACCAGCGCGGACTGATGCTGCAAAGTTCCTGGGACGATGTGGCAAAAACCATGGCGGAATTAAGCAGTGGATGCGGTGGCGTGGTGCGGGTCGGGAGCGCAGGCTCCGCGACGCAATTTCTCCTGCCTGAGGTGTGTAAACGGCTGCAAAGGGAGGTGCCCAATGTGAAGCTGGAGATTCAGATTGGCATGAACGATGTGCTGTTTGCCCTGTTAGAGCGACACGAACTGGATATCATCATCGGCCCGCTGGTGGGTTACAACAAGCCGGTGGTGCAGCATCCGGTGACGGCAGACAGGGTGGTCGTGGCGGCTTCACGCGAGCACCCGCTGGTGGGTAAACCGGCAACACTAAGGGATCTCAGTCGTTATGGCTGGATATTGCCGGCCAAAACCGTTTCGATGCGTCAGTGGCTTGAGCGCATGTTTTATGAAAATCACTGCCCGGCGCTGGATGTGAAAATTGAAATCAGTTCCCTTGCTGCCGTACCTGGGCTGATTGCCAGCAGCGGACTGCTGAGCTTTATTTCCGAAAATAGCCTGGCAGAGAAAGAGTTTGCCTCCAGACTGACGCGGATTGATAACGACCAACTGGTTATGGCACGCCGGGTGGGGATTACGTATCTGCAGGATGCGTTCATTTCTCCTGCTACACAGCAGGTGATTGACGCCACCTGCGCGTACGGGGAACAGCTCAGTCTGAAATCGTGAATTCCTGGGGTGGGGGGCCGCGAAAAGTCTTGCGCCACTCGACCGGACTGACGCCCAGTTTCTGGCGAAACGTCTGCCGAAAGGTGATGGCGGACTGGAATCCGACCTGCTCTGATACCCGTTCAATGGAGAGATCGGTGGTTTCCAGTAACTCCTGACTGCGGGAAATGCGCTCTTTGCTGAGCCACTCTCCAACAGACATTCCTGTGGACTTCTGGAAATGGCGGGTTAGCGTTCGACGGCTCATCGACACCCGCTCAGCCAGCACGTCGATATCATGGCTTTCATGAATATGCTGTTGTAAATAATCCAGTAGCATATTGATTCTGCTGTCAGAGGTACGGTGCGGAACACGCTGCGCAATGTACTGCACTTGCCCGCCATCCCGGTAGGGCGGCGTGACCATTCTGCGGGCAATCTGGTTCGCGACACGTGCGCCAAAGCGCTGGCGGATGACGTATAAACAGCAATCCAGCGCCGCCGCGGTTCCCGCAGAGGTGATAATGCTGTCGTCTTCCACATAGAGTACGTTGACATCCAGTTGCACTTTTGGAAAGCGCTGCTGGAAGAGGGCTTCAAACTCCCAGTGCGTGGAGGCTCGCAGCCCATCAAGTAACCCGGCATGTGCGAGCACAAAGGTGCCCAGACAGAGCCCCACCAGGGTGGCACCGTTATTGCGTGCGTTAATCAGCGACGTCAGCAACAACGAAGAAGGGCGTTCATCGATATCTTTCCAGAAGGGCACCACCACGATATCGGCGCTCTCCAGCGCCACAAAGTCATAGTCCGCCTTCACCGCCGTGCCGTCTTTTGACCAGACCAGCCCGGGCCTTTCTGCGCAGAGCAGTCGGGTAAACAGCTGCGTTTCAGCCCCCGTCTCGCCAAACAGAATCAACGGGACGGAAAGGTGGAAGGTGCTAAAACCTTCGGTGGCAACAATCGCGACGCGGGTGGTGGGCATGCAGAGCGCTCCGTAGGTATCCGTTAAAAAGTCAGCGTTTCACCGTCCGCCGGTGCGCTCACCAGTGGAGCAATGAGGTTATCCTGCGCGTAGTCGAGGACGTCCTGGCGCGTTGTCAGACAGTGGTTCACCGCCTCCATGTGGGTCGCGACGATCCGGGCATCTGGTAAAATCTGGTGCGTTTTAAGAATATCTTCTTTACCGAAAATGATCGGTCCAAACCCCAGAACATGCGCCCAGCCGGTGTTGAGGATCACCACGCCCGGCGTAAATTCAGCCAGCGTCTGTGCGACTGACGGGATCCAGATGGAATCACCGGCCAGGTAAAGCGTCTTCTCCGTGGGGTGACGGAAGACAACGCCGCTGGATTCCCCCAGTCTTTCCGCCAGCTGTGGATGGGCGTACGCGGCATCTGAGCCATGCTGGCAATGCGTTTTGATCAACTCCACGTCTTCAAAACGCGTAACGTCACTGAGGGTTACCAGGTTGCTGAACCCTTGTGAGCGTAGCAGCTGCGCATCATCGTCGTTTTGCACATAGATACGCATCGTTTTCGGTACCTGCTTAGCGGCAGCATCATCCCAGTGGTCGGGGTGCGTATGGGTGACGATGATGGCATCCACATCCAGCAGTGTCGCGATATCTACCGGCAGCGCCACCATCGGATTGCGGATGTGAGAACGGGCGGTGCCTTCGAATCCTGGCCAGGCTTCTTTGTCAGACAGCATGGGGTCAATCAAAAAGCGTTTTCCGCCAAAGGTCAGTAGCTGGGTGGCGTTGCGGATTTGCGTAAGTTTCATCGGTTGTATCCTTGTGCTTAAACGGTCATGGCAGGCCTGGAACCTGTGCAGACCATTATGCGTAACGCCGATTTTATTACCGCTGGCGTAAGGACAACATACGATGGAAATGGGTCAAAACAAAAAGGGATTCGGGCCAGCGGTTGCCAGCCCGGATGGTTAATCGACAATAAACAGCTTCGCGCCGGTTTCGGTTGATGAACGATGAGCTTCGGCGTTATCCGCCACCTGATAACTTACGCTGGGTGTCAGGAGAAAGGTGCGCCCGTCTTCAAGTTCAGTATGCAGTTCACCTTCAAGACAAAACAGGACATGTCCTTTCAGACACCAGTGGTCGGCTTTGTAGCCTGGAGAGTATTCGACGATGCGTACACGAATATCATTGAACTGAGCAGTGCGCCAGAGGGCATAACCTTCTTCGCCGGGGTGGCGAACCGGTTCAATATCCTGCCAGTGCGTGAGTGCAAACGGAATGTCGCTCATCTTCATACTAACCCCTCCCATCCATCTGAAATGTTTACACTTTATAAATCACTTTCAGAACGGAAGGAAGGGGGTATCCCTACGGTATTCTTATAAACCCAAAGCGCTCAGATCCGGGCCTTGCGGCACAATCCCATTGGGGTTCAACGCCTTGATGGAGTAGTAACCCTGCTTGATATGGTCAATATTGACCGTATCACGAATACCCGGAACCGCCAGCATATTGCGCAAATAACGATCCAGATTCGGGTACTCAGCCAGTTTGCGCAGGTTGCATTTAAACAGGCCGTGATAGGCGGCATCAAAACGCACCAGGGTCACAAACAGGCGAATATCTGCTTCGGTAAGCTGGCCGCCCGCAAGGTAATCCTGTGTTGCGAAGCGCGCCTCGAGTTTATCAAGCATCGTAAACACGTCGCTGACGGCTTCCTGGTAGCTGACCTGGGTGGTCGCAAAACCAGCACGATAGACGCCGTTATTCAGATTCGGGTAAATCTCCGCGTTTAACCGATCAATCTCTTCACGCAGCAGAGCCGGGTAAAGGTCGATATCGTTACGTGCAAGGTCACCGAAACCACTGTTGAAGATGCGCACGATATCGGCAGATTCGTTGTTAACGATGGTACCGGTTTTCTTATCCCACAATACCGGCACCGTGGCACGTCCGGTAAAGTGTTCGTCGGCGCGGGTATAGAGCTGGTGCATCCATTCGGCGTTGTTCAGCGTGTCTCTGTTCGCACCCGGATAATCACCAAAGTGCCAGCCTTCATCAAGCAACTGAGGCTCCACAACGGAGATGCTGACGACGTCTTCCAGCCCTTTCAGTTTACGGGCAATCAGCGTGCGGGATGCCCAGGGGCAGATCAGCGCTACGTACAGGTGGTAGCGATCCGGCTCGGCCTTAAATCCACCGTCGCCGGTGATGCCGGGTGCCCCGTCCGGGGTCACCCAATGGCGGAAACTTGAGGTCTGGCGAACGAATCCCCCTTTCTCGTCGGTGGACTGCACCGGGTGCCAGTCCGCCGTCCATTTACCGTCAATCAGCATGCGTACTCCGTTAACCTTTGAAAGAGGTGGGTTTCAGCGCGTATTTTCCGTCACCGGTCAGGGCCAGTGCAAGCAGGCCGACAATCCAGAATGCCGGGAATTCCCAACCGCCATTCGGGCTGGTGAAGAAGAATCCGGCCGGACCGTGAACGGTGAAAATCGCACCCAGCAGAATCGGAATCAACACAATGGCGACGACGCGAGCATAAATGCCAAGAATCAGGGCAATGGCACCCAGAAGTTCAACCGCCATCGTGACGTAGGCCAGTCCGCCAGGTAGACCGAGGGAGGCGAAGAATTTCGCAGTTCCCGCCGGGGTGAAGACAAAAAACTTCAGGCCAAAGTGCGCCAGAAACAGAATACCGAGCGCCAGGCGCAAAAGCAGGGATGCGTACGGAGCAGTGCGTGAATCAGTCATGGTGGTGTCCTCTCGAATAAGTTGATGAGAGGACTATAGAGTGTTTCTGGTTTAATGATTATCGGGTTGAAAAGAGGATGTTTATTTCCATTTTGGAAATTATCGTTGATTAACCACGGCTGGCATAAGCCTCAGCCAGAAAATCAATCAACACCCGGGATTTTTGCGCCAGGTAACGGGCAGGCGGATAGACCGCATACAGCGCCAGTGGTGGGGCTTCGAAGGCGGCCAGAATGGGCACTACACGGTTGGCTTTCAGTGCGTTTTCGGCGATAAACATTGGGACTCTGGCGATGCCAAGGCCCGCGCAGGCGGCTTCGATACAGGCTTCGGCATTGGAGAATTTAATGCGCCCGCGAACGGGCTGCACATGAATCTGCTGCTGGGCATCCTTAAACGGCCAGTGCCACGGGTCACGGAAGTTGGTATCCACAATCAGCGCATGTTGAGTCAGTTCAGACCAGTGTAGGGGTTCACCGTGCGACGCGAGATAGTCCTGAGCGGCGACGACCACGCTGCGAACCGGGCATAACCGGCGTGCTACCAGGCTGCTGTCCGTCAGGTTGCCGATGCGCAGTGCCATGTCAAAACCCTCATCCACCACGTTGACCAGGCGATCGGAGAAGTTCACATCCAGTTCGATATCCGGGTACTGCTGGGCGAAAGTCACCAGCAAGGGGGCGAGTTGTGAGACGCCAAAGGTAACGGGTGCGGAAATACGTAACAGGCCAGAAGGCGCATTCGAGGTGTTGCGCACCGAGTCGTTAAGCGCGTCGTAATCGATAAGTAACTGACGAATCCGCTCGTAATAGGCCAGTCCGACTTCGGTGGGTGTCAGAGAACGGGTGCTGCGGCGCAGAAGATTGACACCGAGTTCACTCTCCAGACGGGAAATCAGTTTGGAAGCCTGACCGTGGCTGGTGCCACAACGTTGCGCGGCGGCGGTAAAACTGCCTGTTTCAATTACCGCCACAAACATGCGGTCACACTCCAGCCGTTCCATGAGAAAGTCCTGATAACAAAGCGATAAAACGCACCATAGCAAAACCTCTTTGCGCTGAATAGCGCTTCAGACCGTGGTGATACCGACGCTTTCAAACAGCAGTGCCCGCACCCAGCGATGGCCCGGATCGCGGTGGGTGCGTTCATGCCAGACCGCCAGTTTCGTAAAGCCGGGGATCTCAACGGGCGTTTCAAATGCCACCAGACCAGGGGCGCTCTCCACCAGTCTTCGTGGCAGAACGGCCAGCAGGTCGGTGGTACGCAGTAACCCGGCCAGCGCGAGAAAACTGGTCATCGTCAAGGCAACGTGCCTCTCCCGGTTAATTTTTGCCAGCGCATCATCCGCTACGCCCCAGAACCGTTCGCCGGTAAAGGAGACCAGCGCATGGTCGAGTGCGCAGAACCGATCCAGTGACAACGCGCTGCCCTGTGCATCAGGGTGCCCAGTGCGCAGGGCGCAGACGTAGGTCTCATCGAACAGGCGACGAGCGTGAAGATCGGGAAGTGCGGTTTCTGGTGTCATCAGGGCAAGATCCAGATCGCCGCGTTCAAACTGGGTCTGCGCCCGGTCATCCTCAACCGGACGAATGGCCACCCGGATTCCCGGCGCACGCTGTCGAAGCAGCACCATGAACGGCAGGACTACTGTCTGTAACGCATAATCTGTTGCCGCAATGGACAGAGTGAAACGCGCACTGAGTGGGTCGAAGAAGGCAGGTTGCAGCAGGGTGTCGATGTCGCTCAGGATCTGCTTTACCGGACCCGCAAGCTCGCTCGCACGCAGTGTGGGCACCATACCGCGTTGGGTGCGAACGAACAGGGGGTCGTCAAAACTCTCACGCAAACGGGTAAGCATGCCGCTGACCGCAGGTTGCGTAAAACCCAGACGCTCTGCGGCTCGGGTGACGCTGCGTTCGTCCAGCAGGGCGTCGAGGGTGCGCAGTAAATTAAGATCCAGCGTTTTGATATCACGCATCGTTATGACTTCTATGCTCGAGTGTTATTTGTCTTATTTCTGCCGTTTTTTTATCGTTCATGCAAGCAAAACGCTCTCACACGTAAGGATCAAACATGAACGCGATTATCTGGCCGCAGGGCTACCTGCCGGGCTTTACGGAAAACTTTGTCTCTAATGAAGTGATTGTTGCCGGGTTGACCGCCGCCCAGGTCTGGCCCTTTTTGAGTCAGGCCACCGTCTGGCCCACCTATTACGCCAACTCTGCCAACATTCGTTTTTACGATGACAAAGGCCCGACCCTGGCGCAGGGCGTGCGCTTCTACTTCGAAACCTTTGGATTCCCTGTAGAAGCTCAGTGCACCGAATATGTCGCGCCGACAAATGGACAGCCAGGCCGCATTGCCTGGCACGGTTGGGCCGGTGAAGAGGGGACAGACGAACGGCTCGACGTGCATCACGCCTGGCTTATCGAAGATCTGACAGAAGGTCGGGTGCGCATCCTGACCCAGGAAACACAAAAAGGGAAACCGGCGCAGGTGCTGGCACAGACCAAACCCAACCCGATGATCAACGGTCACCAGGAGTGGCTCGATGGTCTGGTGGATGCAGTCCGGGCGGCCGGTGCGACAGCACGATATTAAACTGTAATATCCCTTCAAATTTTGCGCCATTAGGCACTTTCTTAATATCAAAACGGGTATAATGCAAAGCGCATCCAGGAGTCACTCGCATTATTTAATCAAATTACTTCCGCCAGGCATAAATTTGATATCAATCAATATCCGAGAAAATATTGAAATGCGAAGAGTTGTTCCCTGATAAGAAAAAAGAAGAGGTAATACAATGCGCTCAAAAATGAAGGGAGCCGCACTGAATTTGGTGGATATGTTGAATCAACCTTCGCACCACCATATTTTGCAACAATTTCGTAGCAAGAAATTCCGCAAAGGGGAACGTATCAGCAGTCCGCATATGGATTGTAATGATGTGTTTATCGTGTCGGCGGGGAGACTGCGGGTTTTTCTCTCGTATGGTGAGCGCGAATTCACTCTTTACTATCTGGAAGCGGGCGACATCTTTACCACCCATACCCGTGCCTGGATTGAGGCCGTGAAGGATTCGTCCATCATGGTTTCTTCGACCCGCACCTTCGGGCAGCACCTGGTGAATCACCCGGAAATCGCCGTGCAGATGACGGGAATATTGGGTGATATGCTCGGCAGTTCATGGGACGTCATCGAGGGTATTATTTTTCACGATGCCAAAACCCGGTTAATTGCCTTTATTTTGTCACTGGGGAAAGAACGCGGTGAGATAACGGAAAACGGTGCTGAGTTTGATTGTGATTTAACCATGGAAGATATTTCACTGATAATTGGTTCAACGCGTCAGACCACATCGTCGTTATTTAATGTACTAATTAAAGATGGCGATATTTTACGGGTCAGCAAAAACAGATACGCCATCGCAGATATTCATGGACTCAGTGCCCGGCTCACAGAGTATAAATCCTGAGCCGGGAGGTCGTTAACGCTCCGTACACGAAATACAGGGGTCGATACTGTTCACAATCAGCGCAACATCGGCCACCGTATTGTCCTGCATCATGACCGGCAGAGCGTCCCAGTTCGGGTAGCTCGGCACACGCCACTTCAGGCGCTCAGGCATATCCGTACCGTTGGTGCGCAGGTAGTAAATCAGTTCCCCGCGGGGCGCTTCGGTTTTCGCCACCGCTTCACCTGCCGGTACGATCGGTAAACCTGGAACAGCGACCGGGCCTTCAGGCAGTTGCGCCAGACACTGGCGAATCAAAGCAATCGCCATTTTCACTTCGTCCAGACGCACCATCGCGCGCGACCAGACGTCACCGTCCGGGCGGGTCATGGTGGCAAAATCCAGCTCGGGATAGATGGCATACGGCGTTTTGGCGCGCACGTCATATTCCACCCCGGAAGCACGTGCCACCGGGCCAATCAGTCCGTATTCCAACGCGATAGCATTGGGCAAAACGCCCACACCACGGGTACGGGTCAGAATGCTTGAATGGGTGCTGTAAATGGCGTGGATCTCATCTACCGCCGGGGCGACCTCGTTCAGGCGTTTGAGCAGGTAAGCGATGCTCTCGGCATTGAGGTTGTATTTCACCCCGCCAATGCAGTTAGCACCCAGGTCCATGCGGTTGCCGTACAGCGTCTCTTTGATGTCCTGCACGATTTCACGGGTTTCCAGCACGTGCATAAACAGCGAGGTAAAACCGATGATGTGGGCCATGATGCCGACGTTGAACAGGTTTGAGGCCACCCGTTTGATCTCATCGGCAATCACCCGCAGGTAGTGCCCGCGTGGCGGGACGTCTATCCCGGCAATCTCTTCCAGCGCCATGCAAAAGGTGGTGGGGTGACTGTTGGAGCACAGCGAACAGATGCGCTCGGTCAGGGTGATGTTCTGGTAGAAGTTACGTTTCATCACCAGGTATTCCATACCCCGGTGTACGTGCCCGGCAGAAATGTGCAGCCCTTTAATGGTTTCGCCTTCAAGGTCGAGTTTGAAGTACATCGGCTCTTCGAGAGCGACATGCAACGGGCCAACCGGCATTTGATAACGGGTCATTGTGACTCTCCACGTTGCTGCATAATTTTTTCCCACAGTGCTTTGGTACTGGCGGCGTTCACCATGTCCGAGAACGGGATGAATTTTTGCAGCACGGCCGCATCAATATTCTCATCAATAAACAGCCGTGTCGGGTTCGGGTGGCCGACGGCGTTGATGTCGTACAGCTCCATAAATTCGCGCTCGTTCCAGTCGGCGTTGTGAAACACCGGGGTCAGGGAAGGGATATCCCGCTGACCTTCGGCGAGAAACACCGTCATGGTCAACGTGGCACCATCAAGGTCGAAGTGGTAAGCAATTTCGTGGATCTCACTGGGTTTCCCTTCCACGCGCTGATACGCGCTGATGGTGTGCAGCCTTCCCCCCACCTGTTTGATGCTGGTCGCTGCCGGCAAGCAGTTGTTCGGTGGCGGACAGGCGCACCCAGGCGGTGGCAACGCCCCATTTGTTGACGCGGGTCTGGAAGGTAAAGCCGGGCGTCAGGTGCTGGTTAAACAGGTCTTCCACCTGTCGGGATAAGATCACTCATGGCGTTTCTCGATAGGGTTAAGACGCAGTTCGCGGTGTGCAATCCCAAGATCGTGGATCTGATCGATGCCAGGGGTATTTTGCTGGGCGGCCGCACGGGCGCGGCGGCAATCCGGGCACAGTTCGCTCATCGCCGGGTCAATGGCCGCTGGCGTGTGGTAGACCTTGTCCATCAGCGCCGGGCTTGCGGGCAGGAAGGAGGTGCTGCAAGCCACACAGGTTTTGAAGAGCATGGTGCCTTCTTCAATCATGCGGTACTTGTCTTCCTGCTTGTGCGCCAGGTGCCAGTCATTGGTCAGATGGATGGCTTTCGGCACGCAGTAGTGCTCGCACAGGCCGCAAAAAGTGCAGGTGTTGTGCCACAGGATGAATTCCACGCCGTGCGGGGTTTCTTCAAAGCGAATGGCGCCGCCCGCACAGACGTGTTCGCACATGCGACACACCGAGCAGCGCGACGCATCAAACGCAATACGCCCGCGCAGCGCATCCGGGGTGAAGGTCTCACCAAACGGGAAGGGGTCGGTGGATGGCCCCTGGCGCAGGTTACGAATCAGGACTTTCAGAAAGTTCATGCCGGGCTCCTAAATGCGCTGACGCCAGATGTCGATTGCCATGGCGATCCCTTCGATGATCGCCTGCGGGCGAGGCGGGCAGCCCGGCACGTTGACATCGATCGGCAGATAGCTGTCCATCGGCCCGGCAACCGCATAGCTGTCGCGAAATACGCCGCCGGAAATCGGGCAAATGCCAATTGCCACGGTCACTTTGGGTTCCGGGATCTCCTGATAAACCCGCAGCACTTTCTCTTTAACCTTCATGGTCAACGGCCCGGTGATCAGCACAATATCCGCATGCTTTGGGCTGCCGCAGTACTGGCAGCCCAGGCGTTCCACGTCATAGCGAGGAATGCAGGCGGTGGTCGCAAGTTCCACATCGCAGCCGTTACAGGACCCGGCATTGATGCGATACAGCCAGGGCGAACGGGTGGCGATGGAGTTGAGTAACGTCATAATCTTTTCCCTATGCCTGAGCCAGTACGCTGATAAGGCCAACCACGCCCAACAGCTCAGGCCACTTCAGATAAAACCAAAAGGCCTGGTCGATACGCATCCTGCCCACCAGCGCGCGCAGCAGCGTTTTGCACAAAAAGGCGATGACCAGACATTTCACTAAGAACACCACGACGCCCGCGATACCCGCTGGTCCGTTGGGGAAGAACAGAGTGATGGCAAGGCCGACCACCACCAGGGTTTTCAGCGCCGACATCAGATGAAACAGCGCCAGCCCAGGCCCGGTGTATTCCAGAATCGGCCCTTCAAGCACCTCAGACTCCGCTTCAGGGATATCGAAAGGGGGAATGCCGAGGTTGGCAGGCATAAACAGCACGTAGGCCGCCAGCGCAGGCCACATCCACGGGTCGAACAGAAACGCCCCGTGTTCCTGCTGGTACGCCACGATGTCAGTCAGTGAGAACGTGACCCAACCGCCCTGAGCCATGCCCGACTTTCAGGGCCACACTTGCCAGCGCCATCAGCAGCGGGCCTTCGTAGGCCAGCACCAGCGCCATTTCGCGGGAAAACCCTACCGCGCCGTACACCGAACCGGAGCAGGAGCCTGCGAGCATCAGCACCACTGCAGGTACGGTCAGCAGATAGAGCAGCACCAGCAGATCGCCCAGCCCCGTTGACGGCAGGTAAACGTTGGCAATCGGGATCAAGGTGACCGCAATCAGCATGCTACCCACGCCGACAGCAGGCAGGGCGAGGAACAGACGGCGCGGCGCGCCATCCGGGACCAGGGTCTGCTTACGCATCAGCTTAATGATGTCGAAAAACGGCTGCAGCAGCGGCGGACCGATACGCCGCTGCATGCGGGCAATCACCACGCGATCCACCCCTTTGAGTAACAGACCAAATATCAGAGCCGCCGCGCCGAGCGGGATAATCATCAGAGGCGCAAAAAGTGAAGTCATCATGGTTTAGTCCTTCTCCCGCACGCGCAGAACCTGGCGGATAAAGCGTTCGGGTGCCGGGTAAAGCGCCGAGGCCGGAACGTGCGCCTGTACCGGGGTAATGTCGGAGACGCCGCCCTGGTGCAAATGAATCGAATGCGACTGGCGATTGCTGAGACGATAGAACAGCCAGCCTGTCACACCCATCAGGCCAACCAGCAGCCACAGGGTTAACGGATGCCAGCCACCGGTGCCGGGTAACGGCCCCGTCCAGCTCACGGCAATATTGCCAAGCCCGGTCTGCGCCATTAAATGCGCGATCGGCACCAGCAGCACGCCCGGCAGCAGGCTGACAATCAAAGCCATCAGACTGAGCACGCCCATTGGCAGCAGCATCGACAGTGGTGCTTCGTGTACGTTTTCCAGGTGCGCTGAGGGTGTTCCCATAAAGGCGGCATGGGCAAATTTCAGTACCGCCGCCAGGGTAAACAGGCTCGACATCATGGCGCTTAAGCCGAGCAGGTAGTGCCCGCTCTCAAATGCCGCCTGGTAAATCAGCCATTTTGAGGCGAAACCGTTAAGCGGCGGGATGCCCGACAGCGACAGTCCGGCAAACAGGAACAGGCCAAAGGTCAGTGGCATTTTGCGTCCGAGACCGCCCAGCTCATCAAGGCTCGACACGTGCACTTGCGCCAGGATGCAGCCCGCTGCGAGGAACAGAATGTCTTTAAGCAGCATGTGGTTCACCAGGTGCATCAGGCCACCGGCAATACCTTCCGGCGTGGTGAGCGCCAGCCCCAGCAGGATGTAGCCCAGTTGGCTCACGGTGCTGTAAATCAACAGCCGCTTAATGCCGTTCTGGATAAGCGCCATCGCTCCGGCGTAGAGCAGGGTGATGGTGGCAATCACCGCAATGGCGTACATCAGTACGTTGGTGTTGCCCAGTTCGCCAAAGCGCACAAACAGCAGGCCGGCCCCCCCCAGCGCAAACAGTTTCAGCACGCCGTAGATACCACTTTTCAGCAGCACGGCCGAGATATAACCACTCACCGGGGTCGGTGCGGTTGGCGGGTGCATCTGGTAATCAATGCGCCACGGCAACTGGGCGGCTTTCATTATCAGTCCGCTCAGTACCAGCAGCAGACCGGCACCCAGCCACGGTAATGGCATGGTGCGTGAGGCCAGAAGAATCGCGTCGAAGCCAAAGCCGTCACTGCGCGCGCAGAGCATGGCGACGCCGAGGAACATGCAGGTCGCCCCGACGAAGTTGAAGATGAAGTATTTAAACCCTTCGCGCAGCGCCGGTTTGCTCTCGTCGTGGATGATCACGAAGTAGAGCGTCCAGCTACTCATGATTTCCCAGAAGGCGAAGAAGTTGAACAGATCCTGAGCTTGCGGTGACGCCGAGCAGGCCGCCAATCATAAAGACGAAGAAGAAGAAAAAGCGGTGCTGGCTATGAGCATGGTCCATATAGCCAATGGCGTAGCACAGGTTAAGCACGCCCACTCCGGCAATCAGTGCGGCGAACCACCAGGACAGCAGGTCATAGCGTCCCGCGTCCATCAGCACGGCAGCAAGAGTCAGTGCCATTACGCCGGTGGCAATCACCTCCGGCTTTATGCGGCATACGCTTACCGACCACAAAGGTGGCGACGGCCCCGATAATGGCAATCAGCGCGGCAGGTGACCAGTCCAGATTCAGCGACGGCAGCGCAGGTACTGTCCACTGCTAGCGGACCGGCAATCTGTTCGATAACCGGGCGTACCCAGTGCTGCAAACCGTAATCCGGGAACAGGCCGCCGAGGACAACCAGCGCGGCCAGGAAGCCAGTTGCGACCCGCATCGCCAGCGGCGCATCTTCAACCTTTTCACCCTGCCACGGGCGAGAAGAACAGCACACGGACGATGCGCAAATAATAAATTGCGCCCAGCACACTTCCGGCGAGGAACAACGCAGCCACCACCAGTGCATCGGCTTTCACGGCGGCGTAAATCATCATAAATTTACTGAAGAAACCGCTGAACGGCGGTAGCCCCATCACCGCCAGTGCGCCGATGGCAAAGCACAGCGCGGTAAACGGCATTACCCGACCCAGGCCTGCAATATCGGAGAGTTTTTTGCCTGCCGCACGGGCTATCAGGCCACCGGCGGCGAGGAACAGCAGGTTTTTGAAGATCGCGTGGTTCATCACGTGGAGCAGCGCACTGGCGAGGCTCAGACTGGTCATCAACCCCAGCATCGCCAGAATTTCTCCCACCTGCGCCAGCGTTGAGAAGGCCAGAATGCGTTTGAGATTATCTTCGCGCAGAGCCATCACTTCGCCATAAATCACCGTCATGCAGCCAAGCGTGGTCAGTACCAGGCCAAACGCCGGATGCGACCACAGATTCAGCAGTTGCCCGGTGAGGCTTGCCCCCAGCACGATGAACAGGATTTTGACCAGCCCGAAGACGCCTGCTTTGGTCAAGATGCCGGACATCAGCGCTGAAATGGACGAAGGGGCGACCGGGTGGGCATCCGGTAGCCAGCCGTGCATTGGCCACAATCCGGCTTTAACCCCCAGCCCCACCATGAAGCACAGGCCAATAACGGCGGCAAACCCAGGGGTGAGCAGCGTCGCCTGCGAGGCTATCACTGACATATCAAAGCTGCCAAAGCGGGTATGGCACACCAGAATGCCGAAATGCATGATGTACGCCCCGGTGCAGCACATCAGGAAGTACTTACGCCCGGCTTTCAGCGCCTGCGGCGTGCGTTCGTGTACGACAAGGAAATACGAGCTCCAGGTCATTAATTCCCAGAACAGGTAGAAATTACCAAAGTCCGGCGCGGAGGTGACGCCAATCAGTGAACCGGCCATCAGGAACAGGAAGAAATAGTAGCGGTTAGCGTGCTCATCATCACGCATATAGGCCTGAGAATAGACCACTGCCACGGTAATCAGACCGGCGAACAATACTGAGAATAAATGCGACAGGCTATCACTGTGGTTATGCTGCCAGACCAGATATAAAGTCAGCAGCGCAATAATGACCGCGGCACGATCGCGCAATCTCGCATTTATTTTCCCCAGTCCATAAAGAACGAAGCCGCCGACATAAGGCAATATGACCCAGTAATGCCAGGGCGTTTCGAAATTAGGCACCGGTGTTTTTATCGACGATGACGCATAATGCTCTGCAAGATGTAATAACGGCTCGGGCATTAAACTAAGCCAGATGGTGAGGGCAGTTAATAGCAGTAATATTATCCAGCGCGGCGTTAATAATTTCGTCAGCGGCATGGCTTCTGCTGGTGCATTATTATCCGGTTCCAGACAGACACGCTGAATAACAATAATATAATAAATTGAGGCGAGAATGGTCGCCAGGGTCGCGACGGCAGCAATTGCCCATTGGCCCTGTTCCATTGCGCCATAAAGGATTAAGAACTTACTGAATGAGCCTTTAAAGGGCGATAATCCCATCACGGAGAAGAGACCGAAACCGAAAAGCAACGAGGCCAGCGGCATACGCGAGCCGCTGCCGGCCAGCTTGTCGAGATCGCTGGAGCCTGTTCGTTTAATAAGCCAGGCCGCGCTCAGGATCGTCAACAGGCGCATCACTGCCTGTAATCCCAAATGCATCAACGCACCGGTTTCGCCCGATGCGTTATCCAGCCCGTAACCCAGAATGACATAACCCACTTCTGCGAGCGTAGAAAAGAGCAGCAATTTTGACAGATTGCGCAGATGTAATAACGCCATTATTTCGCCGACCAATAATATTAGTGTTCCTGACCAGGCGAGTAATGGAATGCCGAACAGTGATACTCCCATTTATTCCTCACGATACGTAGAGAGCGGATAGGCGGGAGTGAATTTATAAAATGTCGCCAGAGATGTCTGTCGGCTGGCTGACAGATATCCGGCAGGGAAACTGGGAATATGGCGTTCAGCCAGGGCGTTATTAATACATTATTAACAACCACCTGAATAAAGTATGAGGGATATCACCTTATAGTTGAGAATGAATATTAATACGCCTTAAGGGGTAGAGGGAGAAGGCATTATTTTTGTTTTTTTCTGCCGTTATTCATCGCAATTAAGATGATCTTAATCAAGAAAGGTAGTTATTTTTTGTCGGCAACAACCTGTGATTTTAAAGCGTGATTATCGCAACTGAATTAGCGCATGTGTGCAGACGAAAACCGGAGAGCACCGCCTATGTGTCTGGGGATCCCAGGGCAAATTCTGGAAATAAAAGATGCCGCTAACCTGCTCGCGGTGGTGTCGGTGGCCGGGGTGAAACGGGAGGTCAATATCGCCTGCCTGGTCGGCCCGGAACAGCCACCGCAGGCATGTGTGGGCTATTGGGTGCTGGTGCACGTTGGCTTTGCGATGTCCCGCATTGATGAACAGGAGGCGGCAGAAATGCTGATTGCCCTGAGTGAACTCGATGAACTGGACTGAGCGGAGGGAATGCGCAGATGCATGAAGCGGCATTAACCCAGGGGCTGGTGAAGATCCTGGTCGCAGAGGCCGGGCGGCATCAGGTCACCGCGATTACGCGGGTACGCCTGAAGGTCGGCACGATGCGAGCGGTGGAGCCGCAGTCGATGACGTTCTGTTTTGCCGCGTTCGCCGCCGGGACGATAGCGGAAAACGCCGAGCTGATTATCGACGCGTTGCCAGCCATCGCCCACTGCCAGGCCTGCGGGGAAGATTTTGAAGTGATCAAATTCCATTTTCAATGTGCCCTTTGTCACAGCCGGGAAGTTCAGCTTATCCAGGGTGACGAACTCTACATTGAAAGTTTTGATGCGTGAGGTAGAGGGTAACGACATGAAGAAAAAGGAAAATGTCATGATTTACGCCAATGCGCAGAAATGCCTTGGCTGCCATAGCTGTGAGATGGCCTGTGCGGTTAGTCACGGGGGAGATAACGGGTTGTTTGATGCGGTACGCGACCAGCTACCGCTGCATCCGCGCATTAAGGTGGTGGCGGCGGGTGACGCCAACATCCCGATGCAGTGTCGCCAGTGTGAAAACGCCCCCTGTGCGATGGTCTGCCCGACCGGGGCCTGTCGCCAGACGGACGGGCAGGTCTACATCAATGAAGCCAACTGCGTGGGGTGCAAGCTCTGCGTCATGGTCTGTCCATTCGGCTCCATCACCGTGCGCCGTACTGAACAACAAAGCCTGTACAGCGTGACCAACCAGGGCGTGGCGCAGAAATGCGACCTGTGCGTCTCCTGGCGTAAAGAGCAGGGCAAAGAACAAACCGCTTGCGTCGAGGCATGCCCCACTAAAGCCATCAGTCTGGTGGATATGCACACGTACCGGCAGGCACTCATTCTGGCCAGAGCCAAAGAACTGGCCCAGTCGCAGAAAAACATCGATGTGGTCTTAAGGGGAATGTAATGGATATCAAAACCAGAACGAGTGATGCGGCAACGATTGCCCTGTGTCCGGTAGCGGAACAAGAGGGTATTGCCACGGTATTTGACCGTCATCAGATGCAACAACCCCAGTGCGGTTTTGGTAGCCTCGGGCTGTGCTGTCGTATTTGCTGGAAAGGGCCATGCCGTGTCGATCCCTTCGGCGACGGTCCACAGTACGGTATTTGCGGGGCCAACCGCGACACCATCGTGGCGCGTAACCTGATCCGTATGATGGCCGCCGGGGCGGCGGGCCACTCCGAGCACGGTCGCCACATTGCGCTGGCGATGCAGCGTGTGGGCAAAGGCGAGCTGCCGGATTATCAGATTCGTGACCCGGAAAAACTGCGTGGGGTGGCGAAGCGTCTCTCCATTGAAACAGAAGGGCGCAGCACACGCGAGATAGCCTATGACGTGGCGACTAAAACCCTCGAAGACTATCAAAACCAGGACAGCAAAGTTCCGTGTCACTGGCTCAAAGCCACACTGCCGCCGAAGCGTTTGAACCTGCTCGGCAAGCTCGGTGTACTGCCGCACAACATTGATGCCACTGTGGCGCAGATTATGTCCCGTACCCACATCGGTTGTGATGCTGACCCGACCAACCTGGTGCTGGGGGGGCTGCGCGGTGCGCTGTCTGACTTCGACGGTATGGTGCTGGCCACCGAACTGTCGGACGCCATGTTTGGCACGCCGAAGCCGGTTGTGACCCAGGCCAACATTGGCGTTATCAAGAAAACCGCCGTCAACATCGCCGTTAACGGCCACAACCCACTGCTCAGCGAAGTGATTTGTGACGTGGCGATCGAAATGCAAAGTGTCGCCCGCGATGCCGGTGCGCCGGACGGGATTAACATCGTCGGCATCTGCTGTACCGGTAACGAAGTGATGATGCGCCATGGGATCCCGCTGGCGACCAACTATCTCTCGCAGGAAATGGCTATTTTCACCGGGGCTCTGGACGCGATGGTGGTGGATGTGCAGTGCATCATGCCGTCGCTGTCGACCATCAGCGAGTGCTACCACACCGAGTTCATCACCACTGCTGACGAGAACAAGATTCAGGGCTCCCGCCACATCAGTTTCCACGAAGAACATGCGCGTGAAACGGCGCGCAAAATCATCCAGTACGCCATCGATGCCTATGGCCGCCGCGACTCAAGCCGCGTGAAGATCCCGGACATCAAACAGACCGCGATTGTGGGCTTCAGCACTGAAGCGGTGATGGATGCGCTGGCCCTACTGAACCCTGAAGATCCGCTGGCCCCGCTGGTGGAGAACATCGCCAACGGCAACATTCTGGGCGTGGCCCTGTTTGCCGGGTGTAACACCACGCGTGTGAAGCAGGATGACAGCTTCCAGAAAATGGCCAAAATCCTTGCCCGCAACAACGTGCTGATGCTGGCCACCGGCTGTGGTGCTGGCGCGTTCGCCAAAAATGGCCTGATGAACCAACAGGCGACCGAAGCCTGGGCCGGAGATTCACTGAAAGCGGTACTGACCGCGATCGGTACTGCAGCCGGTCTGGACGGGCCGCTGCCGCTGGTACTGCATATGGGATCTTGTGTGGACAACAGCCGTGCCGTGGTGCTGGCGACCGCACTGGCGGAAAAACTGAACGTCGATTTAAGCGACTTGCCGGTGGTGGCGTCTGCACCGGAGGCGATGTCAGAAAAAGCCATCGCCATTGCCTCCTGGAGCGTGGCACTGGGCCTGCCGACCCATCTGGGTGTCATCCCGCACGTTACCGGGTCGAAAGTGGTGACCGATCTCATTACTGAACAGTCCAAAGATCTGCTCGACGGCTATTTCCTCGTCGAAACCGATCCGGTGCTGGCGGCTGAGAAACTGGTCGAGGTGATGAAAGAAAAACGCCGGGCACTTGGGATCTGACACCCGTCGCCCGCGTCGCAGGGTGCGGGCGTAGTCGTTGACTGAAGAGGTAGAGATGAAAATAGCCATTGCAGGTAAAGGCGGTGTAGGTAAAACCACCCTCGCGGGGTTACTGGCGCGCTCATGGGCGGCAGAGGGCAAACAGGTGCTGGCAATCGACGCTGACCCGGACGCCAACCTGGCGTCGGCAATTGGGATTCCAGCGGAACGTTGCAGCGAACTGCAGCCCTTTTCGCGAATGAAAGAGCTGGCGATGGAGCGGACCGGGGCCGGTGGGGGCTACGGCAGCCTGTTTATCCTCAACCCGAAAGTGGATGACCTGCCGGATGCCTTTTGCGCTCAGCATGAAGGGGTTCGCTTGCTGCAAATGGGAACGGTGGAGCATGGCGGGACCGGCTGCGTCTGCCCGGAACATACCCTGTTGCGTCGGCTAATGAGCCACCTGTTGCTGGAGCGTGACGATGTGGTGGTGATGGACATGGAAGCCGGTATTGAACACCTCGGGCGTTCGACGGCGGAAGCGGTGGATGTGCTGGTGGTGGTGGTTGAACCCGGACAGCGCAGCATTCAGACCGCGCAGCAAATCGGCGCACTGGCGGCAGATATCGGTATTCGTACCCTCGCGTATGTCGGCAGCAAAATTGCGAAACCATCCGACAAAGCGTTTATGCAGTCGAGGCTGGAGAGCGACAAAATCCTCGGCTATCTCTCACTGAACGACACCATCCGCAATGCCGATCTGAGTGGCAGTGCGCCTTTCGATCTGGGCGGCGAGTTTATGGCGGAGCTGAATGAGATTAAACAGCGCCTGGCGGCGTTGTGCTGAGCGAGGAGACGAAGAATGTGCCAGTTACGGGTTCGGGTCGCGATGCCTGACCAGAATGAAGAGCTGCTCGACGAGGTGACCAACGTGCAAGTGGAGGGGAAAAACATCACCCTTTCCCCTCTGTTTGAGCCGCCGCGCGAATTGACCGGATATGAGATTAAGTACATCGATTGCATGCATAACACGGTGCTGCTTGTGCCGTGTGCAATCGACTAAGTGCAGGAGAATATTGATGATTGAAGTCCCGCTGTTAAAGAAACTGCATGTGCTGGTGCCGCACTGGCGTGAGCACAACGATGAGCACATCGCGGAAATGGAAAAGTACCTGCGCGCGCTGGAAGAGCAAGGGCAGACGGAGCTGGCAAATCGCTGTCGCGATACTCTTGCGCAGATGAGCCTGGTGAGCGTCAAACTGGCGGCGATGGCGCAGCAGCTAACGCCTGTCAAACTCCCCGCGAAGGGGCAGGAGTAGGCGATGTGCGATAACTGTGGCTGCAACATTCCTCACCGAAGCCAGTTCAGCCTGGGTAATGGCGTCATTCATGCGATTATGCCGGTGAAAAGCAAAGGGTCGCATACGGTGCAGGTGCTGAAAAACCTGATGCAGGATAACGATCATCTGGCAGAGCACAACCGGCAGCACTTTGATGCCCACGGCACCCGGGTGTTTAACCTGATGTCATCCCCTGGCAGCGGCAAGACCTCGTTGCTGGAGGTGACCATTGAGCAGTTGCTGGCGCGCGGCCTGCGCGTGGCGGTCATTGAAGGGGATCTGGAGACGGAAAACGACGCGGTTCGTCTGCGGCGCAAAGGGGTCCCCGTCGTGCAGATTACCACCGGCATGGCCTGCCATCTGGATGCGCAGATGATCCACAATGCCTGGCACACACTGAGTGCTGATCCGGTGGACATTCTGTTTATCGAGAACGTCGGCAATCTGGTCTGCCCGGCGAGTTTTGACCTCGGTCAGCACCATAATGTGGTACTGCTTTCGGTGCCGGAAGGGGATGATAAACCGGAGAAATACCCGGTGATGTTCCGCCTCGGTGAAGCAGTGCTGGTGACCAAGATGGATCTGTTACCGTACTTCCCGGACTTCAGCCCGACACGCGTGCGTGAGGAGATTGACCTGCTGGCCCCGAACGCGAAGCTGATGCAGGTGTCCACGAAAGTGGCAGAAAGCCTGACGCCGTGGGTCGAGTGGCTGTGTGAGCGGGCGGCGAGTCACGACGCAGAGTTCAAAAGACAGTAAACCTATCCGCACGCCAGGCTACAGGCCAGGCGTGTTAACTGGCTTGTCGCTAACTAACATCGGCCACAGACGTAATGTGGTGTGGATGATCTGCATTAGCTTTTCCTCATCAGCCCCTTCGCGCGCACTGACGGACATACCGTAAATCACGCAGCTTAAAAACTGCGCGAGTAGGGGTAACGCCGCTTTCTCAGGTATTTGTCCACGCTGCTGGCGCTTGCGTAAAAAGTCCATCAGGGCCTGTTCCTGTCGGGCATGCCGCTCCCGGACAGAACAAGCAATCGACTCTGAAGCCGCAGCAAGCGTGGCAGAAGTATTAATGAAAAAACAACCTGCCGGGGTGTCTTTACATGCAAACCCCTGGGCTACGGCCGTTAAGTAACCGAGCAATGCCTGTTCCACCGTTTTCTCATCACAAAGAAGCTCCGCTTTATGCTTTTCCACAAAGCGAACGACATAGCGGTCAAGCACCGCTCTGAACAATCCCTCTTTATTCGTGAATTCTGCGTAAAGCGTCGGGGCTGTTGCACCGGTCGCTTCAACCAGTGAGGAAAGCGATGTGGCTTCGTAACCATGCTGCCAGAACAGCTCCATCGCAGTATCAAGCATGTTTTCCCTGTCGAACATTTTAGGTCGTCCCCGGCCTTTTCTGCTGCAACCCGAGGTGTGAGTGGTCATAGTACCGCCTGTTTTGTGTTTTTAATTAACACTCATTATAAAAATAAAAGACCGGAGATAGCCAGAACTAAAAAAGGGAGAGGGATTGTGATTTATATAAATGATTTATATGGATTTTATAATTTAAATAACGTTCATTATAAAATAATGTTGACGCGTGATGCAGATCACGTTTATGATTTACCTATCGAACGTTAACAAATTAATTTCAACTGTATCGATGCGAAGAATCAGCACGGCACAGCGGGGATTTATCAATAACGCAGATTGGATACAGCAGCAGAATCACCCGGTTTTTAGTCAGGCTTTCGATGGAGAAGGGCTGGCAGCAAGCGACCTCAAATAGCCGAAGTCGGATTGCAAATACACGTCTTAGTCTCGGGCAACATTGCCCATAACAAATACTGTCATTTAAGGAATTATCATGAAATCGCTCAAAACTCTTATCGCCGTTGCCGCACTGTCTATGATGTCATTTGGTGCTTTTGCTCAGAGTATTACTGCAACTGCAAGAACCCTCGACGATGCAGAAGCACAAATCGCTGCACAGGCACATCAGGCAGGTGCGTCTTATAAAATCACTGAAGCCAATGTGAACAATAATGTCCACATGACTGCGGAATTAACGAAATAACTGGGATTACTCGGACAGGCCACCAGATGTGGCCCGTCCGCCCTCAGAATTTAACCTCGCTTAAACCCCTCGTTGTAAACAACCTGTCTTATTTTTGCGTTATTCTTTGTGCCAGTTTCTGTATACCAGCGACAATTTCCACGGGCGAATGCGCGGCAAAACCCAGGAGAATGGCCTGTTTTGCTGGCTCTATCTGGCAGTAACGTGAAAGGGGTTGTGCGCCTAACCCAGCTTTACGACAGTTCTCAATGATGTACGGTTCCTCGATACCTTCCGCTAACCAACAGACAAGGTGAATACCGGAGTCCAGCGGCTCAACGGAAAGAATATCAGGCAGATATAATTTTATGGCTTCAATCATTACGCGCTGGCGTTCGTGACATGCCTTTCTGACCCTTCTGACATGGCGCGCGTAGTGACCCTCAGAAATAAAGTTGGCAAGTATCGCTTGTTCCATGACGGAGGTGCGTGTATCTGCGTAATACTTTGCAATTTTAAACGTCTCCACGAGACTCTCCGGGATGACTAAAAATCCCAAATGAAATCCCGGGAACATCATCTTCGAGAAAGAACCGGCATAGATGACTCTCTGCTGTTTATCTAATCCCTGAAGCGCTTGTACAGGCTGAGCGGCATATCTGAACTCACTGTTATAATCATCTTCAAAGATCCACATTTCATTTTCAGCAGCCCATTCAAGCAGAGCCATTCTTCTGGATAAACTTAATGTCCCGCCAAGAGGGAATTGATGTGAGGGCGATGTGAATATCATCTTCGCATTCGGCCAATGCTTTATCGCATAGGAAATATCCATGCCGTTTTGGTCACTTGTTACAGGGCGGATCCTGGCCCCCATAGCAGTAAATGCCCCCAAAGCGCCGTCATAACCCGGTTCATCCAGCCATACCTCATCGCCGTCTTGTAAAAGAACGTGCGCCGCAAGATTCATGGCTTGCTGCGTGCCATTGACGATCAGTATCTGTTCTTCAGTACAATTCAAACCACGTGTTGCACGCACATATTCACTGATGGCAGACCTTAATGGTTTAAATCCTGAAGGTTCATTGAGATTACCGTTATGGTGACGAAACTGACGCCACACTCGACCCATTATGCGTCCCCAAAGCTCATGCGGAAATATGTCTAGACAACCGACGCCAATATTAAATGTCATATTGCTTCCGGCAAGCGGTGAGGTTGCATCCCATATTTTTTTCATTACCCGCGTGTGCGGGTTAACGTTGAGGGCGTTTCTGTCATCACTGATTTTCTTTGGCGATGAAGGGGATTTAATCTGTATGACCTCATCAGGGATCACCGAGGTGACATACGTACCGGAACCTTTTTTGGTTTCCAGATAGCCTTCAGCAATCAGACGTTCTAAGCCAGATAAAACGGAATTACGGGAAATTGACATCATTTCAGAGAATGTTCTGCTGGAGGGCAGTTTATTTCCCGCTTTCAGTTGGCCATTCATTATTTTTTCTTTAATGGTCAAATAAAACTGCTCTTGTATTTTCCCTTTATTGAGCAAGAACCCTGGGTAGCTGACAGCCTCTTTTTTCATTTTCAAAGTGGACCCGTAAAAAATCAAAAAAGTGTACCTTTTATGATACCACTGTAAGCGTTACGCTTTCACCTCCAGATTAGTAGGAGTTAAAAAGGTGTTTGATATGTCACAAGAAAATTTAAAAATATCTGTGGTGCCGGTGCAAGAAGACGATTACGCAAAATGGTTGCCGTACTGGCTAAGTTATCAGCAGTTTTATGAGGTTCAGTTATCTGAAGAGACCACCCTCGAGACATGGAAGCGTTTTTTCGATGCTGAGAGTGACATGTATTGTGCCGTTGCAAAAAAAGGCGCGGAAATTATTGGCTTTGTTCATTATCTGTTTCATCGCTCGACATGGTCAGTCAATGACTACTGTTATTTAGAAGACCTCTTTGTTTCTAAAAATCATCGCGGTGAAAATACAGGGAAACACCTTATTGAGTATGTCCAACAGAAGGCCAGCGAGCGCCAGTGTGCACGGTTATATTGGCACACGCAGGAAAAAAACCTGACAGCGCAGCGACTTTATAACTGGGTAGCCGAAAAGCCAGGTGTTATCGAATACAGATTGCCCCTCTAAACGTGCCGAGGGCAGGGTAAATTACACCAACACGCCCAGTTTCCTCGCCTGATTCACTGCCTGAATACGCCCACTCGCATCGAGCTTTTCGTAAAGCTGCTTGAGGTGCCACTTCACCGTTTCGACGGAAATACCGAGCGTGCGGGCGATGGCTTTATTGGAGTTGCCCTCGGCAATCAGGCGCAGCGTCTGTTGCTCACGCTCAGTCAGCCGTAGCGTATCTGGCTGAGGGACAATTCCCAGTAGGGTTTCTGCGCCCGACACGCTATCTGCACCTTCCCGGTGTTCACGCATCCAGGCAAGAAGAAGGGGCAGATCCGGCCCGGCATCCTGCAGGCTCTGCGAAAGCTTTTGCTCTACGGCGAGCGCAAGCGCAGGCGTGCAGCCCCTTGCTGCCTGTTTAGCGTCACCGGCTTGCCACAACGCCACCGCTTGCAACAATCTGGCGCGTAGGGCAGATAACGTCTCACCACAGGCTTCTTGCGCCATTATCACTTCATCGAGTCGGGCAGCCGCAACTCGCGATTTACCTTCTGCCAGCAGCAGGCGGCTTTCACTGAGGAGGCTATGCCAACGGGCAACAACGTTATTTGACTCGCGAGCCAGCCCGGTCAGCGTGTCAAAAGCCTGACGGGCACCGTGTGTCTCTCCGGCCTCCTGTAACAGCTTCACCCGTTCGGCGAGCAGCGCGACGCGGGTACGCCACCAACCCCGGCGGAGTGACAACTGTTCGGCATGCATCAACAACGCCTGAGCTTCAGGCCGCTGGCCGTTCAAATGCGCACGGCGGGCCAGAATTCGGTAACACAGACTGACGCCATCGGCCGGACAAACGTCGTCAATCATACTCAGGAGCGGTGTTAATAGCGCGTGGGCTGCGGCATCGTTGCCACGCTCCCAGGCAACGGCAGCCAGCAGCGGGGCAAGGGTCGCACTGCTACTGGAGTTGAGTCCGGTTTGAAGCTCTGCCAGGCGCAATGCCTGCGTTGCCTGGCGTTCTGCCTCATCAAGATTGCCCAGACGCAACCAGGCCAGCGACAGCACGAATGCCCGGTAAACCTCGATAAACATATTGCGTTTTTTGGTCATCCCGACGGGGAATTGTTGCTGCACGTCCAGTGTCTTGCGGGGTTGGGCGAGTGCCAGGTGGCAATAACTGAGGATGTTGCAAACCAGCCCGTCAACCCAGACATCCCCGCAGGGCACTTGCGCGAGGAGAGGCTCGACGATGGCAATGCTGTCGGTGATGTTATCGGCAAAGGCTTCGCAGATAGCACGCACGACTTGCTGTTTGACACGGGTTGAGCGTGCCAGCGGCTGACGTTGAGCGGACTCCATTGCATCGATGGCGTCGAGCAACTGACGGGCGTCGTCGAAACGAAAGTGGTGCGCTAATGCCCAGGCCAGATTGAGTTGCAGTTCAACGCGGGAGGGATCCGGCGTGGCGGGCAGATAGCGTATCCAGCGCACCATAGTATCAATATCGCCTTCTTCAGCCAGCGACTGCGCGCCCACTTCAGCGTGAAGGGTGACCGATTTTCCGGCCGCCAGTGCATGGCGTATCGCTTCAGCCCAGAGTTGCTGGGCGGCAAACCAGTTACCTGCTCGCTCGTGTAACTGAGCAATATCCCTTTCATCGCGCAGTTGCAGACGGGCCCGGAGCGCATCACGCATCAGCGGGTGATAGCGAAACCAGAGTCCACCTTCATCGAGCGCACTGACGAACAGATTATGCTGTTCAATCCAGGCAAGCATGGTTTTACCGTCTGTAGTTTGCGTGACAGTGTCACATAAATCAGGGTGCAGGCGATTGAGAATCGAGGTTTGCATTAAAAACTGAAGCACCGCGGGTGGTAGCGGGGCAAAAATCACCTCGTCCAGATAGCGGGTAATTGATCGCGAGCCTGAGCGCAGTTCCCCCGCAAGGTGATGAACCATTTTGCCGTCATGCGGGGCCAGTGAGGCCATCTTCATGCCGGCGATCCACCCCTCGGTGAGTGATAGCAACTGCGGGATCTCCTGCTGCTTAACGGTGTTTTTTTCCGTCAGAGCAAAATAGCCCTGCGCTTCAGCCAGATTGAAACGCAACGACTGGTCATCTATTTCCACGTACTGCTCCTGAATCTGCAGGCGACTCAGGGTAAAGGGCAGTCGGTTGCGGCTGCCAATAATCAGATGCAGACACGCTGGAGCATGGTGAACCAGCCAGCTTACTCCGTGATGAATCTCAGGATTGCTCAGGGTGTGATAGTCATCGAGGATCAGAAAAACCGGATCGGAGCAGGTGTGTAACGCATTGGCGAGTTGTGCCAGAAACAGAGGATAGTCTGCCTGGCTGGTGTGGGGGGCCGTATGTGCAGACGCCTCATCCAGCGCCGGACACATCGGCCGCAGTGCGGCCAGTAGGTAGCGGATAAACAGTGCGGGAGTGTTGTCATCCTCTTCCAGACTAAGCCAGGCCATCGCGTCTCCCTGTTGCAGGCGCGCGCGGTACCACTGAGCCAGCAGCGTCGTTTTACCGAACCCGGCGGCGGCGCAAACCAGCGTCAGACTGGCGGTGGTGGCGCTGTCCAGAAGGGTGAGCAGGCGATCGCGTTGCAACAATGTTCCCGGTGTGCGGGGCGGAGTGAGCTTGGTGAGGATCAGCGGAAGTTTGTGGGTAAAGCGAAAAGGGGCGTCGTCAAGGTTCTCCGTGGTCAACGGACCACCAGGGGAAATAAACGTCATAAAACCGTGACCTCGTTATTCTTTCTTTCCCCGAGTGTACTCAAGGACGCTGCGTCAGAACCAGCGCTACACGCCTGATAACACATTCGCCCATCGTGCCTACCCCCCCATCAGAGGGGGTAGGCCACCCCTCGCGCGGGCGGTACTGTAATTCCACATCATGCTGTTGTTAATGCAGCGTTTTTTCTATCAGGATGAGGTGAAGAAAGTATGGCTATCGAAAATAAAGTCGCGCTGGTAACCGGTGCCGGTCAGGGGATTGGTCGCGGTATTGCATTGCGTCTGGCAAAAGATGGCGCATCAGTCATGCTGGTGGACATGAAAGCCGACGAGCTGGAAGCGGTTGCGGCTGAAGTCCGGGCGCTAGGGCGCAAAGCAGCCACGTTTGTGGCCGATATCTCCGACCGTGAGCAGGTCTACGAAGCTATCGCGCAGACAGAACGCGAGTTGGGCGGCTTTGACATCATCGTCAACAATGCGGGTATTGCCCAGGTGCAGCCGCTCTCGGATGTTACCCCGGAAGAGGTGGATCGCATTATGCGCATCAACGTGCAGGGCACCTTGTGGGGTATTCAGGCGGCGGCGAAGAAATTCGATAGAGCGTAAGCAGAAAGGCAAGATCATTAACGCCTGTTCTATCGCCGGGCACGACGGCTTTGCGATGCTGGGCATTTACTCGGCGACCAAATTTGCAGTGCGTGCACTGACCCAGGCTGCGGCCAAAGAGTATGCCAGCCGTGGCATTACCGTGAATGCGTATTGCCCAGGGATTGTGGGTACCGGCATGTGGACTGAAATCGACAAGCGCTTCTCCGATATCACGGGTGCACCAGTGGGTGAAACCTACAAGAAATACGTTGAAGGGATTGCTCTGGGCCGTGCCGAAACGCCGGATGACGTGGCAAGCCTGGTGTCGTATCTGGCAGGTCCGGATTCTGATTATGTAACCGGGCAGGCGATTCTGATTGATGGCGGGATTGTGTATCGCTAACAGTTGAGACAGTGAAAGGGAACCTTTCCTCATACAGAAAGGTTCCCTTTTGAACAACTAAATCAGTTAAAACGTGCTGCAATTGCCGCGACACGCTCACCGAATTTGGTTGCCGTCGCCAAATCACCCGCCGGGATCTTATCCGCACCGGCATCAGACGGAGACTGCACCAGCAGACCAACCGAACCGCCGAGATTGTTCAAATCTTCACGGGAGGACGCCAGTGTATTCGCGGGAGCCAGGCCCAGACTCACCCACAGACCACCGTGCTGAGAGGCCAGAGTTTGCAGATACTGCAAGGTCACCTGTTTGTCTCCATTCAGGCTGGCACTGTTGCTGAAACCGGCGAAAATTTTGTCCTGCCAGCTACGGGTAAACCAGGCTTTCGAGGTGGCATCGGCGAATTTTTTAAACTGCCAGGGTGCACCGCCCATGTAGGTAGGCGCGCCAAAGATGATCGCTTTGGCGTCATTCAGCGTCTGCCAGTCCTGTTCAGTAATCTCACCGTTTTCATTAATCGCAATCAGTTGCGCTTTTGCCCCTGCGGCGACGTTTTCTGCTACCAGAGAGGTGTGGCCGTAGCCGGAAAAATAAACGACAGCAATAGTCATGTGTAATCCCTCAAAAATGAATGGTTTAGTGTTTATTGCCTGACAAACTGTATTTACCTGCGCCCAGGAACATGATGCACAGGCCGCCCAGGAAATAGAGCGCTTCGCTTTCCAGTCCCCACGCGCCTACTTTGGTCAGCGTGAAGAACTTATCGGTACCGACCAGCAGCGTTGCGACCACAATGTTGAACGCGTAAATAAACGCCGCCGGGCGGGTCAACCAGCCAATGATGATAAGAATCGGTGTGACGATTTCCCCGATATACACACCCTGCGCGATGAAACCGGGCAGTCCTTTGGCTTCGAGCATCGCTGAAATCCAGTCCACACCGTGGCTGACTTTTGCCACACCGTGAAACAGCATCAAAATGCCGAAGGTCAAACGCAGCAGCAACCGGCCAAAGTCTGGGTGGTTGGTGTAACGAGTAAAAGTCTCATCAAATTTATTCAACACGGTGCGATCTCTTTTTATATCTCGCGGTGAACGCGATAGCGTGACCGAAAGAAAACAGGTGTTATGGGTATGAGCAAACGCTTTGCCATTCAGCGCGCCTTAGTATCAAATAGATACCTGATGCGAGTTATACACGCTATCTTACGGGCACGAAAGAAGGCACTCGATCGCCACTAAGTTCCCTCGAGGAAACCTATAAAGAGTCACTATCGTTATGAATAATCTGCAAATACCCTATGACATCTATGACGATCGCTGCCCAACACGCGACGTGCTGTCGCGTCTGGCGGACAAATGGGCGCTGTTGGTGCTGGGATGTCTGGAGCGGGGGCCGCATCGATTTAATAACTTAAGACGCAGCATTCGCGGGATTACCCAGAAAATGTTGACGCAAACGCTGCGTAAACTGGAGCGTGACGGACTGATATCCAGGGAGATATTCCCGACGGTGCCGGTCACGGTGGAATACCGTTTATCGCCCCTGGGACAGACGCTGACCCAGACCGTGTCTCTGCTCACGCTCTGGGTGGAAGACAATATGGATGCCATGTCCGCCGCGCAGTCGGCCTATGACAGGGCCAATGCGGCGGGGTAGTGTCGCTAATTCCCCACCGACAACAACTCTCCGCCTCTGACCGCATCAAGTGCGTGACCCTGCTGGCTACGCCAGACAATCCCCGCTTCACGGGCGATGATGGCACTGTGGGAGTGGGGGCTGCCGTGTTTCAGGCAAACGGCGGCAACCTTGGCTTTATCCAGTTGCAGCATCACGGACGGGAAAATATCGTCGGCAATAATCACCGTCGGGTGCAGCAGGGCGGGTAAGCTCTCCACATTGTTTGCCAGATGCATCAGCGTGCGGTGGCGCAAGTCGTCAATGTCGATATAACGCGCCTGCAAGTACGGGGAGTCGAGTTGTTGATACTGGCGGCTTAAATCGGTCAGCGTCTGGTGCCATGCCCATTCGGCGGTGCATTTCCCTTGCTGCACAATCTGGCTGGCACTGGCGAGCAGTTCCGGATCGTCCAGCAGGGTATGATGACCGGAAAAAATGGCCGCAATCTCCGCGGAATATTTTGCCTCCGCCAACCGGGTTAATTCAGTAAGGTCGCCAAGCGTCTGAGCAATGGCTTGTTCCAGTCGGGCGATTTCTTCTTCCACTGAGCGCACCGTGGCCTGAGCCAGCGGGATAACCGCAGGTGCATAGCGCAGTGCCAGACCCGACGCGCTGACTGGGGTTTCAGCAGGCTTTGTTGCTGCGTTAATCTCTTCACCGAAATGCGCTTCTGACAAACGCTTAAAGGCGCTCAGTGCCTGTTCGGCCTCTGGTCCAGACGCCAACAATCTTAGGTTGTCATTGCAGCGTACCTGGAGCAGGGCAATCTGGTTGATGCTGTCGGGTTTGATGCGTTTGCCTGCTTTTTCAAGCATCAGCGTCGCCTTAAAACCCGCCAGGGCAGCAACCAGACGGGACGCCGGGCGCACATGCAGGCCATTAGGGTTTTTTATCACCACACTGATGGATGAGGCATCGTCCGGCATGCCGGGCTCTGTGACCGGTGTGTTTTCCGAAGGCGCAAGCCCAAGCTGTACACGCTTAGCCTCCAGCGCATGCTCTGCATCGGCCATCACTTTTTCAATACCGGAGCCGGTGGCGGCGCTGACCGTGGCGGCAAGCGAACCTTCAACCAGCGGAGCGGCACATAAGCGCACTTTAGCGGCAATGTCCGGATCCAGCAGTTCGAGTGCGGTTTCCGCACTTAATAACGCGCTGCCAATGTCCATCATCACCAGAATGTGGTCGGCATCAGCAACAGATTCAATGGCTTCCATCACTTTGATGGGATCTGTCCCGATGGGGTTATCGGGATCGTCAATTCCAGCGGCGATGGCTAACTTACAGCCTTCTCCCATCAGCATCTGCCGCGCCAGTTGCCCGACGCCCTGGCCCAGTAGAGCACTATGAGAAACGATTACTAAATTAACCATCGCCATTTCCTTTTACTGACGGGCTGCTGCAGCCAACATCTGAACCATAAACATCACCGAGGTCGCACCTGGATCCTGGTGTCCAATGCTGCGCTCACCCAGATAGCTGGCGCGACCTTTACGCGCCTGCATGGTGATGGTTGCCTGTACGGCCTGCTCCGCGACCTGACTGGCCGCGTCGAGCGCTGCCGGAATCGTCAACCCGTGGGTGCTGGCACTTTCCAGCGCGTCCGCGACCGGTAGCCAGACGTCGCACATGGTTTTATCGCCAGGCTCTGCTTTGCCGCGCCCGACAACGCCTTCAGCCCCTTCACGGATCATCTGCTGCACTTCCGGCAGCGTCAGGCTCTGGTGTGCCTGAGTGGCCTGTGCCGCGCGCAGGAAGAAGGTGCCAAACAGCGGACCGCTGGCGCCGCCAACGTTAGAGAGCAGGACCATCCCGGTGTTTTTCAGAATGAAGCCAATGTCCTTGTCGGCAATCGCAGGCAGTTTCTCCACCACTTTGCTGAAACCCCGGTGCATATTGAGTCCGTGGTCTGCATCGCCAATTTCCCGGTCCAGGCCGGTGAGAAAATCGGCTTCTTTGGTAAAGACGTCGCCGCAGCGATAAAGCCAGTCAACAATCTGATCTCTGGTCAGTGACATAACGTATTCCTTAATTTCCCCAGTTGAGAGCGGGGGTGTGAACCGGGGCATCCCACAGGGCGAGGGTTTCATCGTCCACTTTCAGCAGGGTGATGGAGAAACCGCCCATGTCCAGCGAGGTGCAAAGGCTGCCCACCAGTTTGCGCTCAATAACGATACCGGCTTCCTGGCAGCGGGTGTCCAGTCGGTTATAAACGCCATACAGTTCAGAAAGTGGGGTTGTGCCGAGGTTGTTGACCATCGCAATCACCCGGTCGCCGCGTTGCAGCGCCTGTTTGCTCTGTTTCACTTCCTGCCAGCTACCGGCATGACTGTCCCATTCGCGTAGCGTCCGGCTGTAGTTACCGTTTTCCAGCAGCACGGCAAACATCTCATCAACAGTAGTATCGAGCGAGCTGAATGCGCGGCGATCGATACCGGGCTCGCCATGAATGCCCACGCCAAACTCCATCTCGTTATCTGCCAGCACAAAGGATGGCTGACCGGCAGCAGGCACGGTACAGGCGCTCAGCGCAATGCCGATGGAGTGCCCCTGGTTGTTAAGTTTGCGCCCAAGTTCCGCGCACGCTTTCAGCGAATCGCCACGTTCAGCGGCAGCACCGACCAGTTTTTCAATCAATACGGTGTTCGCCACGCCACGACGCCCGGCGGTGTAAAGACTGTCTTTCACTGCAACGTCGTCATCGACCACGACGGTGGTGACTTTCACGCCGCTTTCATGCAGCAGTTCGGTGGCGGTTTCGAAGTTAAGAATATCCCCGGTGTAGTTTTTGATGATCAACAGCACGCCTTCGCCACCGTCGATGGCCATGGCGCACTCAAACATTTTATCGGGCGTCGGCGAAGTGAAGATCTCACCCGGACACGCGCCGGAGAGCATCCCCTGCCCAATGTAGCCGCAGTGCATCGGTTCATGACCGCTGCCACCACCCGACAACAGCGCCACTTTCCCGGCTACGGGCGCATCAGCGCGGGTGACAAATACGGGGTCCTGATTGAGCTTCAGCTCGGGATGGGCTTTAACGAGGCCAAGCAGTTGTTCACTTAATACATCTTCCACACGGTTAATCAGTTTTTTCATTATTCAGCGTCCGTAGAAGGTTACGAGGGTAGCCAGTCGATAAGGGCCAACTGCAAGACATGTCCATGGCCGATGAAAGGATTCTCGCCTGGTGGAGAGAAAAGAAAATCACCCGCTAAATCTGTTCCAGAGTGAAACGTCAGCGCAGAAAAATGTTCCAGAATGGAACATAAAACAACGGGTTTTACGCGAAATGAGAGGCCAGACAATCTTTTCAGCGCGGGGATTCTTTACCTTCCTGCAAGGCAAGCACGCACTCGATCCCGTTCCCTCGGCCCTTTGGGGAGAGGGCCGGGGTGAGGAGCAAACATCTCGCAAACAGGAAACCGGTATGACTCTACCGATAATGAAAACAGAGCAGGAAGCTTCAACATTTATCGCCCAGTCGTGGCAGCGCTGCGAAAAAATCATGCAGCGCGAAAACTGGGGCCTCCCGCACCGGGCGCAGGGGCTGACTTTCGCCTCGATTACCCGGCGTAAAACTGGTTTGCTGACAGTGGGCCAGGCTGCGCTGGAGGATGCGTGGGAGTACATGGACGGGCGGCCCTGTGCACTGTTTATCATGGATGAGTCCGCCTGTATTTTGAGCCGCTGCGGACACCCGTCGACCCTTGCCGCACTGGGTTCGCTGGGTTTTCAGGACGGCAGTTATTGTGCGGAAAGTATCATTGGCAGTTGCGCATTGTCACTGGCGGCCATGCTGGGTCAGCCTGTCAGGACACTGGGGACACAACATTTTAAAGAGGCACTTTTTCCGTGGGCGTTCTGCTCGACACCGGTTTTTGATAACCACGGTCGCCTGTTCGGCTCTATTGCGCTGTGTTGTACCGTTGAACAGGCATCCCCGGCCGATCTTTCTCTGACGCTTGCCACTGCCCGCGAGATAGGTAATTCGCTGCTTACCGACAGTCTGCTTGCGGAATCGAACCGCCATTTGAATCAGATGTATGGCCTGCTGGAGAGCATGGACGACGGGGTCATGGCCTGGAATGAACAGGGAGTATTGCAGTTCCTCAACGTTCAGGCTGCGCGGATGCTACAACTGGATGTGCAGGCGTGCCAGGGGAAGAATATCAATGACCTGCTGACGCTACCTGCGTTGTTGCGACGTGCCACCCGACAGGCTCGTTCTGTCAGCCATGCGGAAGTGACCTTCGAGATCCGCCACCAGTTTGTGGATGCTGTTGTGACCCTCAAACCCATTGTTGAATCTCAGGGCAACAGCTTTATTCTGTTATTGCACCCGGTCGAACAGATGCGTCAACTGATGACCAGCCAGTTGGGCAAAGTCAGCCAGACGTTTGAACAACTCCCCGCTGACGATCCGCAAACCCGGCGTATGATCCAGTTTGGTCGCCAGGCGGCGCGCGGCAGCTTCCCCGTTTTGCTCTATGGTGAAGAAGGGGTAGGAAAGGAGCGCCTGGCGCAATCCATCCATAATGAGAGTGAGCGTGCGGATGGCCCATACATAGCCGTGAACTGTCAGCTTTATGCCGATGGTGCGCAGGGGCAGGACTTTATGGGCAGTGCGCCGACCGAAAACGAAAAAGGGCGGTTGAGTCGCCTGGAACTGGCCCACGGTGGCACCCTGTTTCTGGAAAAAATTGAATACCTCGCACCGGAACTGCAATCGGCCCTGTTACAGGTCGTGAAGCAGGGCGTGCTCACCCGCCTTGACGCCCGACGCATGATCCCGGTAGACATCAAAGTGATCGCCACCACCACGGTTGACCTGGCAACGCTGGTGGAGCAAAACCGCTTTAGCCGCCAGCTTTACTATGCGCTGCATGCCTTTGAAATCGCCATTCCTCCGCTACGTGAACGGCGAGAGAGCATCCCGGCGCTGGTACAACACCGTCTGCGTAGCGTTGAGCGTCGATTTTCATCGCCCCTGAGAGTGGATGATGATGCACTGGCACAGCTGGTCGCCTACTCCTGGCCCGGTAATGATTTCGAGCTAATAAACGTGATTGAAAATATCGCCATTGGCAGCGAGCAGGGGCATATCCGCCTCAGTAGTCTGCCGGACTGGTTGTTCAACGAACGCGTCAGCGAACAGAGTCATGCCACTATTCAGCCACCCAGCCTGGCATTTTCGGCCATCGAAAAAGAGGCCATTATTCATGCCGCACGGGTGACGCGTGGGCGAGTGCAGGAGATGTCAGTATTACTCAATATCGGGCGCACCACCCTCTGGCGGAAGATGAAACAGTTCGGTATCGATGCCGGGCAGTTTAAAGGTTAAAAAACACCCGTCAGTCGATATGACAAAAGTCACAAAACTGTAAACAGGTCACTATTTTTAAGTAAAGGTGACATTTTTACTATGTTAACTCCCGAGAGAACAGTGAAGGATAGTAGGCCGATCGTCCGGGCATCATCCGGTTTAGCAACGTCAATCTGAGGCTGTCGGGAGTCGTCGTTATGTCAGTGGCATTCACCTGGAAATGCGTGTTGAAAGAAGGCGTTCACGCCCGGCCAGCAGGGTACATTGAGCGTTTGTGCAATCTGTTTTCCGCCGATGTGCAGTGGCGAAACACCCGCACGCATCTCACCGCCAACGCCAAAAGCGCGCTGGCGATCATTGCCACCGATACGCTGCTGGGAGATATCTGTGAAATCGTCCTGCAAGGGGACGACGAGCACACGGCATCGGTGCAACTCACGGATCTGCTGAACCAGCTTGATGCCTGGAAAGAGGGGCAGGAAGAGTGCTCTGCGCTGGCGGAGGGGTATCTCCCCCGTTCACTGCTGGAAACCCAGGCTGAGTTTATTGCCGGAACCCGTGTCAGCGGCGGCGTGGCGATTGCCCGACCGGTTATCTTCCACAACCTGACGCTGGTGGAACTCCTCGCGCGCAATCCCGGCGGTGCTTTTAGCGTCGAAGGTGAAAAAGCGCGCATCAGCAAAGCATTGCTAAGACTCCGTCGCGAAAAAGAAACTCTGCTCAACACCACCCGCAGCCTTGAACATGACATTCTTCAGGCTCACATTTCGCTGATTGCCGATCCGCAGTTTCTTGCCACGCTGAATGGCTATATCAGTGACCATCAGAACGCCTGGTCTGCGGTCGTGCAGGCATCAATGGCGAGTTGCGAAACGTTAAGCGGCTCGGCAAGCCGCTATATCAATGAACGCACGCTGGATGTGTTTGATATCGCCCTGCAGTTGTTAACCCAACTGTACGGTGCCGATGCGGTGTCGCAGCGCCCGTTAATCCTCAACCGCCCGTCGGTGGTATTTGCCAACAGCCTGACCCCCAGCCAGTTTCTGGCGCTGAATAAAAACTGGCTGGCGGGCATTGTGCTCTCCCGCGCGGGTAAAACGTCCCACACGGCTATTCTTGCGCGCGCTCTTGGCATTCCTACGCTGGTCGATATTGATTTTTCTGGGCTGTCGCTGCGCCCGGAGCAGGAGATCGTGGTCGATGGTGATCTGGGGGGAATGATTGCCGCACCAAATGAAAAGGTACTGCACTATTACCGCAATGAAAGAGAGGTGCGCCACGACATGCAGCAGCGCCTGCTGGCGAGCGTACAGGCGCCGGCCATGACCGCAGAAGGGCATCGGGTGGAGATTGCCGCCAACATTGCCAGCCTTGAAGAGGCGACGGCGGCCTTTGAAAATGGCGCGGAAAGTATTGGTCTGTTTCGTACCGAAATGTCGTTTATGGAAAGGCCTGAGCCGCCTGATTATCACGAACTGGTGACGCTTTATTCCCGGGTAATGGCGGCGGCTGACGGTAAGACTGTTATCTTTCGTACCTTTGATATCGGCGGCGACAAGCCCGTTGACTACCTGCAACAGAAAAAAGAGGAAAACCCGTTTCTGGGGTTCAGGGCGGTGCGAACCTATCCACAGTTGCATGCACTCTTTATGCAGCAACTGAAAGCGATTCTGGCGGCATCGGTACTCGGTGATGCGAAAGTGATGATCCCAATGGTGGCGCATGTCGAAGAGATCATCTGGTGTCGTGAGCAGCTTGCACAGGCAAAAGCGGAACTGCGCGAACAGGGTGTGGCGTTTAACGATGACATTGCGCTCGGTGTAATGCTGGAAGTCCCATCGGTGCTGTTTTCGGTACCGGAAATGGCCGAGTTTGCCGATTTCTTCAGCGTAGGCAGCAACGACCTGACGCAATACCTGTTTGCTGCTGATCGGGGAAACACGCAGACCCGCGATATTTACGACAATCATGCCCCGGCCTTTTTACGTGCTCTGCAGTTCGCCGTCGACGAGGTGCACCGGGCGGGAAAATGGATCGGACTTTGCGGTGAAATTGCCGCCAGCAGTGCGTTTTTACCGGTGCTGACCGGGATGGGTTTTGATGAGCTGAGTATGAACAGCCCGTCAATTCCCGCCATCAAACAGGCGCTACGCGAGCTTAGCCTGCCGAAATGTCAGGCGTTAGTGCACGAGGTCTTGCAGGCAAAACGTTCGGAATCGGTGAAGCAGATGTTGCTCTCACCGGATGTGACTGCGCTGGACAAAAAGCCGTTACTTGCCCCCGAACTGATGCTGTGGACGCTGGAGGCGATGGATAAAAACGACGTACTCAAAAAGATGGTGGATAACCTCTGGTTACACCGTCGTACCGATAACCGCCACAAATTATGCGATGACGTCTGGCGTCGCGAAGAACCCTTTCCCACCGTTGCCGGCAATGGCTTTGCCATTCCGCATGCGAGATCGGGCCATGCCAGCGACTCCTCCATCAGCGTGGCAAAGCTCACGAAACCGGTTTTCTGGGGAGGGCAGGAGGTCGATACCATTTTCCTGCTCACCATCAGTGAAACGGCATCTGATACTGAACACATGAAGTACTTTTCGACCCTCGCACGGATGCTCATGAATGATGAATTTATAACAAAGACAAAAAATTCAACCGATTCGCAGGCGCTGTACCGCCTGTTGAACAGAACCCTGGCGTTCTGAGTACCCTACAAAGATGAGGCGGACATGCTGAAGCTGTTAAAAAATACTAAAAGGCACTTTATGACCGGCGTGTCATACATGATCCCCTTTGTGGTGGCCGGCGGCGTTCTGCTTGCCCTTGCCGTGATGTTCAACGGTAAAGCAGCGATGCCTGAAAGCGGCTTTCTTAAAGCGATGGCCGAAGTGGGTATGGCCGGGCTGACCCTGTTTATTCCCATTCTGGCCGGGTTTATCGCCTACTCGATGGTCGATAAGCCGGGCATCGGGCCTGGCGCGATTGGTGGGCTGATGGCAAGCCAGATGGGGGCCGGTTTTTTAGGCGGCATGCTGGCAGGGATTATTGCCGGGCTGGTGGTCTATGTGCTGTTAAGCATCATTGAGCGCCTGAAAATCCCCCATTTTTTGCGCATGATCCTGCCCATTTTTATCATCCCGTTGCTCGGGACCTTTATTACTGGCATGACGGTGTATTACGTCATCGGCGATCCGATTGCCTGGCTGATGAAAGCGCTCAGCCATTGGCTGTCGGACATGCAAAGCGCCTCGTCGCTGATCATCGGCTGTGTGCTCGGCGGCATGATTGCCGTCGATATGGGCGGCCCGATGAACAAAACCGCCTTTTTCTTTGCCGTCGCGCTGATCTCCACCAATCCCCAGTTGATGGCTGCTGTGGCAGCGGCCGTGTGCACGCCGCCGCTTGGGCTGGCGCTGGCGACCTTTGTGTTCAAAGGCATTTTTAACGATGTGGAGCGAGAGGCGGGGAAGCCTGCGGTGATAATGGGACTGATGGGGATTACCGAAGGGGCGATTCCGTTTGCGGCGACCGACCCGGTGCGGGTTATCCCGGCGATTGTGACTGGCAGCGCCGTGGCCTCCGTGCTTTCACTCTGGCTGGGCGCGACCGGTGCGGCCCCCTGGGGCGGGCTTATCGTGCTGCCGATTATCGGTAACCCGGTGGGATACGTTTTTGCCATTGTTTGCGGCACGGTGACGACGGCGGTGGCGGTTAAAGTGCTGAAATCGACCCTAAGCCCGCGGCAAAACGCGAAGAAAGGCAGTCTGAATGCGGCTAACTGAGTGTATGAAAGGAGAGGGATAATCAGTGTTTATACAATCGATCCTCAGTGAATTTAGCAGCCTGTGTGCCGGGGGAGAATCCATTCTGGTGGCAAACGGGAACGCACAACCGCCTGCGATGGCGTATCACCTGCATGTCCCACGCATTGAGCTGGCGGTGAAAGGGGTGATGAGCATGCTTATCCCCAAAGGCACCGATCGGGTGGTGAAGTATGAACGCCCGGTGGGCTCCATTACTTATATACCCGCTAATGGCTGGAACTCTCCCCAGTGGGACAGCCCGGTCATCTGCATGTCGATCGTTTTCTGGAAACAGGACGTGGGTTTTAGCATCAGTAACTGGGATGGGCAGCAGTTTAAAGAGGTGGAGAAGTTTAACCTGCAAAACTCCAGCAGCACGGTGCGCGATCGTCTGCTGGAACTGGCCGAATCGCTGGCCTGGAGCCAGAACGCGACCGGCGAAACCTTTGCCCATATTGTCTATGCCCTGTTGAACGACATTCTCTACCAGGTAACCGAAGGGCTGGATAACTACCGAGGTCCGGTGTCGCTGATTGATGAGATTAAAAAGCATATCGACACCCACTATCATGCCGATATCAGCCGTGAGAGTGTGGCTGATGCATTTAATATTTCGCCGGGATACCTGTCGCGGCTGTTCTCCAGAGAGGCCGATGCCCGGTTTAACGAATACCTCAAGCAGGTACGCATTTCCCGTTCGAAAACGCTACTGACCAATACAAATCTAAAAATAAATGAAGTCGCAGATAAATGCGGATTTACCGATGCAAACTATTTCTGCAAGGTTTTTAGAGACATCAATGACTGTACCCCGCTTGAGTACCGGCGTAAAAACAAGGGAGCGAGTATGTTATGACCCGTCCAGATAAAGATGATGCGTTGCTTACCGGGAGCGACCATAAACTCAATATCGTTGCGGTGACCGCCTGTGCGACCGGCGTGGCGCACACCTACATGGCAGCAGAACAACTGGAGAAGCTGGCGAAAGAGCACCGGTTTGCCATCAAAATAGAGACCCAGGGGGTATTCGGTATTAAAAATCATATTACCGAAAAGGACATTATTGCTTCAGATCTGGTGGTCATTGCTTCCGATATTAAAATTGATAACCAGGAACGCTTCGAGGGTAGCCGTATTCTGAACGTGAGGATTAATGCGTTGCTGCTCAGCCCGGATGAAGTTATTACCTCCATCCGCAAAATTCTTCATTTTCCACGCGGGAAGGTGATTGATTTATAAGAAGTCAGTGTTAATAGCCGGTCTGATTTTCTCCCTCTCCCAGTGGGAGAGGGATCCCCCCAAAAAAATGCGAGCACAAACGGTTCCCTCTCCTATTTGGGGGGAGGCTACATGGGCGCACTGCACGTAAGGTGAACGGAACAATTCCCCCGGCGTTACATATTCTCTTCAGAACAACGCCTTATCCGACCCATTCTATGAATGCTCTGCAACCCACCCACGCAAATATTACAACCTAATTGCAAATGATATTAATATTGATTACCATTTGCGACACGTAAACAACTGTAAAGAAAAATGACATGTCTTCACAAAAGATTAAAAAAGCAGCGCTCCATGCCCTCGCCATCTCATTTGCACTTCACTCTTGCTCACTGTTCGCGAAGGAGTTCACGGATAAAGATTTTCCACTACAGCCCTTAGGCCATGGGGTGTACGAACTGGCTTATGACAACGGCCAAAAGTCGCTGTATGCCGCGTCATCGCCATCCTTTGAGGGCGATAAGACTGATGGCCTGGTGTTCCGCCTGGCGGCAGATAGCCTGCAGATTAATGACAAAATAAAGACCGAACGCCGTACATTTGCAGTTGCTCTTGATGAAGAAAATCACATTCTCTGGCTGGGTAACGCTATGGAAGGGTCGGTGACGCTGCTGGATACCCGCACTAACAAGGTCATTAAGACGCTGCAATTAAGCAACGATATTGACCCGAAGAAAAAGGTCCACGTGCGCGAAGTTGTACTGGATAAAAAGCATCAGCGCCTCTACGTGTCCGGCATGGCGGGCAAGGGCAAAGGCCTGCTGTGGGTGATCGATACGCAGAAACAAGAACTGGCACACACTCTTGAGAAGCTTGAACCCGTCGGCTTTGCTGTGGATACCGAGGGGGACAAAGTTTATGCCGTCAGTGGCCTGGGTGAACTGATCACTCTTGATGGCAAAACATCGCAACTGCTCACCCGTGTGAAGGTGGATCCGAAAGAACCTAACCACTATTTCCTGAATATTGCTCTGAATACCGAAGCCGGACTGGGGTATATCGCAGATACCAACACCCGTGACGTGCTGGTGGTGAAACTGGATTCCGGCAAACTCATTCACCGCATCCCGACGCCGAACTCCATTGCCGTGGTCTACAACGCTAAGCGCAATGAAATCTATGTGACCCACCGCAACGATAGGCAGATCAGCGTGATTGATGCCACGAGCTATGCGGTTAAGCACACCATTAAAACCAGCGCAATGCCCAACAGCCTGGTGCTCTCACCGGATGCCACCACGCTTTATGCCAGCGTGAAGCAGGATGAGAAAACCAACCAGGATGACTACGTTCTCAAAATTGATTTAACCCAACTCTAAGGACGCTTTTGTGATTACCCAAACACGCATGGCCGTGGCGATTGCGCTCGCCCTCAGTAACCTTCCGGCCGCTGTTTTTGCCGCTGATGACGATACAAAAAAAGAAGATGAGATGGTGGTAACCGCCACCGGTTTTAGCCAGGAACGACGCGAAGCGCCGGCAACCATTTCGGTGGTCGACGAGAAGGGACTAAACACCCGTTCTAACCAGAACGTGACTGAGGCGCTGCATGAAATGCCGGGAGTATTGACGGGGAGTGGTAACGGCAGTCTGGCATCCGGTGACGTGCAGATGCGTGGTATGGGAACAAGTTATACCGCCTATATGGTGAACGGTATCAAGCAGGGCACACGCGAATCCCGCCCTTACGGACACCACATCGGTGCAGAAGCGAACTTTATGCCGCCAATTGCGGCCATTGAGCGCATTGAGGTGATTCGTGGCCCGATGTCCTCACTGTACGGTTCTGACTCTATTGGCGGTGTGGTCAACGTCATCACCAAAAAAGCTTTTAATCTCGATAAATGGACCGGCGTGCTGGAAGACAATTACTTCCTCCAGGAGAAAAGCGAGTACGGAAACACCAACCAGACTAATGCGTTTATTATGGGACCGATCATCCCCGGTAAACTCGGCGTCAGCGTCGGGGCGGATTACCTTGACCGCCGCGACGACGACAGTGTAAATGATGAGCGTTTTGTTAAGCATCAGGCCGGGAACTTCGACGCTACCGTGTCGATGTCGCCCATTGATACGCAGCTCTGGGAGCTGAATGCTTCACGCGGGCATCAGGAGAAAAGCCACAACGATAAGCAATGGTACTGGGGCTTTGATCGCGACGCGGCTTCGCTTTCCCAGCACGCCTGGTATGGCGATGATCTGGTGGAGGTGAAGAACTTCGTCAGCTATGAAAAAGCGCGTACCGAGTATCGTGTACCGGGCATGTCGTCGCAGTTTATTGAACAGCGTAACTTCGAAGCCAACAGTGCTAACACCTTTACGTTGGGCGATCACAAGTTGACGCTGGGGGCAAACTTTACCCGCAATGAGCTGAACGACACCTTCGGCATTGCCGATAAAGTCGCACCGGGCGTGACACCGGTCAGTAAAATCGACCGCGACGGCTGGGCGCTGTTTGCTGAAGATGCCTGGATGATCGTGCCGGACTTTACGCTCACCACCTCGGCGCGCCTGGATCACGACAGTTACTTTGGTTACCACGTCACCCCGAAACTCTACGGTAACTGGACGATTGACGAGAACTGGGCGCTGAAAGGCGGTGTCTCTGCGGGTTATAAAAAACCGGATCTGCGTGAGAATAACTCCGGCTTCACCAGCGTGTACGGGGCCTATCCTTATTCTGAGATTGGTATTGGTAACGATGACCTGAAACCGGAGGAGAGCGTCAACACCGAAGTCGGCGTTTACTGGCAGCAGGATGCGCTGGCCGTGGATGCGACTATCTTCTACACCAAGTTCAAAAACAAAATCAGCGATTACACCATTTGTACTACCACGGACACGCATCAGTGCCAGTACAACGGTTATCTCGCTGATAGCGTTTCACAGTATTTCAACGTCAGCGATGCCGAAATTTACGGCCTGGAACTGAACAGTGACTGGCAGGTGACCGATGCGCTGAAAGCCAATGCGAACTACACCTACACCCACAGCGAACAGAAAAGCGGAACTTATAAAGGCTATGCGCTTAACGAGTATCCAACCAGCATGGCGAACGTCTCGCTGACCTGGAATGCCGCAAGCGATCTGGAGTTGTGGACCAAAGCCAGCTGGCGCAGCAACACGCCGGATCTGGGCAAATCCACTTCCACCGAAGCTTATGCCCTGGTTGACTTAGGTGCGCGTTACCATCTGAACAAAAACATCACCCTGATGGGCGGCGTTTATAACCTGTTCGATGCCAACCCTCGTCACGTGACGTCCTATAACCAGGCCGCCATTCTCGAAGGCCGTCGTTACAACTTTGGTGCCCGCTACGAGTTTTAATCCTTCTACCGGAGCCTGCGGGCTCCGGTTTTTCAGGCTGATGCTGCCACCCCTCACACCAGTGCTGCATAAATCTCCTCGATTCTCTCTGCGCCGTGATACTCCAGAAACTCAAGCACCCGCTGCGGTGAAACATTGAGAATGTGGCTTTGCGGAAACCCGGTCGCGTCGATGATTTTCTGGCAGGCAGTAAAGTCGCCCAGCGAAAACGCGCTATGGGAATCCGTGCCCAGTGAAATTATCCCTCCGGCTTCTGCTACCGCCGAGACGATCTTCAGACAGTTAGGTTCGCTGCCTTTACGTGAATTCACAAAGGAGGCGTTGTTGATTTCCAGCGCCACGTGGCTGGCTTTTGCTGCCTCGACCACCGCCGGAATGTCGATTGGGTATTCCGGGTTGCCGGGGTGACTGATGATATGAACCATGCCGCTGGTGATGACCGCGATCAGCGCATCGGTGTTGGTCGCCACTATCGGCCGGGGCGAATACCTGCTTGTGAAATCCGGCGATGATGAGGTCCAGCGCGGCATGCATCTTCACCGTGCAGTCCGTTTCCCCGTTGGCTTTGATATTGGCCTCCACGCCGCGCAGGATCCCCACACCGTCCACCACCCGTGGCAGAATGCGCATATTGTTGAAATGGAACTCATGGGGGGCGTCCACCATCTCCGGGCCATGATCGGTAATGGCGATGAGTTGCAGATTTTTGCGTACCGCCTGAGCGATGTAATCGTGAATTGTACTGTAAGCATGGGTACTGGCGACGGTGTGCATATGCAGGTCGACGGGGTACATGGCGAACTCCTTTGTTAAAAACAGCCCCCGTGGTCTGGGGGCCATAAAATTATGAAATAACCGCTCTCGCCTTACGCAATACCGCCTCCAGGGTAATACCAAAATGTGTCGTAAAGCTGCTCCGCCGGGGCCGACTCCCCAAACGTCTGCATCCCCACAATCGCGCCATCCAGTCCCACATATTTGAACCAGTAGTCAGCAATACCGGCTTCCACTGCCACGCGGGCGGTGACCGCTTTCGGGCAGTACTGCTTCACGGTAGGCCGCATCCTGCTGGTCAAACGCATCCGTGGATGGCATCGAGACCACCCGCGCATTGATTCCCTCTGCGGTCAGATGCTGCCAGGCTTCGACTGCCAGCTCCACTTCAGAACCAGTGGCAATCAGAATCACTTGCGGCAGCCCTTTGCTCTCTTTAAGCACATAAGCGCCGCGCGAAATGTCCTGAATCTGCTGCCAGGTGCGAGCCTGCTGGGTGAGGTTCTGGCGAGAAAGAATCAGCGCAGTGGGGCCATCAGCACGCTCAACACCGTGCTTCCAGGCCACCGCCGTTTCCACTTGATCACAGGGACGCCAGGTACTGAGATTGGGGGTAAGACGTAGAGAAGCCACCTGTTCGACGGGCTGATGGGTAGGGCCATCTTCGCCCAGGCCAATCGAGTCATGGGTGTAAACCAGCACCTGACGTTGCTTCATCAGTGCCGCCATGCGCACCGCGTTACGGGCGTACTCAACAAACATCAGGAAAGTCGAGGTGTAGGGGACAAAGCCACCGTGCAGCGAAATACCGTTGGCGATAGCCGTCATGCCAAATTCACGCACACCGTAATGAATGTAGTTACCTGAGATATCCTCATTAATGGCTCTGTGAACCGGACCACAGCGTCAGGTTGGACGGGGCGAGATCCGCTGATCCACCGAGAAACTCCGGCAGCAGGGGGCCAAACGCCTCAATGGCATTTTGCGAGGCTTTACGGCTGGCAATTTTGGCGGGTTTAGCCTGTAGCTTTTCAATAAATGCCTGAGCCTGACAATCAAAATCTGCCGGGCAATTCACCCAGTATGCGGCGGGTAAATTCTGCGGCAAGCTGCAGGGAAAGCGTCGCGGTAGGCGGCAAAGCGGGCGTTCCATGCTGACTCTTTGGCTTCACCCATCTCTCTGGCATCCCACTGGGCGTAAATCTCAGAGGGGATTTCAAACGGGGCATAGGGCCAGTTAAGTGCTTTGCGCGTTGCGGTAATTTCAGCGTCACCGAGTGGTGCACCGTGGACGTCATGGGTGCCGGCTTTATTGGGTGAGCCAAATCCAATGACGGTTTTACAAAGCAGCAGGGAAGGTTTATCCGTCACTGCACGGGCGGCCTCAACAGCGCGTTGAATGGCTTCGGCGTCATGGCCATCAACACCGCGTATCACATGCCAGCCGTAGGCTTCAAAACGCGCGGCGGTATCGTCGGTAAACCACCCTTCGACATGACCATCAATGGAGATGCCATTGTCATCATAAAACGCAGTCAGTTTGCCGAGTTTGAGCGTGCCTGCCAATGAACAGACTTCGTGAGAAATCCCCTCCATCATGCAGCCATCACCCATAAACACATAAGTCTGGTGATCGACAATCTCATGTCCCGGGCGGTTGAACTGGGCGGCGAGCGTCTTTTCAGCGATAGCCATCCCGACCGCATTGGCAATACCCTGACCCAGAGGACCGGTCGTGGTCTCCACGCCCGCGGTGTAGCCCACTTCCGGGTGACCCGGCGTGCGGGAGTGCAACTGGCGGAAGTGTTTAAGCTCGTCAAGCGGCAGGTCATAACCGGTGAGATGCAGCAGGCTGTAAATCAGCATCGAGCCATGTCCATTGGACAGCACAAAACGATCGCGGTCGGCCCATGCGGGGTTATGGGGGTTGTGTTTAAGGTAATCACGCCACAGGACTTCAGCGATATCGGCCATGCCCATTGGCGCGCCCGGGTGACCGGAATTGGCTTGCTGCACGCCATCAATGCTTAAAAATCGTATCGCGTTAGCGAGGTTTTTTCTGGAAGAGGAATGCTGGGACGACATAGCGGCTCCGTTAGAATTGAATGAAAAATTCGGCCCCGCCTGTACGGCGGACGGCGAGATCCTGGTAATGGGTTAGGGTGTGGTAAGGCGTGATATCGTGGCGTTCGGACTGGGGGGTGAGCACTTCGACGACCACACATCCGGCTTCACGTGCAGCGGTCAGCCCTGCGTGGGAATCTTCAAATGCCAGGCAATGTTCCGCAGGTAACCCAAGGCGTTGCGCACCGAGCAAAAAGGGTTCGGGATGGGGTTTGCCGACAAGAATGTCTTCGCTGGTCACCAGTACCGAGGGCGTGGGGAATCCCGCTTCGCGGATGCGCGCCGAGGCCACTTTGAACGAACCTGAGGTCACAATGCCCCAGGGCACACCCTGAGCAGTCAACTGCTGGAGAAAGTGGTTAGCCCCTGTCACTGCGGTGATCCCGGCAACATTGTTGGCCTCATAATCCTCAAGCAACCGGAATTCGGCTTCCCGTTCTGCTTCGTTTGCCGCGTGTAAGAAATGGCGCAACGTGTTCATCGCCGTTTTGCCATGCAGATAATGGCGCACCTCATCAACATTGAGTCCTTTTTTCTGCGACCAGGCAGCCCAGGACTGTTCAACAAAATCCAGCGAATTAACGAGGGTGCCGTCTAAATCAAATAAAGCGCCACGAAAATGCATAGGTTCTACCCGCGTAATAAATAAAGATGACAGAGTTGTAGCGCAACACCGGGTAAGTGAATAAACAGGAAGAAAGACGCTTTAATAGCAATAACGTAACCCATAGCGTTTTTATGAACTATTTGTGATTTTATTCACAAAATACACTGGAGGGTTGTTTTTTCCAGAAAAGGTGACTTTTTTTCTATTTAAATAGATGCGCTCCCGGTCAAGGATATATGGCATGAACAGCAGGTTTCTAACCCGCTAATAATATTCGTGGTCATGCAAAGTTTTCAGGAGTCGTTATGTCTGAAGTCATAACTTATAAATGTGAGCTAAAGGATGGTATTCATGCCAGGCCAGCAGGGTATATTGAACGTCTCTGTAATACCTTTGCGGCTGAAATAAACTGGAAGAATAATCGAACCGGGCTTGAGGGTAATGCCAAAAGTGCATTGTCGCTGGTTGCAACGGATACATTATTCAATGACGCGTGTGAGATTGTCATTAATGGCAAAGATGCGCAGGATGCCGTAACACAATTGCGTGCATTGCTAAAACAACTTCCGTCTTATGAAGTCGTACAGGAAGAGGAATCCACTGCACAAGCGGGCTATCTGCCGCGTTCGTTACGGGAAACCCAGCTGAATTTCATCCAGGGAACCCGCATCAGTGGCGGTGTGGCGATTGCCCGTCCGCTGGTTGTTCAGAGCCTGACATTCGAAGAGATGCTGGCGCGCAATCCAGGTGCTAAAGGTAGCCCTGACGCGGAAATGGCACTGCTGTTGTCAGGTCTGGAAGCCCTGAAATGTGAAAAGCACGGCGCACTGGAAAGCAAAACGGGCGTTGAGCACGATATTATTCAGGCACATTTATCGATTATTACCGATGCTTCGTTTCAGTCCAGTATCACCGATTATATCCAGAAAAATAAAAACGCATGGGATGCGGTGATCATTGCCGCGATGGCGTTTTGCGATATTCTTAATCGCTCATCCAGTAAGTATATTAAAGAGCGGGTGTTGGATGTGCTGGATATTACCACGCAACTGTTGGTGGCTATTTATGGTGAGGGCGCCTTACCCAAAAACAGTCTGGAATTAAAGGCGCCATCCATTATCTTTGCCGGTAACCTGACGCCGAGTAAATTTCTGAGTATCGATAAACAATTACTGGCGGGCATGGTACTTACGGCCACCGGAAAAACATCTCATACCGCGATTCTGGCGCGTTCTTTAGGTATTCCGACCTTAACCGATATTGATTTTTCCGCACTCGCACTGAGTTCACAACAGGATATTATCATCGACGGCAACCCGGGTATTTTGATAACCGGGCCGGATGAAAAAGTGCTGCGCTATTACCGCAATGAGATGGCAGTGCAGCACAATATGCAGCAGCAGATGCTGGAGAATGTAAACCAGCCAGCCACCACCGTTGATGGCCACAACGTTGAGATTGTCGCCAACATAGCCAGCCTTGCGGAAGCGGAGTCAGCGTTTAAACAGGGCGCTGAAGGGGTGGGGCTATTTCGCACCGAAATGTCCTTTATGGATCGGGAAACGCCCCCGGATTATGCGGAACTGGCTGAACTCTATTCCCGCGTGGCGGCGCTTGCTGAAGGTAAACCGGTTATCTTCCGCACCTTTGATATTGGAGGCGACAAACCAGTCGATTACCTGAGCCTGGGCGAAGAAGAAAATCCGTTCCTCGGTTTTCGCGCCGTGCGCACTTACCCGCAATATCGGGATCTGTTCACGCTGCAACTTAAAGCGATTCTTACCGCGTCGGCAGTGGGTAACGCGAAAATCATGATCCCGATGATATCTCATGTCGATGAGGTCATCTGGTGCCGCGAAGTGCTGAGAGACGTGATGCAGGAGATGCGGGAGCAGGGGCTGCCCTTCATGGAGAATATTGAACTGGGTGTGATGCTGGAAGTCCCCTCCGTCATCTTTGCGATACCCGAAATTGCTGAGCATGCCGATTTCTTTAGCGTAGGCAGCAATGACCTGACGCAGTATTTCTTTGCTGCCGATCGCGGCAACAGCAATGTCAGCAACGTCTACGACAACTATGCGCCGGCCTTTTTACGCGCCATGCAGTTTGCCGCTGACGAAGTCCACCGCGCCGGAAAATGGATTGGCATTTGTGGCGAACTCGGCGCAAGCCCGGATTTTCTGCCGCTCTTTACCGGCATGGGCTTTGATGAACTGAGCATGAGCGCGACCTCAATTCCGGGCGTAAAGCATGCGCTGCGTGAATTGAATTACGCTAAATGCCAACAACTGGCGCAATCCATTGTGAAGGTCAAACGTTCAGACGAGGTTAAAGCCATCCTGCAGTCGCCGGATGTGAATGCCATCAGCCATAAATCGATTCTTGGCGAAGCGTTTGTCTTCTGCGGGCTGGAAGCGCAGGACAAAAACGAAGTTATCAAGTTAATGACCGACAACCTGTGGTTACACCACCGTACCCGCAATCGCGACAAGTTATGTGATGATGTCTGGGCGCGGGAGGATTCCTTCTCTACGGCGGTGGGGTATGGCTTTGCCATCCCGCACACCAAATCTGAGCATATTGATGACTCCACCATCAGCGTTGCGACGCTGGCGAAACCAATTCTCTGGGGTGATGAAGAGGTTTCGACGGTCTTTATGCTGACGGTCAGTAAATCGGCTGAATCAAATGCCCATATGAAATATTTTTCCACGCTGGCCAGAAAATTAATGAAAGAGGAATTCCGTAATGAAATAAAAAATGCAGTACACACCGAAGCACTCTACAACCTGATGGTCAGAACGCTCGATATCTGAATATCTGTACCATCAACTGGTAATAAACTCTGAGACATCAAAAGTACGGTGTCGAGGACAGTGAACGAAATAAACCAATAAAAGCCAGGAGTTACACATGAAAATTGTCGGCGTAGCAGCATGTATTACAGGCGTTGCACATACCTATATGGCGCAGGAAGCTATCGAGCAGGAATGTAAAAAACGTGGCTATTACGTGAAAGTCGAAACCCAGGGTGGAATGGGAATCGAAAACGAATTAAGCGAAAATGAAATTGCCGAAGCGGATGTGGTGATTATGGCCGTCGCTATCGGAATTGAAGGTGTTGAGCGTTTCGAAGAAAAAGAAGACGAAGGGCGAATTATTTCGCTTAACCCTTCTGAGGTGGTTCGTGACCCGGCAGCCATTATTGACAGAGCAGAAAAACTGGTGCGCTAGTGCCCTTTATTTTCTGTTGCTAATAATGGTGCGTTATTTAATTTAAATATGACCTGAGAACACTGCTATTTATTGTGCAAGACGCTGCAGCGGTTTTTTACACCTGAAAGGTGGGGCGTCGCACACATAAATATCAGGTTCAGGGAGAAGAAAAAATGTCGGATATGATGAAAACCGTGAAGGATGATTTAGTCAAAGCATTCAGCACTGGTGTCTCTTATATGATGCCAGTGGTGGTGGTTGGTGGTATTTGCCTGGCGTTATCGCTGGTGGGCGGAGAGCCAACGGCAGGCAAAGGCATTGTGGTGACCAACGGGTTTATGCTCAACCTCGGCGCGATTGGCAGTGCCGGGCTGGGGATGATGATCCCGGTACTGGCAGCCTATATTGCCTACTCGATTGCCGGTAAGCCGGGCCTGACGCCGGGCGTGATCACCGGCTTTATGGCGGCAACGCCACTGGGTGAATCCCATGTGGTAACCGGATTCCTCGGTGCTATGTTGCTCGGCATTATGAGCGGTTATGTGGCGAAATGGATCAAAGGCTGGAAGGTACCCAAAGCCCTGATGCCCGTGATGCCAATCATGATCATTCCTATTGTCTCCAGTTTTATTGTCGGAATGGTCTACCTGTATATATTAATTGGACCGATTGGACTGGCCATGAAATGGTTGGTGAGCATGCTGTCAAATATGCAGGGCAGCAGCGGTGTAATATTGGGTCTGATTGTGGGAGCGATGGCCGCATTTGATATGGGTGGCCCGGTCAATAAAACCGCTACCGCCTTTACCCTCGCATTAATGGCCGAAGGTATTTATGGTCCAAACGGAGCATACCGTATTGCCTGTGCTATTCCGCCATTAGGCCTTGCACTTTCTACTTTTATTTCTCCACGTAAATGGGCGGAAGATGAAAAAAGAATGGGTACCTCCGCCGCTTTTATGGGGTTAATTGGTATTACTGAAGGGGCTATTCCCTTTGCGGTTAAAAACCTCAAGACCGTACTGCCATCCATTATTATCGGTAGCGCCGTAGGTGCTGGTCTGGCAATGATTCACGGTGTGGAATCCATGGTCCCTCATGGCGGATTAATTGCTATTGCTGGCGTCAATAAAGCCCCTATGTGGTACGTCATTGATATGGCAATTGGCGTCATTGTTACCGCTATTTGTCTGCATGTATTACGTCCGAATATTAGCGAGCCGGTAAAGAAAGAGGCTGCTAAAAAAACTGTTACTTCTGATATGAATAAAGCGTAAGGAGTTGTCATGAAAAACACAATGAAACAGTATGTCGATTATATCGTGAATGGCGGTAAATCCACCATGCTGGGAATTGGCCCAATGTCCCCGGCGCTAATTCAGGCCTGTTTTGAATTAGGCAAAGAAAAAGATCTGCCCCTGATGTTTATTGCCAGCCGTAACCAGGTGGATGCCGATGAATTTGGGGCGGGCTATGTGAACAACTGGGACCAGTTCCGCTTTGCGGCCGACCTGAAAGCGATGGCGGAAAAAGTGGGCTTCGAGGGTGACTACTTCCTCTGCCGCGACCACGGCGGCCCATGGCAGCGCGATAAAGAACGTAAAGATCATATCCCGGAAGCGGAAGCCATGAAACTGGCGCGTCGCTCTTATGAAGTGGATATGGACGCCGGTTTTGACCTGTTGCACATCGACCCGACGAAAGATCCGTATGTTGTTGGGAAAGTGATTGATATCGAGCTGGTGCTGAGCCGCACCGTGGAACTGATTCGCTTCTGCGAAACGTACCGCAAAACCCACAACCTGAAAGAGTTCTTCTACGAAGTGGGAACCGAAGAGACCAACGGTGGACTGACCGATATCGCCGCGTACGAAGGGTTCATCGTTGAGCTGAACAAGCGCCTGGCCGCTGAATCTCTGCCACAACCGCTGTTCATTGTCGGCCAGACCGGGACCCTGACGCGCCTGACCAAAAACGTCGGTCATTTTAACGACGTGCAGTCCGCTGAACTATCTGAGATCAGTACCCGCCATGGCGTTGGCCTGAAAGAGCATAACGGCGACTACCTGCCGGATGAAATTCTGCTCAAGCACCCAGGCCTGGGTATCACTGCGATGAACGTGGCACCGGCGTACGGCACCATTGAAACCCGCGCCTACCTGAAGCTGGCGGAAGTGGAGAAAGATCTGCTGGCGAAAGGTTTTATCAAATCCGCATCAGATTTGAAAACGGTCCTGACCCGCGAATGTGTGCTCAGCCATAAATGGGAAAAATGGATGACCGACGAGCACAAAAATAAAACCGAAGAGCAGATCTTTAGCGAGCCTGCGCTGCTCAAAGAGATCCTCGAACTTAGCGGTCACTACAACTATGAGAAACCGGCAGTAGTGAAAGAGATGCAGATGATGTTTGCCAATCTGAAAGCCTTCGGTGTTGAACCTGAGCGTTATGTCGTTAACAAAATCAAAGACATGATTCAGAACGAAGCGGAGTGCTTCAACATGCCTGGCCTGACTTCACGTGTGGCCGCAGCACGTTAATTGCGCTTTTCATTGCTGGCTTTGCACCGACATCCGGCGTAAGCCAGCAATGCCTTTCTTTTGACAGGTAATAACTATGAATCAGCTAGATGCATTAAAGCAGCGCACGGTGATTGTCGCTGACAGCGGCGATATCGACAGCATCATCGCCTATCAGCCGGAAGATGCCACCACCAACCCTTCACTTATCTACAAAGCGGCACAATTGCCGCAGTACCAAAAGCTCATCACCGACGCGGTAGCAACGGTAAAATCCCGTCACCCGCAGGCAGAAGGCCTGGTGGCAGCCATTGCTGATTACCTCGCGGTGAGCATTGGGGTGTTGATCCTGAAAAGTGTGCCCGGTCGCATCTCCACCGAAGTGGATGCCCGGCTCTCTTACGACACGCAGGCCAGCATTGAGAAGGCGCGTGAGATTATTGGTCTGTACGCTGAAAAGGGGATCAGTAAATCCCGTGTGCTGATCAAACTGGCGTCAACATGGCAGGGGATCAGAGCCGCCGAGGTGCTGGAAAAAGAGGGTATTAGCTGCAACCTGACGCTGCTCTTTTCTTTTGCTCAGGCCCGCGCCTGTTCTGACGCTAACGTGTTTCTGATTTCGCCGTTTGTTGGGCGTATTTATGACTGGTACAAGAAGAATCAGCCGGATACCACCTTTACCCCTGCCAACGATCCTGGTGTGCAGTCGGTACAGAACATCTGGCAGTTCTACAAAATGCACGGTTATAAAACGGTGGTGATGGGAGCGAGTTTCCGTTCCACGGAGCAGGTACTGGCATTAAATGGCTGTGACCGCCTGACGGTGTCACCGCAGCTTTTAGCTCAGTTGCAGCAGAGTGAGGCCCCCGTACCACAAGGGCTGCATTACGCAGGTGAGATCCTGCCAAAACCTGCAGCGATGAGCGAAGCGGAGTTTTACTGGGCGCACAGTCAGGATGCGATGGCGGTTGAAAAACTGGCTGAAGGCATCCGTCAGTTTGCGGTCGACCAGAACAGCCTCGAAGCGCTGCTTGGTGAGTATCTTTAACCCTTCGACAGGCGGGTTAGCATGACACCCGCCGCTATTTAGCTTTCCAGTTGGCTGATGATCGCCAGCCTTGCCCGGTAGCCATTACGAATATGCTCGCAGGCGGCATCCTGGGCAGCCACGCTATCACGGCGGGAGAGGGCGTCGACAATCGCCTGATGTTCGCGCTTCGCCTCTTCGGTACGATCCGGTAATGCGTAGGTCGTGCCGCGCAACAATGAGAGGTGAATACGCAGGTTATCCAACATCTCATTGAGATAAGGGTTATGCGTTGAACGATAGATCTGTCGATGGAAGAGGCGGTTATGATCGTGAAGCGCTTTGCTGTCTGTCAGCGCACGTTCGGTGTTCACCATATCCTGCAACAACCCGATCTCTTCATCAGATGCAGAGGCTACGGCTAATTGCATCGCCAGACGCTCAAGCCCTTCACGTACTGCAAAGAGCTGACGCAGACGCTCGTAACTCAGTTTCGCCACCACCAGACCGCGTCCCGGTCCTGGCTCTGCCAGTCCTAGCGTTTCCAGTCGATGTAATGCTTCACGAATCGGTGTACGGCTGATACCAAACTTCTCCGCCAGGCGAATTTCCTGTAAGCGCTCACCCGGCAGCAGTTCACCTTGTTCAATTGCGGTAATCAATACGTCAAAAGGTGACAATGTCACTCCTGAATCAATAGTTTTTAAGTTCATGATTTATTATAGAAGTCCCCGGTGTCGGCGCGTACAAATTACACTCCGAAACGCCCGCATCAGTAACACTGAAGACGCGGTCATATTGCCACATTGACTACGGATTTATTGCTAATTTTGTTCTTAGCTTATCCATTTTTTGTCTTTTGACCTGGTTATCAGGCCTGTTATGTTTGGCTTGTATTTTATTGTATACAATTGAATGCAAGTTTGCACAAACATGTCTGATAAGTTTTTTTGCCAGCACCAGGGAAAACCGATGACCACAACAGGCACAACCTCTACCGCCCACCTTCGAGGCGAGCAGTTAAGCCATTTCATTCATCACGCACATGAGTGGGTGATGCCTGCCGACGTATTGCACGAGGCAAAACGCGCGCTAATTGACCACCTCGGTGTCGCGATTGGCGCGGTGAATGACGAGGCGGTCAACGCCGTTCGTCAGGTTGCCCGCACGTGGAACGCTTCCGGCGAAGCACGCATTATTCTTGGCGAAACCACCACCCCCGGCCTGGCGGCGATGATCAACGCAACGATGGCACACGCGGCAGATTACGACGACACACACCCGGCTGGATCCGGCCATCCCGGAGGGCCATGCTGGGCGACGGCGCTGGCGATGGCGCAGGCTAATCCGGTGAGCGAAGTGCGCGTATTGCATGCGTTTATCGCCGGATTCGAAGTGATGGCGAAACTCGGCGGCGGCTGGGTGCCTGGCGTCGGACGCAACTTACAGCGCCGCGGCTTCCACCCGACCTCCATCGTAGGCCGTGCAGGAGCTGCCGCGGTTGCCGCCTCCATACTGGGGTTGTCGCAAGAGCAAATCAGCAATGCCCTCGGTGGCGCTGCAACCATGATGGGCGGACTGCAAAAATCCTCCGGCACGCACGGCAAGCCCTTCCATGCGGGTAAAGCTGCCATGGACGGTATTCTGGCGGCACAACTGGCGGCAGAAGGCTTTGTTGGCGCGCACCACTTCTACGAAGCCGATGGTTGGGTGAAAAACTTCATTCAGGACGGCAGCGCAGAAATCCCGCCTTTAGATTTTGGCGAAACATGGGAACTGCTGACCAACGGCTACAAGCTTTACGCCAGCTGCCGTGGCACCCATGCCTCCATTGAAACGGCCCGCAAGATTTACCCGCAACTGAAAGGGCGCGCCATTACGCGTATTGCGGCAAAAGTACACCCGATGGGGATGGTCAACGCCGGTATCCTCAACCCGACCACGCCGCTGGAGAGCAAATTCAGCATCCCGCACTGCATTGCGCTGGCGCTTTCCGGCTATGGCCTGACCGATACCGACTTTACGCAGCAAACCGTGGACGACGCGGCTGCGCGGGAATTGCTTGCTCTTCTTGAGATAGAGGCAGTCGACGGACAATCTGCCAGTTCGGCATTTATTGACGTCTGGCTGGATGACGGGGAGGTGCTGCACGCACACACCGACGTTTACCGTGGGCACCCGCAAAACCCGCTTACTGATGCCGAACTTCGCGCCAAATTTGACTCGCTCACACTGCCGGTACTCGGTGTGATGCGTAGCGAGGCGCTCTACCAGGCGGCTACGAACTTTGAACGCCCTGGCGCACTGGCACAAATTACCGCCTTACTGGCAGGGTAACACTGAATTTAAGGATTGTTGTTCATGACCGTAGCCCGACAATTTGCGGCAAACTTGCTGACCTTTTCGCGCCAGCACTTTTCAGATGCAGCGTACGAACAGGCCCGTACGGCGATTATTGATACCCTGGGTGTGACCCTCGCGGGAGGCGTACAGGATGGCTCAGAGAAGCTGCGTCGCGTGGTGGTACCTTCGGCGGCAACCGGTAAAAGCCGGGTGTTCGGCACCGACCTGAAACTGAACGCGCTGGATGCCGCGCTGTTAAACGGTACCGCTTCACATCTGCTTGATTTTGATGATTCAAACTCCTGGCTGCACGGGCATATTTCCGTAGCTGTCTTACCTGCGCTGCTGGCGCTGGCGGATGAGCAGGACCTGAACGGTGAGGCCATTTTGCGTGCCTATCTGACCGGATATGAAACTGCCGTGCGCATGGGTAAAGCGGTGAGTCCGTTCCAGTACCGCCACGGCTGGCACCCGACTACCACCGTTGGCATCTTTGCCGGTGTGGCGGCCTGTGCGGTGGTGCTGGAGCTGGATGAAACGCAGACCGCGACGGCACTCTCCATTTGCGCCTCGCTCTCATCCGGCATCAAATCCAATTTTGGCAGCGAAACGAAAGCCCTGGTTGTGGGCCAGGCAGCACGCAGCGTGGTGATGGCGGTGCGGCTGGCGCAAGAGGGCTTCACGGCGGGCAAAACGGCATTTGAACATCATCATGGCTACTTCAATGTGTTCAACGGCAGTGAGCACGCCGACGCTACGCCATTGACCGAAGCCTGGACCGGGACGCCGTTTATCCTGGATACCGAAAAGAGCAACAACTTCAAATACTTCTCCTGCTGCTACGCCATCCTGTCGCCACTGGACGGTGTGCTGGCACTGCGTGACGAGACCGGCTTAAGTGCTACTGATGTTGAACGCATTGAGGTGCAGGTCCATCCGATTCGCTTCCCGCACATCAATATTCCGCAGCCGGAAAACCCGCTGGCGGGCAAGTTCAGCCTGCACTACTGCGTTGCGCGAGCCTTTGTCACCGGCACCCTGGTGCTGGATGACTTCATTGAGCCACAACGTTTTGCCGACCCGCAAACTCAGTCGCTGATGAACCGTGTGACGCTGACCACCCACACTGAGGCGGTCACGCACACGGCGTTTGTCACCATCACGACGACCGACGGGCGTCAGTTCCACAAAACGGTTGAAGGGGCGCGCGGCTCCAGTCCGAAGTTCCCGCTGCCGGAAGGGTTGCTGAAAGAGAAGTTCCTCGATTGCGCGCGACGCGTACTGTCAGCGCAAGAGGCGCAGGCGCTGTATCAGCGTTTGCTCACTGATGACTACCGTTAAGCGGGGCGATGATGAGCTGGCAATTAATCCCCGCTGAAATCAGCCCGGTTTTCGCCGCCGTGATGGTGGGCTGCAGTTTTCTCACCTCTGCGCTGACCGCGGCGATGGGGCTGGGAGGCGGGACCGTGCTGCTGGCGGTGATGGGACTGGGTATGCCGATCAGCAGCCTGATGCCGGTACACGGCATGGTGCAACTGGGCTCTAACTTCAGCCGCACGCTGATTCAGCGGATGCATGTGGTCTGGCCGCTGGTGCTGTGGTTTTTACTCGGCAGCGCGGTGGGTATCGCCCTCGGTGCACCTGTGGCCGCCATCATCCCGGACAGCGTGGCGCGCATTGCGCTGGGGCTTTTTATCCTCTGGTCGGTCTTGCGCAAACGCGGTGAAGCCAAACCGCTTAACCGTGGGCTGTTTGTGCTTGGGGGCGGCATCAGCAGTATCGGCACGATGATTGTCGGTGCGACCGGACCGATGGTGGCGGGGCTTATCAGCTCTCAGGGACTGAAAAAGCAGCCGCTGATTGCCACCCATGCCACCTGCATGGTGTTGCAGCACGGGTTGAAAATTCTGGCCTTTGGTCTGATGGGGTTTGCCTGGGCAAGCTGGCTGCCGGTGCTGATGATGATGATCGCCAGCGGCGCGCTCGGCACCTGGCTGGGCACGCGTATGCTCGACAATCTGCCGGAAAAGCTGTTTCGCATCGCGTTTCGTTTGACGATGGTGCTGCTGAGTTTGCAACTGCTCTGGCAGGGCGTGCAGGGCTGGCTGCGTTAGACCATTTTTGCATGGTGCTGGCGAATTCGTTCTTTGCCAGAACCGTGGATTTACAAAGACCATAAGCGACCAGTACCGGGTGCCGGTCGCGGTTAAACACAACAACAGGCAGTAATAAGGGAACAGACATGCTGAAAAGAAACACATTTATTGCCTCAGCACTGCTGCTGGCATTGACCACTCTGGCAGGCCAGGCACTGGCCGAAGAGGCACCGGCTGCAAGCGGTGACACGCTGACCAAAATTAAAGCCCGTGGTGAACTGGTGTGCGGTGTGCACCCGGCGCGTCATGGTTTTTCTTCAATCGACAGTAAAGGCAACTGGGAAGGGCTGGATGTCGACTTCTGCCGCGCCGTGGCTGCCGCGGTGCTGGGTGATGCAAAAAAAGTGCGCTTCACGCCACTCTCAACTGCCCAGCGCTTCCCGGCTATCCAGTCCGGTGAGGTTGACCTGCTGTCGCGTAATATCACCGCATCCTTGACCCGTGATGTGTCGCTGGGGCTGAACTTCGCGCCGCCGAACTTCTACACTGGCACCGGCTTTATGGTGCGCGCAAACAGCGGCGTGAAGAAAGTGGAAGATCTGGATGGTGCAACGGTGTGTATCACGCCGGGCAGCAGCACCGAACAGAACGTGGCGCAAATCTTTGCTTCCCGCCATATGCACTACACCCCGGTGGTGATTGAGAACAACAAAGAGTACGTCGCGGCCTACCTGGCCGGGCGTTGTGATGTGATTGCCCGTGACAAAGTGGCCCTGCCGGGCGTGAAGAACTTCGACGCAGAAAAACCGGAAGATCACGTCATCCTGCCGGGTATCTACTCGAAAGAGCCGCTGGCGATGGCCGTACGTAAAGGCGACGACCAGTGGTTTAACATCGTCAAATGGGTGGTTTACGCCACGTTTAATGCCGAAGAGATGAACGTCAGCCAGGCGAATGTGGATGAGCAACTGAAATCCGCCGACCCGGATGTGCAAGGACTGTTAGGCACGACGGGCGACTTCGGTCAGAAACTGGGGCTGGATAAGAAGTGGGCCTACAACATCGTCAAACAGGTGGGCAACTACGGCGATATCTATAACCGCCACTTCGGGCCGCAGAGCAGCGAACCGCTGGAGCGTGACCTGAATAACCTGTGGACCGACGGTGGTCTGCTGTACGGCTTACCGATTCGTTAACGGATGCGTCCCCCTGCGGGGGGGACGATGCTGATTATGTCTTCAGATCGTGAAATGATGAAACAGACTGACAACGCCAACGCGTACATTTTAACGTCCGACGCGCCTGAAAAGGCGGCCGGGTCTCGGCTCGCCACCGTACTGGGGAGTAAGACCACGCGTGCCTGGTGTTACCAGTTCCTGCTGGCCGCGTTGCTGGCGGGCTTCTCCTGGTGGCTCTACACCAACGTGGTGGAAAACATGCGCACCCAGCGCATTGCCACTGGTTTTGGCTTCCTCGAACAGAGCGCGCAGTTTGCGATTGGCGAAACGCTGATTGAGTACACCCCGCGTGACAGCTACGCCCGTGCGGTGCTGGTCGGGTTGCTGAACACTCTGTACGTGACGGTGTGTGGGATTGTGCTGGCGACCGTGTTGGGCTTTTTCGTTGGTCTTGGTCGCGTGTCGAAAAACTGGCTGCTGGTCAAGCTGGCGGAAGGCTATGTGGAATTGCTGCGTAACGTGCCAGTGATCCTGCAGGTTATCTTCTGGTCGGTGGTGATCCGCAATTTGCCGTCACCGCGTGAGGCAATTGACCTGGGTGCTTTCGGGTTTCTGACCAACCGTGGCCTGACGCTCACCGTATTGCAGGGACATTCTGGCTGGCTCGCCGCGCTGTATGCGCTAATCATTGCCGTGGTGTTGAGTGCCGGACTGTCTACGCTGGCGCGACGCTTACGTGAACAAAAAGGGCGCATTATCCCCGTGGCACGCCTGCGTGTGGCGTTGATTATTGGCTTACCCTTGCTCACCTGGTGGCTTGCGGGCGCACCGTTTGCGCTGAATCAGCCGGAGTTGCGTGGCTTTAACTTCAAAGGTGGGTTTACCGTCAGCCCGGAGTTCACGGCACTGCTGCTGGGCATTGCACTCTATTCCTCTGCGTTTATTGCTGAAATTGTCCGCGCCGGTATCCAGTCGGTGCCAAAAGGGCAGCTTGAAGCTGCGCGCTCTTTGTCATTGTCACCCTGGCATGTGATTCGCCACGTGGTGATGCCACAGGCCATGCGCGTGATGGTGCCACCGCTCGCCAGTCAGTACGTCAGCCTCGCAAAAAACAGCTCAATTGCCGTGGTGGTGGGCTACCCCGAACTGGCCAACATCACCAACACGCTGATGAACCAGACCGGGCAGGCGCTGGAAGCTATTGCCATCATGATGGTGGTCTATCTGATTATCAGCGGCTCGACGTCGCTTCTGATGAACCTGTTTAACCGTTACGTCGCCATTAAAGAGCGTTGAGGAACAGAGCATGCAACATTCTGCGATTTATTGGTTACGCCGTCACTTATTCAGCAGCCTGGCACAGACGGTGCTTACGCTGCTGCTCCTGATGCTTATCCTTTTTGTCGGCAGTAAGCTGGTGCGCTGGGGGATTACCGACGCGGTGTTTGCCGGTGGGGTGGCGGAGTGCCGCTCTGCCGCCGGAGCCTGCTGGGCAGTAATTGGCGAAAAGTATCGGCCGATTCTGTTTGGTCTTTACCCTTATGACGAGCAGTGGCGTCCGGCGTTGTGCATGGTCATCTGGTTTGTGAGCGTGGTGCTGTCGCTCTCACCCGTGTGCTGGCATTCGCGCTTTCTCTGGCCGCTGTGGGGCGTGTCGCTGGTAGTGATGTCGGTGTTGATGAGCGGCGGTGTTCTTGGGCTGTCTTCCGTGCCGTCTGCGGACTGGGGCGGTCTGCCGCTGACGCTTTTGCTGTTCTCCGGTACGGTCATTATCGGTATGCCTGTCTCCGTGGCCCTCGCGCTGGGACGTCGTTCGCCGCTGCCGTTTTTACGTGGCCTGTCGGTTATCTTTATCGAAGGGCTGCGCGGTGTGCCGCTGATTACCATTCTGTTTGTCGCGGTGAACATCTTCCCGCTGTTTTTGCCGACCAACATGGAAATCAACAAGCTGCTGCGCATTATCGTGGGCATCGCGCTGTTCTTTGCCTGCTACCAGGCTGAGGTGATCCGCGGCGGTCTGCAGTCCGTGCCGCGCGGGCAGTACGAAGCCGCTGCGGTGCTGAACCTTAATTACTGGCACACCACCACCAAAATCATCCTGCCGCAGGCGCTACGCATCTGTCTGCCTGCGGTGACTAACCACATTATTGCCGCGATGAAGAACACGTCGTTTGTGATAATCATCGGTCTGTTTGATGTTCTTACCGCCACCAGTGCGGTGATGCAGGACCCGCAATGGCGGCGCTATTACATCGAAACGTACGTCTTTATCTCGACCATTTATATTGTTTTTGGTTTTATGCTCTCTCGCTACGCTATCTGGGTAGAGAAGCGCATAGATGCCAGCCGCACTGCAGAAGGAAACGCCTGATGTCTCAACGTCCCGTTATTGAAATTAATGCTGTCAGCAAGTGGTTCGGCAAATTCAAAGTACTCGATAATGTCTCGTTAACGGTGGAGAAGGGCGAGCGCGTGGTGATTTGCGGGCCATCCGGTTCGGGTAAATCAACACTGATTCGCTGCATTAACCGCCTGGAAGAGCATCAGCAGGGGCAGATTCTGGTCAATGGTATCGAGATGAACGACAACGTGCGCAATATAAACCGCATCCGTCAGAGCATCAGTATGCTGTTCCAGCAGTTTAATTTGTTCCCGCACCTCAGCGTGCTCGACAACCTGACCCTCGGCCCTCAGCTTGTGCGTAAACTCACCCAGAAACAGGCCACTGAACTGGCGATGCATTATCTGGAAAAGGTGCATATTGCTAACCAGGCGCATAAGTTCCCGCTACAGCTTTCAGGTGGGCAGCAGCAGCGCGTGGCGATTGCCAGAGCGTTGTGTATGGAGCCGGAAATTTTGCTGTTTGACGAGCCGACGTCTGCGCTGGACCCTGAAATGATCAAAGAGGTGCTGGATGTAATGCTCGATCTCGCTGACGGCGGGATGACGATGATCGTGGTGACCCATGAGATGGGCTTTGCCCGCACGGTTGCGGATAAAGTGATTCTGATGGCGGACGGGAAAATTGTCGAGACGGCTCCTCCGGAGCGGTTCTTCAGCCAGCCGGAACATCCTCGTACTCAGCAGTTCCTGGAGCAGATTTTAAGTCATTAAGATCGGTCCGCTCGTTACACCGGGAAGAGGGTGAGGGAAACAGGCGACACTGAAGTTTGTTCCGTTCACCTCCATACCTGCTGAACATGCCGAATCCGCCACCCGTGAACGTGCAAAGGGGGCTTGCCGCCGCCCCCTTTACCATCCCCGCGGCCCCGCCCGGAAACCGGTGCTGCGCACTGCGCTCACCTCCCGACCCTCAGCCTGCGGTCGGTTTGACTCGCCGTCCAGGCTCGACAAACCTCTGTCCGCCATCCCTGGCGGCCAGCCCTTGTCTTCCGGTCTCCGGCTCGCCGATTTCAGCGGGGACACAACCCCCACGCTGTAAGCCAGAGACAACATAAAAAAAGAATGGCTTTGGGACTTTTACCAGCAAACAGCTAATCGGTTTTTCATTAATGTAATTTCTCGCAGCGAGGGTTTTCTGGTCCGGCTGAAAATCGATGAGGCGTTGACGGCTGACCGGGTCCGCCCGCAGGGAAGCGGGCGGAGGGGATAGCCTACAAGGATGTAGGCTTATCCCCGACCCGAAAGTCAGACAGAATAAGCATCATGGACCGCGCCAGCGGCGAGCCTCCCTTGCACGTTCACGTGTGGAGGCGCTTCATGGGAGCATGGCACGTAAGGTGAACGGAACAATACCGCTGAGCCACATATTCCCCCTCACCCTAACCCTCTCCCTCTCCCTCTCCCTCAGGGAGAGGGGACCGATCGTGCTCGCATTTTTTTATGGGGATCACTTACCCATCATTCCGGTAGGAATGCAAAAACGCCTTCACTTGCTGCGCAAACTCTCCTGGCTGGTCGGACATCACAAAATGGAAGCTGTTATCGATGCGCGTCAGTTTCACGCCTTTAAGCGCCGCATACGCCTGGGTATACAGCGTGTCGACCTGTACCGCAGGAATGCCGTACAGCGGATCCCATGCATACAGGACGGTAACCGGAACCCGGATGTGGGGCAGTTGTGGGCGTAAATCCAGCGTCATAATGTCGAAGGTGGCATCAGCCAGAGTTTGCCGGTCAGAGTGCAAACTGGCATTGACCAGTTTCTCGCGTACCGATTCGGTTTTTACCAACCTCGCCATACCTTGTTGCTGCTGGTGGGCAAAGTCGTCCTGACTTGCGTTCAGCAGCATCTGACGAAACTGAGTAGCCTGCGGGGTAACGGATTGTGTCGTCGCCTGTGGGTTAAACATCAGACTAAAGAACGGCAATGCATCGACCACCATCACACGACCCGCCAGGTCTGGGTGCTGTGCGGCGATCATCAGAGCCACTTCCCCTCCAAGAGAGTGACCAATAAGGGCCGGGTGGCTGAGTGTGTGCTGGCTAATATAATCGGCAATGGCCTGCGCAACGGGGGTCACAAACTGCCCGTCATCCCGCTTAACGGGCGATTGCCCGGCAAACCCGGCGAGCTGCACTTTATGCAGTCGATAATGGGCTTTTAATTCGGCAGACACACCGTCCCAGACGCTGCGCGACGAGGCGAGGCCGGGGATGAGAATGACATCCGGCCCGGAACCTTCGGTTTCAACGCTAATAAGCGACGAGGATGATTTCACTTCATCAGCCAGTATTGAGGCTGAAAACAGCAGCATCAGCCCGGCAGAAAGCGAAGGTAATAATGCGCGCATGTTGCATCCCTTTCGTCTGAAAATGTATCAATCATGCGCCTTCAGAAAAATAACCTCTGGACACAACGTGACGCGTTAAAGACCATTTGAATAAGAAGGTCTTCAAAATCCTTTCCAGTAATCGACAAAGCCATCTTTGTAGAAGAAGTAGTTCGTTTGCAATTCACTGTTAATTTGCATGACACGTTCTTCTAAGCTGTCCAGATGAGGATAATTGTTTTTAAACAAATACCAACTCTTGGCCTGTGGTGAATAGATTGAGGCCTTATAACCCCATTGTTCCATCAATAAAGACATGCTTTTGTTGGTATGAAATGCAGTGTGTACCATGGTGTTGATATAGAACCAGTCTGGATCTTTAGGGACGCGTTCAGCAATAACGGTATGCAACATCAAAACCCCCTCATCCGCCACGAGCCCATTCACTTCGTCAAGAGCTTCACGTGTAAGTACATGCTCAAACATGGCACTGTTAATCACGAGGTTGTACTGTGAGAGTTCCTCTTCTGCGACGTATTTAACGCTCGTATCGCGGCTATGCACGTAATGGTCAAATATAGGAATTTCAATGCCAAAATATTTATTCATGCAACGGGAGAAGGTTCCATAGCCTGCCGCATAGTCCAGTGAATTGCCTAAATCAATGACGTTATTTTCAGCCAAAATTTTTAATGCCAGGGCTTGATCAATATACGGTGGCTGATTTGTTGTTCTGGTAGAAACGTTATTCTCATGGATGTGATGCCAGCTCGAGTTCAGCTGTGACCATTGGGCCTCAGTCATTTCCTGATGCGTTTTAGAGACGGTAAACCCGCAATCTCCACATTTCCAGAAATCGACCCTAAGCGTCTCAGCGAAGGGGCTACCAGGATAAGTAGGGTAGTCTTTGGAGAAGAAATAGTCTGTTCCGTGATTACATATCAAACATTTGTGGGTATTCATAACCTTCCTTCGGCGAACAATGATCATGATAGCTTTGTGCATACTAGCAGGGTCGTTGACGTTAAGTAAGTAACCGATATTTCGTGTTAACACGAAACGGTAATGTCTTCCGCTGAACAATTCTAAAATGTCAACATACGATTTTTCGGGGAATTTTTCATGAACAAATAGGCCGCCAGGTGCATGGATTCAGAGAAAAGGTCCCGCAGGAAGAGCCTCCTGATGTCGTGGCGTGCGTTCCAAATACCGATATCTTTCGCGTCGTGAAGGCGGCGCTTGAAGGCGCTGTCAAAGTTTAAGCACCGGCAATTTGCGTGGTTGAAGGCTTCCCAATGATAGGGGACTTTTTTGTTGATAATGATCCATCTGAGTGATTGATCTGAATGCTCAAAAGTTGATTTAAATTAAAAATGACGATTTTTCACTGCGTAACAGAAGAAAAATGCTAAAGATTCTGCTTAATTGTCCGTTTTAGATTCAGGAAAGATGCCACAGGTGTTGGCACTTTAAATAAAGGGAATAAATCTAATTATGAACAAAGCAGTTATTACAGGTGCGTTATCTTTAGTGTTTTTGACAGGTTGCGCAGGGAAGGTCCATTCAAACAAAGTTCAGGCCGCGAATGGCAGTTCAGTAGGCGTTGCCACCATTTTCGCTCCTGCTGAAATGAACGATAACAGATATGCCGATCTTAAATTGCGTGAGGTTTCACCCGCGTACGCCAGTACAGGGATGGGGCTTGCAGTATTAGGTGCAGTACTCGGTGGGGGTGTCAGCACCAGTTCATTCGATAAAAATGCCTATAAAGGTTCAGCCGTTGAGACCATGCCAGAACCTACTCTGGAATATTTCGGTCCGAAAGCAGAAGTAAAAATCCGCGAATGGCTTGAGAAAAAGGGTAACGGAGATATTTATAGTCAACCGTTATTTATTGCTGCCTCGCGCTGGTCACTGGTCTATACCGATATGTCGGCCAGTAACAGCAACTACGATTTAACCTACCGTGTGAAGTTCTATAAACGTCCTGAAGGTGGAAGCATGTTCAGCGCCTTTATCGTCTCAGAATGCGAGCCAACACATGTCACTGCACCACTTAGTGACTGGAAGGCTAATAATTACGAAAAAGTGACGCAGGAAACACAAAAGATGATGGATAGCTGTCTGCTGGTGCTGGAAAACCAGTTGCCACGTCTGCTGAAGAAGTAAGCGTATTGAGATGCCTGTCATCTGTGTTCGACAGGCAGTCTGTTTTCAACGTCGAGAGCGTGATTCCATTCGAAGAGAGTTAACAAACGCGAGGACATGTAGGGTAGTGATATAGCCGTTGCAGTGCCACAGAATGCGACATTTTTGAAACTTATCTCGTCCTGAAAATGTGATAATACTGAATGCGTGGGGCGTGGATAATCATTGAGCTGAAAATGTTGCCTGCGAGCCGTTTCACCTGCATCAATAATCATCCGTTTGAGTTTTTCGTCAGCTGTGGTCCTATGGCGACTGACATTTTTCGCCAGGGTTCGCATAAGTTTGGATTTTGCATTCAGTTTACCTTTCAGATAGCGATTGGTATTACATACGAAATTAAAGGGTAATGCTTGATCCTTTATTTGCATATTATTTTGTAGTAATGAAGCGTAATCTTTGTAAAATACCATGGTCACGGTAGCAAGAAGCGTTAATGTCACCGCAATATGCCCCAACCACCAGCTAAAACTCTTAATCCGACTTTCAAACTTCTTCACAGGAAGATACAAAATCGCAAAGGCGGGAACTACGCCGAGGAAAAAAACTGTAAAAAGTAACTGGAATGAAAAATAAGATTTGAGCTCTGCCTGATTGGTTTCAAAAAAATTTTTAACCATACTACGGTCAATGACAATATGGTAGCGAAGCATGAAGTAGCTGCAACTGGCACTGATGGTTATTAGCAGTGCCAACAGTGGGGTGCGGATATAGGGTAAGACCATAAATGGCGTAAGCAACAAATTAATAAAGCAGAAAAGAAAAACAGGTAAACTGGTGAAAAACAAAAAACTGTGCAGGTTAAAGATCCCTATTTCACCCCATAGTGTTTGCCACAGCATAATGTTGCCTGCGGTGGTGAAGAACATGGCGGCAACCCAAGTCAATTGTACCGGATTGAGCCGAACAGATAACAAGTGTTTAAACATGCGCAATTCTCATTAGCTTTATAATATGCGCAGTATTAAAAATTTTGTGTCAGGAAGATGTTAACATGCTGAAATGTTTATTTGAGATGCGGCTTGCCCATGACTCGACTGCTTATTATTGAAGATAACCCTGAGCTTGTGGCCAATCTTTACGAATTTTTCGAGCCACTCGGCTATGTACTCGACGATGCTCGTGATGGTCCTACAGGTCTGCATTTGGCCATGAGGAATGATTACGATGCCATCGTGTTAGATCTGATGTTGCCGCGAATGGATGGAATGACGCTGTGCAGTAAACTGCGGCTTGAATTTCAAAATCCTGTGCCAATACTGATGCTGACTGCGCGCGATCTCGTCGAAGATCGCGTGCAAGGGCTCGCGCTGGGATCCGACGATTATCTGGTTAAACCCTTTTCTCTAAAAGAGCTGGATGCCCGTATCCAGGCGCTGGTACGCCGTGCTCAGGGGAGGCAAGTGCAAGGCACATTAGTCTGGGACGACCTGAAAGTTGATACCCGTGCACCGCAGGCATGGCGGCAGAGTCAATTAATTAACCTCACGCCCACCACTCATAAATTGCTGTTGAGCCTGATAAGAGCGGCTCCTGATGTGGTCAAAAAACATGAACTCGAATATGTGATCTGGGGGGACGAGCCGCCTGATAGTGGTGCTTTACGCACGCACATTCATGACCTGCGCCAACGGGTTGACAAAAATTTCACATCTACACTGATAGAAACCGTACATGGCATAGGTTTACGCCTTCGTAAATCCGGACAGGGTCCAGCGGGTGCGTAGCAAAGACAAAAGTACGTTCATTATGAAATCAATTTACCAGCAGCTAACGCTCAAGACTCGCATTACCGTTTCTTTTGTACTGCTGATGGTCGGTGTCATGACGTTTGTGATAGCAGCGGAGTTACTCGATTACGATGAATTGAGAGCCCATGCGATGTCAGAAAGTCTGCGTGACGAGGCTCCCCATCTGGATGAGGATATTGCTAAAAGGCGACTCCCGACATTGCCGGAGGGGAGCGAGCTCTACGATGCGCAGAACGTACCAGACATTCTTCGTCCGTATGCGCCTGGCTATCACCGCACAGAAAAACCCGACGACCGGAACCTGCTCGTTTTTGAGCGTAACAATGCACGCTATTATTTGCTCCAGGAGCGCGATCGTTATCTCTATCTTGAGTTTATGATTGACAGCTTCGCCCCACTGATCATTTTTCTTTGTCTGGTCTTCGCATTCTGGATTGGAAGACTCACTTCGGCTCGCGTTACTGCCCCGATAGTTCAGTTGTCAGACGCCGTTCAGCGCAACCAGAAGCCTTTACCCTTTCTGAACGCGAACGATGAAATCGGCGTGTTGGCACGTGCTTTTGCCCGACATAGCGAAGAACTGGAGAAGTTTCTGGAACGTGAGAGATGCTTTGTTGGAGATGCAAGCCATGAACTACGGACACCTCTGGCGATAATCAGTGGCGCTGCGGAAAATCTGGTATATCAATTGCCAATGGAAAGCCATTTAAAGACTGCTGCGGAGCGTATTTTGCGTACAACACAGGAAATGCAACGTCAGTTGACCTGCCTGTTACTGTTGTCGCGGGATCCGCAAACCTTAACAAAAACGGATGTGCCTCTGCGCCCGCTTATTGAAGAGTGCATCTCACGCTGCCAGCCCTGGCTCGCAAAAAAACCCGTAGTGCTTACTCTCGATATCCCATTACGCGCACATACCTTTGCTCACGGCGATCTTGTTCGCAGCGTGATATGGAATTTGTTGCGAAACGCCTGTCAGTACACAACGGAAGGTGAAATCCTGCTGAGCTTGCGTGACAAAACGCTCATCATTTCTGATACCGGGCCAGGCCTACCATCCGGAATCAATCCCCAATATTTTCACCGCTTTCAACAGGGCGGGGAGAGAGGAGGAGAGGGACTGGGCTTATCTATTGTACAGCGTATTGTTGACTATTTAGGCTGGCACATGAACGTGCAAACGTCAGAAAAGGGATGCTGCTTCACCCTGGTCATGCATTGTCAAGTTGACACGGGTTCCTGATAAATTTATGACAGTCTCTGTTATAGACTCGATGCTGCATTTAGATAGTTCATTATTTCACATGAGTTTTTAATGAGTGAGTCATTACTATCAATATTGGTCCAATTAAAAACTCTAATTAATGATAGTGAGTTTGATCAGTCTTTTGGCTGAACTATAATGACAAAATGAGTAAAATAAGACGGCTCAATTTAATAATTGGTCAGTCCAGGTACAGATGGTATTTCTTCCTGAAGCCTTTGCTTGATATAAAGCCTGGTCAGCCATTGAAGTTATCATGTTAGGATCTGTATTAGTACCACTGATAATATTTGAGTAAATGCCAATGCTTACAGTCACCTGTCCAAAAGGGCTACTGGTATGGGATATGGCTTTTATATCGAGTAGCTGAAAGATGGATTGAGATATATCTTTGGCCTTTTCCTTGCCGACACCAGGCATAATCATTGCAAATTCTTCCCCGCCATACCTGCAGATCGTTGCGTTAATGGTATGTGTACTCTCGAGGAAAATTTCTGCCAACGCTTTCAGACACCCATCACCCGCGACATGACCATAAGTATCGTTGTAGCGCTTAAAGTAGTCGACATCTAAAAAAATCAATGAAAATTCGACTCTGCTTACCAGACTTTCCTTAATGGCCTCATCCAATGTCATATTAAATGCAGCACGGTTTGCGAGACCCGTCAGCTCATCGACATAGACTTTTTCTTCGAGAAATGCATTTTCAGTCATGAGCGAGTTTTTTTCACGTAAAAGTTTATTACTTGTAATAATTCTTTTTCGGGTATCCCTAATAATCAAAATGCCTAAATAAACACCACCGCACGTGATTGAAAAAATGATTAAAATAAGATAATTGGTTTGTTTTCGCCATGAATCCAATTGCTCATTCATGCTAAAAGCGACGATGGTAACCAGGCTGTAATGACTGTTTTTTTGATAGGCATATAGTCTTTCAACCCCGTCGAACCTGGACGTGGCTTTTGATACGCCAGAATTCGAGGTTTTAAGGTAACGGCTAAACAGAGGCGAATCAGAGAGCACCTTTCCTACAAATTTCTCATTGAATGGCATCCTCACAAGCAATACGCCATCGCCACTAATCAAGGATATCGAACCTTTATCACCGATGTTGATATTGCCAAATAACTCGAGGAAATTCTCGATGTTTAAAGTAAGAACCACGACACCATTGAACTCACTTCTTTTATTTTCGAGCCTTCGACTGATCGTGATGACCCATTTACCATCGGTTCTACTTCTGACGGGAGGGCCAATAAAAATTTCGCGTGCTTTGTAGTTCTTATGATAGATAAAAAACGCCCGATCGGAACTGTTGATACCACCGATAAATTTATCACGTAACGCTAATACGCGATCACCGTTGTTATCATAGATGACGATGTTATTTAATTGATCTAGTGATTTGTCTTGTTCAATTAAGATACGCTTCAGACGTTTAACGTTGCCCGGGATTTCTTCATCATTTTCAAAAACATCAGAAATGATATTGATAAGCATATCGCTTTGTCGAATGATACCTTCTGTATATTTGTCGAGGGTTTGACTTAAGTTCTTTGCTTTAGTGTTAATGTCATCGATCGTTTGATTTTTGGTCACTATGATTTGTGATATCAGGATCATGGCAATGACGAAGATAACGATAACTGAGAAAACTGAAACAATCATGGGTTCTTTCTTCATCGCTATTTATGACCTTATCACAACCATTTCTGCGCTTGAGTTTTCTTGTATACAATACAAATCATCAGATTTCATAAAGTATAATATCAAAGATACTTGGGATTATACAAAATTAATACTTGTCACAAAGTTAAATGGGATTGCTGTAACTAATCAGTTAGTTACACGTATCATTTTGCTGGTTGGCACCTATATTCTTTGCGGTTTTATGTCATTTACCTCTGCTAATGTTTATAACTTTTTTACCTCTATAGCGGTATCCTGAATACTTTATGATATGAGTCATGGGGCGGCTATTTGCCTTTTGACATTTCGGCTGGGAAGGACCATCACGTACTGGATGCATAGATATAAATTTTACAAACAGGATAAATTCCAGTCATCAATGTCAAGCAATCTTAATTATTTGACTTAAATCGATATAACAGGTCTCCGTCATGTGGGGGGTATATAACTTGCGGGAAATGTGGTTAACCTACTACAAAATTTAAATGCCAAATTGTTTTCTGAGGGCATAACCGCTGCTGTATTCGATTTCATAAAATAGAAAATAACGCGAAATGGGTAAGCGCTCTGCTAACTGTCCTTCTCAGTTTGGACTTTTGTGCGAACCTCCCCACAATACCAAATGAGGTAGTTTGCAGCTTGTCATTGTCCGAATAGAATGTGCTAAATAACTGTATGAATAAACAGGCAAAACCGTAATGCCCATGATAAACAATGAAAAAATAACCCGCGAGCGGTTCACTGGGGAAAAGATCGAGAACACAGCCTTTCTTAACTGTGATTTTTCTGGCACTGATCTAACCGGCACCACCTTCTACGACTGCCAGTTCTATGACAAGTCGACTCAGCGAGGGGCCGATTTCAGAAGAGCGATTTTACGGGATGCCTGCTTTATAAATTGCGATCTGACCATGGCCGATTTCAGACATGCCAGTGCACTCGGGATTGAAATCCGGGATTGCCGGGTGCAGGGCGCTGATTTTCGCGATGCCAGCTTTATGAATATGATAACTACCCGTAGTTGGTTTTGCAGTGCGTCCATTAGCGGAAGCAACCTGAGCTATGCGAACTTTTCGAGAGTGATACTCGAAAAATGTGAACTGCAAAATAATCGTTGGGTGGGCGTTGTGGCGTCCGGTGCAACGTTTAGCGGTTCAGATCTCTCAGGTGGTGAGTTTGCATCTTTCGACTGGAGCACGGTTAACGTTACCCAATGCGATCTGACCGGTGCTGAATTAGGAGAGCTTGATCTGCGCAGCATGAATCTCGAAGGCGTTAAGCTCAATCGCTTTCAGGCATCACAGTTGATGGCGCGGCTGGGGATCTCCGTCATTAATTAGGTGACAAAACCAGGGCTATCCGCGAAATCTGGTGTTCGAGAAAAAGCATTGATGAGATGTATACCTGATGTCGTCTGCGCAATATAGTGTATGAATCATACCCCATCCCAAAGGAGCCGCCGAATGAATGAGTACATTTTTTTTGTGAAAGGAAAACAAATTGTTGTGCTGGAAAAATCAGATACGGAGACAGCGGTTAGCTTAGTGGCAGAGGGTTTTGAGAAGCAGTTTGAAGAAGTGAATGCTATTGATCAACAGCATGCATTGACACGCTTTTTGGACATTCGCAAAGAAAAGGACATCGATCACCATAACTTTTTAGCGGGTGCAGGAAGTATGCCGTTGATCGGCGTTTTAACGGCTGCAGCTGATGCTCTCTTACGCAAAAAGTAGTCAGAGCCACAGCTATTGCTAGCAGGATGATATTTTTAAGGGAGTGAATATCCGGTGATACTTGGTTTTGTCAGCAACAAAGATCTACTGGACTGGCATAATGTGCCTCATTCTCTGCCACACTTTCAGTTTTATGAAAATCATCGCATCGTTGTCAAAACAGCTTTCCCGGAAAAAGTATTACCGGAAGTAGCCAATTTTGATATTCAGAAGGACGCCGTTGTTAAAATACTCATGTCGGTTCGTCAACTGCCGCAAAAATTACGCTGCCGCCCACCGGATACCCAAATTAGGCCGTTTGGCCTGCACAGTTTCACTCTGTTAGAAAACTCAACTACCACGCTGTGTTACGGCCTGAGAGGGCGATTCTGGTCTTCAGATTTTGGTCTTGAAGATGTGCCTGACCGCCACGCATATGGTGCCGCATTGCCATCGGGCAACGCAAAATTACTGCTTCGCTATCAGGTGCGACCACTTGGTAGCGATGAGTATGATCTGTGTACTGAAACATTTATCTACTGCCCGGATAATGCCACGCGATTAAAAATGGCTGCCTACTGGTTGGCAATCAGGGCCGGTAGTGGCTGGATCCGGCGAAGGATGCTTAAAGCGGTAAAGCGTGCGCTTTGTTCAGAATAAATTGAATAAGAGGTGTTGGCCCTTTTTGCTGAAAAATTAATCGCCACCCAGGCGTTTCCACGTGCCTGTAGCCAGTTAATCAATATCAGGTTAACCCCGCCACCTCGCACAGCCGCTAAAATTACAGGTATAATCGCTGAAATTTTTCACCTGGTTCAGAAACAACAATGACAAAACTCACCTTACAAGAGCAGATGCTCAAAGCTGGTCTCGTCACCAGCAAAAAAATGGCCAAAGTCCAGCGCACGGCAAAAAAATCGCGCGTTCAGGCTCGTGAGGCCCGTGAAGCGGTGGAAGAGAATAAAAAAGCGCAGATTGAGCGCGATAAGCAGCTGAGTGAACAGCAAAAACAAGCGGTGTTATCGAAAGAGTACAAAGCGCAGGTGAAGCAGCTCATTGAAATGAACAGAATCACCATTGCCAGAGGTAATATCGATTTTAACTTCACCGACAATAACCTCATCAAAAAGGTCGTTGTCGATAAGCAAACACAAGCTCAACTGATCAACGGTCGCCTGGCGATTGCTCGTCTGGCGGTTGAGAATAGCAGTGAGAGCCAGTACGCGATTATCCCTGCGGTTGTTGCCGATAAAATCGCTCAGCGCGATGCGTCCAGTATCGTACTGAACAGTGCGTTGAGCCAGAACGTTCAGGATGAAGACGATCCTTATGCAGACTTCAAAGTGCCTGATGATTTGATGTGGTAAAACCTGAGCCTGTCGCGCCGGATATCCGTCCGGCGCACGCTTTCTCTTCTAGAACGGACTGGTGTGAAGGGCATTAATCGGCTCACCACTGACCGGATGCACAAAATGCAGCCCACTGGCATGCAACATTAGCCGTGGCGTCTGTTCCGTGCCGGGTAGCAAACGGCCACCGTACAAATCACAACCCAGGATAGGGTGTCCCAGATGCTGGCAGTGAATGCGCAGCTGGTGAGTTCGTCCTGTTTCAGGTCTTAGCGTGACGCGGGTTAACGTGAGCGCCGTGCCATCTTCTTTCTTCTGAACAAAACGCTCAACCACCTGATAGCGCGAACGGGCTGGTTTACCATTGTCATTGCAAATTGACATGCGTGGGAAGCTCGCCGGATCTTTGGCAATTGCCGCGTCTATTACCCCTTCGTTTTCCACCAGATGCCCGCAGAGCAGGGCACTGTAAATTTTCGTTACTGCTCGTTGGCTGAACTGCTGGCAAAGCGCGGCATTAATTGCTTTATTGCGCGCAATCACCATCAGGCCAGATGTACCAAAATCGAGTCGGTGGACCAGCGTGCAGCCAGGGAAAATGTTAACCAACCGGTGGTGAACGGAATCAAGGTTCTGTGGATTTTTTCCCGACAGGCTGAGCAGTCCGCTGGGTTTGTTGATAAGCACCAGATGGTCGTCCTGATAGAGGATCTCTATCGCGTCATGACAGGGTGGAGCAATAAAGGAATCGACAATAGTGGACATCAGGGAACCTGACAAAAGAGCGGGAGCGGATGATAACCCATTCCTCGCTAACTGGCGAATCAGCAGAACCCTCAGTGTATTTTAAAATAACGCCCTCACAATATTGTACAAATGTACAAAATCAATATACTGATTCAACCCGCGTGTGGCTCTGACACGCCGGGCGGGTTTTCTACCTGAAACACCAGAATATAAACATCAGGAACAGAAGAAATGATTAAGAATTTGCATACAGGGTTTAACCGCGCTTTTTATAATGTCGATCTCGCTGCGTTATTATTACGCATTACGTTGGGAGGATTATTACTCTTTCATGGCTGGCATAAAATTCATTCGGGAATTGGCTTTATTCTCGGCATGCTTAGTGAACACGGCGTACCATCATTTATCGGCTACGGTATTTATCTGGGAGAAGTGGTTGCCCCGATTCTGATTATTCTGGGTATCTGTTGCCGCCTGTCGGCTATTACGGTAATCGGCACCATGATAGTAGCCTGGTTATTAGTTGATCTCGGTAACACTTTCCATCTGAACGACGTAGGGGCATGGGCGATTGAAGACCTGGTGTTCTATGTGATGATGGCCGTAGTACTGCTGTTCCTGGGCAGCGGCAAGTACTCCATCATGAAGGATGAAAACTGGCGATAGTTTAATAGCGTTAATATCACCGGGAGGAATTTTAACCTGCCGGTGATAATGATATTCCCCCTTTCATCTCAGGGTATATGTCCCTGGGATTTCCTTTTATTACTCCGCCATGCCTCATTGAAGGTCGGTGATTTCATTCGTTAGTGATAACACGAACCATTATTATTATCGTTAACGATTCGTTTAGGTTTCATTGACTAAGGTACTGGCGCGTCTTTCTTATTCACTCAATGGATTCAGAATGAAAAAAAATAATATAACTCTCGCGATCCTTGTCGCGGTGACGATGCCTGCGCTAGCCCAGGAAGACACCATGGTGGTGACAGCCAGTGGCTATGAGCAGAAGCTCACCAATGCTCCGGCGTCCATTTCTGTGGTGAGCCAGCAAGAGCTGGCAACGAAAAACTACAGTGATCTCGGTGAAGCCTTAAGCGGTATGGAAGGGGTGGATGTCCGAGGTGGAACGGGAAAAACCGGCGGGCTGGATATCTCTATTCGTGGTATGCCCAGCAGCTATACGCTGATCCTGATTGACGGTGTTCGCCAGAATGCCAGTTCAGACACCACACCCAATGGTTTCGGTACTCTCAATACGGCAATGATGCCACCGCTGTCGGCTATCGATCATATCGAAGTCATCCGTGGGCCGATGTCGACGTTGTACGGCTCTGATGCGATGGGCGGCGTGATTAACATCATCACGAAGAAGAATACCGACGCCTGGCATGGTGGCATCAATCTTTCGCATTCGGTGCAGGAACACAGTAAATGGGGCGACAGTTCCACCGTAGGGGTCTACACCAGTGGTTCGCTGATTCCGAACACCCTGGATTTGGCACTGCGTAGTAACTTTGAGCATCGGCAGGGATCGAGCGTCACCAGTCTGAGTGACAGTGGTTCAGACACCCGCGTGCCGTATCCGACGAAAAGTGACAACTACACCGTGGGCGGTCGTCTTGACTACCACACCAGTGATAAAAATACGCTCTGGATTGACGGTGAAACCTCTCAGCAACAGTACGACAACCGCAATAGCCAGTTGGGCCCGGTGGGCACCAGCGGCGGCGGTTACCGCGAACAGCTTCGCTACCAGCGTAATAAAGTCGTCGTCGGTCATGACAGCGATCTTGCTTTTGGGCGCTGGAGCTCAAACCTCTCTTATGCCGTGACGGAAAACAAAGGCCGTGTCCTGACGCCACGAACGCTGTCGAGTGCGAACAGTAACCTCATTGGTAGCGATCGTGAACTCAAGAATACTAACACTATCTTCAATACCAGCCTGGTGGCACCGATTGGCGACGATCATCTGTTAACTGTCGGGGGAGAATACTGGGATGCCCGCCTGAAAGACGGCATTGTACTGGCCAACAGCGGGGAAACGTTCAGCCAACAGACCTGGGCGCTCTTTACCGAAGATGACTGGCAAATTATTGACCCGTTATCGCTGACCTGGGGGGCGCGCTATGAGAAACACGATAGCTTTGGCGGGCATGTAAGCCCTCGCGCCTATCTTGTGTGGAATATGCTCAATGACTGGACGGTAAAAGGCGGCGTCAGCACCGGGTACAAAGCCCCGTCATTGAGCCAGTTGCACAACGGTGTGAGTGGGGTTGCCGGTAATGGGCTGGTGACCACCGTGGGTAACCCGGATCTGAAACCGGAAACCAGCGTTAACTACGAAACCGGCATCTATTACGAGAACGCGAATAATGTAAAAGCCAATATCACGGGTTTTATCAGCAACTTCCGTAATGCCATTGAAAGTGAAACGATTGACGATTCGACTTACTCGTATCGCAACGTCGGTAAAGCCATTAACCAGGGCATCGAGTTTGCGACCTCCTTCCCGGTCGTCATTCCGGAACTGACGATGAACCTGAATTACACCTACACCGACAGCAAACAACGTGGTGGAGACAACCCTGGTGCACCGCTGACCAATACCGCACGTCATATGGCTAACGCCAAAATGTCGTGGCAGATGAACCCGGACTTAACGTCATGGGTGGGTGTGGAGTACCACGGTAAGACGCCGCGCTATACCAGTAACGTCAATAACCTGAGCGCGATTGAGAAAGAGGTTTATGACGATCGTGGCGCGTATCTGAAGGCCTGGACGGTGGTGAACATGGGTGCGGCTTACCGCATTACACCGCAACTGACGGTCAACGGTACGGTCAATAACCTGCTGGATAAAGACTTCTCGAAAGTGAGCCTCTACCAGTCGGGTCGCAGCACGACCTACGCCGGGGATTACTTCCAGACGCTGGCGTCAACCACGGGATACGTCACGCCGGGCCGTAACTACTGGCTATCACTGAATTACACGTTCTGATGTCAGAAAGCAGTTTTACTGACTCATAAAGCAACCGGTGCGGATGAACAGGATCGCCCGCACCGGTTAAACGTGGTCAGTAGAGGATATTTGCCATCGCTTTATAGCGCTCAGGCAGAGTGCTGTTGAGCGCGAGGATTTTTTCCAGAATCAAAAAAGCCGGGGTGCCTTTTGCGCGTTCTGATTCTGCAATTGCTGCACGCAACGTTCCAGCGGCAGCAGAGATGTTCTGGAAATAGGCCTCAGATTCCGGCGTCTGTAATTCACCCGAAACCGCATAACGCACGCCAGGCCAGTTCGCAAAATCCAGCAACGGAAAGTCGCCATTTTCAGGCGACAGGTTTGCAGATAATAACTCCTCAGCTTTTCCCGGATCGTTTTGGGCAACACAAAGGAGATGCAAGCGATAGCGCAATTTCGACAGAATATCAGCGTTGTCATTATTTGACTTAAGTGAAGTAATAAACAGGGCTAAATCATCCTCAGACATAATTTCATTTACCTGAGTGTCATGCTGAGGCATGCCTGACTGAGAAGCGTTAATTGAGGCTAACTCGATTAAGTAATTCAAAGTGTCGAACGTCATCTTTTACGCCCTGGAACAATGGAAATATAAAGCAGCACGCGCGTTGCTGGTGGAAATAACGCGATAACCCGTCATCGGTATGCCATCGCCGCTATTTAGATTAAAAACTCAGTTACTGGAATGTATTGATTTGGTGATTATTGTTGAGGGATTGTTAATTGGAAAACGATAAAAACTGAGGATCACTGTGAGTTAAACTCAACATAGCGGCAGGCAACGATTTCGCCCTCCTTATCGGAGGCAATTAATAAAGATTTCAGATGAATGCTGCACAATGCTATCGGCATTGTCGAGTATGTTCTTTCTGCTTTTATGAGCGAAAAAGCGAAATGCGTCAGGCTTTTAGGGGGGCGGTTTATAGACTTCATGTCCTTCACTCGCTCCCGGACTGACATTAACCCTACCGGGTTAATGGTCAATATTGTTGAATAACCTTATAATCATTCTCCCTTTTCGAGTCTTAAGTTTTAAGCTGGAGGATAAATGGAATTCAGCCGGAGGCAGTTCTTTAGGATCTGCGCGGGCGGTATGGCAGGTACCACTGTTGCATCTCTCGGATTTTTAACATCTTTTTCCGCACTTGCGGAAACCCGTCAATACAAACTCTTAAAAGCAAAAGAGACACGTAACAACTGCACCTACTGCTCGGTAGGGTGTGGCATGTTGATGTACAGCCTCGGCGACAACGCCAAAAACGTCAGAGAAAGTATCTACCACGTGGAAGGTGACCCGGATCATCCGGTCAGCCGCGGTTCCCTGTGCCCGAAAGGCGCGGGCGTTCTGGACTATATCCACGCGGAAACCCGCTTGCAGTACCCGGAATACCGTGCACCGGGTTCAGATAAATGGCAGCGCATCAGTTGGGACGAGGCCATAAACCGCATTGCCCGTTTGATGAAAGATGACCGTGACGCCAACTTCATTGAAAAAACTCAGCAGGGGCTGACGGTTAACCGCTGGACGACCACTGGTATGTTGTGTTCGTCGGCGGCCAGTAATGAAACTGGCGTGCTGGACGGTAAGTTCACCCGTGCGCTGGGCATGGTGGCTATCGACTGTCAGGCTCGACTCTGCCACGGGCCAACGGTATCAGCGCTGGCACCGACCTTCGGGCGCGGTGCGATGACCAATAACTGGGTGGACATTAAAAACGCCAATGTGGTGCTGATCATGGGCGGTAATGCTGCTGAAGCACACCCGGTGGGTTTTAAATGGGTCATTGAAGCGCAGACTAAAAACGATGCCACGGTGGTGGTGGTCGATCCGCGTTTTAACCGCAGCGCGGCGGTCGCCGATCTCTATGCGCCTATTCGTGCCGGTTCCGACACCGCTTTTCTGTTAGGGGCCATTCGTTACCTGCTTGAGCACAACCAGGTGCAGCAGGAGTATGTCCGCCATTACACTAACGCAGGTTTCCTGATCCGCGATGACTACGCCTTTAATGACGGGCTGTTCAGCGGTTACGACGGCGATAAACGGCAGTACGATAAATCCAGTTGGTTTTATCAGCTTGATGAGAAGGGCAATGCGCTGCGTGACGACACACTCAGTCACCCACGCTGTGTCTGGAACCTGTTAAAAACCCATGTTGACCGCTACACACCTGAGATGGTCAGCCGCCTGTGCGGTACGTCGGTAAAAGACTTTATCCGCATTTGCGAGATCCTCGGCAGTACCAGTGCGCCGGATAAAACCGCGACTATTCTGTACGCGCTGGGCTGGACGCATCACTCTGCCGGGGCACAAATCATCCGCGCCGCCGGGATGCTACAACTGCTGCTGGGTAACATCGGCATGGCCGGTGGTGGGGTCAATGCCCTGCGTGGTCACTCCAACATACAGGGCTACACCGATCTGGGTTTGCTCTCAACCAACCTGCCAGGCTACATGCCGTTACCCTCGGAAAAACAGCCGGATTACGCCACCTACATTGCGCAAATTACCCCGCCAGCGCTGGGTGTGAATGAGGTCAACTACTGGCAAAACACGCCGAAATTTTTTATCAGCATGATGAAGAGCTTCTGGGGTGAACATGCCACCGCACAGAATAACTGGGGCTATGACTGGCTACCGAAATGGGATCGTCTTTACGACGTCATGACCCAGGCCGAACTGATGCTGGAAGGCAAAATCAATGGTTACATTGTGCAGGGCTTTAACCCGCTGGCGGCTTTCCCGGATAAAAACAAATCCTCTCGCGCGCTTTCGAAGCTGAAATACATGGTAGTGATTGACCCGCTGGTCACGGAGTCCTCGAATTTCTGGCAACACTACGGGGAGATGAATGACGTCGACCCGGCGGATATCAAAACCGAAATCTTCCGCCTGCCATCCTCCTGCTTTGCCGAAGAGGACGGTTCGATTGCTAACTCCGGGCGCTGGTTGCAGTGGCACTGGGCAGCAGCGGAGCCGCCGGGTGAAGCGCTGCACGATGGCAAAATTCTCGGTCGTCTATTTATGCGTCTGCGTGAACTCTACCAGCAGGAAGGTGGTGCGAACCCTGAGCCGCTTCTCAACATGTCATGGAACTATAAAGACCCGTACGATCCGCATCCGGAAGAAATTGCCCGTGAGGCCAACGGCCAGGCACTACAGGATCTTTTTGATGATAAGGGCCAGTTGATTGTCAAAAAAGGGCAGCAACTGAGTAGCTTTGCCCAGTTGCGGGATGACGGTTCGACCAGCAGCTTCTGCTGGGTCTACTGCGGAAGCTGGACGGAGCAGGGTAACCAGATGGCCAACCGCGACAACAGCGACCCGTATGGTCTGGGATGCACGCCGGGTTGGGCCTGGTCATGGCCGGCTAACCGCCGCATCCTCTACAACCGTGCATCGGCCGATCCGTCAGGTAAACCCTGGGATGCGAAACGAGCATTACTGCACTGGGACGGTAAAAAATGGGCAGGAATGGACGTGGCAGATTACAACGCTTCAGCGCCTGACAGCCATGTTGGACCGTTTATCATGAACCCGGAAGGGGTGGGTCGACTGTTCTCTATCGACAAAATGAACGATGGGCCTTTCCCGGAGCATTATGAACCGATCGAATCGCCGATTGGCACGAATCCGCTGCACCCGAAAGTGGTCTCCAGCCCGGTGGCGCGTATCTTCAAAGATGATATTGCCAACATGGGTAATGCGTCAGAATTCCCCTATGTGGCAACGACTTACTCCATAACTGAACTGTTCCGTCATTGGACGAAACACGCCCGGCTCAACGCCATCGCACAACCGGATCAATTTATTGAGATTGGCGAAAGTCTGGCGCAGGACAAAGGGATTGTGGCGGGAGATACAGTGAAAGTGATGTCGAAACGTGGCTTTATCAAAGCTAAAGCGGTCGTGACCAAACGCCTGCAAACGCTGACCATTGATGGCAAGTCGATTAATACCGTCGGGATCCCCTGCCACTGGGGTTTTGAAGGGGCGACGCGCAAAGGTTTTCTTGCCAATACCCTGACGCCATCAGTTGGGGACGCCAACTCACAGACGCCGGAATATAAGGCGTTTTTAGTCAACATTGAGAAGGTGTAAGGGAGGGAACCCATAAATGTCTATGCAATCACAGGATATTATTAAACGCTCAGCCACCAACGGTATCACGCCGCCGCCTCAGGCTCGGGATTTCCGTGCCGAAGTGGCGAAGCTGATTGACGTCTCTACCTGTATTGGCTGCAAGGGTTGCCAGGTCGCCTGTTCGGAGTGGAACGATATTCGCGACGAGGTGGGTTACTGCAATGGTGTGTATGACAACCCGACGGATTTAAGCGCTAAATCCTGGACGGTGATGCGCTTTAGCGAAACCACCCAGAATGACAAGCTGGAGTGGCTAATCCGTAAAGATGGCTGTATGCATTGTGCCGATCCTGGTTGCCTGAAAGCCTGTCCGTCTACGGGGGCTATCGTCCAGTACGCCAACGGTATTGTCGATTTTCAGTCGGAACACTGTATTGGCTGCGGTTATTGCATCGCCGGCTGCCCGTTTAACATCCCTCGCCTCAACCCTGACGATAACCGCGTTTATAAGTGCACGCTGTGCGTGGACAGGGTGAGCGTCGGTCAGGAGCCTGCCTGCGTGAAAACCTGTCCAACCGGGGCGATTCAGTTTGGCACCAAAAAAGAGATGCTCGGTGTGGCACAAACCCGCGTGGAGCAGCTCAAAAAACGCGGCTATGACCACGCGGGAGTCTATAACCCGCAGGGCGTGGGAGGGACGCACGTGATGTACGTACTGCATCATGCAGACAGCCCGGAGCTTTATCACGGACTGCCTGCTGATCCGCATATCGCAGCGCCAGTGAATTTGTGGAAAGGGGTACTCAAACCGCTCTCCGCAGCTGGATTTATCGCGACCTTCGCCGGGTTGATTTATCACTATGTGGGTATCGGGCCGAATAAAGAGACGGATGATGACGAAGAGGAGCACGACCATGAGTAAGAGCAAAATGATCCTGCGCACCTCGTTTATCGACCGGGCTTGCCACTGGACCGTGGTGATCAGTTTCTTCCTGGTTTCACTCTCCGGCATAGCGCTGTTTTTCCCGACGCTGCAATGGCTCACTGAAACCTTCGGCACGCCGCAAATGGGGCGTATTCTGCACCCATTTTTTGGCCTGCTGATTTTTGTGCTGCTGATGTTTATGTTCGTCCGGTTCGTTCACCACAATATCCCTGACAAACAGGATATCCCCTGGGTTAAGGGTATTGTGGAGGTGCTGAAAGGCAATGAGCACAAGGTTGCAGAGGTCGGGAAATACAATGCCGGACAGAAAATGATGTTCTGGAGCATCATGAGTCTGATTTTTGTGCTGCTGGTGACTGGTGTGATTATCTGGCGTCCTTACTTCACGCACTATTTTCCCATTACCGTCGTGCGCTGGAGTTTGCTGGTGCATGCGACGGCGGCCATCGTTTTAATCCATGCCATTCTGATTCACATGTATATGGCATTCTGGGTGAAAGGCTCGATTAAGGGCATGGTCGAGGGCAAAGTCAGCCGCCGCTGGGCGAAGAAACACCATCCTCGCTGGTACCGCGACGTTGAGGCTGAAGAAGAGAAGAAAGGGTTGTAAGTGTCATGAAGGGCGGCGTGAGTCGCCCTTTTTTATGGACGTAATATCAACGAAAACGCCCAGGGGTGATGCCGAATCGCCCTTTGAAGCGTTCGCTAAAGCGCGCCACCGATTTATAACCACAGGCATCGGCAATTTGTGCCATATTCCAGTGTGTGCTTTGCACCAGCATCAGGGCATGATGCATCCGCGTCTCCAGTAAAATCTGCTCAAAACTGACCCCTTCCAGTTTAAGTTTGCGCCGAAGCGTCGATTCGCTCATGGCCAGTCGCTGGCTTGCCGTTTCCGCGGTCCAGCCTTTCTCAGGCGACGCATTAAGCATTGTCATCAAGCGGCGGGAGATAAGTGATGTCTGACCCGACGAATACTGAAAACCCTGCTCTTTGAGCAGCATCAATAGATCAAACGCGCGCAACACCACACGTTCGTCACTCAGGCTGGCATCATCGAAGCTGGTGAGCAGCGTTTGCAGAGCGTCGATCAACGCCGGGTTAGCTGGCAGCAGTGCCGTTTTGCCACCATGTAGCGTTGTGCTGGTGGTATCCATCTTGTTAAAACGTTCGATAAGGGCAGGGGGAAACGTAAGAAAGAGTGAGCGGAACGGTGCCGTTTCACTCTGTGGATATTTGGTGAAATCGGCCTGTACATGCTGGTCGATAAGCCCCAGATGCGACCAGGGCGTGAGTATCGTCGTCGTGTCGTGACCGGAAAATTCCAGTCTGCCATCCAGTACCATCAGCAACGTTGGCTCAAAAAAATGAAAGTGCTGCGTCTGCGCGGCAATTTTGAGACGCGGCCAGGCTACCGAACAGATTTGCGGGCGGCCTGGCGTCTTGTCGGACAGTGCCGCTGACACAATCGCATCGCCGTAGGGACTGAAAGAAAGATCAGGTGAAACATCGGCGACGCTATCGGCCATATAGATTCCTTAATTACGCGGCAATATCGGGGTTCAGGCTATAGAGCCCGGTAAGTGACGCCGTGCCCAGCACATCAACCTGGCTCAACGCACGCTTGATGTTATCACTGGTCAGTTCACCCTCAACGTTAAGCGAAGGCGTGCCCAGTGCGTAAAGGGTGAAAATATAATGATGCACGATCTCATCATTCCACGGTGGGCAAGGGCCATCATAGCCGAACCAGGTGCCCGCCATTGTAGCATCGCCGCTAAACCAGCCGGTGTAATCGTTAATGCCGTGGCGTAATCCTTCCGGCGCCTGTGGTCCTGCTTTGCCGCCCGTGGTGACGCCCGCTGAGTGGCTGCCTGCCAGAATTTCATGGCGGCTTGCCGGAATGTCGAGCAACAACCAGTGGTAGAAATCTGCACGAGGAAGAGTGGCCGGAACGGTTCTGCCTTCCTGATTAACATCATCCGGGCGCGTCGGCACATCCGGGTCGTGGCAAATCAGCACCAGAGACTGTGTGCCTTCCGGCAGATTTTCCCAGCCAAGATGCGGGTTTTTGTTTGCCGATAGCGTGACATGCGAGACAGCATCCTGCGCAGCAAAGCAGAATTCTGTGGGCATAAAATCGTTGTCGTTAAAGTTCTGGCTAAAAAGCTTCATCTGTAGGTCTCCCATCTGGCGTTTATCGCCTTCGTCAGTGAACAAGTCGATGGGAGAATTATAGGGCAAGGGAACACAGCGGTACGCCCTTATCCAGTCAATGTTCTTCCTTTAACGGTCAAATTGACGGCATGGAGGTAGTGTGAGGACATCATCAGGATCAATCTGGTGACACCAGACTGCATGACCGGCTAGGATGCCGGGCGGCAGCGGGTGCGTAGGCAGATTGCATCCGTTGCGCACCGTAGCGGATGGGTGAAAATCGGCGGTTGGCTGAGACTAAAGGGGATAAGCAATACCTAAAAGGCATTAAAAAGTGTGATCATTCTGACCGCTAAGTGGTGAATTGCATCTGAGTTTCGCCTGAGAAAACACAGTCAAAATGATAGGAAAAGTACCAATTTGCGGGCCTTCAGGCGGCTTCGTTTGCAATTCCGTGCAAATTTTTCCAGAATCTATGTGTTCAGTATTAAGTATTCAGGAAGTGAATTATGCGCAGGTTATTGCCGACAATGATGTTGGCGTTGAACGGTCTTGCATTCCCGGTGTTAGCAGAGAATGGGTTAACCGAAGGATGGGAATGGCTAAAACAGGACGTGACTGAAACCTGGGAGCAGCCGCAACGCTACGATCTTTATGTTCCCTTCATGACCTGGCATGCCCGGTTTGCCTATGACAAAGAAAAGACGGACAAGTACAACGAGAACCCGTGGGGCGCCGGTTTTGGCATATCACGCTATAACGATGAAGGCGACTGGAGTTCGCTCTATGCGATGGCGTTTAAAGATTCCCATAACGAATGGCAGCCGATCATGGGCTACGGTTGGGAGAATGGCTGGTATCTCGATGAGCAGCGTGATTTCCGCTTAGGACTGGGCTTTACCGCCGCGATTACTGCACGTGAAGACATTGGAAACTACATCCCCGTGCCAATCGTGCTTCCCCTGGTATCCGCAAGCTACAAGCGCTTCAGTGTCCAGTTCACCTACATTCCAGGTACGTACAATAACGGCAATGTGTTGTTCGGTTGGATGCGTTTCGGCTTTTAATCAAAAAGCACTCGCTCAGTGTTGGTTCGTTACCGACCCTGAGCGAGGCGTCAATGTTTCAATGTCAGCGAACCGCTTTATTTAATGCAATACAGAATCAAGTCGGCACGCGGGGCTTATCTTTCTCCTCCTGCTTATTCTCAATGGGCAAAAATGAACTTTTATTTTGTACAAAAGTACAGAAATTGAGATTATATTCTTAAATATTTAATAATCTTCACTTAATTAGTGTTTTTATCTAAAAAAAATAAAAATACATAATTAATATCATGATAATAATGTTGGTTTATTTTGAATGAGTTGTTCAGGGAAGGCCGGTTTTCATCGTTTCTGCCACGGCGTAGCATCCCTTTCGTTGAGGTGAATCCACCTCCTGGTGCGTAAAAAAGGGATCGTTATGTCAGTATCTAAAAAACAACTTCGTTTACTCAGTCTGGCTTTAGCCGCCGTCGTTCCAGCGACCTGGGCCGCCGTTTTACCTGAAACTCAGTCACTGGAGCAGCTCTACCAGCGCGCATTGAAAGAGGGCGGTGAAGTCGTGGTTTATGCGGGCGGCGATACGCCCGGCCAGCAGGACGGTATCAAGCAGGCCTTCGAAAAACGTTTTCCTGGCATTAAGCTCAATGTGATTGTCGACTACAGCAAGTTCCATGATGCGCGTATCGATAATCAACTGGCGACCAACACCCTGGTGCCGGATGTCGTGCAATTACAGACTCTGCAGGACTATCCGCGCTGGAAACAGGAAGGGGTGCTGATGGACTACAAACCGGCTGGCTGGGATAAAATCTGGCCTGCGTTCCGCGATAATGACGGGGCCTGGACGGGCGTCTTTGTGGATGCCTTCTCTAACGTCGTCAACGTGAAAAATCTGCCGCAAAACAAGTGGCCACGTGAAGCGAAGGATTATCTGGATCCGGTACTGAAAGGCAAAATTGTTCTGACCTGGCCGAATGATGACGACGCGGTGTTGTTCTGGTTCAAACAGGTCGTTGATCAATATGGTTGGGATTATGTCGCCAAAATCAAAGCACAGAACCCCATCCTGGTACGTGGCACTCAGGCACCGGCTGACGACGTAGAAAGCGGTAAAGCGCTGGCAACGTTCTCTACCGATGGCGCACTGGCAGTAGATGACAAAGCCAACTCGCGCTTTATGCTGCCGGAACACGACAAGTTTGTTTCATGGGCGCAGCGTGCGGCTATCTTCAAAAAAGCCAAACACCCGGAAACCGCCAAGCTCTATCTGAACTGGTTGCTGGATAAAAATACCCAGTCAAACGTCTGGTACATGTGGTCAGTCCGTACCGACGTAGCACCGGTGAAAGGTTACAAACACGTGTGGGAATACAAGAATACCGACCCTGTTGCCTTTGATGAATTCATGAGCGATCGTGCAGCGGTTGAGCGCTTCCGTGCCCAAATGACCCTGTACTTTGGTGAAGTCACCGGCGAACCGTCTCCGGGCTGGCCGGGTTTGCACCCGACCCAGGCGTTGGCACACTAAGTTGTTGCAACAGCAGTGTTATGATAAATAACACTGCTGGCAAAAAGCCAGTGTGCAGTACCATGCGCCGGTACTGTTGTTTTACCTATTAGGGAAAGCGCAATGTCACAGTCTAAAAGTGAAGCGACGAAAGAGAGAATTATTCGCGGAGCGGCTGAAGTTATCCGTCGGGACGGGTTGCAGGCCTGTACGCATCGCGCGGTTGCTGAAGAAGCGGGTGTGTCTTTAGGCACCACAACCTATCAATTTCGTACCTTAGATGAACTGCTTGAGGCGGTAATGCAACTGGCCATTGAGGAGTTCACCCACTCAACTCGCCACTGGCTGAAGGTGAACAATATCGGTTCACCGGAATCTATCCTGACGCGATTTGTTCTGTGGACACTGAGTGAACGTTCTCGCTTAAGTACAGAGTACGAACTGTTTGTTGCAGCCGTATCACGACCCTTGCTTCGTCCTTGTGCAATGAACTGGCTACATGTTCATGAACACCTGCTTATGGAGTATTTACAGCTCACACCTGAAAAAGCGAAAGCGGCGGTGTCCTTTATCGATGCCTGGTTGATGCGCGGCATTCTGGATGAACCGGAAGCGCTTCTGGCTGAAGCGCAGATTTGTGCAGTGTTTCGGGCGATAGTGCAGGGAGAATAAGGAGAGTCATGTTTGCCGCATAAAGTGAAAATGTGGCAGTGTATTAAATATCGTCCGGCGTGCGACCAACCACAATTTCAAGCGTTTGTCGTATCACATCCAACCTCTGTGCACTCTGCGTGTTTTCTATTTCCGCAATCAGCTGAAGAATGATGGCTTTATTGGTGACGGGAATCCCCTTTGCAATCAGACTCCTGACCGCCTGACCGAGCATTTCGGTCTCTTCTGTCAGGCGCTGACCCGCGCTGTGGAAGAAGTTGATAAGGTCCGCTTGTGCCGTGAGTTGACGCATAATTTTTCCTTGTTATCTGGGAGCTCTGCCTGGACTCGCTGGGGTGACTACAGTCCTTGAGGACGAAACAATGTGCTCAATGTTTGGTATTGCGATTTGTGTCTTCACGCATTGTTGGCAGGGGGTGATCGCCTGATGCATGATTTAGCGCCGTAATGCTGTCGCGTACTTCCGTCAGCGCAAGAGTGAGCGCAATTTTTCGCACGCTGTCTTGCTCTTCCCGCGCCATTATTCTCAACTGCTGAAGAAGAGCGGACTGGGTAATCGCCACACCTTCATTCAGCAATGCCATGACGGCTTCGCCGACGATAATGTCTGTTTGGATCTCTTTTTCACTTCTGTGCATAACCGTTTCTCTGAGTGCCTGTATTTTCCTCTCTTGGACAGTTCCTGACGCAGTCACTTCCTGTTGCTCTGAGCCAGATGATGCTCTGTGCGCGTCATCTGGCTCGTTCCTGATGCGTCGTCGGTCAACGCAACCTTATAATCCATCATCAAACAGGAGGTTAAGTAACTCCTGATAGTGCTTTCCCTGCTCCGGGTTGGATGACTGGCTAAGTTTTGCAAGAAGCCGATCGCAAAGCGCCTTTTTGTTGAGGCGGTCGCCTGCCGAAAGAATTTCTCGCGTGATCTGTCCAAGCGTTTGTTGCTGAGAGGACGACGATGCGCGGGAAAAATAACCCAGGACAGCACGAGTGGCTTGTTGTGTGAACTCAGTCTGACGCATACGTTATTCCTCTGATTAAGGGGTTAAAATAAGTTCAGGATTGTTCCGTTAAAAAAAATAATAAATGTAGAAATAAATGTAAAGACTGGGCTACAAAATTTAACAATTGCCGTGAGCCCGGATTTTGTAGCCTGGAATAGGTCAATTGCAGGCCCTGTGCATCGCGCTAAACGCAGCGGTGGCGCGGGGTTTTCAACATTTACATAGTGAAGGAAAGGGAATCAGACCGGGCCTGTGAAACCTTCTGCAGAACATTCTGAATTTCCATTTCGTGTAAGACATGGGCGCTCAGTAGAGGAAGGCATGGATGATGCTGCGGACCGCAATGCCGATAATCGCGCCGGGGATGACAAAGCGAAAAAGTCTGACGAATCGGCTGGCGATCCCTAAGTAAATACCAATACCTGGCAGATCGAAAGTCTGGATCAGGAACCCCGCAGAAGCATTGACTTGCTCTGGCGTGACCAGCCCTTTGCGCAAAAGCTCTGAAATCACGCCAAAATAGGCCGTTCCTCCCGCCAGAAACTTGGTCATGGTCGGCAACACATAAACGTCAGGAATGCTGAAGTACAACATCACGGGGGAAAGCAAGGTGGTCAGGGCAGTGATAAAACCGGCTTCTTTCAGCATGCCAACAATGGTTAGTGAGAGCAGCAGCATGGGCAAAGAACCGAGGGCTAGACGTATCGCATCCGCTCCAGCACCATTGATGATATTGATAAGACTGGTGGAGGATTTGTCATTCAGTGGCTCCGTCGCTTCGTGGTTCACAATCACGGTCGACAGTTTTTTGCCGAAGAGATGATAGGTCACCGCTGCTGCGACCAGTCCGCCAATAATCGAAATAATAATCGCGCTTCCCCAGTGCAACCCAAACGGGATCAGCGGGTAAAAGACGTTGCCTTGCCCCATCGCAAATAACATCGCCAGTGCCGCGGCAAGTTGGCGTTCTGAAGTGCCACGTTTTTCCATAATGGCTAACGCGGCAATGGGAGCGGCAAAACTGACAAAATTAAGTTGAATCAGGGCAAAAATGGCTAACCCGGAAATGCCAAACGGTTTGAGAACCGGGGTCGTAAGCCGAACAACGGCATCTACAACGCCTTTTGCTTCTAGGTACTTCATGACAATCAGCATGATTATCATGACGGGGATAAGCGTGTATAGCGCGACATCAACAGACGTTTTTCCTGCTGACATAATGACATCAATAATATTCATTACGGGTCCTGGTGAAAATTCACGACGCGGAATCTACACCTCTGCAAGGGCGTGTGACCCCCATGTTGTGCTCTTAAACCCGATTTGTCTAATACGGGAAAATGATTCCTGGCGCGATGAATTGAGCGGGAATACAGGCGGTTGGATGAAAAATCAGTAGCAGAAATGTCAAGCCAGTCAGGCACGACCTATCATCAGTGCCTGACTGGTTATTTCATGGGCGCAGGATGATGCGTCCCAGAACCCGGTTTTCCTCGGCGTAGCGATGGGCAAGGGCGGCATCTGCCAGGGCAAACTGGCGGTCAATCACGATCTGGAACTTACCCTCAAGGGCGTCTTGCAATAACCGATCGACCAACGTTCTGGCTTGCGCATTGGCCAGTTCACGGCCCCAGAAAAGCCCCGTCAACGTCTGGTTGGCATTTTGCAACGCGGTTAAATCGGCATTAGCCGTTCCGCCAGCATTGCCCGCCAGCACAATCGTGCCCCATTCACGCAGGCAGGCGAGGGAGGCGTTCAACGTCGAACCCACAAGTTCAAGTACCCTGTCCACGCCAGTGCCTCCGGTTAGTCGAAGAACTTCAGCCACGATATCCTGCTGGCGATAGTCCAGCGCAACGTCCAGTCCAAGTGCCTGTAAGGCGGCAACACGCTCGCTACCGGAAAGGGTCGCGATTACCCGCGCACCATGGTTTTTGGCCAACTGGATAGCGGCGATGCCCACTCCCCCCGCGCCGCCCTGAATCAGCAACGTATCGCCTGGCTTGAGCGCGCCCCGAACAAACAGCGCTTGTGCCGCTGTACCAAAACTCACCGGGATAACGCTGGCTGTCACTGCATCAAGACCATCAGGAATGAGCCATGACCAGATCGCCGGGACAGCACGGTATTCGGCGTGCGACCCCGTCAGTGCCAGCGTTGCGACCCGTTGCCCAGGGTGGCGATCCTGTACCCGTTGACCGACCTCAACAATGGTTCCTGCCGCCGAGTATCCGGGGATTATGCCTTCTTCCCCCGCATCGGCGTTGGCACGATTAATCAGATCCCCACCTTCAAGCGCAATGGCTTCAACCTTGATAAGCACCTCATCGGGGCCGCAAACCGGACGGGGAACATCACAATAGTGCATAACGTCCGGGTTTCCCGGTTGGTAATAGAGAGCAGCTTTCATTTTGCGTATCTCCTTTCAGGATGTGGCGGGCAGATTGCGTAAGCCGCTCGCCAGTTGCACAAAGGCTTCAATCGCTTTGGGCAGTGCGAGTTGCGGCGCATCGCTACCGGCCACCCAGAGCGCGGCGTTGAGCGCGGCACTGTTGAGCAAATGTGCCGCAGCACCGGCATCGACCGTTTTCATCACCCCGCGAGCGATCATGACCGTAACGGCCTGACGGGTCGCCTCAAGGCAGCCGTTCTGACTCGGCCAGCGGCTGGGATCGCCCAAAAAGGCCGGGCCATCAAGCAGAACAATGCGTTGTACTTCAGCGTCCAGCGCCAGCTCAATATAGGCAATGCCTTCCGCCAGCAGTTTTTCCCAGTCACCACTAACTTCGGCAGCCGCTGCTTTGGCTCGCGCCGCCATTTCTCCGTCGACCTGTGCCACAACCGCGGCCAGCAGCCCCTGTTTGTCGCCAAAATTATGGTACAGCGCACCACGCGTCAGTCCGACGCTGGCGGTCAACTCATCCATAGATGCAGCAGCAAAGCCTTTTTCAGCGAAGGCCTTACGTGCGGCGGCGATCAATTTGGTCCGGTTTTCTTCCATTGTTTCGGCGCGACGTCGTGCAGCCATAGCCTCTCCTTTTCATATACGTATTGTATCTCATTTGACATACGCTACGTATGTGTGATTAATTTCATATACGCAATGTATATTAAATCATGTATAGACGCTGTGCATCCCACATCGCACCCTCACAACAAAAGGTAACGCTATGATCCCACGTGAACCGATTTTTCCTGCCAGCCGTCATGCTCTGTATGAAGCGCACGGTTACTCTGCTGCCATTCGCTCGGGCGATCTGTTGTTTGTTTCCGGCCAGGTGGGCAGCCGTGAAGACGGTTCCCCTGAACCGGATTTCGCCGCTCAGGTCCAACTGGCGTTTGATAATCTGCGGGCCACGCTGGCGGCGGCGGGGTGCACATTTGACGATCTGATTGATGTCACCACCTTTCACACTGACCCGGAGAATCAATTTGCGGCAATCATGCAGGTCAAGCAGGCGCTTTTCCCGCATCCTCCCTATCCAAACTGGACGGCGGTAGGGGTGACCTGGCTGGCGGGATTTGATTTTGAAATTAAGGTGATTGCGCGTATTCCGTCATAACGCCTGAGCTATGTGACCGTTGGTATTAGAGTTAAGCCTGAGCCGAGCGCTCGTCCGATGTACGTGAGGTCAGCTATGTGCCTCCCAACACTACCGCTATTGCGTGAGCTAAAAATTGCCCATTTGATTGATGCTGCAGAAAGTCATTAAAACCGACAAAAAACAGAGCCCGTCCAGTGAGACGGGCTCTGTTTATCAGGCTGCGCTGTTGACGCTGCTCGCCGGAAGTAGCGTTTTACTCCCCTTAAGGGTGAAGAGGGAAATAATGGTGAAGGTCAGCGTAATCGACCCCAGAATAAAGTAAGCCTGGTGGAAGCCGACTGTGTCATACATACGTCCTACCCATGCCGATAACACCACGCCTGAAAGCTGTTTCGATAAGTTAAAGCCAATCAGGAACAGCGTCGCGGAAAGTCGTGGATTAAAGGCCGAAGAGATATATTTAAAGGTGCCGACCAACAGGAACGGCAGCTCAAACATATGCAGCATTTTTAAGATAACCACTTCCACCGCCGAAGAGGCGAAAGACGATCCTAAAATACGTGCTGACATAATCACGCCTGCTGCCATCAAGGCGTTCTTTGCGCCAATGCGATTCACGATAGCGGGCGCGAAGAACATGATGGTGGCGTTGAGCAATTCCCCACCGGTAGTGACGAAGCCAAACACTTCGGTCCCACGTTGTGGACTGGAGAAAAAGCCTTTAAAGAAGTTGGCAAACTGCTGGTCGAATACGTCATAGACGCTGGCAACACCGACGACATAAACAATAAAGCCCCAAAAACGTGGCATTCGCAGCAGTTCAGCGGCGGTGCGCATAGAGAACGCCTGACGGTTGGCCCCCAGCGCATCAATCACCAGCTCGCTGTTACTGCCTTCCGGTTTTGACATCCACAACAGTACGCCAAGCACCAGCGCAAAGCCGGAGGCGATCCAGAAGGTAATATTGGGGTCGATGCCAAACAAAATACCGGTAATAGAGGCGCATAACGCCCAGCCGATACAACCGGAGACGCGCACTTTGCCATATTCAAAGCGGTTCGCACGGCTGACGCGTTCTATATAGGCTTCCACCGCGCCAGAGCCACTGGAGAACACCACGCCTAAATAGATCCCACCCGCCAGCGCACCGGCGAAGATATTCAGTTGCAGTAACGGTGAGAGGACAAAAATAAAGAAAGGTGCAAACAGAATCAGCAAGACCGTAATGGTCCACAGCAGGTGTTTGCGTAATCCCAGCTTGTCGGAGATCAGACCGAATACCGGCTGGAAAATAATCGCAAACAGCGAGATGGAGGAGAAAACAATCCCCGTCTCGGTTTTGGTTAAATGGTTTACTTCCGCCAGCCAGACAGGGAAAAAGGGAAAATAGGCCGACATAATGAAGTAATAGAAGAAAAAGAAGAGCATAAAGTAAATAAAGTTATGCCGTTCTCTTGGTACGAGTTCAGAGAGTTTCATTGTGACTGTTCCATCCTGTTCTGCCTGTAAGGTGGGGGCTTAACGCCCCCGATTATTATTGGAAGTGGAGCGTTAACTGATATTGCCATTGTGTTTCGAGCAGCAACCATTGCTGCAATACGCTGGGGGTCCAGGAGTCATCCCCGCCGACGCCCATATGCTGACCATCCAGGGTTATCCAGACGCCATTTTCCGGCTGCATCCTGTGCCAGTGGTCGGTCTCCATTAATTGCGTGGTGCTGTAGGGCTGAACGGAGAAGTGGAAATTCCCCGTCACGTGCCAGCGCCCCCAGTCCAGCGCTTGCGTATCGCAACGCAGGCCATTTTCGGTGGGGAAAATGTACGGTGTCGTCATCTCATCCAGTGGCAACGTCCAGCGGGAGAAACAGGCGCTGCTACGACGATCCGGGTAGTTCTCATGCGGGCCAAAGCCCAGCCAGGAGACGGTTTTATTCTGCTCCGGCACCTGGAAATTCAACCCGACGCGTGGCAACGGTGGCAGCGTACTCGCACGTTCGCCATCCACCGCCAGATGCAGCTTGCCCTCGGCATCAAAGGTCATCTGCCAGTGGCTGACAATCACGACTTCATCTTCGCGCAGGTAGTGCCAGCGGCTGTCAACCACCACCTCATGAGCCAGCCGTTGCGCGTCACACTGCACGCAGCGCACGGTGAGGTTGTACAGCCCGGCGCTTTTCCAGCGTTCAACCCAGGCGTTAGGATCGATGCGTTCCACTTCGCTTACGCCAATGTCGTTATCCAGCGGGGCGCGCACAAACTGGTCGCGAAGCGGTGTCAGCAATTGTTCCACGCCGTCCACCTGCCAGTGGCTTAACAGCCCGCTCTGGCGGTCAATCGTCCATTTTTGCACGCCATGGTGTACCGCCCAGGCGGTGTCGCTGCCCTCAAGCGCGGGGGCATCACCCATAGATTGCGGTGCGCGCAGTACCAGCGGGGCGGCGAGGGGGAACTGCTGCCAGGCGACGCGATGCCCGGCGTCGGACCAGGCGGTGGCCTGTGGCTGAATCACCTCCAGCGTCAGCCAGACCTCTTCGGCTCCGGCAGGCAGAGTCAACACTTCGGTCAGCGTTAGTTCCTGTTGGCCTTCAGGTGCGATTTCCAGCATCACGCTACCGTGGGCAACGGTTTCTCCTGCCGCCTGAACCTGCCAGTGCAGCGCTTCGTTATCCGTGGTGCGGAACAGATATTCGCTGGTAAGGCTGATACGCAGCGGGTTTTGTTCCAGCAGAGCAAACTGGAAAAATTGCTGTGCATGTTTCGCTTCAATCAATGACGGGTGAGGGCGACGGTCGGGAAATACCAGGCCGTTCATGCAGAACTGGCGATCGTTAGGTTTATCGCCAAAATCTCCGCCGTAGGCCCAGCCCGTGGTGCCATCGTCGAACGTTTTGGTAATGGCCTGATCGGCCCAGTCCCAGATAAAGCCCCCCTGTAGGCGCGGATAGTCGCGAAATGCCTGCCAGTAATCGGCAACGTTGCCCAGACTGTTGCCCATCGCATGGGCGTATTCGCAGAGGATCAGTGGGCGCTGTTCGCCCGGCAGACTGATCCACTTTTTGATTCCCCATTTCGGGACTGCCGGAATCGGCAGGTCGCTGTCTACGCGGGCATACATTGGGCACAGAATATCGGTGGTGGTGCTGTTCGCGCCGCCGCCTTCGTACTGCACCGGGCGGGAAGGATCGTTACGTTTAAGCCAGTGGTACATGGCTTCATGGTTGCTGCCGCCACCAGATTCGTTACCCAGCGACCAGATAATAATCGACGGGTGATTACGGTTGTTCTGCACCATCCTGGTCACGCGTGCGCTCCAGGCAGGCAGCCAGGCCGGATCGTCAGAAAGGCGGTTCATCGGCACCATGCCGTGGGTTTCGATGTTGGCTTCATCGACCACGTACAGGCCGTACTGGTTACAGAGTTCATACCAGCGCGGGGCATTGGGGTAGTGTGAGCAGCGGCTGGCGTTAAAGTTGTTCTGCTTCATCAGCAGAATGTCCTGAATCATATCCTCTTCAGTCACAACCTGACCGCGCTGGTGGTGATGCTCGTGACGGTTTACGCCGCGAATCAACAGCGGTTTGCCGTTAAGCTTCAACAGACCGTTGTCGATTTCAACCCGACGAAAACCAATGTCCCAGGCTTCGGCCTCGATCAATTCATCGCCGCGCCATAAAGAGACCACCGCCCGGTAGCAATTCGGTGTCTCCGCACTCCACAATGCCGGACGCTCAACGGGCAAACGCATCATGGCGCGTTCAGCATAACTACCGCGCTCATCAATGGCTGGTGAACCGGGTTGCTGCTGATGGCTGACGATGCGCTGTGTGCCATTCCAGAGCTCGACGCTGATCGTCAGCTTTTCAAGTACCTGTGCCGGGGCGGCAACGGTAGCATTAACCTCCAGTTCGGCGTCACGATAGAGCGCATCGAGATGCGGAGTGAGTTGCACATCACTCAGGTGTAACGTGGGTTTGTTCAGTAACCAGACGGAACGGAAGATGCCGCTCATCCGCCACATATCCTGATCTTCAAGCCAGGTGCCTGCGCTCCAGCGCATCACCATCACGCAGAGGCGGTTATCACCTGCCTTCAAAAAAGGGCTGAGGTCGAACGCCGCCGGCAGTCGGCTGTCCTGCGAGTAACCGACCCACTCGCCATTGCACCACAGATGAAATGCGGAGTTCACGCCATCGAAAATAACCTGCGTTTGGCCCTCGGTGCGCCAGCCGTCTTCAACGGTAAACGTCAGCGAGTAGCAGCCGGTCGGGTTCTCTTCGGGCACGCGCGGCGGGGTGGTTTCAATGGGATAGCGCACGTTGGTATAGATGGGGGCGTCATAACCTTCCATTTGCCAGTTCGATGGTACAGGCGTGCTGCGACTGTCGGACAGGTCGTTTTGCAACCAACCGGCATCCACGTCAAACGGACTGCGGGCATACGAAAACTGCCACTGTCCGTCCAGTTGGCGGCGGTGCGTTGAGGAGTGATTTTCCTGCGCGGAGCGAACATCGCGCCAACTGGAGAAGGTCGGATGGGCGGCCAGGCGATTGAGGTGTGTGATGGTCTGATTTTGCCAGTCTTCACGGGCAAGAACCTCATCAAACTTAGGCCCCCGGAGGGTATGTAATTCACGCTGTTGCATAGGTATACCTGAATAAAAGTGAAAAATGTCATTCGCTAGACAAGATGCAGGAGTTATCAGATATTTTTTAAATAGCCTCAATATTGGCGAAATTGAAACTCATTAGCGATCACGAAACAGCGGAAAAATGGATGATTTTTGTCGTCTCTTAGACATAAAATGTTAGCGAGCGACATTGTTATTGCAGGGTGAAAAAGATGATGCAGCACCGCACGGCAACCTTAGAAGATGTGGCACGAGAGGCCGGAGTCTCTCAGCAGACGGTTTCACGCGTGTTGAACAAACCTGAGGTGGTTTCAGAACGTACCCGGGAGAAAGTCATCCGTGCGATGCAGGCGTTGCACTATGTGCCTAACCGTTCGGCACAGCTGCTGGCGGGGAAATCAGCACCGTCAATTGGATTGATTACCGCATCGCTGACGCTGCATGCACCTTCACAAATTGCCGCGGCGGTAAAAAGTCACGCCGGTGTGCATCAACTGGAGGTGGCGATTGCGATGCCCGTGATCGCAGATTACGCGTCACTGCAGGCGCGGTTAAATGAATTTCGGGCGCAGAATATTCGCGGCGCAATCATCAATTTACCGCTGGAAGGGAGCATTGCGGAGAAGCTGGTGGATGAAAATCCGGATATCTGTTGCCTGTTTTTAGATATTTCGCCGGAGACCGATGTCTGCTGTGTGCGCTTCGATCACCTTGAGGGGTGTGGGGCCTGCGTGACGCATCTTTGGGAACTTGGGCACCGGGAATTTGGCTTACTTGCCGGACCCGAGAGTTCAGTCTCAGCGCGAATGAGGCTGAGTAGCTGGCGTGAAACATTGCACCGACTCGGGGTCAGTAACGCGGTGACGGTGTTTGGTGACTGGAGTGCGGCCAGCGGCTGGCAGAAGGCTTTCGAGTTGTTGCATCAGTATCCGAAGATGAGCGCGATCGTGGTGGCGAATGACCAAATGGCATTGGGGGTACTGAGCGCTCTGGCGCAGCTCAATCGCACCGGAAGCAGGGCGGTGTCGGTCACCGGTTATGACGACACGGCAGACAGCCTCTATTTCCAGCCGCCGCTTACCACCGTGGCGCAGGATTTTAACAAACTCGGCAAACGGGCTGTGGAATTACTCATCCAGCAAATGGCGGCACCGCAGATGCGCATCCGTGAGTTGCTGCCGACGCGACTGGTCATTCGCCAGTCTACCTGGCCTTATGACAGGGAAGAGGATGATGAAAAGGCTCAATTGATCACGCAACTGAAAACGCTGGTGGAAAAGCTATAAGGCGGGATATGCGCTGCTGAAACCTGCGAGCGAGAAAGCGTTAAATAGCGATGTGTTGATAAGCTAATTGATTGTAAACTCTTTTTTTCGATAAACACGCGGCAATGCCTGCCAGTCTGACAGTACGCCATGCGTTGCACCTGAGTCCAGGGAAGGTCATGAAAGTCTCCATTTCGTTGTTTGCATTTTTGTTTGCATCCGCAATCTGTCTTACGGGATGTGGGCCAACGGTATCCGGCCAGCCTGCGGCCCGTACTTCAGGTGATTTACCCCTGGTACAACAGCCTGTCTGCTCCGTTGATGAGTCGGGTAAGCGTACGGCATTTTTTGTGACAATATCTGGCGGGGGTTCCCGTGCGGCACTCTTTGGGGCGAGGGTCTTATCGGAACTTGAACATGTGGACGGCGAGGATCTGGCTCGTCATATCAATGTTATCTCGTCTGTTTCTGGTGGTTCACTGGCGGCAGCGCTGTATGGCATCTCGAAAGATGCCGGGCAGGGAGAGGCGTGGCGTCCCGTCTGGGATGATAATCTGATTAATGAACGCCTTGACGCTAACCTGAGATTGAGCGCTGCTGCAAAGTTAGCCAACCCCGCATTTCTCGGCAGCTATATTTTTGGTCACCAGACCCGAACGGATGCCCTGTTCGCGGCTCTGGATTCGGATGTCTTCGATGTGTCCGGAGAGCACGGCTCGCTCACGTTGGGTGATATGAACCCGACACGACCCCAAATCATCCTTAATTCAACGATTGCCACCCGGGATGATTCAGATGCATTTCGCCCCCGTCCATTCGGCAGCCTTTTTACCTTTACGAAGAGCAATCTTGGTTCTATCGGTGTTGACTACTCCAGCATGCCCGTTTCCCGGGCTGTCGCCGCCTCTGCAGCATTCCCTGGCATGATGTCGCCGGTCGTCCTGAATCGCTTTCAACGGGGCTCTGACGAGACGGTGGCCGGTATACCAAAGTATATCCATCTGATTGACGGTGGTGCTTCGGATAACCTGGGGCTGCTGGCGGTGAAAAGAGCGCTTATCGAAGATTCTCACCGGTTACTGACACAATGCGATCAGGTGATTGTGTTGACGGTGGATGCTTTTGGTATTCAGGGCAATCATCGGGACGATAGCCCGGATATGCGCTCACCGCTGGGGTTGGTCATTGATACCAATACGTTACTCTCTGCTTTTGATTCACTTCTGGCTGTCAGCAGGACACGAGCACTGGCGGAATTCAAATCGCGAATGTTCGTGCCACCTGCTAACAGCGAGCAGTGCCACAAAGAGGGGCTTCCTGACAACATTTGTGTGGGTGGGGTGCGTGCAAACTGGGAGGAGATAAACACTCTGCTTAAGCAGAAGCTATTTTTCGTCCATCTTTCATTTGATAGTGAGGAAATAGCCAGGCCTCCGTCAGTCGAAATTTGTAAAGGAAATTATGACAAGGGTCGGTTTTCAGATTGTAATACCTCGCCAATCAACAGGAACATTTACGGGCAAGAAGTTAAGGCACTTCGAACGCGGTTGAAGTTGATTCCCACAACCTTCGGACTACCTCAAGACAATGTCGCGGATATTAGCGCTTTCACGAAACTCCTGTTTTGGCCAGAGAATAAGTGTTTAATGCATCTTCGTGACATGCTTCTAAGAGGGGTTCAGCACACTGATGCCTTTAACGAGAATGCGACTAACTCCTGTGATGAAACGACCTCAGTGACTGATGAACAAATGTTTCGTCAGAGAATGCTTAGTGGGGCAATTGGTGACTGGATCCTTGAGAGCGGTAAGAAAAAATGGATTAAGCTTCCACCCGAAAAACCGCTGACACCGGAACAGCGAGAAGCGCTCTGGAATGAGACGCTCTTTTACTATGGCTGGAATGGTCGTGAATATCAGCAGTAAATTTTGTTTACGGGTGCACCTACAAAGGCTGTGCGCTGGCGCAACTGTTTGCGAGGTCCTTGCGTGCGGCGCGTTTTTGCGGAACACTCGGTCACGGCTACACAGATTAAAAATGCCGCACTAATGTCGTGCTATAATGGATGGGTTACATACGCTTCCGGCAAAAACAGTCTTAATCTTGAAACTTCTTTTTCCAGGGATATGCCATGTCCAGCCAGGAAAATGTCGAAAATAATCAGCAAGCAAATAATGTCTTCGTGCTCTATTGCGAAATGGCGTGGTTGTCGCAAGTCATTAACCAGGTTATTTGCAGCTATTTAAAACAAGAGGGGCATGAACGCCACTGGATTGATATTCCCCCTCCGGATTTGGTAAAGGGCACACCCTATGCCGAATTGATTATTGACTGGGAGCTCTCTATTTTTGACCGCCTGGCTCTGGCGCTTGCCATAGCGCCGAGCGTGAAACCCGATACTCTCGATATATTCTTTGGACTTAATAGCCTTATTGATCGTCCCTTTACGGAATTTGGCGGCGTCAGTGATAAAGCTTTTAGCGGTTTTATTCCCACCGGGCAAACACTCAACTTTCTTATTAGTGCCAATGACCCCGAGTGGCGTGTTTACGTTCACGCTATTTTCTCGAATAAACATCGCCTGATGGCGGAACAGGTCACCCAGCTACTTTCGGTTGATGAAGGGGTGCCCAAATGGGCCGGTATTTACCGAGTATGCGACGAGTGGCTACACTATTTTACGACCGGAGAGCGCCTGCGTCCGGAATTAAGCGCCAGCTTCCCTGCCCATCTACTGGAATCGCCACTGGAATGGGGCGATCTGGTACTGAATGGAGAAGTGATGGCACAGGTTGAAGAGCTGCATGCCTGGCTTAAACATGGTCATACGTTGATGAACGAGTGGCAACTGGCAAAAAAGGTGAAGCCGGGTTATCGGGCAGTTTTCTTTGGCCCGCCGGGGACTGGTAAAACACTCACCGCCGCGCTGTTGGGCAAGGCGACTCAGCGGGATGTATATCGCGTCGATTTGTCGATGGTAGTGTCGAAGTATATTGGTGAGACAGAGAAAAACTTATCACGTGTATTTGACGCTGCCAGCTATAAAGAGTGGATCCTATTTTTTGATGAAGGTGATGCCCTGTTTGGTAAACGCTCTGAGGTCAGTTCTTCCAACGATCGACATGCTAACCAATTGACGGGCTATTTATTGCAAAAGATTGAGGATTTTCCGGGTACGGTGATTATCGCCACCAACTTAAAAACGAATATGGATGAAGCCTTTACCCGACGCTTTCAGAGCATGGTGCAATTTGCTATTCCCGGACCGCAGGAGCGCTTACAGCTGTGGCGAAATGCGTTTAATGGTGTGTGTGTGCCCGGCGAGGATGTCAGTTTACCCGCCATCGCTGATCGCTATGAAGTTTCCGGCGGGCAAATTATCAACGTGCTGCGCCAGTGTGCATTAATCGCTATTCAGCGCGGGGAACGCACGGTATCGCAGGACGATATTGTTGCCAGCATTCGTCAGGAATTCAGGAAAGATAACAAACTCTTTTTTGAGTGATAGTCGCATCAGGTTGCGGATTTACTTGCACAAAGGGTGGTTTCTTGTTGATTTATTACGATTGAGAAAGAGGACGGTTTGCGATGTTTTCAAAGCAGAAGGCCCAACATCAGTCAGCCCGACATAGGGTTACTCCGGCGTCGGTCTCGCAGCGTAAAGATAATCATGCGGCGGCGCTGGAGGACAATCGTGCACAGACCGTGCAAAGACAGCCCAATAAAACCGGGCTACCCGATACCTTAAAAAATGGCATGGAAAATCTCAGCGGCATGAGTCTGAATCATGTCCGGGTGCATTACAACTCCGACAAACCCGCCACCGTGCAGGCACATGCCTATGCGCAGGGCAGCGATATACACCTCGCTTCCGGCCAGGAAAAACACTTACCGCATGAACTTGGGCACGTAGTACAGCAGGCGCAGGGACGGGTTTCTGCGACGACCTCAGTCGCCGGAATGGCGGTGAATGATAGCCCGGCGTTGGAACATGAGGCGGATGTTCTGGGGGCCAGCGCGCTGCGGGGAGGTTAGGCGGTGGGGCGCTGTGCGTAATAAAGAATGAAACACGTTTATAACATCCGATGAAAACCAATTAAAAAAAATAAAACAGCTAAAAAACATGCTGATTGGTTGGCAAAAAAATGATAAAACCAGGAAGGTATAATATATGTATGAACATGTGGAAAAACCGCAAAATAATCAAGTCACTGCGGTTGCAAGCAAGGTCGTTAAAAAGGAAGGGGAAAGGCGAGGGAATATTGAGCTTATAGACAACCGATCCACTAGTGTGGCTCAAAGAGAAAATATTAAATTAAACTCCGAAGCAAGAAAACAGAACGTGCGCACCGAACACTTAAAGTACAGCCCGATTGTTCAGCGGCAAGTAAATGAAAATTTAAGGGTGGGTGATCATGTCTTAATAAGAGAGTTAGGTATAATTGGTAGGATTAGTATTGTCTGTTTACCTGGCGATGATACTTATTTTGTGACTCCATTAGGCTTAAATCCTTTCGGTGAGGGGAGTGGTTCTTATAAATTAGATGAGTTAGATTATGATAATGATTTTGATTATAAAGGGCGTGTGCCTATATCAAGTGATATGATTTTAAATGCGTTAATGGCAGCAGAGAAACTATCAGGTGAAATCAAAAAAATAATGGACGATGATAAAACTGAAGAATATGGTGATGTGGTTGTTTCTCCTCAGGGGCAGTTAGCTAAGTGCATTGAAGTGTGTAAGGATAAAAAACCTGATGAAATAGCATTGTATCTATACACAACATATTTCTATATGCCATTAAATAAATACTTGCGTACCAGGGAGACAGTGGAAAATAAAGTTTTACAACATTTGATTAATATTACGCTTGGTGTGTTAAAACAAGCGTTTGATAGCCCTCAAGAAGAAAAAATTATGTCACATTTCAGAATGGAATTAAAACCCAGCCTATGGATTAAGGATAAGAAACCCGGCGATACGCTGAGTTTTCCGGCATTTACCAGTTTGCATCCTAACATAGATGGGGTAAATAACATGTGGGGTAATATTGAAAGAGGAGACTTTGGAGAGTTTGAGTCGCGGTTGGCTTTATTAGTGTTTGCAGGGAAGAGTAAACTATTACGACCGCAATATAAATATTTCAAAAAGGAAGTTGAATATATTCTCCCGCCAGCTACTATAGCTAAAATAATGAAAAAAGAAGAAATAAAATGGCATACTTGGATTGTTGATGTTTACTATCTGACGATCCTGCCAGGAACGCAGGAGGTACCATCTCAAACATTCAATTTCAGTGATGAGGGGTACATTATTCCTGAAGAGAAGTGACATTGAATGTCAGACTTTACGGCAATGCAATATATCGTTATCCATTCAATTTTTTATTTATATTGTAACGGAGATGGTTTTTGACGTGTTCATTAATGTAGAGGTGTTAAGGGAATATACGCTTAGATTTATTAATGTGAAGGTTTAATTAGTGCTGTTCATTCCTCATAGTAATGAACAGCACCCGCCTGGTAATAGTTAAATCCTGTTGCTACAGTAAACCCCTAAGGTTTATCCTCCTCCTTTCTCACCATCCTGACGACAAACAGTATCCAGCCAATAACCAGTGCAGTGACTAGCAAAATAGGAATTTTATAATCCTCAAATAATGGATCTGCAACAAACACCAGCATGAGTCCGCTGATAGACAGCGACGTCAGCGCCACAAAAGGGATACCGCTTAAATGCTTCCTCAGCGGGAAACACCAGATACAGGCAGCCAGGAACACGAGAATAAATACGAACGACACAAATAAGCCTGCTCTTACCTCCCAGCGATTAACGCAGACCCAGTTCAGCAGGCTATTAATGCTGTTTATCACCTGATTGATCGGTTTTGGGTACTGAGGGGCCTGCTGGAAGAACGTGTTATCAATTAGCTTCTCGTTGGTTGCGCTTAGTGGAAGTGGCCAATAGGCCGCCCCCAAAAAGCTCCAGCTTGAAAGGTTAACCAGTTGAGTCAGATCCTGTGCTTGATTACGATTGTCTTCGGTTATCAGTACGGGCACCAACTGTTTGAACAGGCGCTGCACTTCGGCCTGATCCTTCTGGGCGCTGAGCCATTGCTGTAATTGCTTTATCTGATTCAGTTCATTTTTCGGCTCATCGCTATTTTCCGCAGAGCCCGGGCGAACGATCAGCAGATTGGTCTGTTTGGATATCGCATCGAGATTTCTGAAGTTATAAAAATTATCCTTCGTAACCGTCACTATGCCTTTTGCCGGAATAATGACATTCACATAAAAGCGGTCACCGTCGGTAGCTGGGGAATTGAGTGCGTTGATGTCAGCCTGATGTCGGTAGCTTTGGCGTAGCGCAACCTTAAGCTGCTGCAGGAACGATAAGAAGGCCTGCTGGCTCTCCTGCGTGTTTAACACTGAAAGATCAATATCAAAGGTAATACCGTCCGCCATGGGCAGCACGCCTTCAAATCCGAGACTGATCCACTGCTGCACATTATTGATAAAATATTTGTCCATGGGGGTCGTTACGGATGCGACCAGACGTTTCACCATATCGTCGGTAAATAGCCCGCTCAGCTGGTCCCGGGTCAGACCTCTTGGCGTAGTGACCACCAGGTCGAGCATGGTGCGATAGCGGTGGGTTGTTTGAATAAATTGACTATAGGTTGGGTCGGCAACCCAGTTTTGTGGCAGAACTAATGTATTGCTCGTTCCTTCCCGTTTCATTACCGCACCAATATAACCGATGCGGTCCAGGCGACTAAAATCAATAAATTCACCTTTCTCAAGGTGCTGCCAGTATGGATAAAAACCATAAAAGGTGCCGACGCTAAATATTGACTTGATGGTGTCCTGGCAGCCGCAGTCAGGGGGGGCTTCCCACTGCATAGGGACTGCGTGAGTGGGGCTCAGACCGCTTTTCTTCGCTTTATCCGATACACTCTGGCGCTTCTGGTTTGTAAGCGGAATAGCCAATTCATTCATCGCCATCTGTAATAAATAGAGGCTCGGGAAGACTTCATCCTGCAGGGATGCCAGCGATTTCAATTCTTCTTTCGATAAGGCCGTTTCCTCTAATTCTTTGATGGTTTTTTTCAGTTCCTCTTGGTTGAGTTGCCACACTAGCTGCGGTGCGTTCGTCTGGATATCGCTTTGCGTACTGGTTTCAACCACTTGCGTTGAGGGGGATGGGGCGGCGGCAGGTTTGTTATCGGTGCTCTGATCTTCTGTAGCGCCAGCACTCTCTTCGGGTGGCGTTGTTTGAACCGTGCTGGTACTGGTACTGGTACTGGTACTTGTACTGGCGCTCGTGCTGGGTTGTGATGTTTCTATTGTGTAAGAGTCGATCAAATTATCAATATTCGGCTGTTCAGATATGGGAAGACTAAGCTGAGTGAATAGATCACTCAGTTGGTTATAAAGCTGGCTGCGCTGATCAAACTGCTGCTTTTCTAATTTCGCAAAGGTTGCCAGCACGGTCTGACGTAGTGTCAAGCTGGCGAAATCTTTTTCCGTCAGTTGGTAATAGTAAGGAGGCTCAATATTGTCGGAAGGCTCAGGCGCTGAGGGGCCAACGGGGTTAGGTGTAACCGCATTTTTACCGGAGTTTGCGTTGGTGAGGCCGAGTTTAATCTTTATTTCCTCGGTCGTGAAAGTCAGCAGTTCCGGCGGTGTGATTGCCGTACGCCACGTGGGATAGAGAGTGTTACGCTCGGCGGCGCGATTTAGCGCAATCATCAAAGATTCAACAAACACCTGATGCGGATCGTTCTCTGACTCCGGTGCGGCGAACGAAAATTCATTGCAAAAGTAATCCAGCCAGTAACGGGTTGTGGGGCCAACGACGCCATCGTTCAGTAACCTGCCGCCTCTTTTCAGTTGGGCCTGGAAGTCGCTGTTGTTCCGATAAAAATCGGCAAGCTGCGTTTGGATCTCTTTCCCTAAATAGCGCTTATCACTCGCTGTTAACTGTTTACTGCATGTTTTAGCTGCCGGAGTAGGGTCAGTCTGGCCGCTTTGTGCTGCCTGACTCAATGTTGAAATACTGCAAAGCAGGCCGCCACATAATAGCCAGCAGGTGATGCGCCAGGCTGTTTTACGCACAAGTGATAACGAACGGAATTCAGGGTTCTTCATTATTTCGTCCTCAGCGCCATGAAACAAACAGGGGTTTATCCATCCATGGGTATTTAATGGTCTGAAAACTCCAGGGCAATTGGTCGAGTAGCATGTCAAACGCGCTGGGGACGATATTCAGTTGCCAGTGTTTGGGCGTGAAAGTGAGCAGACCTTCACGTTGAATAAAGGTGGATTGCAACCCGCTAATTGAGGTGTTTCCCAGGACTCTCCAGTGGCTAATGATGGCGGTAAGCAGGCCATCGATCACAGCTTCAGCCCCGTTAGGTAATGGGACCTGCTGGGGAACAGGTGCGGATGGCTCGATGCCACACAGGACTTTGTTCAGGAGAAGCTGATATTCAGGTGCCGAGTTGGTGCCATTCGTCATCCACTGCAGGCAGAACAAGGCCTGATGCTGTGCCTCAGTATCAACGAATTTATGCCCGGAGGTCAGCGCCAGCCGCTGGAATAAGATGGGGATATAGGTTGAGGCGATCACTAATCCTGCATTGTGTATGGTGACGGGATCGCCACTGGGTTCGGTCTCATCCTGCTTATCGTTCCAGGGGATCCCTGCGCTTTTGTTAACATCCATTTCTGGCATTTCAATGGCCTCAATGAGTTGTTTGATTTCTGGAAATTGACGATTTAACTGTGCGACCCACCTCTGTCGGTCTGGCCGGTTAGCCCGTCTTTGGCTGGCAACCTGCGTTAGTGTTTTTTGCAACGAAGAAGACGATACCCACGGCAGTAAACGGTTGGTTAATTCACTAACCGGTGCGTCATATGAAGTGGTGCTTTGTGACGTGTGAGTGCGCCATAATAGATGAAGCTCAATGAGCACGTGCTGCATTAACTGGCTGCCAGTCATCGCGAGGCCTTTGAGCCAATGCTGGCGATAAAGCGTTTGCCAAAACAGCAGCTCACCCTGTTGTTGAGTTGCAAAAAGGCGGCAGAACGCATGGCGTAATGCCAGCAGCGCGATAGCCGCGTGAGTTAACGAGGGGAACAGCAGCGCCTGATGTGTTTCAGGCGACAGGGTCTGAACCCAGCGCTGTAAATAGCGCGGATTGGCAAGCGTACCGCATAGCCACTGCCGTAAAGAGTTTTGCTGTGCGCGATGTAACAAGGCCGCTTCCGGGGCCAGGGATTTACCTTCCAGCCATTGCTGTAACCTTGCCTGCAAATCCTCCTTGGGGAGAATGCGGTCTAACCATTGCTGTCGTTGGGTCTGGTTGTGTACAAGATCACGGCGGCCGAGTACGAACTGTTGAAACTGCGGGTAGTACGCCTGCTCAGACGATGTATGGTGTTTAGCAATTTGGCGTAAAAGCTGTTGCAGCCATTGCTCTGGTGTGGCTGGACAATCGCGGCTAAATAGCAGTGCGTAAAACCAATGGGGAGCCAACTTAAAATGGTGGACGATGGCAAGCAGCAGTGGCACAAGCGCAATGATGTGTTCGGGTCGTTGAGGTTGCAGGGTTCGTACCAGCCTCGCCAGCTGTGGTGGCGTCCAGGTTTGCAGTTGTGTTGCCATCATCGATACATTGACCGTCACATAGCGGTGTAATAGCGCGCGCTGTTGTTCATCCAGTACCGGCGCGTGGGGGCGGGACTGTATTTCCGCGAGCAGCAAAGGCGATGTAACCGGAGTTTGTTGATGATGTGCCACAAGATCAATCAGCTGCTGGCGCCATAAAAATCCGCTATCGCTAAGGTTTAACCACTGCACGATCAAGACTTCAGTCTTTATCTGGTAGCGGGCAGAGAGCTGCCCGGTGATGCTGAGTAAATATTGATATTGATTAAATTCACTACCGCGACGGCTAAGTAAGTAGTGGAGCGTTAATTCCCACAGCGCATTTCTGGTGTGTATTGATCTGAAAGGACTGGATATGCAACGGGCAGCTTCCGTTATTCTCCCTTGCTCATTAATAATGCCGTGCACGGTCTCTTTTGCCTGAGGATTGACAATGGCGGTTATTGAGAGCAGCGCTAAATCATCAAAATGGGCGATCCAGCGTGTTAATACCGAAGACGAGCTGCCCAGGTCGCGAATAATCAGCGGTAGCGGCTGGGCATAATCGCGAAGCCATTGGTGAATATATTGATTCCATTGATTTTGATTAGCATTTTGCAGCGTGATGATAATCTTCTCGAGGTCAGCCAGTTGTGCAGAAGAGTGGTTCTTTAAGCACGACGACGGAACGTGTGAAAGTGCATTCTCGCCATTTTTCGCTGCGTTTTTCGTTCGGGAGGATCGGGAAAGATCATGCATCATGGCGCGTATCGTGACGCCAAACTGAGAATAATCACCGGCAATAGTGGCGTCATCCCGTAAATTTTCCAGCAGTTCGCTATACCCAATATTACGGCTGCTGGCTAGCTGCTGGATTAAATAATCGAGATAACTTTGTTTATTGAATGCGCCGTTATTTTCCGCAATAAGGAAATCGAAAGTGAGTTTCCATAAGCGAATACCCACTGTGCGTTCGGTTAACACTGCGGTGTTATGGCGTATAAAAAGACGTTTTTCCACAAGCAGGGCGCTTATAAAGCGTGCTGCCTGGGATACCAGCACTTTAACTAACGCCATTAAGGTGTTATCGGAGTAACTTTCGGACCAATGACGGCGCACATTATCAAGTTGGCCACACCAGCGTAAAAGGGCCGCAAACGGAGGGAGAACATTTGGCCAATATTGCAGTAAGGTGTCTTCCTCGCCTGAGCACAGCGCAATAGTCAGTTCGTTTAGATAAGGTAACCTGTTTTCTGCGACGGGATGGTGAACCACCGGGCTTTCAGAGGCCGCATGCCGACTGTGTGCTTTTGAGTCGATGACAGGTTGAAGAGTATGGAGTAAATCCAGCAGCTGCATACGCAACGTACTGTCGATAGCCGTGCTCTCTAGCGCAGAAATCAATGACGCTGTCAGCGTATCTGCTGACTGGTTGTGTGCGTTTGCCATTCGGATAATCAAACCGGACATATAGCTTTGGCGATTGAATGTGCTGCCACGGTCAACCAGCAGAAAATGGAGCGTAAAGTGCCACAAATGCTGCTGAAGTTGTGAATGAGGCAATCTGGCGATGCGATCCGCCCGCTTCGCAGTGTGAGTGGCGGTGTCCACGTACGAGTGATTATCGGGTCGATGCTGAAGCTGCCACAGATCGGGCGCACGCAGTATTGCTGACAGGAACGGGTACTCCTGTGGTGTTAATACGCTAAGCAGTAGCAGTCGCTCGTTTTCATTCAAATGACGCACCAAATCCCAGGGAAGCTGGCTATCCGTATGCCGTTGGTAGAGAGCCTTAATCAGTTGCGGCGCAAACGAGGGGATTATTTTTTCCCAGAGTGTGCTAAGAGAAGACAGGTCATGCCGGGTGAATAACTGCGCAAAGCGGACGTACCACGCCTGCGCCAGTAGGGGGGATAATTCCCTGGCACTACTTTTAGGATGGGTCAATAAAAACGACATCATGAGCCATTGATGCCCTGGCGTTAACGCACGGAACAGATCCGCAATGCTGGCGGCGGGAAATTGTTCCACCACGCGACGTAAAACTGTCTCTGGGTGATGGGCTTTGCTAAGTGCGTTAATCAATTGCGCAGTATGTTCGCTTAGTGCTGCGGATAACCCGAGAGCCTCAAGTGACGGATTTGGGGAAACAGACCATGGGAGAACACCGGTGCTGAGAAATTGCCAGAGCATATTCCAGCGCTGCACGCGCGGGCTTATCAGCGTTGTTTTATCGGGTGTAGCGGCGGTCTGTTTGCTGCCGCATTTTAAGTCATCGGTGTGTTGTGCTTCCTGAGATCGTATTGCCATGTGCAGTTGTAAACGCAACCGTTCGCGCAGCTGTTGTTTAAGCTTTTCCGGTACCTGTGCATAGAACGTTTTTGAATTGAATTCACCGAGGTCGAGCGTCAGGGTGTTGATAATCAGGGTTTGCTGCGGTGAACATACGTCGTCGAATACCGATTCGATAACCGGGAGTAATTGTTGAATGACCCACTGACCAGCACGTGACTCAAAGGTTTCTGCATCAGAGATTCGGTTGAAATTGAATTCTATGCTGGCCTGATTAATTTTATGCCGTTGGCTCATAGGTTCACCGCCTCCCTGATCTCATTCAGAAGGGGCTGAATCAGTGGATATAAACGTAGAGCGATGACATCGCAGTCCTGTTGGTGCCGGGTGTTTTGCAGCGCGTCGGACTTTGCTTTTCGCCATTGGTTATATACGTTTTCAAATTGACTAAAAGCCGGGAAATCGAGCCATAGACATTGCGTCAACAGGTGTGCCGGGCTGTTTTCAATAATGAGTTGTTCGACCTGTTCGCGAAATATCAGATTATTAAAACGAGCGGTATAGTTGGGTAAAACAATTGTGACCCGATTGGCATAATCGTCCCACGACGCGCTATTTTCACCTGTGCGCAGTAAAATAGGCTCGATAACATAAAGCCCCTCGCTGCGTTGATTCAGTTGAATCAACCAGCGTTGCAGCCGGTGGCAAAGCAAGATGAGTTCCTGTTTGTCAGGGAGGCTTGCAATACAGAACCACTCTCCGACGCCTTCGGTATCCGCTTTGAAAAACAACTGGTAATCATGATGGTCCCCACGTTGAAGCATGCGGTATCGGCGGTTATCCATTCCAGATTGCAATAATGCCGCAGTCAGCATTTTTTTCCTGAAGAGGGTAACAGTCGACAGGATTTGCCGTACGTGTTCCTCATTAACGGTTTCTTCTAAGAAGCTATCAGCGATAGGTTCCAGGGGGATAAGGACGGTAGGATCCTCGCATTTATCATTGGCGCCCCAGACGTCGTTGGGCACCAGATTTAGCGAATGTATAGCGATAGCATGCGCATAGCCCAGCGAAGGGGCCGTGTGAGGAAGTATTCCCAGCAGCAGCGAAAGGCGCTGGCCGTAACTTCCCCTTTGCTCAGGCTGGAGTAAGTTATCACCGATTCCCCGACCATTGGTCATGGTGACGATATTCCGGATAAAGGCCTGTTTATATTTCAGTAGCTGCTCTTCCAGCGCCAGTGAAGAATAATAAGGGTTAAACTGGCGATGCAATAAATCAGGAAAACGTTCTCCGTAGAGAGCGAGCAAATAATCAAAAATGCGATTTTTTCTCTCCGGGTAATTATCAAGCTGGCTGCGCAATTGCTCCAGACGAACGCTGGCATCCTGAGGGTAATGCTGGTCGATATTATAAAACTCTTCATCTTGTAACAGATGATGGTAATACGTTTTCTCAGGCGTTAACGACAGAGAGTACAGCGTTTTCAACCCGGTAATGTCATCACAGAAATTGGCCATGATTTGATCAAAAAGCAGCAGGTAGCTACGCAGTTGGTGCCGTTGCCCTTGCTGCTGCGCATTATAATGATTCGGTATTCCCGGCGCTAAGTGATAGTTACGGGGAAAAAGGGTTTGAATGGATTCATAACGGCTGAAATTGAAGTGGTGACCAGCAGGCAGTGGGGGATAATTGGCGGCTTTTAGCTGGGAGACTCGCTGCTGGTACTGGATTTGCTCGATTTGAATGGCGAGATCGGCGTAGTCAATATCGACAGGATGCTGAAACTGGATGATTTGCATACCTGACATGGCCGATATTCGCGGCAGAATTAAATAAGAAAAAGGGGCAATGGTGTCAAGTGTCAGTGGCTCGTAGCCATCTCCGTTGCCACCGTATTGCACAAACTGCAGCAGATCGATTTGCTGAATTCCGTCTTCGGCCAGAAGCAATTCTTTAATCACATAGACGGGCGTATTTTGCGTATTTGACTCCAGCCACTGGCCGATGCGGTGATAGATTTTGGCAGCGAGCCAGACAACATCCGTCACGTTATCGCTGATGTGAAGCGTGGCGGTGAGTATCAGAGGGTACTGTCCGGCTAATTTAATGGCGGCCAAATCCTCGCCAACTGCACGGACGCGATGGAACTCACTCTGAATGCGTTCAATCGCTGCATGCTGTTGAGCGTAAACCGAGCGATTACCGTTATCTGAACGCTGCTGACTTAATGCATAAAAGTGATTGAGCTGAGCATTAATCGTGTAAATGCCTCGCAGTGGGGCGTTGTCACTCCAGCGCAACCACACCTTATCGAGCTCGGGTAGCCGGGTGAGTAACCAGGTTTCGTACTCTTCAGGTTGTTGCGGGTATGCAGGGATGATGTCCTGCGCTATCGCTAAACCATGAGCCTGATAGTCAATATTCCCTGAGGCTTCACTCAAATAGTCAGCGACTTCAAACTCGCAGCGATAAATCAAATCCGTTAGGGCGTAACAGACCTGCTCCAGGATTGTGATGCCCGGATCGTGCGTATTGTAGTCAGTCCAGATGTGACCACTCAGCTGTTGAATGTACGTCAGGCCAAGTTGATAAAGATGTTCAAAACTATTCGGGTTATCACTATGGCGCTTTTTCGAAATAGCTTTAGACATACGTTGATTTACTCCTCCGTTACCACGTGCTGACATTGCTGCATGAAGTTGTCATTCCATAATTGCGTGATGTGGTATTGGATCGTACGGTTCTCGCCAAATGGGGTATTGGTACGAATTTGCAAAGCATAAGGGCGCACCGTGCCTTTATGGTTTTTTTGCCGCCAGCGAAATTGAATTTTGTCGCCCGAAGAATGAAAGTATGCCTGAGAGACAGTAATGGGATTTTTGTCTTTACGCTGCCACCAACGCTTATTGGGGGCACAGGTATTAATGGCGATAGCGTGGGCCAGAGCATAACGCCCGCTGTATCGAATACCGATACCGGCGACCACTTCGAGCATATGGCATCCTTCAAGCTCAGGTGTAATATCGTGCCATTCGCCATCGGCGGGAATGGGCGTCTCGATAAACACCATCCCCATTCTGCCTTGAGAAGCGACGGTACCATTGACATCCAGGGCCTGTTTTGGGGTCGCGGTATTAATGCCCACGTTTCCCTTTGGCGTCATGGAGAGATTTATTAACGGATCCGTTGGGTTATTGTCCGGGTTTTCTTCCGAGATATTTGCATCCTGATTTGCGAATATGTGCAGATTATTTCCCTGGGGGGGAAAGCCAACGTGCCATAGCGGCGTATCGTGGCTATTTTGCTGATAGAAGCTCAGAATATGTTGCTGGTCTAACGTCCGCAGCTGAAGCCCCGTTTCCGGCGGCTTGATAAAACCTTCATCAATCTGATTAACACACGAGTCAATAAGATCTGAAAAATGTTCTGCCGACGGCATAGTGCCGTGACGGAAATAGTTTTTCAGCGTGCTGCGATTGCGTTTTGCCATTATTTTTTGGTCCCTTCTTGATTCGAATTCGTTGAGGTGCCAACAATAAATTGTTCACCGATCGCTAATTCCCCGATACCTACAGTCAAGGGTCTATACGTAAGATTATCGGGAGAAATCTGAATGTAGTGATGCTCTTCCGGGATCAATAAAAACCATGGCAAGGCTGCACGAATCGGCTGAGTGCTTGCCGCACTGTCCTGAAGTGAGTAATCCGTATCTTCATCGATGCTGATTTTTAGTGCTGATAATGCACTGACGTTAATGACATTTTCTTGCTTGAGAATAAAGGCACTGAGTTTTTCAAGTGATAAACAAAAGCCTAAACCCGTATTGAGCGTGTTCGGTTCCCAGGGGCATAACTGTGATTTAATGGCGTATTCCAGTTTTCGCAAAGCGGGTCCATGACTGACCCCGGCTTTAAGGGCAACCTTGCACCGAATCTGGATTTTTTCGTAGCCAGGATTGCGTACTTCTATGTGTACATGCGAGCGCGAAACGGCCAACAGAAAACATCTGATTTTGAGTAGATATGAAGAATCTAATTGCCGGGGTGAGCATAGCGAGTGGTCGCAGGCGGTATGCAACGGGGTCACGATAATGAGCACGCGGCCAGGCTGCGGGGTATTCGTGTTATAAGTCCGGGTAGGGAAACAATGCACCGCGCCAACTTCAGGAAAATTCTCCAGAATAAGGTGTTCATAATCCCATGGGGTTAACGCCTTTCCTTTATGACGCAGGCGTTCGCTGACGCGCATCTGAAAATGACGATCGCTCTCTATGTCGGGCGTTTTTGTCAGCGCATTTAATTGGGAGATAGCGCCCAGACTGGGCCTCCGTGGAATACTTCGCCACGCGGCAAAAGGTAGCGTGGTAACTCCATCATCGGCGAGCGGGGCACCTTTTCCTGTCGTTTTCACCACGTGGGTCGCGATGTGCTGGCAACCCGGATATCGATCAATTCCTTTGCTGGTACTGACGCGCAACCAAAACAGGCCCGATGGCATCACAGTATGCCTGGTGTTAATGTCGGCTGGAATATCCAGGGTAACGATGCCAGTGGTGAGAAAACTGAGGGTAGTATCGTGGATTATCTGATTAGGGCGTAACGCATGCCATTCATTATCAACAAGGTAATACCACGTATATGAAGTTGAAGGATATGGCATTAATAGTTTTGAGTTGCCATCAAAAACAAAGAAAATATTTAAATAGCCGGATAATTCGGTTGCGGTGATGCCGATAAAACAATGACTATCTTCCTGGTACTTAGGAAAGAATCTAGGGTGTCTGAGTTGATGACTTTCTGCTGGTGGATAAATTATCTTTTCCCCAAAAGGATGCAAGTGGATAATTTCACTTTGAAGGTGATTATCGCTGCTAATTAAATCAATGGATGCTTCCGCCGAATAGTCGATTGATATCCGGGCAACCAATGGTGTATAGGGTTGGTTAGGTAGTGTTCTTTTGCGTTTATTGGTCACATTATACGTTAGCGTGTCGCTTAACAACGGCGCATATTCTTTGTGACCAAATGCCTTTTCCGGACCGGTTAACTTTAATTTAAACAGTCCATTACGGAGATCTGATTGGTTACTGTAGGGCGTTTGAGGCCATGAGTGCATAATCGGCGTGTAACTGTTATTAATGCTAGAAAACTGCAGGTGCCGATCATGATTCAGTACGCCGCTGGAAGGCGTAAATAGAGATATGTGAGCGGGGCCAAATTCAACCCACTTGCCATTATTTAGCACCTCCGCCGTCATTTGAAAACTGTCGTTGGTGTAAGGGGTCGGATATTGGGCGTAATACTGTTTGAAGCCGTCTGACCCCCGAGGAAGTCCAGCCCAATGGAGGTGTAGCGATAAATGACGAAGGGACTTTCTGGCGATTTCTTCGCTCGCAATCACAGCATAAGCATCAAAATAAGGCTGAGAACCAAATAAGAAGAAGGGCTGGGATGAATCAACCTGTCCCTCTGGATTAAATAATTGTATCTGGGTTACCCCCCGCACCTGAGTTGTGATCGTCAGGTTTGCTAACTCAACGTCACGGAAAATGGCGTACGGGAAGCAATTACTTTGCCGTTTCAAGGTTATTTTTAGTGATGCGCTGTGTGAACGTTGGGCATGAAGGGGCGTTATGGGCGGAAATCCGGTGTCAGCGTGACATTTCACCTTAAACCCAATGCGGCACTCGCGGGTTGTGCAGGGGTGGATCTCAATGTTCGTGAGTGTCTCCCAGCCATTTTCGGTAGAGGCTTCAATCTCAAAAATACCTTGAAAAAGTTGATAAAAAGCAGCAGTCGATGAGTAACTGAGGAGCTCATTGATTGTATTAAATGCGATAGGCTCGGCAGCAAGAATCGGTTTTATGCAGATCAGAATATTGTTGATATCTGTCCTGGATAACCATGGGGTCGTGTAAAGACCGCGGCGGCTAATAATCTGGCCGATAACCCGAAAGAGCAGATCTGTTTTTGACAAACCATATTCCATCCCTTTGTCCGTGGTTGAAGAGATAAATTGCAACATTTGCAGATAAAACAATTTATAGGCTGTCGAGACACGTTGCGGCTGCTTTTGCTGCTGAAGCTGATTAAGTTCTTCTGGCGATATGTCCTTTACTAAGTCACGGGCGGCGATACGAGCGCTCCAGTCTTCAAACAGATGGGCGTTCACCGTCAGTAATAGGGTGAATATTCTGATTAATGCTGCGGTGGCGGCGCTGTTATCATTCAGCGTCAGTAATTCCTGAGAAATAATGCCCGATCTCACCTCTTTGAGATGAAAAACGATATCAATGGAGCGATTTCCTTGCTGCATCGAAAATATAGGATCGGTGATAATCAGCCCCATCTGCTGCGTGTTCGCTTCTATTTTGTGTACGTTGCTGAATAAATTAAATCGTTGCGCATTGGGGAAGTCATCCCCCCTGGCGTGAGGTTCTATGCGCAGCTGTTGTCCACTCACCCCATATACGAACCCCGTTTCTTTTTCCGGTGAAACCAGCGGATCTCGTTGCAACGTGAGATTAAAAACGTGCGACACTTCGGCATCCGTCACCTCAATCGGATAGGCGGTGCGATAGATTATCGGGCTGAAGTCAGGATCATAACCGGGGCTAAATTCAGCACCATGCTCAAACTGAATCGTCTTATTGGTTTGATTATTTAACGATAGCTTCAGGTAGACAGAGTTATCGGGCGTAATGCACTTCTCTTGTTGCAGGACCTGCTGATAATAGAACTGCAAATGTCTCTGCGTGAAGAGATTCAGGCTTTGTTGGGCATGTTCGAAAAGTTTCAGGAAGGTGAAGTAAAGCGCCTGCTGCGGGTTGTTTTCCTGATGAACTAATGCAGCTTGCAATACCTGCTGGCTTTGCTGTTTTATTTTTTCGATGACATAAACTATTTTTGCAAAGCAGTGACGCATTTGCTCGCTAAAACTGCTGTGTTGTAAAACCTGGGTCGCAGTATCTAATTTCTGTTGGTCAAGGTTCCATAATGCATCGAGCTCCTGCACGCGTGCGCTGAAATGCTCAGGCAGACGCGTAATGACAAGCCTGAGCGGAAGTGACAGGTGGTACTGATACTCGTGCAACAAATAGTATTTGAACTGATAAGCTGTGTCTGGAGTACCCGGTAGGTGCAAATACCATTCCTGCAGTCGCTTTAACAGCACAAATAAGAATTCAGTCGTCACGTCCTGACCTTGGGATTGGGTTTGTTTAAACTGCACCTGAAGCTGATTTATATTACTGGTTGCTATGGCGGCGCATACCACGATTTCATTTTGTTTGAATAGATTTCCCCAATGACCATCAATGTGGTCCTGTAGGTTACGAAAGGGAAGTTGTTGTGCAAACTGATGGACCCAAACAATCAATTGTTCGAAGCTAAGTTCGTGCGGTTTAATTATTGATGCATCAACCGCCTCGTCCAGTCGTTGTTGCCGTGAGGTCATTCTGAGATACCCCATCCATTTGTTAACGGCTGCAGCTGCGGTGATATCAAGGTACCTTCATTGAGATAGAATGGGTAAACCATGTTGCTGCGCGTATTCGTCGTGATGACGCGGTAATCAATTTGAATAAGTAACTGCCCAGTGAGCTGCTCGGGCCAAAAAAGAACCTCATCGACATTGATGCGTGATTCGAAAAATAAAATGGCATAGCGAATTTCAGACTCGAGTTGGGTCAACACCGTCTGTGTCAGTTCTTCAAATACAAATTGATTAATCCGGCACCCAAAGTCGGGTGCCATAGGTCGCTCTCCGGGTGTAGTGGAGAGTAATATCGTCAGGCTCTGCTCAATATCCTGAATATCAGAACTCATGGCAGCCTGATGATTCGGCCCGACAAACCGCGGGGGGAATGCCCAGCCCGTCCCTAGAAATGCGTTGTTGTTTGCCATAAATTATATGCGATCCTTATTGGTGATCATTAACCGCCAATCATGACTGTTGGGCATCCTAAAACAATGGTCCCTCCATGACTGGTGGCGTCACCCATTCGTGCGGCCGGTTTGCCGCCAATCATGACCGTTGCTGAGCCTTTAATAATCGTCGACGGCGGCCCGACACAGACACAGGAATCACCAATTACCGCCGCAGGTAAATTTGCAATGAGCACCGTAGGTACACCTGGGCCTATAATTGGGCCCCCAACATGTGGAATAGGGGGAAGCGCCGGCGTGGCCATCGGACAGGTTTGCAGATCGGTAATTCTTGCAGCAAAGGGCATAAGTTATCTCCGCAGAACGCTAGTTGATTTTGACCAGTGCGCCTTTTACGGTCGTTATCCCGGAACAAGAAAGTTCCGCCGTTGCATTTCCTTTTAGCGACAAACCCGTATTAGCCTGCGCTGACACATTTAAACCTGAAATCTTTGCATCACCTGTCGCCTTGATAGTCGTATCACTTGTGGATTGAATACTGACCGCGCTTTTGGCTGAAATAGTGATATCTTTGTTGCTGGTAATGGCAATACCATTTTCATTCATGCTTATCGCATTGTTATTTTGATCGGTTAAGGTAATGGATTTGCCCTTATCGCTCATGATGATGGAGTTGCCACCTGGCGTTGCTAATGTCACGATTTTGTTTTCATCATCAAAAGTTATTTTTAGTTGACTCTTGGTTACGACTGATTTGATATAATTGTCCGCTGTAAGCTCGTTTGGCATCTTATTTTTGCTGCTATACACCGAGCCCAAAATAATCGGATTGCTGGGATCCTGATTGATGCAGCCAACAATAACTTCATCGCCCACTTCGGGGATGAAAAAATTACCGCAGCCAGAAGAAGCATAGTAAGTCGCCTGGCGTGCCCAAATTAGATTAGATTCACTATTCAACATGGGGAGTTTTATTTGAATACGATAGTTTGAATCCGGATCCTCATCTAATTTAGTGACCACACCGATTTGCAGGCCGTCGACGGGTGGGAGATAACCGGAGGCGGGGGCGGCGCCAACGTCACGATGTTCCGCTGACCACATCGGAGATATGCCCAATTCGGCCGTGGTGATCCATTGGCCTTTTTCAATACTATGGTGAACGCCACCGACATAATGCGAGCCATTGTAACGCTCCCCAACCCCCGCCAGTTCGAGCAAGCTGTCGATAGTCGCGCTTGCATTACCCTGAAAAGTCACGCTTCCTCGTACCTTACTCAGCATTGCTTTGACCTGCTGCCCGCTGGCCCAGCGGGTGAGAGAGTCCGAACTTATCGTGGAAGAGGTTTGCAACTTATAATCACTGATCCCCAGCACCTTGGCTAAATCCTGACTCGTAAAATTGCCCTGACCCGAGATTGACTGCACCGCGCCGGTACCTGTAACACTATCCTGTTTGGTCGAATCCCAGGCTGAAGCGGTGACAGAAGCAAGTTGATTTCGTGCATCCACCCTGGCGCTAAACGACATTAAATCTGTGCCATAAGTGACTACAAGAGCAGCGGAGCCGCTTACTGACGGTTTATTGATCGTGACCTTGTTTGATTGGTTAGTGACAACAAAGCCATTAGCTTCAGCGCGGGTGAGAATGAAATCCCAGTCGCTGCTGTTGAACTGGACAAGTTCAGCATACGGATCCGTAATGTTGCCGACAGAGCCTGTGATCCTGGGATATTTTGCGATAAGGCTACTCATGATACTGCTGTCAGATTGAGCGAGGAAGCATTGGCTATGCTTAGCTATAGTCATAGCGATTGCCTGGTCTTTACAGACAATATTCAGCGATGTGCTGTTATTTGCGGTAATTTCTATACCATGGCTGATTATGATGCCTTCAAAAATAGTTTTTTCTTCGCTTGCATACCCGGCGGAAATGGAGATGATTGAGCCGGGTTTGAACGTGTCAGCATCACTAATATCGAAGCGCTGAGAAGCCATATCGCCATCGCTGATGGTTATCTCTGCGGTCGCAATACGGTTTACCTGATAATAAATATGAATGCCGATCACGCCGATGGAGCTATCAATCGCATTACCACCCACTTTGATAGTATACGTCGTTACGCCTGTGCTGTTGGATGATGGGGAAATGGCCATAATAATCCTGGTGGCTAAATTAAAGGTGGGAAGTAAAGTTTGGTGCCGGGCTTGATTTGCCTGGTACTTATTAGGTTATTAGCGCGGGCAACCTCAATATAATAACTACTGTCGTTATAGATTTTATGACATAGCATAGGGAGGGAGTCGCCTGCCTTAAATTCAATAATGTGAGTTAAGTCAGGGGAGGACTGTTTTTTTAACGCACTTTTTTCTTTTTGGGTTAAAAATTTGGTAAAGCTAAGCGACACAGTGGCGCGCAGCGGATTGCCTGATGAGTCAAACAGAGAGTAATTAATATTTATTGATGTTAATCTGCCTCTAAAACTCACGGATGTGCCCCATGTTATTACAACTGGATAGGGTTCATGCTGCTCACCGTTGTAGGCATAAGTGACTTTTTTAAGCGTGGCGAGTTGTTTTTGTACAGTGTTAGTACTTGTGTTACCGGTTACGCCCGTACCATCAAGCAAAAGCTCGAACTCTAGCTTTTCGCTTTCATAACCCTTAAATGCCGTTTTTGGTGAGATATCGCCTTGTTGTTGCAGACCTGTGTTGGTATAAGAAATCCCAAAGTTATGCTTAATGCTGTTAGGGTTTAATGTTGCTGAGAATGTTTGTGCGACGCTTCCGCTAGAAGTCATCGATTTTATCGTTATTCTTTCCATGTGGCATTCCCTTATCTTAAGCCTCTATCTTTCTCTTGTTTCATTCGATGAGGAAATTAAATGATAAGAGAAGCCTTTCTCTTGTTGTTTGTTTTCGGATTCATGGCTCGGTATATTGGTATCGAGCTGTTCAAATTTTGTATCGTCACTTATCGTTTTTGACTTAATGACGAGCTGTTTTATCTCTACTGGCACAGTTATAAATTCCTTTGCAAGCGGCTAAAGCAGATTTCGATCTCTTCTATTGCAACGTCATTCTTTATTGAGCTGAAGGGTTCAACCTTTAGCTTAACCGGATAGGCATTTGATGCAGTCCAGCTTTTACAGGTAGTTCCATTTTCATTCAGTAAATTGATCGAAACGCTTTTGGTCGAAATCGGTTTTGATAACTGATCGTTTAAAATACCCAGGCACCAGGTAATGAGCGGAGACTTTTTATCCGTAACAGCTCTCTTTAACGTCAGGTTGCTACTTTTTATCGCTTTTGGCAGATGGTAAACCAGGTTGTTGCCTCCCTCGCTGAACTCTTCAGTTTCTATCTGGAACTCCAGCCCGGATACTTCCTGAAAGGCGGTGTCATCAGCACATCCGCTGATAGAAACGTTAAAATAGAAAGCGGGAAGAGGCCACTCACCCTCTCCCTGGGCTGCACCTGCACCTTTTATTGTCACCATGATTTCACTTGCTCAATAGGTGAGAAAATAAAATCTGCCTCTAAATAAAGAGTCAGATAGCGCCTGATTGTATAAATCAGACGGAGATCTCTAACCCTTCATGGGCAAGTTCAATCGTTTCCACCGCCACTTCATTACTGTCCGATTTTAAATCGGTGCCGGTCACTTTTGTCGGCCAGGCATTTTTTAGCTTCCAGCTCATCACTGGCGCCCCACTTTCATCTAATAAGTTTATCGTGATGGCAGTTCGGGCTATGGTGTTCATTTTGATCTTGGAATACCAGGTGTAGAAATTATTATCACCTTTAAAAATACCTTTCTTAAGAGTGATATTACCGCTTTTTATCAGCCCTGGCATTTTTATGGTCGAAAATACGGGACTATTACCAGCCCGGTATTCAATGGGCTGAGCTTCTGAATCAAGACCTGAAACTTCCTGAAATGCTGACACCATTCCAGCGCCTGCTCCGCCATCCCATTTCACTTCGAAATGAAACTTTGGCATTGGCCATACTGTTTCGGATTGAGCTGAACCATCATCTGCCATGGGGGTCTCCTGAAAAACTATCCACGTTATACTTGACGATATTGAATGCTAACCGCATAGAGACACTACGTAGAAATCTACGACTCCTGCATTTTTTGCTGGAAGGTGATCTCGATAAACTCGGCAGGTCGTGCGATAGCGACTAATACGGTAATACGTAAAATGCCTTCCAAAATATCATTAGCGGTCATGGTTTTACCCAAACCGACGCTTACAATGTAAGCTTCTCCCGGAGTTGAACCAGCTAAACCACCTCGTTTCCAGATCCCATACAGGAAGTTACCTAGCATACTTTCCATGGATACCCAGGTATTGGCAACGTTGGGCTCAAAGACATACGCTTTCGAAGCAAGCCTGATTGATTCTTCTAACATAATCATCGTGCGTCTGACGTTTATATAACGCCAGTCCAGACTATTGCCATCCAGTGTTCTTGCACCCCAGACGAGCGTGCCTTCACCAATAAACGGCCGAATAGCATTAATTGATTTACCTTGGGTTGTGACGTTTAAATCTTCCTGCTCATCATCACTGATATTTACGGTTGGTGAGACAACCGCGTTTACGCTGACATTTGCAGGTGCTTTCCATACGCCGCGAGAGTTATCAACCATGGTATAAATACCGGCCATTGCCGCGGAGGGGGGCAAAATATTTTGCTGGAATTTGATGTCCGCCATAATGGTCTGGTAAAGCGGGCTTATATTAAAAAGGATCTTGTGCAGCAATACCGCATCAGGGAGCGAGAGTTCAGTACTAAGCTTAGCGATTTCATCCAGCATCGACTTTTTGCGTGTGGCTCTTAGTTTGTTACCACCGGTACTGAGCTCCTCTTCGGAAAGCCCCTCTAAGTCACTAAACATTGCGGCAACTTCGGTATTCAGCAGTTCAACAAGCTTATCTAAATTACTGACATTGCGAAAACTGACGTCGCTGTCCTGGACGATTGAAGTATTTAGCCACGGATAATAAGCAGAAGCAAAGTCGAGATAACTGGTACCAAGCTTAGATCGGAAATTCACAATACAGTCACCATCAGGGTGCTGGCGATCTTTATAACCGTTCCAGATATCTAAAATGGCAACGCGATTTTTCATTTTTCCACCGCAGTGGCCAAGCATAGCTTGCTCTACATTGATACAATCATCCTCCGCCAACTGGATGGCTTCAGGGATGATGAGCATGGTGGGTTCAGCTTCTTTAATGAGAGGGAGAATACCCCCTTTTAATACTCCAGCATCAATATCATCAGCGTAACTGCCAACCGAGACTATATAACAAGCACCGCCACCATTTTGGAAGAAAAGCAGCATGCTGTAGTAAAGATGATGCCGGGTGTTTGATTGCGTAATCTGGTAGGTTTTCCCTGCCTGCTTAAATGCTTCTCTGCTACTGGTGTCGGGGGTTTTGCTGATTTCGGCTATTTCAAATATATGCTGAGGTTCACCGCCAAAATATTGACGGTATTCAGACATTGATGTAATACGCCATGGCTGATTACTTAAGGACTTGCCGCCATTGTCGGCTTTTTCCGTATGCCCAATAAATGCTGGAACTGAAGTCGCAACTTCTACAACAGAGTTTGGAAATGCATTCTGCTCAACAATATAGACACCCGGTGTTTTCATTACGCCCATAGTGTGGACCTTCAGTTAATTAGGTGGCGACCATGCCCAACTGTTAACACACAGGAATAAGCACTGTTAAGAAAGGCATTCAATAAGAACTATCTGACTGACTAAATGCTGATATGTCTTGTATAGCGTTTGCAGTGTTTTCTGTCAACTGCCGATGTCGAGAAAACTTAGCCACTGTTTTAACTTGTATCAATATAGTAGAACTGTAACATTTTCATTGTCCATTCAGTAATTGTTGACTGAGGTGTGGTTATTGACGAACTGAGATGAATGATATTATATACATCCGTGACAATTCGACGTTTGTATTTAAGTGGTGCTTAAGTAAAGTATGACCAGGAGTCAAATGACACCGGCGTCTTAGCGCATTGCCGAAATATTGGTATTACGGCATTTTGCAGTTCTCTCGAATAATTGTAAGACAATGGATTAATTTGCATTTCAGTGCCAATTTTAAATTTTCTAAAACAAGGTGGCTTGAATTTAAAATGTAGAGCAAGCTTCAAAATCTCGTGGTTTGTATTTAAACTTAACGATTTTTGTCATTGAATTGAGTGCGAAATTATTTATTGTCACGACATCAGTTGACATAAATGTGAGCGATATGTTTTTGATTTCCGTCGATGAGTGATGTTGATATGTTTGCTGGGATGGGCGAGGGGAGTGAGTTAATTATGATTTTTCTGTCGGTTAACAATGAGAATGGTTGAGTATAAATCTTCCTCAAAGGGATTTCGTTGTTGGACAGAAACACTCGCATCATTTTATCCAGGGCCTGTTCCCGATCTTGTTCAGTAAAGGATGGATCGCCCTCGCATAGAGAAGGAATGTTGTACTCTTTTTCTGCATTTAAATTAAATATATGATATTGCCAATAAACCGATATGGCACTGTAACAAACGGTGAGAGACTTTTTTTCTAAGTTAAGACGTTCCTGTGGGATGTGTATGTTAAGAATACTAATTAGGTTCCTGTTATGGGCGTTTACCTCACTTGATTGATTACTGTCACCCCAATTATCTACGTTTAGATTGAGTGTTTCGCTCTGAGTAAAATCTGCATCTATAGTTGAAATGTCAAATATATCAGGCATTTTAGTAATGCTTCGGAGCAGTGGGTCAGCAGCCACGAGATAAAATCTTAAATTAAACTCTTTGGTCAAGTTAACCTGATCTCTAAACAACTCGGTATCGACAATCAGCTGTGCATAACCATGCTTGGATCTTTGAAGAATACCGTACTGTCGGAGTAATGTTGCGGTATTCCCGTCAGGAAAGATATCGAACGGTGCAAGGTCATCTTTACGCGTATTGTAGTAATCATGTTTCACGCTGATGGTTAAAATAGATTGATAATTCGTCATTTAGGAGTCTCTTTTTGCCATAGAGGTATCGGATACATGGATGCTGCCCACCTGCGATAGAATAGCCTCGCTGTCAGGGATAAGTGCTCGGACTTTATAAAGACATGATGGCAGGTAATGTGAGCCGAATATCCCCCACAAATGGCTTAATTGTTCACCGGGTATAGACTCGAGTTCCATGTTGATTTGCTCAATATTTTTAGGCAGATCCGGTGAGTTTTGGCGACTAAAACTGTTATTACGATTGAAAAATGCGAGTAAATGAGAAAGCACCTTTAACCCGTCAGAGTAGTGATTGGTACTGAAGTTGGCCGCGATAGTCACTGTCAGGGTAATAAAAAGCGGTTTCGAAGATAGAGATGTCCTTGTGCTATTGGTGTGATAATCCTGCCGATAACTCTTTGAAAATGAATCTTTTTCGATATTGCTAACGAAAATGAGGATCTTATTTTTTATTTTATCTGATTGTGACCCGTCAAGATCTATCGGGGGAGAGACGATCACCAGGTCGTCTGACAAATCAAAAACGCTTTTTATTGATAGGTTCATCCTTTCTTTTAAGTATTCTAAGCAAAGATCTAGCATGAGATATTCCTGATTAAGAATAGAAGATGACGATGCGAATTGAGATTTTATAGCTATAACGCATTTGCTGAAGGTTTTACAACCATAAACAACGTTATGCGTGACTCCGGCACAAGTGATCCGGGCGACAACGGCGGGGGACATTAGTGAAGGGTATTGAAAATTTAGACAGCACAAGAAACTTGCTATAATGGAGTCGTTACGTTGCTGTTTTAGAGGTTAATCGCCAGGAAAAGGTGCAACGAAAAACTACTCAAAGCAGCTGTCTTACAACATGAAAAACGATGATATGGCAAAGACCCGTATCATTAACCTCGGTCATGTCCTGGTGCATTAGACATTGTATAAAGCTAAAGAAAATTTAGAGGCATAAGATATGTATGCACAACCAGATAAATTGCAAAGAGATCAAACCAGGACGGCTTCTCATGCAGTTGCTCAGAATAAAAATAATAAAAAACAAGGTTTTGTATTTGAGGATAACCGCTCCGGTGTTGCGATACAAAGGCAGTGGGAGATATTCACGGAACAGGACTTTGCCCCTGTCGAAAATGAGAGAGTGCAGATGCCTGGAATAATGCAGAGGGCCACGATGAGTTACCCGGGCAATGTTATTCAAAGATCTGCTGTTAGTGATATCGTAATGTTGCTTTTAAGACCAGCGCCAAACCATGTTGAAAGAACCGGAAAATTCAAAGTTGCAGCGCGTCTTGAAAGGATAAATAATGAACTCAAAGTAGCAGTTGATGATGATAAACGTGAACGCCTTGAAGCGTATAAGAGAATATTAATAAATGGTAACTCATTTGACGCCAGGGTTCGTGCGCATGAGTTGGCAAAAAAACTACCAACTGCAGATCTCAAGAGAATTCCGGATGTACAATATAAAGAAAGCTTAGAAGGAGGTAAAAAACGTGTCGAGTTTGCAAAAGAAAACAGTGGCAAAGTGTTGGGGGATACAAGAAATAAGATAAATAATGAGCAGGCCAAAAAATTAATTGCGAAAATGACGGCTGCAAAGGTAACTTTTAACTTTGACTATAACGCGGCAAAAAACTGGTCTATGCCCAGTATGTTAAATTCTTTTGAGGTATTAGAACATCATAATATAATGGCGGGGAATTTGAAAGGTCATGTAGATTCAAGAGATAAGATAGAACATGAGCAATTTGGTATTCCGAGAGGAATGGATGATGATATTGAAAAAATCGTTGGCGATGAAGCACAAGCCAGGGCATTAAACAAGAAAGTGTCGCCTAATTTAAGACCAAAGTATGCAGCGCTAAATTTTGCTGGCTATCATCAAGGTGCTGCCCCATCGACTTATTATGGGAATAGTCATATGCAATTTAAAAATACAATTAAAAAAAGGTGCACGATTACTGGCGGTGACAGTTTGGGTGCGGCTGGCGGACTGGCTGGTTTGGCTTTTCCATTAACCGAGGATGGTATAAAGGGATTAGTAGAATACTGTAGTAGAGAAGCAGGAAAAGGAGGATATAGATGGCACTCTTTAGATACTCAAGGACAGGATGAAATTAATACTTCCGGTGAAAATGCTGACAATCCTGATTATAATTTTATTGAAGTGCAGATACATGGCGATGTTATTTATGAGGTTGATATTGCCAAAATTGTTATAGCAAGTTCTGAATTAAATGGGGAAGCTCCTGATCAGGCAATAAAAAATATGAAAAAAATAACAGAGGTAGGTAATGTAGTCGTTGAATAGGTTATTTTTAACAAACAGGTTTTTTTCGCAGCGCTCATGGGTTACTTGTTTCAGGTGTTTCAGGAGGACAACTAGTTTTCCTGGTTATGAACATAAGATGACAAAAAAAATCAATCTGCGCCAAGCACAGAAAAAGATCAAGGGATTGCTATGGTCTTCAGGAAAAACGATAGGTAATAAATAAGAAGGAAATCCTAAGATATTAAACCGTCACAACGGGATCAAAACCGGAAATCTCAAAAAGTGCGTGGAACTCAAACGGGTGTGCTTACACTGGAACTGAGAAGCACATTTATAAAATGCGGAGCGCCCGGTTTCCCGACTCGGCGATTGTCAGCGTAGTTCACCAGGACGCACTGGCCGCATTTCATGAAAACCTTTTGCAACTAACCCCTGCGCGCGCAAGTATTGTATTGGCATGCTGGAAGTGGCAGGGCAGTGGATGACGTAACTTGTGGCCATATCTCATCGGCAAATATTAAAAACCAACGCAAATCAGGGCGACGATAGACACGTCGCCCGGCGGTTATTCGCGTTCATTTGCTGCTGCAAGCAGGGTATGCAGCAACACATTGGCTCCTTTTTCTGACCACGACGGCAGGATATTTTCCGCTTCGTTATGGCTGATGCCTTTCTCGCAAGGGATAAATATCATGCTTGCCGGGGCAATGGCATTCAGGTAACAGGTGTCGTGACCTGCACCGGAGACCATCGTTCGCCAGGCATAACCCAGTTGCGTCGCGGCGTGCTCAATGCGTTCGCTACACTTCGGATCAAAGGCAATCGGAGCGTAGTCAAAAATCCGCTCTACGCGTGCATTCAGCAACTGCGCCGCCAGTGCCTCTACGGTCTGGTAGAGTGCTTGCTCCATACTTTCCAGCGCCGCCGTCTGCGGGTGGCGAAACTCCACGCTACAGACAACCTTGCCGGACACAACATTGCGCGAATTTGGCGTGTTCTGCACCATGCCGATAGTTGCGCGGCCATCAGGTACTTGCGTGAGGCCAATGGTTTCAACGGCCAGAACCAGCCGGGCAAAACCGGCCAGAGCATCACGGCGACTGGTCATGGGTGTGGTTCCGGCATGCGCGGCAAACCCCTCCAGCGTGACGGTATACCAGCGTTGTCCCATCGCGGCGCGCACAACGCCAATATCGATGCCTTCTTCTTCCAGAATGGGCCCCTGTTCAATATGTACTTCATAACAGGCATGCAGCGGGAAGGCGCGGGTTGGCTGTGTGCCACGGTAACCGATGGTTTGCAGCGCTTCACCGACGCTCACTCCAGCCTGATCCTGGCGGGAAAGGGCAAAATTCTCACTAAATTGCCCGCTCCACACGCCGGAAGCCAGCATCGCCGGGGCAAATCGTGCACCCTCTTCGTTAGTCCAGTTGACCAGCAGCAGATCCCGCTCGGTCTCAATCAGCCGATCGTTAAGTGTTCGCAGTACTTCCAGCCCGGCCAGTACGCCGTAAATACCGTCGTAGCGACCGCCCAGCGGCTGCGAGTCCACATGCGAACCGGTGAGCACCGGTAGCAGGTGCGGGTTTTTACCGGGGCGACGAATAAACATATTGCCGAGCGTATCCACCTCACACTGGAATCCTGCCTGTAACGCCCAGTCGCGCAGCAAATCACGGGCAATACGATCTTCGTCACTCAGGGCCAGTCGTGTAACGCCACCAGCGGGGGTGGCACCAATCCGCGCCATGGTATTAAGGGATGACCACAGTCGTTCGGCATTCACGGTGATGACTTCACTCATGGCTTGTCCTTTTTCACGCGATAGCGGAAGTCGCAGCAGGGCGCACCCTGCATCACTGTGGTGGTGCGGGTCAGTTCAACTTCCGGCGCATAACCGACGATAAATTTTTCATCTCTGGCGCAGGAGAGCAGATGCCCAATTTCGCCGAGTCCCATTTCGTGATACATCTCGGCGTACCGGCAGCGAGTGACATCATAGTTATAGTGTTCGTCGTCGTTATCAATAACCCTGACATCCAGTGCGTTGTCCTTCTCCCACAGGTATTGCAGGGCGACAAAACTGCGCAAATCCGCACCCTGCGGTTCATTGCGCGCAAACTCCGCTCCTGCAGCTACCGCCGCCTGTTCAATGGCTTCGCCGATAATTGCTTGCGCTCGGTTTTTCCCGATTTCGCGGACCAGGATGTCATAAATCGGTTTAATAATTTCAGCTTCAATCTTGCGGCGGGCGAGGATGCCCAGCTCGTTATTATCACTCATCACATTGCCTCACTACATTACTTTGCTGCTGCGCCACCTAATACGGTTTGCGGCTGCCACTTGCCATCCACTACCTTGTAAACGGTGAACGACGGTGCTTTCAGATTGCCCTCTTTATCAAAGGCGATTTGTCCGGTTACGCCGGAATAGCTGATAGCGCGCAGTGTCGGAAGATACTTAGCAGGATCGACGGAGTCGGCCTTTTCCATTGCCGCTACCAGTACACGGGTTGCGTCGTAAGCAAAGGGTGCATGCAATTCGATATGGGTGTGGTAGCGCGACTGGTAGGCCTGCTCAAATCCTTTTCCCCCCGGCATCTGATCCACCGGCAAACCCGGTTCCAGCGCCACCACGCCATCGCCCTCTTTTTGTGCCAGTTGCAGGAAGGTCTGGCTGACAAAACCGCCAGCGCCCATTAACCGTGCGTTGAGACCCAGTTGTTTGATGCGGCGCGCCAGCGGTGCGGCCTGACTATCGACGCCGCCAAAGAAAATCAGATCAGCATTTTTACTGCGGATCGCGGTCAGCACGGCGCTGAAATCGACGGTTTTGTCATCCACATACTGGCGGTCAACAATCTTCACACCTTGCGCTTCCAGCGATTTAATGAACTCATCCGCCAGCCCCTGACCAAAGGCCGTGCGATCGTCAATCACTGCAATGCGTTTTGCTTTCAGCGTTTGCAGGGCGTACTGACCAGCGAACTGGCCACCATCATCGTCATGTCCCATCACGCGGAAACTGGTGTCGAAGCCCTGGCGGGTGTAGGCATGCCCGGTCGCTACCGGTGCGACCTGCGCAATGCCGGCATCATGGTAAACACGGGCCGCCGGGATGCTGGTGCCGGTGTTCCAGTGACCCACTACGCCTGCGACACCACTGTCGACCAGACGCTGCGCCACGGCAACGGCGGTACGCGGGTCGGATTGATCGTCCTCAGACTGTAACTTGAAGGTGACCGCTTTGCCGCCGATCACCGGATGTTGGTTATTGATGTCGTCAATGGCTAACTGCGCGCCATTCTCCAGATCTTTGCCAATGCGCGCAGATGGTCCGGTTAGTGGCCCGGCCAGACCAATCAGCACGGTTTCGCTCTCCTGGGCACCTGCTGGTGCAGCAGATAATCCGGCAAGAGCAATGGCAGTACTGAGTAGGCTAAGTGTTATTTTTTTCATGGGGGATCCCTGGTGTGGGTTGTGGTTAAACGGGCATTTCGCCCAGGTATATTTGCGCAATGCTGTCATCAGCCAGCAGTGCGCGAGAGTCGCCGTGATGGACAATGCTGCCGCTGTCCATCACCCAGGCGTTTTCGGTGATTTCCAGCGCTAGTCGGGCATTCTGCTCAATCAACAGCAGGCTGACGCCTCGAGCGCGCAGACTGGCAATGACGTTAAAAATGTTTTCAACCATCAGTGGCGCAAGACCCATCGAAGGCTCGTCGAGGATCAGGAGCCGTGGCTGGCTGAGCAGCGCACGGTTGAGCGCCAGCAGTTGTTGTTCACCGCCTGAAAGCAGTCCTGCAAGTTGATGCTGTCGTTCGCCAAGGCGCGGGAAACGGTTAAAAATGTCGTCGATATCGTTGCGTACTGCGCGGCTATCTCGCCGCAGCCATGCACCCATTTGCAGGTTTTCGAGTACTGTCATACGGGCAAAGATGCCGCGACCTTCCGGTACCATAACCAACCCAGCGCGCAGCAACGCTTCCGGCTTCTGTTTTGCCACTGCGTGCCCTGCGAAAATTATCTCACCGCGAAAAGGCTGTAAGCCGCTGATGGCGCGTACGGTGGAGCTTTTCCCGGCACCATTGGCGCCGATCAGCGTGGCCTGTTCACCTTCATGCAGGGTGAAGGTCACGTTGCGCACGGCCTGAATGCCGCCATAGTGCACATCAAGTTGCTCGACGTGCAGTAAAGGTTCAGCCATGTTTATGCCCTCCAAGCCAGGCTGCGATCACGTTTTCGTCACTGCGCACGCTTTGTGGAGAGCCGCTGGCGATCACTTTTCCGTGATCCAATACCGTGAGCCTGTCACAGATGCCCATTACCAGTTTGACGTCGTGTTCAATCATCAACAGCGTTTTGCCGTTATTGCGGATGCGTTGCAGCAGCTCACCAAGCGCCACTTTTTCGGCGGCGTTCATGCCTGCGGCAGGTTCATCAAGTGCCAGTAGGCGAGGTTCGGTGGCCAGCGCGCGGGCGATCTCCAGCCTGCGCTGGTGACCATAGGCAAGGTCGCAGGCGCGGTAGTGGGCGAACTGTGCAATGCCAGTGAATTCCAGCCAGTGCCAGGCCAGTTCGCGGGTTTGCTCTTCCTCCTGGCGTGCGCGGCGATGACGGGAAAGTGCTGCCCACAGGCCATTGCGGGTACGGACATGGCGGCCCACCATGACGTTTTCCAGCACCGACATGTCGTTAAACAGGCGCACATTCTGGAAGGTGCGAGCAATCCCTGCACGGGTGACGTTTTCTACATTACGTGGCGAGTAGGCGATGCCATTGAGTGCAAAGTGGCCGCTGTCGGCACGATACAGACCGGTTATGAGGTTGAAACAGGTCGTTTTTCCTGCACCGTTGGGGCCAATCAGGCCGTAAATTTCCCCGGGCATGATGTCCAGGGCGACGTTATCCACCGCCTGCACGCCGCCAAAGCGTTTACTCAGGTTGCTGATGGTAAGCAGCGTCATGCTTTTATCTCCGTATGACGGGCAGGCCAGAGGCCGGCAGGGCGCAACAACATGACTAACACCAGCGCCAGGCCGTAGAACAACTGACGCAGGATCTCCGGGTCAATCAGCACGCTGCCAAACAACGCCTGTTGTACCGGCGCGGCCTGGCTGCGTAACAGTTCCGGCAGGGCGGTCAGCAGTACCGCGCCGAGAATGACGCCGGGAATATGTCCCATACCGCCGAGCACCACCATTGCCAGCACGGCAATGGATTCCTGCAAGGTGAAGGATTCCGGTGAGACAAAGCCCTGAAACGCTGCAAACAGCGCACCGGCCACCCCGCCAAAGGACGCGCCCATGGCAAAGGCCAGCAGTTTGTAATTGCGCACATTGATGCCCATCGCCCGCGCCACGTCTTCATCTTCACGAATGGCATGCCAGGCACGGCCAATTCGCGAATGCTGCAAACGCACGCAGATGGTGATAATCAACACAATCAGCAGCACCAGCAGGTAGTACCACAGCCACAAAGAGGGGATTTTCATGCCGAACCAGTGCTGTACGCCGCTGAATTTCATGCCAAACAGTGACAGCGTATCGACGCCCGAAATGCCCTTTGCACCATTAGTAATGTTGATCGGGCGGTCGAGATTACGCATCAGGATGCGGATGATCTCGCCAAATCCGAGGGTGACAATTGCCAGGTAATCACCACGCAATTTTAGCGTTGGCGCACCGAGCAAGATGCCGCAGATTGCTGCCAGTAGTGCAGCCGTGGGCACAATCAGCCAGTATGAGGTGTGTAAGCCGTCCGGCAGCCAGGACTGCAATAGCGGAAAGGCGTCCAGCAGGTGCGGGGAGGCCAGTAATGCCGCCAGATACGCCCCCACGGCATAGAAAGCGATGAATCCCATATCCAGCAAACCGGTGAAGCCCACCACGATGTTCAGGCCGAGCGCCAGCATGATATACAGCAGGGCGAAGTCGATTATCCTCACCCAGTAGTTGCCACCGAGCTGCCCGGCGACCACTGGCGCAATCACCACGGCGATAATAAACAGTGCCAGACCTGCCTGTAGTCGGCGTGATGAAGGGGCGGGGGTATGTAATAACGAAGTTGTCATGATCTCTCCTACGCCCGATGCGCTACGCGCTCGCCAAGAATGCCCGCCGGACGGAATACGAGGACGAGGATAAGCACAATGAAGGCGAACACATCTTGATAATTGCTGCCGAAGACACCGTTGGTCAGCTCGCCGAGGTAACCAGCGCCCAGTGTTTCGATGATGCCGAGAAGTATGCCGCCGAGCATGGCTCCGCGAATATTGCCGATACCGCCGAGAACCGCTGCTGTAAAGGCTTTGATACCAGGCAGGAATCCCATAGAGAAACTGGCATTACCGTAGTTACTGGCCATCATCACGCCAGCCAGTGCGGCAAACAGGCCGCCGATTGCAAAGGTGAGGGTAATGATGCGGTTGGGGTTGACGCCCATCAGGCTGGCGACACGGGGATTTTCTGCCACTGCACGCATACCGCGCCCTAGGCGGGTAAATTCGACCAGCGCCCACAGGCCAGACATCACCAGCAGCGCCAGTGCAATGGTGACTATTCCGGTCACGGTGATGATGGCGGGAGGGTGGACGTCGCTTCCATGTGTCACGGCAATCGGATCCATGGGCAGGATTTGCGGAAACATCAGTGGGTTGCGGCTCCAGATAACCATCGCCACGGTTTGCAACAGCACTGACACGCCGATACCGGAAATCAACGGTGCCAGACGTGGCGCGTTGCGCAGGCGGCGATAGGCGAAGCGTTCAACCGCCATCGCCAGCAGGGCGCAAACCGCCATGGCAACCAGCAACGCCAGCGTCAGACGCGCCAGTGGTGGCATGCCTGGCGCGGTGTGCTCCAGCCAGTTGAGGCCAGACAGTGTCGTCAGTGCGCCGACCATCAAAATATCGCCATGGGCGAAGTTGATGATGCGCAGAATGCCATACACCATGGTATAGCCGAGGGCGATCAGGGCGTAGATACTGCCCAACATCACGCCATTAATGAGTTGTTGTATTAGGGTGTCCAAAATGGGTCCGACAAATTGCTCAATTTGCCGCTACCTTCCAACAATTGAATTTAATTGTGAAATACAGATATATTATTTCTTATGATTTTTATGAATTCATTTAAATAATTGTTTTAATTGTATTTTATTTGATGGGCACTATGTCATTCAACGCTAAAGAAATCATCATATGAGAAAAACAGAACAATATTCAGAGCAGGGGGAGCCCGTATCGGCAGTGCTGGCTAACGATCCGCCACTGCGTGCAGTACGTGCCTTTGAAGCTATTGCCAGGTTGGGGAGCATCTCACAGGCGGCAAAGGAACTGGCGATCTCGCCGTCGGCGGTCAGTCACCAGCTGCGCGTGCTGGAGGATTTTTTACAGATACTGCTTACCGAGCGTGACGGACGGCGTCTGATCCTCAGCCAGCAGGGGCGGGACTATTATCGTTCGATTCGTACTGCGTTTAATGTTTTGCGCCAGGCGACGGAACACCTTGTCGAGCAGGCGCAAACCCGACAAGTCACCATCAGTTTGATTCCGCTGTTTGGCATGGGTTGGTTTATTCCACGTCTTCCGGCGTTTATGCGCGCTAATGCACAAACGGAGATTAACGTGGTTTACGCCAACCATCGCAACTACCTTAGCGATGCGGCGGATATGTCAATCCGTTTTGGCAATGGTCAGTGGGCGGGATATCAGAGTGAAGCATTGATTTCAGGCAAAATGGTTCCGGTGGCCAGCCGGAGCTTTTTGCGTTTGCACGGGCATGTGGATACCCCGGAGCAGCTGTTACAAATGCCTCTACTGCATGATGAGGAGCGCACGACGTGGTCGCAGTGGTTTTTACAGCAGAACGTCCGGAGACCGCCGAAACCCAGTGGGCCGCTGTTCGAGGACGGCTTGTTGACACTGGCGGCCGTTCAGGCCGGGCTGGGTTGTGCACTGATGCGTGAGCCGCTGATTGCGCCTTATCTGCAAAGTGGTGAACTGGTGAAACTGTTTGACCTGCCGGTTGACGACGGACGCAGCTATTATCTTTGTGTTCGTCAGGGCAGCGAAATGACCGAAGAGGGTATTTCTCTGTACAACTGGTTACGTACAGAAAGTGCCCGATCAGCATAAATAGTCGGGGCTGGCCTCAACGCCTGTTTTCTTAAAAAGCGGTCTCTGCCATCAATGCTTTCATCACCCTGACAAACTCCTCTCCGGGTTGGGACATGACGCTATGACCATCAGACACTGCAACCACTGAAACGCTGAGCGCCGGTTTGAACGGGCGTACGACTAACCCTGTCACATCACAGCCCTGTAAAGAGAAACGATCAACGATAGTCACACCGTTATTATGCCTGACCATATTAATCGCTATGCTGTAGCGGTTGGTTTCTATGGCAGCGACCTGGCGTTGGCGAAACTCGGGTACGGCCTCGGCGATCATGGCTACCAGCCTGGCGTCGGTAGTAATAAATACCAGCTCGCGAGGTTCAATGTCTTGCCAGCACACCTCGGCCTTCGTTGCCAGCACATGTTGCTCCGACAACACGCATACCATCTCTCCCTGGCTAACCATAAGCTGGTTTTCGCCTTGCTCGGAGCCAGGTTTAACCACAAATCCAAGGTCGTAGCGACCGCCTTTAACCGACTCTTCGATCTCGTTATTCAGGCACATATCTGCGACGATGCCATAGTCGGGGAAGGTCTGACGAAAACGTGCGACAGCAAGGGGCAATAGGTTTAACGCTAATGCCGGCGTAGCGCAAACGCGTAGCTGCCCAACGCGATATTGGCGGATATGTTCGATAAAACGCTCAAAACGCAGCCTGTCGAGATAAACGCGCTGCGCTTCTTTATACAACTCGGTGGCCTCGCGCGTCGGCTGCATTTTGCCCTTGTACCGCTCGAACAGGCTAAACCCCATCTGCTGCTCGATGAGTGACAAAATTTTACTGACCGAAGGCTGCGACATCGCCAGCTGTTGCGCGGCCGCTGTCACAGAACCGAGCTGTACTACACTAATGAACACTTCAAGCTGCTTCGGAGTCATAGCCATTTCCCATATAAAGATATACGATTTTTGCATTTTTAAATGCATGCAGTTGACGTTATAAAATTGACAACTATATTCACTTAAGGGCATAAAATGAAATTGTTCAAAGCACGTTTGATGTCGGCCTTATTGCTGATACCAGGGATTTTTCTTACACAAACCACGGCGCAAGCTGCGGAAGATATTAATACTATTCTGCCAGATCATGTTATTCGCGTCGGTGCGGTTAACGCGCCGCCGTGGTATCAAAAAGATCTGCAAACCAACCAGTGGACCGGTCTGGTTCCCGATGTGGTGCAGGCGATATTCAAAAAGACCGATATAAAAATTGAATACGTCGACACGCAATGGGGCACTGCGGTTGCTGGGTTGCAGTCAAATCGTTTCGATATTCTGGGTGGCTTTAATAAGACGCCGGAAAGGGCAAAAGCCGCTGATTTTACTCGTCCAATGGGCGCTCATCAGATGGGCATCCTGACGTTAGAAAAAGAGACGAAAAAGTATCAGAACTGGGCGACGATTAATAATCCGCAGACCCGGCTCGCCGCGATTGATGGTTCAGCGGCGGTGACGCTGTTGCAACCTCAACTGGACAAGGTGCAGTGGGTTATTGTGCCAGATAGCGACAATATGCAATTGCAAATGGAAAGCGGTCGCGCAGATGCTATCGTGACCAATGATATCCAGATGTCACAGTACATTCAGAAACGACATCAGGGCACCATGGTGATCCCTGAGCCCGTTAAGGAGCAGGCGACTAATATCGGTTTGCGTCAAAACCGTCCCGAGCTACAAGCCTGGCTGAATGGTCAACTGGAGCAACTGGAGAAAGACGGCACGCTGAAAATTATCTGGCAAAAATATACTCATCCGGCTAATTCCCCCAAATGACTGAACAGGCCTCTTTGCCGTTACTGAAAATAGAAGCGCTTAGCAAATCGTTCTCAGGAAAAAAAATCATTGATAACGTGACCTTCGAGGTTCGCCCCTCGGAGGTGATCGGCGTTATTGGCCGCAGCGGCGCGGGGAAATCGACCCTGTTACGCTGCCTGAATATGCTGGAGACGCCCGATAGCGGTCACATCTGGCTCGGCGATGAAGAGATCGGTTTTTTCGGCACTGAAAGAAAGCCGGTGAAGCAGCGCACGTTGGCGCGTCAACGCGCATCGATGGCGATGGTGTTTCAGCATTTTAATTTGTGGCCGCATCGTAGCGTTTTGCAAAATATTATCGAAGGGCCAGTGCAGGTGCTCGGGGTATCACGAAAAGTCGCCACTGAGAAGGCTATGGCTTTACTCACTCGCATGGGTTTGGCAGAAAAAGCGGCTGATTTTCCGATTCAACTCTCTGGCGGCCAACAACAGCGCGTCTCCATTGCTCGTGCGCTGGCAATGGAACCTCGGGTGATTTTGTTTGATGAACCGACTTCTGCTCTGGATCCCGAATCTGTCGGCGAAGTGCTCGCCGTTATCTCTGAATTAGCAAATACCGGCACCACGATGATCGTCGTCACTCACGAAATGCGTTTCGCGCTTCAGGTGTGTCGCTCTCTTTTGCTGATGGATAATGGGAAACTGGTGGGTAAGGCTACCCCGCAAGAAATCTGGACCCAGCCTGACAACGCTGAATTTCGTCACTTCATGGCGCTGTCGGGTGTGACGGCGAAGGATCTACTCTGATGCCGGTTTACCACTGGGACTTCTCAATACTCTTTCAGTATCGCGCCATTCTTGCTGACGGGATTTTCACTACGTTTAAAATCGTACTCGCTTCAGTCACGTTAAGCATTATCGGCGGTGCCTTACTTGCACCATTGCGGGGGGCGTCAAAAGCGCTTATTCGCTTGCCGACTCAGGCGTTGATCGAAGTGGTGCGTTCAATCCCACCGCTGGTGTTGATTGTCTGGGCGTTCTACTGCCTGCCGATTTTGTTTGGTCTGACGATGTCTGCCTGGCTGACTTGCGTGCTGGCGATTTCGCTCTACGGCAGCGTGTTCTTTGCCGAGATATTCCGCTCCGGGTTGCAATCGGTCGATCACGGTTTGGTTGAGGCAGGGCTTTCTGTCGGTATGTCACCGTTGAAAGTGTTGTTTCGCATAACTGGTCCGGTTGCCTTTTTGCGTATATTGCCCGCCTTTGTCAGTCAGTGCGTTATGTCGATCAAGAATTCGGTACTGGCGAGCTATGTCGCTACTGGCGAAGTGCTGTATCAAGCACAACGACTGAGTACCGCTACTTTCCGACCGCTGGAAACACTGACTTTTGTCGCCGTGTTTTTTGTAATAACTATCCTGCCCTTGTCACTACTGGCGAGCTATACCGAACGTCGGATCCGTGCGCGCTACTTTAAGCGTTGAATAAATGATGAATATCACCTCCACACGCCAGTTAATTAACTTCGCCAAAACGTTACAAGCACAATCGATCCCAGTAGCGGTTCGCCATAAAGTCAGCCTGCATTTACTGGATGGTCTCGGCTGTGGCTGGGCAGCAAGCCAGCATCAAAGCAGCGCGTCGGCTATTCGCTCTGCCCGCCAGTTTGGCGGTCAGGGAAATTGTAGCGTATTTGGACAGACCGGATTTAGCCCGTCAGCGGCGGCTTTTAGCAACGCAACGGTGATAAATGGTCTGGATCATGATGACGGCGTGGAAATTGATGGTAAAGGGCTTGGTCACCCTGGGGCGACATTAATTGCCGCCGCAATGGTTGCTCTGGATATCAGTCCCGCACTGATTAGCCACGAGACGTTGATAACCGCGTTAACAGTGGGCTTTGAGGTTAACAATCGTCTTATCCACGCCATCCAGCCAACGGCTGAGCGTTTTAATCAGGTGTATGGCGTTGCGCAGCATCAGTCAATTGGCGCTGCATTAGTTGCCGGGCTTCTTTTGGGACTGGATGAACACCAGTTACATAACGCTGTAGGACTGGCTGCAACATTAACGCCGTTGCCCAGCTTGCATCAATATAACTGGCAACAGCGGCCATTGTTATCGCTCAAAGATGCCGTTGCACCGGCAGCTCAGGCTGCGGTGCAAGCCGTCATTATGGTGCAACATGGCTTGAGCGGCAGCCTGGACGTGCTCGATGGTGAACAGGGTTTTTGGCGCATGATCGGCTCAGACCAATTCGCAAAGAACATCCTCACTGATTCTCTTGGCAGCCACTGGTATGCGGAGTATGGCAGTTTTAAAATCTATCCAGCCTGTCGCTGGCTGGCCTGTGCATTAGAATCAATGGACGCCCTCATTCAGCAAACTGGCTGGTTGGCTAAGGAAATCCGCTCTGTAGAGGTCTATACCTTCCCGCGCATTGTCGACGATATGATGGATTATCGTCCGCAGACCGTTACTGATGCGCAATTCAGCCTCCCCTGGACCATGGCCGCAGTCGCGGCCGGGCTCTTACCCGGTGCAGACTGGTACACTGAACAAAATATGCAAAATCCGGAGTTGCTGGGCCTGGCGGATAAAGTCACAGCCTTTATCGATCCGGATTTTACCGCTCGAATGACTGGCCCGGCTCGCCAGCCTGGCGCACGCGTGGTGTTGACGCATGTAAATGGCAATCGCTCGGTAGAAGAACGTTTTAAACCATTGGGTAGCCTCGAACGCCCCATATCCGAGTCAGATGTTATTGCCAAGGCGCGCCTGAACCTGCGGGGGCAAAACGTTAATGCTGAGGCGCTGCTTACACGTGTGATGCAACAGCACGGAAGCGATCGAGTACTTTATTCTTCCGCCGCGGGGCTAACAGCCGCATTAATTCAATGATCTTAGCGGGTGAAATGTTTATCTTTTCCGGGGCATGAAAAAATCTCTGGCCTCATTCATTTCACATCCGTCACCACGCCCCGCATAGCAAAAGTCTGCATTAGGCTAGCAATATAAAATCGTAGTTGCCCTGGCATCGAAGTGCTATCACTCAGCAAATGACTGAATGCATTGACACAAAAGGATAACGACGATGTCACTTTCTTCTTCATCATCGGTCGCGGCAGAGCAGGGGCTTGTCGCGCTGCAAGCCCGAATCAAACAAGATCTGGAGTGGCTGGCGCTGCCTGCTAAACGCTGGCTGCCGCCACAATCTGACGCCCAGGCGCAGAACGTGGTCATCATTGGCGCAGGCATGGCGGGTCTGGCGGCGGCGTTCGCACTGCGCCTGCAGGGCATTGACGCTGTGCTGTATGACAAAGCGCCCAAAGATTACGAAGGTCCGTGGGCGACCACCGCACGCATGGAAACGCTACGTTCTCCTAAACAACTGACCGGACCGGCGCTGGATATTCCCTCGCTGACGTTTCGTGCCTGGTATGAAGCGCAGTTTGGCTATGAGGCCTGGGCGGCGTTAGACAAAATTCCCCGTTTGCAGTGGGCAGACTATCTTCGCTGGTATCGTCAGGTGTTGGCGCTGGATGTGCGTAACGATCACACTTTAACGGACATCAATGCACAGGATCCCAAACGTGTCGACCTGACCTTTTCACATCACGGTGAAACCCAGCGGGTGAGCGCACGCAAAGTGATCCTCGCCATTGGGATGGATGCCTTTGGTGGGCCTGCGATCCCGGATTTTGTGACCGATGTACCGAAGCAATATTGGGCGCATTCGGAAGAAGCGATTGATTTTACTGCACTTGCTGGACGCCGGGTGGCAGTGGTTGGCGGCAGCGCTACGGCGATGGACGTCTCTGCCACGGCGCTGGAAGCCGGGGCCGCAGGCGTTGAACTGCTGATCCGTCGCCCGGATTTCCCCCGGGTGAACCTGTCGAAAGGGGCGGGTAACCCAGGGCTTGAATCCGGTTACTATAACTTGCCGGATGAGTGGAAATGGCGGCTGGCCCAGCATATTGCCACCGTCCAGACGCCACCACCGCACGGCAGTACGCTACGCGTGTCGCGCCATCCCAATGCCTGGTTCAATTTTAACGCCCCGGTCGAGCGTGTCGAAACCCGGGGAGAAGGCCTTGTCATTCATACGCCGCAGGGCGAAGTACCTGTAGATTTCCTGATCCTCGCCACCGGATATGCCCTGGACTGGGAGGCGCGTGCGGAATTTCATACGCTGGTGGGGCAGGTAAAAACCTGGGGCGATGCCGACTGGCAGCCACCCGCTGATAACCAAAACGCGCAGCTGGCTAGCTACCCTTATCTGGGGGCCGATTTTGCGTTTCAGGCCAAACATGGCGATGCCCCGGCCTCGCTGGCGCGGTTGCACTGCTTTAGCTACCCGGCGCTGCTCAGCAATGGTCACGTCGTCGGCCTCATTCCCGGTATCAGTCAGGGCGCGCGTACCCTGGCACAAAACATTGCCGGGCAGCTTTATCACGAGGATCGCGAACACCACTATCAGGCCATTATCCATTTTGATGATCCCGAGCTGTTGGGTGATGAGTGGCTGCCTGCCGTACCTTATGCCTGGCGCGAACGCTAAGGAGCGGTCTTATGCCTCAGAACACGCAGCAACGGCCGGTAGCCGTGGTTACCGGTGGCACCAGCGGCATTGGGCTGGCGATTGCCCAGGCCCTGATTCGCGATCATCAGGTCTATGTAATTGGTCGTCGGCCGGTGGCCTTTGAAAGTGAGGAACACGCGCATCTGATTCCGGTGAGCCTGGATATCCGCGACAGCGGCGCAGTGGCGGATTTTGTCGCCACGTTGCCGCGCCTGGATGTGCTGGTGCACTCCGCCGCGGTTGCCCTGCCTTATCGGGTCTCGGAGGCCACGCCGGAGGTCTGGCAGCACCATTTTTCCATTAACGTTTTTGCCCCTGCCGAATTGACGCGCCTGGCGTTGCCGAAGCTGCGCGACAGCCGGGGGCAGATTGTGTTTATCAACTCCGGTTCAGGCACACGTGCGCTGGCCGGTCATACGGTCTATTCCGCCAGCAAATTTGCCCTGCATGCGCTGGCGGAGGCGCTACGCAATGAGGAGCGGGAGCAGGGGGTTCGTGTTGCCACGGTTTACCCCGGTCCGACCGATACGCCCATGAACCGCCCGCAGCACGGGGACGATCCGCTTACGCGCAGTTCCCCGCACTCTATTGCCAGTGCCGTACGTATTATCGTTGATACCAGTGAGGATTCGCAGGTGACTGAGGTCGTTGTGCGCCCGCGTCATGACCCTGCTGCACGTTGATTTACCCGCAAAACACAATGGCGCAGTGACTGCGCCATTAACGCATCGAGTCACATCTCACTAACAAATTTACGCATATTCATTATCAGTATTGTTCTTTGCGGTTTACGAATCGCTGTGAAAATATCGAATCAGGTTTCGGACGGCTAGCCGCCTGTATGGGGTCGTCTGGCCGCTCTCAGCACGACGCTTAAACGATAACCCAAGGAAAAAATAACAATGTCGATTTTGCTCTCCACACACCGATTTCGCCTTTTCGCCGCGATGGCGCTGGCAGGGATCAGCTCCGCCTCGGTTGCCGCAGAGAACGCGCCCAAAAACGGCGGCACCCTGGTCTATCTGGAACAACAGGCACATACCAACCTCTATCCGCCTGCGGGCGGCTTTTACCCGAACGGGGGTATCCTCAACCAGATAACCGATAAGTTGACCTGGCAAAACCCGAAAACCCTGCAAATTGAGCCGTGGATTGCGCAATCCTGGACCACTAATGCGAATTACACCGAGTACACCTTTAAACTTCGTCCTGGCGTGACCTTTTCGGACGGCACTCCGCTCGATGCGAAAGCGGTAGCGAAAAATTTCGATACCTATGGTCTGGGTAATAAAGCCCTCAACCAGCCGGTTTCCGAGGTCATCAACAACTATCTGAAAAGTGAAGTGGTCGATCCGCTGACGGTGAAATTCTTTTTCAAATCACCGTCACCGGGCTTTCTGCAGGGGACCTCCGCAATTGGCTCCGGTCTGATCTCACTCTCGACACTGGAGAAAAACTTTAACCAGTTGGGCAGTGCGCGCAGCATTATTGGCTCCGGCCCGTTTGTGGTTGAAAGCGACCGCCCGGGGCGCGAAGTGAAACTTGTGGCGCGTAAGGACTATAACTGGGCGCCGCCGAGCTTTGCCCATCAGGGACGTCCTTATCTGGATGGCATTAACGTGCTGGTGACGCCGGAAGACAGCGTACGCATTGGCGCACTGCTCTCCGGGCAGGCCGATGCGATTCGCCAGATTCAGGCCTACGACGAGAAGCGCGTCTCAGACAAAGGCTTTGCCGTTTATGCCTCCCCCACGCGCGGGGTGAACAACAGCGTCAACTTCCGTCCTGATAACCCGCTGGTGGCCGATCAGAAAGTGCGTGAGGCGCTGCTGCATGCCACCAATACCAAAGAGATTGTCCAGACGCTCTTCTCCGCCAACTACCCGCAGGCCACATCGGTGCTAGCCAAAACGGCGGTGGGCTATGTGGATCTCTCCGACAAGCTGAAATTCGACCTGGCACAGGCGGCGCGTCTGCTTGATGAAGCAGGCTGGAAAAGCGGCCCGGACGGCGTGCGGCAAAAAGACGGGCAATCCCTGACGCTGACGGCGTATGAATCCCCGCCACAACCGCAGAACAAAGAGACGCTGCAACTGGTGGCGCAGCAGTGGGCTAAGGTGGGCGTCAAACTCAACGTGCTGGCGGGCGATGCGGGCAGTAAAACCCTCGATAACCTTGACCCGGCGAAAACCGCTGTTTACCCAACGATGGTTGGTCGTGCCGATCCGGACGTGCTGAAAAGCCAGTACTACCCGACCGTACGTAATGTGCTGCTGCAAAAAGGCGGTGCCAGCGATAAGGTTAAGCAGTTTGAGGACAGCCATCTGAACGGGTTACTCGATGGCATCGCTTCTGCCACTTCACAGGATAAGCGCATCGCGCTGGTCAACGAGGTGCAGCAATACCTTATCGATAAAGCCTACGTGATCCCCATCTTTGAAGAGCCGCAGGTCTATGCCGGTGCGCCGTCCACCAAAGGGCTGAGCTTTGAAGCCGTAGGTCGCCCGAGTTTTTACAACACCTGGTTAGATAAATAAGGCGCGAGTTGCCCCTCGTCATTGGGCGAGGGGCACCGTGAAAGAGGACATGCCATGGGCAGAAATCTGACGGTACGTTTTGGTCAGGCACTGATAGTGTTGTGGGCCGCCTTTACGCTCTCTTTTGTGCTGTTACAGGCGCTACCGGGCGATGCCATCCTGATCAAATTCCAGAATCCGGATCTCGGGCTGAGCGCGGATCAAATTGCCCAGCTGCGCCTGAGCTATGGCGCTGACACGCCGGTGCTGACGCAATATGTCCACGCGGTGCTCAGCCTGCTGAAAGGGGATTTTGGCCTTTCCCTGCAATCCGGCGTGCCGGTCAGCGAATTGCTGAGCGAGAACCTGCCTTCCACGCTGCTGTTGGCTCTGTTAGGGCTGATTATCGCCACCTTGCTGGCCTTTGTGCTGGCCGGGCTTTCGTTCCTGTCGCCGTTTAGCGGGCTACGTGCGGCGCTGCAATCGCTGCCGTCGCTGTTTATTTCGGTGCCGACCTTCTGGCTTGGCATCGTGTTAATCCAGATTTTCTCCTTCCAGTTGGGGTGGATCCCGGTTATCAACCCAGGCCCGTGGCAGGGGCTGATTTTGCCAACGTTCACTCTGGCACTGCCGATTTCGGCACCGCTGGCGCAAATTCTGATGCGCAGTATCGACCAGGTGCAAACCCAGCCGTTTGTTGCCGTGGCGCGCGCGAAAGGAGCCAGCCGGGCGGGGGTATTGTGGCGGCACGTACTGGGTAATGCGCTGCTGCCAACGCTGACCGTGGCAGGGCTGTTACTGGGCGAACTGATTGCCGGGGCGTTGATAACCGAAACGGTATTTGGGCGCAGTGGTTTGGGGCAACTGACTCAGGATGCGGTCAACACCCAGGACAGCAGCGTGTTACAGGCTATCGTGGTGATTTCCGCCAGCGCCTTCGTGGTGATTAACCTCGGCATCGACCTGCTTTATCCCTTGCTCGATCCCCGACTGAAAAACAGCACAGGAGTCGCATCATGACGGTCGTTCCTCAGGGGAAGCTCAGCTTCCCGTCATTACACAAACGCCTTCGCGTGCCCCGAATTACGCTACGTCCGGGGCTGATCGCCGCCTGGCTGGTTCTACTGACCGTCGTGCTCTGGGCGTTGTTTCCCGCCTGGTTCACCCATTTCAGTCCGACAGAAGGCGTGGCGGGCGCACAGCGTCTTGCGCCTGGTGACGGCTATCTGCTTGGCACTGACCAACTGGGGCGCGACCTGTATACACGCATCGTCTACGGTGCCGTGCACTCGCTTTCCGGCGCGCTTATTGCGGTTGGTCTCGGCCTGGCGCTGGGTAGCCTGCTGGGGCTGCTGGCCGGTGCGATCGGGGGCTGGCTCGACAGCGTGATCATGCGCGTTATCGATATTCTGCTGGCTATTCCGGGACTGCTGCTGGCACTGAGTGTCATCATTTTGCTGGGCTTCGGCACGGTAAACGCCGCCATCGCCGTGGGGATCACCTCGATTGCCAGCTTTACCCGCCTGGTGCGGGGCGAAACCCTGCGCGTACGTCACAGCGATTTTGTCGAAGCGGCATGGGGCAGCGGCGGCACCTTCTTTAGCGTGCTGTTACGCCATATCGTACCTAACGCCTTAAGCACCGTTTTCGCCTTTGCCGCACTGCAATTCGGCAGCGCGATTCTGGCTATTTCGACCCTCAGCTTCCTGGGCTATGGCGCACCGCCACCGACACCGGAGTGGGGATTGCTGATCGCCGAAGGGCGTAATTACCTTTCAACGGCCTGGTGGCTGACCGCTTTTCCGGGGATTGTCGTCGTGCTGGTGGTGCTAGCGGCCAACCGTATCAGCCAGTCATTACGCAGGGGGCAATCATGAGTCTGAACCTGAGTTTGCAGCAGAGCAGCCTAACCGTGCCGGTACTGGAACTGGAGGATGTCACTATCCGTTACCGCACCTCCGAAGGCGATCGCACGGTGGTGGAAGGGGTGTCATTTCAGATCAACCCCGGTGAAGTGGTGGCACTGGTGGGGGAGTCCGGCTCGGGCAAAACCACCACGGCACAGGCGGTGATTGGCCTGCTCAGTGAAAACGGTCACCTGACCCGGGGGGCGATTCGCCTGAACGGTAACGATATCAGCCGCTGGTCGCAAAAGCAGTTGGACGGTATTCGCGGCTCGCGCATCAGCCTGATCCCCCAGGACCCCACCAGTTCGCTCAACCCGGTCAAAACCATTGGTGCTCAGGTTGATGAGATTTTGCATTTACATCAACGTGCTCCGCGACGGGTGATTCGCCAGCAGACAATTGCGCTGTTGGCCCGGGTCGGGCTGACACAGCCTGAGCTGCGCGCACAGCAATACCCGTATCAGCTTTCGGGCGGGATGAAACAGCGGGTGTTGATTGCCATTGCCATTGCGTTGAAACCGGCACTGATTGTTGCCGATGAGCCCACCAGTGCGCTGGACGTGACGGTACAAAAGCGTGTGCTGGATTTGCTGGATGAACTGCGCCGCGAAAGCGGCACTGCGGTCCTGTTTGTGACCCACGATTTGGGCGTGGCGGCAGAACGCGCTGACCGGCTGCTGGTATTCCAGCGTGGACATGTTCAGGAGCAAGGCCCGATTCAGGAGGTGTTGCAGGCCCCCCGCAGCCAGTACGCGAGAGCGCTGCTGGCAGATGTGCCGTCGCTCAATCCCACGCCGCGCACACAACGGGCACGCGGAGGCGACGTGGTGATTCGGGTGGAAAATCTGGTCCAGACCTATCCGCTTTCCGGGGACAACAAAACGACGTTTCGTGCGGTGGATAATCTGTCGTTTACCGTTGAGCGCGGCACCACACACGCCATCGTCGGGGAGTCGGGCTCGGGAAAAACCACCACCGCACGCAGCCTGCTCGGCTTTCATCGCCCCACCAGCGGGCAGATTCTGATTGCGGGGACGGACATCACCCGCTTAAAAGGCGAGTCGCTGCGCCAGTTCCGGCAAAAAATTCAGTTGGTCTATCAGAACCCGTTCAGTTCCCTCGATCCCTCCCAGCGGCTGTTCGACATTGTGGAAGAGCCCCTGCGCAACTTTGGTCGCTTTGACCGGGCAACGCGGGTGCAAAAAGTGCACGAGATGTTTGAGCGCGTGGCGTTGCCACCGGAGCTACTGACCCGCAAACCGCATGAACTGTCCGGTGGCCAGCGCCAGCGAGTAGCGATTGCGCGGGCGCTGATTCTGGAGCCCCAGGTGCTGGTGCTCGACGAAGCGGTTTCCGCCCTCGACGTGACGGTACAGGCACAAATCTTGCGCTTGCTGGACACGCTACAGCGCGAACTCGGCCTGACCTATCTGTTTATCTCCCACGATCTCTCCGTGGTGCGGCAAATCGCCGACACCGTGAGCGTGCTTCACCGTGGCAAACAGGTGGAATCTGGCCCGGTGGAACACATTTTTAGCCATTCCCATGACCCTTACACGCGGGAGTTGATCGACGCCATTCCCGGTATGACGCACCGTACTCAACAGCAGGAGACTTTATGACGTTGCATGACCCCCAGATTCCGGAAACAGTGACCACGCTCTACGCACATGATCTGCTCGATAGCCTGGCCGAGATTGCACCAGACAGTGAACTGGCCGCCGCTCGCCAGACACGTGACGCTGCAACGCGCCACACTCAGGGCAGTTATGAGGCGCTTTTTTCCGCAAGCGTTGTACAGGGAAAACTAACGCTTGCCGTGCGATTCTGGCTGGCGGCGCAAATTGCCAGTTGGTTGCGAGACAGCATTTTGCAGCGCTATTACGAGCAACGCGCTAAAGCCTCTGCCGTCCCGAATGTGACCCCGTTACTGAAGGCGGCGCAGGCCCATGCCAGAACACTCACACTGCATCCCGTCAGCGCACAGGCGAGCGACTTACAGACATTGCTGGACGCCGGATGGTCAGAGGACGATATCGTGACGCTGTCGCAATTGACGGCCTTTATCAGTTTCCAGAGCCGTTTATTGCGTGGCTACCGTTTACTGGCAGGCCATGATGTGGACACGCCGCCAGCACAGGATGCGGTCGCCGGGGAGTGGCATACCCAGACTCAGACGCTTACGGGCAAACGCGCGCCGGTTGCCTTTACCGAGGCCGAGCTTGGCTGGGAGCCGTGGATTGCGGCAAAAGCGCTGGGGGATTTTAATGCCGACGAGCAGGCGATCCTGGCCCGCTTTGGCCATAGCGAGTCGGACTATTTCCGCCTGCTGGGGCGTAATCTTCCGGTCCTTGAGCAACGCACGCTGACCGATAAAGGGATTTTCTATACCGCATCGGGCTTGTCGCGTGCCGAGCGCGAACTGGCGGCAGCCGTCGCGAGCAAGGTTAATGGCTGCATTTACTGCGCCTCGGTCCATGCACGTAAAGCCAGCCAGCTTTCTAAACAGCAGGCGGCGGTACAGCATTTGCTGGCGATTGCCCCTGGTGGCGATCTGACGCAGGGGCAGTCCCCGCGCTGGCAGGCGGTTATCCGTTTCGCTGCGCGTCTGTCCAGCACGCCCGGGCAAGCCAATGCGCAGGATGTGGCACTGCTGCGCGGGCAGGGGCTGAACACCCTGGAGATTCTGGATCTGGTGCAATCCGCGGCCTTCTTTGCCTGGGCCAATCGCCTGATGCTGACACTTGGTGAACCTTACTGGCCAAAAGAGTAAGTCGCAAAAAAGAATCTCCGGGATGATCCACGACGATAAAGTGTGGATCATTCTTTCCCCCGCCTTTATTTCCCCTTAATAGTTTGCCTGTATTCATCCCCGAAAAATGACCGCTTAGGAAATCTGTTTTTCAGCTTTGGATATGTTTTTTTCTTGTTTGTCTTTATAGCACCCGCAGCAATATAGTTTTTGTAAAGAAAGATATGCACCGTTGTGCATTTATCAGGGATCGCCCGCTGCGAAAATAGAATGATGATTGCTATTGAGAAAATCAGTAAAAGCTTTACTGGCGAAAAAATATTGAAAGAGGTTTCGCTGTCCATCGATGCAGGGGAAATTATCTGCATTATTGGCCCGAGTGGTTCGGGGAAAACAACGCTATTGCGCACATTAAATTTTCTGGAGCCTGCCGACAGCGGGAAAATAAAAATCGACGATGCCGTTGTTGATTGCGCGAAGGCCGGAAAAAAAGAGATTGAAAAAATACGCGCGAAAACAGCGATGGTCTTTCAGTCCTGGAATTTATTTCACAATCTCACCGCGCTGCAAAATATTACCGAAGGGCTGATCTATGCGCAAAAACGCCCGCGTCAGGAAGCCATCGCCGCCGCTGAACGTCTGCTAAAACAGGTCGGGTTGCTGCATAAAAAAGACCATTATCCCCACAGCCTGTCCGGTGGGCAGAAACAGCGTATTGGCATAGCCCGTGCGCTGGCGATTAACCCGGCGGTGCTGTTGCTCGATGAACCTACCTCGGCGCTCGACCCAGAGAAAGTCGGCGAGGTCCTGACGCTGATTCAGGAGATTGCCGCCAACGGGCAAACGATGATTATCGTAACCCATGAAATGGAATTTGCCCGCCAGGTTGCCTCGAGGGTGGTGTTTATGGAAAACGGGGAAATCATCGAACAGGGGCCGCCAGAGCAGGTCTTTGGCGCGGCCTTGCACACGCGAACACAGGCGTTTCTTGCCCGATTACAGTTCCACGCCTGAGGCGAATACGATGAATCCACAACCCTTATTGCGTCTCGATGATCTGCTGTTTATCGTGCCGAAATTACTGGAAAACCTGCCGGTTACGCTGGGGATTACGCTGGCCTCTTTGCTGCTTGGTCTGGCGCTTGGTCTGCTGGCCGTCGTATTGCAGTTTAGCCGCTTATCGCTATTACGATTGCTGGCGAAAGCGTATACCGATGTGCTGCGCGGTGCGCCGCTGGCGTTGTTAATCCTGCTCTTTTTCTTCGGCGGAAAACTGATTCTCTCGGCGCTGGAACTCCCCGCGCTGCTGATTAGTGATACCACCTTCGCCATTTTGTCTATCTCCGTTGGCATTAGCCCCTATTTTGCCGAAATGATGCGCTCGGCATGGAACGCCGTGGATGTCGGACAAAAAGAGGCAATACGCAGTCTGAATATTCCCTGGCATATTGGCATCGCCCACATTATTTTCCCGCAGGGGCTCATTATTGCGATTCCAAATTTCGGCAATCTTTTAATCAACCTTGTGAAGATGACTTCACTGGTAAATATTATCGGTATTGTCGATATTTTTGGCCGGGCACAGAAAATATCGCAAAACAGTTACGGTGCAAAACAGGTCGCGGCATTTATTAGCGTTATCCTCGTTTACTGGTTGCTTAACATGATTATCTTTTATCTCACGAGCCGTATTGAGAAAAAGCACCAATATTTACTGGAGTAAAAGACGACCATGTTTAGCCTCGATTTCATCCGGGATAATTTCACCTTTATATTAAGCGCGCTACCGGTCACGCTGCTGATTACCTTTTTATCGTTAATTTTTTCGACGTTATTAGGTGGTGTGTTGGCGTGGGTGATGATTCGCGACCTGGCGTACGTGAAATATCTGGTTGCGGTGTTTATCTCTTTTGGCCGCTCCATCCCAATGCTGGTGATGCTCTATTTTGTTTTTTATGTGTGGCCGTGGCTGGCTCATGGGCTTTTGGGTGGGCCGCAGGAGACGCCGTTCAGTTACAAGCTCTCACCGCTGGTTGCCGCCGTGGCCGCTTTTTCCGTGGTGTTTAGCGCCTATTTTGCTGAGACCTTTCGCTCCGCGTGGAATGCGGTGGAAAAAGGGCAACGTGAGGCCGCGTGGTCGATAGGGCTGAGCGGTTTTACCCAGTTTCGACGCATTATTTTCCCTCAGGCAGCAGTATCTGCGCTACCCAACTACACCAGCGTCCTGATTGATCTGATTAAGGACACGTCGTTGGTTTATACCATCACGGTGGTGGATGTGATGGCAAAAGCAAATATCGCTGCGGCACGCGGTTTTCACTATGTGGAGGCCTATTGCATCGTCCTGATTATTTATATTGCGCTCTGTCTGGTCCTGACCCGGATATTGCGACATATCGAGGTGTATCTCAGTAACCGGTGGAAAAGCCACGCAGTAAAAGTGGCTCCATCTCACTCATTTTTGGGAAAAAAACATGTTCAAAAATAAAGCGTTATTGGTCAGTTCGCTGCTGTTGGCAATGCAGGTTACGGCGGTGCAGGCAGTCGAAAAAAGCCCAGATGCCGAAACAGTGGAAGTGGTGGTGAATGCCAACGGGTTCCCGTTTAGCTTTGTGGACGATAACAATAATATTACCGGCTACGACGGTGAATTATTAAAAGTCATCGACCAGAAGCTCGCCAACTATAAATTCCATTTTAATGCGGTCTCACGCGATGCCATGATCGTCGGTCTGTCCACTGGCGCATATACCCTCGCGGCAGACCATTTTTATCTGACGAAAGAGCGTGCGGCTCAATATGCCTATTCCGAGCAGCCTTCGGGCATCAGCGACCTGCGTCTAATTGTGCGTAACAATGAAAACGATATTCATACGCTGGGCGATCTTGCGAGCGGTAAGAAGAAACTGGTGCCGATTCACACCTCTGATGCGCGCTACACCGTGATTGATAACTACAACAAAAAGCACCCGGGCCAGCAAATCAACCTGCAGCCGAACGGTGAGCAGTCGGCTGCGGACATTTTCAAAGCCGTTGCTTCGGGTGAATACGATGCTGCTATCTACCCGATTGGTGCCTTACTGGCGTTAAACAAAGCTCTCAATCTGAACCTGAAAGCCTCCGAGTCTGTCGGCCTGTTCCCCAACGTCTATTTATACAAAAAGAATGCCGATCCGAAACTGATCAAAGCCATCGACACCGAGCTTGAAGCCCTCAAAAAAGACGGCACGCTCGCCGCACTTTCCCGCAAATGGTACGACGAAGATGTGTACGGCCTGCCGGGTGCAGACAACGTCAAAGTGAACACCGACTGGGAATAATCGCGCAGGGGGAGGGCTTTAATGACCACATTACAATGGGATCACGCCGTACAGTTTGTGAACCAGCCGGACGAGGCGATTGCCATCTTTACCGGGCAGAAGCTCAACGCGCTCGCCGGTGGGCGACACCCCGGCTGGGGGACCTGGAATGCGCTCAGCTATTTTGGGCTGACCTATATCGAATTTCTCGCCATCTACGACCCTGCGGAGCTGGCGTCGGCGCAGGCTGATTTCTTGCTCTCCCGCGACGCGGCGCAGCTGTTACCGGAAAACCAGGCGCTGCACCGGGTCGCACTGCGTTCCGATGATATCGACCAGACGCACGCGGAGTTACGCAGCAAAGGACTGCGGGTCTCGCCGATTGTCGACGGCCAGCGTAACGACCCACAGGGCAACGTCATTAGCTGGCGCATCTTCACCCTCGACGGGGATTTTAACGGCCTGCCGTATCCCTTTGTTCTGCAATGGGGAGAGGACGATAACGCACGCCTGGCGCGGCTACGCGCTCAAGGGCTCGACGGGCCACATCCCGTAGGTGAGGTGGCATTGCAGAGCGCCATTTTTGAGGTGCAAGACCCGCAGGCGGCACGCGCCCACTGGCACACGCTGTTTGGTTTTACTGAGCAGCCGGAAGGGCTGGCGGTGGGGCAACAGCACTTTCTCTTTCGCCAGGGGCCGGCCAACCGATTAATCGAACTGGTCTTTCACGTCTCTGACCCGGCGCTGAAAGGCCAACGTTTTCGCGTGGGCAACGGCGAATATCGTTTTCAATAAGGAGTGATTACTGATGGCAAAAGTCCATTTTATTGGTGCCGGGCAAATGGCGGAGGCCATTATTCGTGCCTCGCTGGCATCAGGCACGCTACGCGCCGAAGAGATTTCGCTTGAGGATATCGACTCAAGGCGCATCGCGCTGCTCGCTGAACGCTATGGTCTGGCGAGAAAACAGCCGGGTGAAGAGGCGGTGCGCGAGGCCGCGCTGGTGGTGCTGGGGATCCGCCCGCAGGACGACCTGGCGAGTGTGGCAGAACGTATTCGGCCCCAGCTTTCTGGCGCAACGACGGTAGTCTCCCTGATTGCCGGGGTGACGCTGCACAAACTGGAAATCGCGTTGGGGGAGGGAAAGCCCATTGCCCGCGTTATCCCGAATACGCTGACCGATACCGGGTTTGGCTACAGCGGGGTGGTGCTGAACGCGCAAGCGAGCGCCGAACAGGTTGAGCCTTTTCTCAACGGCTTTGGCAAAGTGCTTTATCTGCCGGAGCGACTTATCGATATCTTTACCGGCTTCGGCGTCGCCGGGCCGAACTACATTTATTACTTTATCGAGTCGTTTACCGACGCGGGCGTGCTGGCTGGTCTGTCGCGCGCGCAGGCAAGTGAGGTGGTGTTGGAAAATCTGCAGGGAGCAGTCGAGATGCTGCGCCTGAGCCAGAAACATCCACGGCAGCTACTGGATATCAACAACTCCCCGGCAGGTGTCGGGATCCATGGGTTGTATGAGCTTAATAACAGCGACTTCGCCGCAGGATTGCAACGCAGCGTGCTGGCGGCGGTTAAACGCACCCGAGAGTTGGGTGAGACACAGTAAAGGTTATGCGACTTTGGACATATACTATTTTCCTCACTGATTATGCCCAGCTA
>NZ_JCACPZ010000007.1:0-119187 GCF_059074235.1 Phytobacter sp.
AGTACGGGGCGCAAACCACAAAGCTTGGGATCACCGTTACGGGGTTCATTCCGGTCGCTCAGCCTGATGCTGCTGTCTTTAATAAAGCTGTTTATAAACTCCGATTTCCCGCTGCTGAACCCCCCAGCCACCCCGATGAGGGTTTTGCCAGACGCCGGTGGGAAGGTATCGGCCTGTACGAGTTCGCTGGCGATTTTTTGCAGCGCCAGCAAGGCTCCCGCTTCATTGGCAAGCGATGACTCTTCTGCGGCGAATTCGGCGTAATTGTTGTTGAGCAGGTTGCGGAACGTATCAAGGCCAGGATTTTTGGCGGGGCTTGCCGCTAGAATGGATTGCACCAATGTGAAGCGTTCGTTCAGCGTCAGGTTATCCTGATGGAGCTGGGTATAATCCTGCTGTAGCTGCTGATGGGTGGTGTCCAGTTCGTGTTTTAACTCTTGCAAAACCTGAATATTGGCGCGGTTTTTTGAAAGCATTGCTTCCACTTCGATAACGCTTTCATTCAGCGAAGCAACCTGCTCTGTTAACTGCATATTGCGGCTGACATGCTCAATGCGCTGCGCCTCAAGGTCATCTATTTTGGCGGTTAAAAAGTGCTTTTGTGCGTCCTGTGCCAGCTGATGACGTTGCGTCAGGTCGGAAATCTGCTCGCTGTGCTCCGTTTCCAGTAATGTCAGCCTTTCTTGGTGGCCGAGTGTCAGGTCTGATATCTGCTCATTCACCTGCGCTTCAAAATCACTCAGCATCTGCGAAATGGCCGACGCCAGCGGTTTGCGCTTAAAGCACCAAAAATGGCTGAGGGTCTGAAGGTCGGTATAGATCGTCTGATTGATCTGAAGAGATTCTGTCATCATGCTTTCTCCTGCAATTGTGCGGAGAAACGCCTGAGGCGATCAATGGTCTGCGTACCGTTTTCGACCTGGTTGGTGATTTGCAGAATTTTTAAATCCAGTTCACTGACGAAAACATCAGATATTGGTATCGACATCGACTTTTTCGCCTTCTCGAAAAAAACGCTCAATACTTCCGTAAACCTCGACACGCGTAAATCTGGGCGAAAAATCATTGGCAAAATCGATATACTCTTCGGCAGGTGCACCTTTTAATTTCCCTCGCGGTTGTAATTCTGGGGGTATCGCAATTTCAGGGGAGAAAGAGGCCGGTTCGAGTTTTGAGAGAACAGTAAGCACCGTGTCTGCGATCATATTAGGGTCACATTCACCTTCCAGTGTTTTATCAACAAGCGGCGTGATTTCCGCACTGATTTTTTTATCTAAATCACTGGTTTGTTTTTGGTATGAATGCATTAATTTTTTGGCAAAATCATTCGTCACGCCTTGTAGCGCAGCATAGATCTGAGCGGTAAACACCACTTTACTGGTGCGGGTGATCGTTTCCGTACCACCGCCCCACAGCTTACGAGCCAGCCAGTTTCCTGCGCCAGATTTATCACGGGTCTCCTGCGTGGTTTCGCTGGATGTTTGCTCGTCGATTGAATTATTGGCCTGCGTAAAGAGTTTATCTGCCTCGTTATTTAATCCGGTAGTGATCCCGTGATAATACTGTTCTAAACAATTTCTGTAAGTGATATTGAGTTTTTTATCCAGCACGTTACGTTTTAACTGTAATTGTTTACGCTGTTTTGTCAGCGCGTCAAGGTCAGTGCTGTTGATGAGCGTAATACGCTGCTGAATTTGGTTTTGCAGTTCTGCCATAAACGCGTTAAACGTCTGTTCTTTACGTGTCAATAATGCCTGCATTTTCTGCGCGATAATTTCATCTTTTTTCCGCCGTACCGCATCAAGTCTTTTAAGGATATTGTCGGTGTTCGCCAGCGCTGCCAGGCTGTTACGTGTTAATTCATTATTATCGGCGCTGAAAAAATCAGCGTAATCATGCGTAAGATTATCCCAGGTGGTTTTTTCATTAGCATCCCAGCAAGCGGGATCCTCAAGCCGTTGTGAAAGCCCATGCGCGACTCCTGAGCAATGCATCAAATGCTGCTCGGGCGAGCGAATAATAGCATTAAAGACGGTGCCGATTTCAGGGTAGCTGCGCTTGAGGCTGCTCAGAGTGGTGGATGCCCGGCTGAGCGAGTAATTTTTTAATATTATCGAGTGCATCGCTGATTCGTGGGCGTTTTTCACTGCCGTAAAGTTGCGTGTCGACCTGGCTTGCCAGCAGCACCAGCTCCTGAACTCCCTCCTTAGCCGTAATTCTCCCCATCAGTTCCAGATCGTTTTCATTTAAAAACTGGCCGGTGGGGCTGATAATAAAGACCACGTCACAGGTTTTTAGCAGGTCAACCGTACGCGCTTCGCGGGACTGGACGGGGTCGTTCATCCCCGGTGTATCGATAACGCGAATATCCTTAAGCGAATCAAGCGGCATGGCAATATGCACTACTTTGGTAAAAGGCATATATTTTCCGCTTGCGCCTACATAATTGAGTAATTCTGCGGAGAGGGCTTCCCGGCTTTCTGGCTCAATAGCCCCGACATGTTGTAGATCACTATGGCTTAGTCCTGACTGCTGCATGCGTTCAGATTGATCAAAGGCAGCGCACAAGTCTGGCAGAGTATTCTGGATCTCAGCAAGAGCCTGTTTGTGAATGAGACTGACTATTTTCTCTTCGTCAAGTGGTTGCGATGTCGTCGCTCTTGCAGCAAAGTCTTCGTATTTCCGATCTTTTATTCTTTTCAGCTCATAGCGGTAGGTGTTCGCATTGAGTTCGATCTGCTTAATATCTTCCGGGGTAAAGAACTCAATGGTTGCGCTGAAATGTTTCGCCCCAGGATAGCGTTGTCAGTGCTGCTGTCATGGGGGTTGCCGCTTTCGGCAGAGTATTTTCCCCGTCGAAAAACAGGGCGTTCAATAGCGATGATTTTCCAGCCTTAACGCGTCCAACGACACCAATGTTCAGCTGGCGACCTTCTTTATTCAGATTCGTATACGCGGCTTCCAGTGACGTGGCGGTATCAAGAAGGTGCTTATTCTTTAGCTGCTGAATTTCCTGTCTCGCAAAAAGGTCATGTATATCAGGATACAGGGCTTCGAGGCTGCGTGCTTTAGAGATCAGAGAGTGATAGTCCATATTCTTGCCCTGTTTAACGGTATAAATAGGTTGTTGCTAACGCTTTTATTTCGACCAACAGCGCTTGGAGAGTTTCCAGTTGCTGGTTAATCACGTCCTGCTGCTGGGCCTGTTCGTGTTGATACCCTGCAATCAGTGTTTTTTGCTGGTTAATCTGGACTTCAAATTCGTTGCTGACATTGTTCAACAGAATGGTTAACTGCTCGTCTACAATGGTGGGTAGCGCCTTTCTCATCTCACTTTTTATGCCAGGGAAGACTGTGTTTAACAGATTAGCGCGTGCGCGCTCCTGGGCACTGGACGCAGAGAACAGTCGAAGAATATCGGGTAAAAAGACAATAACTAGTTCCAGTACCGGGTTAAGTAAATTTGTCGTTACGGCCAGAACGGTGGAGAGCAGGCGGTAATATTTTCCTGCATTTTCTTTCGCGGCAAAATTACTGCTCATGTTTTCCAGGAAACTGCTGACTGCTTTTAGTTTTCCTTCTGTTTTTTCAGCAATATTTGTCACCCAGTTTGGATCCAGTGTGACCATCATGGCGCTATTTTTCGCCAGGCTCAGCGACAGTTCATCGATCAACTCAGACGAGATTTGATCCATTTCACGTTTTATTTTTTCGGTTAAATTGCCACGAATGATATCGGATATCTCACGCTCCAGTGTGGGAGAGGCATTTTGCGTCGTAGAGATATGGGCAAGTCGGTCAACCTGATTAGTGAGATCATGTTCGATGGCGTTAATACAACGTGTCACGAGCGGGGCGGAGAAGCGATAATTCATTTCGCGCTCTGTTTTATCGCGCTGTGCAATCAACTCCGCTAATGCACCTTCAAGGGCGAGCAGGGCATCGGCATTACTGTTTTCGCTGTTTTTAACGATATTGCTGGCGAAATTAATCTGATTGATCAAATCGAAATTTTGATCCTTCAGACGGTCAATAAACAGATTATGGAAGAGACGCTCAGGATCAACCGCACCCAGTAAGTCGCTCAGTGCGTTCGCAGACTGGTTACCCAATGCAATAATCTGTTTTTCTGCCCCGAAGTAAAGCTGGAGCTGTTCATCGATATACGTCGATATTTCCTGTACCTGTTCCGGCGCGCGCAAATTGGTCTTGCTGAGAATAAATGAGAAATCACTTTCGTAGGTCTTAATATTATCGAGATTACGCAGCATAGACTGGGTGACGGTTCCATCTTCCACGCTTGTCACCACAATAAAATGCACCCCGCGCGGCAGATAATAAGACAGCGCTTTGTTATGGTTTTCTAATGACGAGCCATAGCCGGGCATATCCACTAGGATCAGGGGCGCAATGGCCTCCAGCGCCGGGCTATTGATATAAAGGCGTAAATGGGAATACTCAGCGGATTTTTTATTCACCTGCGGGAGGTCTTCGGGTGCCAGACGATCTTCGCTGCCGTCGTGACGGATAGCCTGCAACCACGACTCTTTGGCAAAATGTAGCTCTGTTGCCAGTTCTGTCTCCGGGGCAATACCCACAGGTAACACCGGCGCACCCATAAACATATTGAGAAGTGAGCTTTTCCCTGCACTAAACGCGCCAATAACCGGGAGAAGAAGTTGGGTATTTTCAACCTGAGCAAGTAAATTGCGATCCCAGGAAATCTGTGACTCTTGCAGAAGCGTGCCGAGCTTTTGCAAATATTCTGCAAATTGCTGCTGATTCTTTAGCATTACTGTCTTGTCCCTTACAGTTAATTCATCTGGAAATGGGTTTATCTTGTCAAATAATCAAGGTAATAACATGGGCAACGGCAATCAGTGTCCAGGCAGCAGGCGGTGAATCCACTCTTGAGTAAAGCTTAAAGGCTTCACTATCAGGTTCTCATTTTTACAGTGTGGACATGCATCAAAAAAATCGATGCCACGAATGAGTGCATCACTGCAAGGCGCAGTGACTTTATGCCATCTGCATTCAGGGCACTCAAATCTTTGTGGCGCTGGTCTTACGGGCATTCTAGCTCCTTATTTCACTGTTTCGGAGGAAAACGTGGTGCTCCTGTAAGGCGAGCCTCATGGCTTCGCCGTTCCGATAGTATTCATGACCGGCATACCATTTTATACTCTGTGACCTGCTCCCGTATATTAATTTCTGCAGGAATTTATGGATATTGCCCTTAGCAGACGTTTGTTAGGCTTAAATGCTGTACACAGAAAGCTTTTTTGAAGGGTTTGAAGTGGGAAAAATGCCTGCATGGCTTGTAAGAATCGAGCTATGCGCGATGAACAAAAATTCCGAAAGCTATAAGCATCTGGTATTCACTACCTACATATACAATAGGTTGAATTGTAGGTTTCAATGAAATATCACTAAATATCTATGTTAATCAATCATAAAACATCAATGCATCATCGTTTATGAAACATCAGCACTGCTGTCAGTGCTGCCTACCCATCCATCAAGTTTATCCGCCCATTCCTGCATCATCACTTTCCGCTCATCAAGGTAAGTGGCATGGTTGTACGTGCGGCGGACATTGTTGGTATCAGCGTGCGCGAGCTGAGCTTCAATAGCATCAGGTCGATAGCCCATCTCGTTTAAACGGGTACTTCCTGTTGTTCTGGTTGCATGTGGGCTATAAGTACCGCTCCAGCCGAGGCTTTTAAGTAGCTGGCGCAGAGAGTGCGATGTCATTGGACCTAGCGGATTATCCCTCCCCGGAAAAAGGTGCTGCCGATGCCCGGTTAAGCCCTGTAGTGTTCTGAGCATTTTGACGGCTTGAAAGGGTAGGGGAATAACGTGTTCTCTTCGGGCTTTCATTCGCGCTGCCGGAATGGTCCACAGGGCGTTATCGAGATCGAATTCTGTCCATTCTGCTTCGGTGGCTTCTGCAGGTCGCGCCAATGTCCACCACATCAGCCACATGCAATAGTTAACCTGGTACGAGCCACGACTATTGTCAAAACAGCTTAATAACTTCCCGATTTGCTGAGGATTCAGTGCCTGTTTGTGCTGTGTCTTGTTTGCCGGAAGGGCCTTGCGCACAGGCCATACAGGATCGCTATCTGCTCTAAGCGTCGCGACTGCCAACTCGAAAATTGATGAAACGGTGCGACGGGCTTCTGCGGCAACTGTCGGTGCTCCTCGTTTGGCAGTTTCTTGAAGAATTTTAAGGATATGGTGTGGGGAGATCTCTCTGACTGGGAGCTTACCTATTGCGGGAAAAACAACACGTTCAAGCATATCTAGTCGGCGTGTTTTGGTAATTTCGGCCCAGTCTTTCATCTGCAACCACTCTTTGGCAATCAGCTCAAAGGTGTTAGATGCGTCATTGACCTTGCGGATCTTATCTAACTGACGAGCCTGCGTCGGGCTAACTCCTTCTGCGACTTGCTTACGCGCTTGCTCGCATTTCTCGCGAGCTTCGGCAAGTTTGACCGTCGGATACTCACCCAGCGCAAACATGCTGGATTTACCGTTGAGTTTAAACCGATAGCGCCATGCCTTTTTGCCATTGGGTTTCACTTCGAGGTAGAGACCGTTGAAGTCATTGAGACGATAGAGTTTTTCTTTCGGCTTGGCTGTGCGGCATTGTGTATCAGTGAGCATAGTGGGCCCTTGTCTATTTCTTATACCGTTATTGTACTCACCTAAAATGATAATGGAAACGGATTGTACTCATCTGTGTACTCATTTTAGACTGTGCTTTCGTGAGACAATATAAAATGAAAAATCCACGCAATTGCGTGGATTTCAGAGGGTTTTGTGAGTTTCATGAGATGTTATGTCACCTCATGAGACAACAAAGCTTACTTAGACGTTGAACAGGAAGTTCATCACGTCGCCATCTTTTACGATGTACTCTTTGCCTTCTGCACGCATTTTTCCGGCTTCTTTCGCGCCTTGCTCACCTTTGTAGGTAATGAAGTCTTCATAGGCGATGGTCTGCGCGCGGATAAAGCCTTTTTCGAAGTCGGTGTGGATTTTACCGGCAGCCTGCGGTGCAGTTGCACCGACAGGGATGGTCCAGGCACGCACTTCTTTCACGCCAGCGGTGAAGTAGGTTTGCAGGCTCAGCAATTCGTAACCGGCGCGGATCACACGGTTCAGGCCCGGCTCTTCGATACCCAGCTCAGCCATGAACTCTTCACGGTCAGCATCGTCCAGTTCAGCGATATCAGATTCAACAGCGGCACACACGGCAACCACCACGGAACCTTCAGCTTCAGCGATTTCGCGGACTTTATCGAGGTATGGGTTGTTCTCAAAACCGTCTTCGTTGACGTTAGCGATATACATGGTCGGCTTGAGCGTCAGGAAGCTCAGGTATTTGATCGCCGCTTTGTCTTCTTCGGTCAGATTTTTCAGGGCACGCAGCATGCCCGCGTTTTCCAGCTGTGGCAGACATTTTTCCAGTGCAGCTTGTTCAGCTTTTGCGTCTTTATCGCCGCCTTTTGCTTTTTTCTGCACGCGGTGCAGGGCGCGCTCGCAGGTGTCCAGGTCGGACAACGCCAGTTCGGTGTTAATCACTTCGATGTCGTCAGCCGGATCGACTTTGTTATTCACATGGATGATGTTGTCGTTTTCAAAGCAACGAACAACGTGACCAATGGCTTCGGTTTCACGGATGTTGGTCAGGAACTGGTTGCCCAAACCTTCGCCTTTGGAAGCACCCTTAACCAGGCCTGCGATATCCACGAATTCCATGGTGGTTGGCAGAATACGCTGCGGCTTGACGATTTCAGCCAGTTTGTCCAGACGCGGATCGGGCATCGGTACGACACCGGTGTTCGGCTCAATGGTACAGAACGGGAAGTTTGCCGCTTCAATACCGGCTTTGGTGAGCGCGTTGAACAGGGTGGATTTACCTACGTTGGGCAGACCAACGATACCGCATTTGAATCCCATGATGTGATTACCTTAAGTTCTGAATAATCAATCTGTTATATAAAACAGATTGCATAAAAATGGATAACTTTGCCTATTATACACGTAACCGCTGTATCGCGCGGCAAAAATGCCACGCCAGGGGGTTATTGTGCCTTGAAGGCATGCAGGCGGTTTGTCGCTTTGGTCAGACCGTCTTTGAACCATAACTCGGTACAGCGCACCGCTTCGTCCACCGCTTCGTCAATCAGCTTCTGTTCGGAAACCGGCGGTTTACCCAGCACAAAACCGACAACTTTGCTTTTATCGCCCGGATGACCAATTCCGACGCGTAAACGATGGAAATTCGGGTTATTGCCCAGTTTGCTGATAATGTCTTTTAACCCGTTGTGACCGCCGTGCCCACCGCCAAGTTTGAATTTCGCCACACCGGGGGGGAGATCCAGTTCGTCATGTGCCACCAGAATTTCGTCTGGATTGATGCGATAAAACGTTGCCATCGCCGCGACAGACTTGCCGCTGAGGTTCATGAATGTGGTCGGGACCAGCAGTCGGACATCTTCGCCTGCAAGGTTAATGCGGGAAGAATAACCAAAAAACTTTGGCTCTTCGCGTAATGGTGCACGCAAGCGATCCGCCAGTAAGTCCACATACCAGGCACCTGCATTATGGCGCGTGGCAGCGTACTCCGCCCCCGGGTTTGCCAACCCGACAATCAGTTTAATCGTCACTTTTTATTCCTGACCAGGTCAATAACTGGCGCGTAGTTTACGTCGTGAGACGCCTGAAAACAAAGTTCTCAAGGCGAAACGGGAGAAGTGATAATGATTGCTCACATGAATCATTAGAATTTCATGTAGTTCAGAGGCTTATTTGTAAACTTTTGTTGCCTCAATATGAGTAATTGTGATCCTAACCGCAATCAGTAAAACGACCACTGTCTATACTTTACCCAACAATTGATTGGGGTTATTCCCGTTCAACCCATCGTTCCGGAGGTGACACTATGAAACGCAAAAACGCTTCGTTGCTCGGTAATGTACTGATGGTGCTGGGGCTTGTGGTAATGGTTGTGGGCGTGGGCTACTCCATTTTAAACCAACTTCCCCAACTTAACTTGCCGCAATATTTCGCGCACGGTGCCATATTGAGCATCTTCGTGGGGGCGGTACTCTGGCTTGCTGGCGCGCGCGTCAGTGGCCATGAACAGGTTTGCGACAAGTACTGGTGGGTGCGCCATTATGACAAGCGCTGTCGCCGTGACGGACACGGGCACCAGTAATATCTGACTAAAGCGAAAAGCGGTTTCCACTGGAAACCGTTTTTTTTGGCTTTTTTGTTGACCCTTACGTAACGTTAGGCCTGAAAGTCTGCATCAAGGGGAAGATAAGGAGCCATTATGTTAATTCAGGCTGGTGAGCTGGCGCGTCGCGCAGGCATCACCGTTCGCACATTGCATCATTACGAAACGATCGGACTGCTTATTCCTTCCACCCGAAGTGCTGCCGGCTATCGCTTATACAGTCTCGCTAACGTAAAACGCCTGCATATGATTCAGGTGCTGACGAAGGCGGGGATGGCACTGGCAGCAATCACGGACTATCTGGCCCGGGAAACCCGCCCGCTGGACGCCCTGCTCAATGACCAAATTACCTTACTCGATATGCAGATGCGCAAGATTCAGACACTGCGCGAGCAATTGGTCGCGTTGCGTAATGGGCTGTCCCGTGGTGAGGAACCGGATCTGGAGTCCTGGCTACAGACGCTGGAGTTAATGAAAATGTACGATCGCTGGTTTAGTGCTCAGGAGTTGCAGGAATTGCCGTTCGCCACTTACGATGAACAACGTAACAAGATCTGGCAGGACATGGTCGACGAGGCCCATCACCTCATGCAGAAAAAATGTCCGGTTAATGATCCCCGGGCGATGGATCTGGCAACAAGGTGGATGACGCGGCTGGAAGAAGACACCGCGGGCAGGCCGGATTTTCTCACCCGGTTGAACGAGATGCATCTGGTGGAGCCGCAAATGCGTGAACAGACGGGGATTGATGAGTCGGTCATTCACTACATCACCCACGGTTTTGCGGAAAGCAAGTTTGCTATCTGGCAGCGTTATTTGTCGGAGCAGGAGATGGCCTTCACCCGGGCGCATTATTTTGATCGAATGATGGAGTGGCCACCGCTGGTTGCGCGCTTGCATGAAGCATCCCGTCACGCTCTGGACCCCAACTCGGATGAGGGGCAGGCACTGGCGCAAAACTGGCTGACATTGTTCCAGTCGTACGCCGGTACTTCGCCGCAAACGCAGCAGAAATTCCGTCTCGCTATGCAGGAAGAGCCCCACCTGATGAAAGGCACATGGATGACGCCTGACGTGCTGCACTGGCTGCAGGGGGCGATTGAAGTGATGATGCGGAAGGTTTATTCCGCATCATCAGGATCATAAGTCAGCTAAAGCTGCGTCACGGTTTGGCCAGAAGGACAGGCGCCCAGGTATGGGCTGAATACCCGCCCGCGCCATCGTGCGAAGTGGTTGAAATTCCAGATTACTGACGCGCAGTTCAGTGCCTTCCGGCAGACGTTTCACGAAACGCTGGAAGGCATCAAGCCCGCCCGCATCCAGCAGCGGAACTGCATCCCATTTCAGTACTACGATGCGTTTCCCTTCAATACGCGATTCGAGATCGGTAAACAGGCCGTCGGCTGCCGCGAAGAACAGCGGCCCAATGACGCGCAGGACCAGCACATCTGCTGCAACCTCAACATTGACCGGAGCCAGACGCGTCATTTGCGCAATACGGCGCATAAACAGCAGCGAAGCCAGCACGATCCCAACACTGATGGCGATAACCATATCGAACAGTACCGTCAGCGACATGCACATCAGCATGACGATAATGTCGTCTTTTGGCCCGCGACGCAGCAAATTCACGACTTTGTGCGCTTCGCTCATATTCCACGCCACCATCAGCAGCAGGGCTGCCATCGCAGAGAGCGGTAGCCATGAAAGCAGCGGCGCCAGCACCAGCAGGGCCATAATGACCAGCACCGAATGGATAATTGCTGAGACTGGTGATGTTGCGCCAGCCCGTACGTTGGCCGCGGAACGGGCAATGGCTGCCGTGGCGGTAATGCCGCCGAAGAAGGGGGCGACGATGTTACCCAACCCCTGACCAATCAGTTCGCTGTTGGCTTTGTGCCGCGTGCTGGTCATACCGTCGAGCACCACAGCACACAGCAGAGATTCAATCGCGCCCAACATCGCCATTGAAAAGGCGGCAGGTAAGAGTGCCTGTAAAGACGCCCAGCTCAGCGTGAAGGTGGAATTGGGTAAATTCCACGGTAAAACCAACTGCGGTAACAACTGCGGGATGCCATTGCCTTGTGTGCCATCCGCAAGTACATAGTGGAATTGTGAACCGATGGTGGCGACATGGCCTCCTGCAAGATTAACGATCCCCATTACGGCGCAGCCTGCCAGCAGCGCGGGCAAATGACCAGGTAGACGCAGGCGTAAACGCGGCCAGAGAATGAGCGTGCCGAGGGTCACGATGCCAATGGCGGCATCGCCGGGGTTAAATGTCGGGAGAGCCATGCCCAGCGCACCGACCTTTTGTAGATAGTGTTCGGGCATATGGGCAACCTGTAGCCCTAAAAAGTCCTTGATCTGCATGGTCCCGATAGTAATACCGATACCGGACGTGAAACCGAGGGTCACGGAAACAGGGATATATTCAATCAACCGGCCAAACCGGGCCAGACCAAACAAAATAAGGAACACGCCGGACATCAGCGTTGCGACTAACAACCCGCCCAGCCCAAACTGCTGGGAAACAGGGTAGAGGATCACCACGAAAGCGGCCGTCGGTCCGGAAACGCTGTAACGCGAGCCGCCGGACAGCGCAATCACAATCCCAGCGACCGCAGCAGTATAAAGTCCATATTGCGGAGCCACACCGCTGCCAATGGCCAGTGCCATCGCCAATGGAATGGCAATAATGCCGACGGTCACACCGGCAATCAAATCACGCGTAAAGCGGGCGATGCTGTATTTTTCTTTCCAGCAGGCCTCAATCACGGCGCTAAAGGGCATGATATGTGAGGAAAAAAGTTTATTCATAGTGATGTTCTTCCCTGAGTAAACATCAGTTAGACAAAACAGACACTTGGCTTAAATAAATCATACAAATAAATTGCAGCAATAAAAAAACCCGCCGCAGCGGGTTTCTGTGCCGATTTCTATCAATGTTCGAACATTGCAGAAATAGATTCTTCGTTGCTGATGCGACGAATCGCTTCGGCCAGCATGCCAGACAGTGTCAGCGTGCGGACTTTTTCCAGAGCTTTGATTTCAGGCGTCAGCGGAATGGTATCGCAGACGATGAATTCATCAATCACGGAATTTTTGATGTTCTGAATCGCGTTGCCGGAGAAGATCGGGTGAGTGGCGTAAGCAAATACGCGTTTTGCACCACGTTCTTTCAGCGCTTCAGCAGCTTTACACAGCGTACCGCCGGTATCGATCATGTCATCAACCATCACGCAGTCACGGTCAGCAACATCACCGATGATATGCATCACCTGAGAGACGTTAGCACGTGGACGACGTTTGTCGATGATAGCCATATCGGTATCATTGAGCAGTTTAGCAATTGCGCGAGCACGAACGACACCACCGATATCCGGAGAAACCACGATTGGGTTGTCGAGATTCTTCTGCAGCATATCTTCGAGCAGGATAGGGCTGCCGAATACGTTGTCTACCGGAACATCAAAGAAGCCCTGAATCTGTTCAGCATGCAGGTCAACGGTGAGGACGCGGTCAACGCCAACGCTGGAGAGGAAATCAGCAACAACTTTTGCAGTGATGGGTACACGAGCAGAACGCACACGGCGATCCTGACGAGCATAACCAAAGTAAGGGATAACAGCGGTGATACGGCCTGCGGAAGCACGGCGCAGGGCATCAACCATGACAACCAATTCCATCAGGTTATCGTTAGTTGGAGCACAAGTGGACTGGATGATGAAAATATCACCACCGCGTACATTTTCATTGATTTGTACGCTGACTTCGCCGTCGCTAAAGCGACCTACAGCGGCGTCGCCGAGAGAAGTGTACAGGCGGTTGGCAATACGTTGTGCTAGTTCCGGGGTGGCGTTACCAGCAAAAAGCTTCATATCAGGCACGAGAAGAACCTCAGGCATGCGTCCATTGGTGAATAGAATATGCCAAAAACTGTGCGGGCCAGGCAACATTCTATTCAGGCGGTGTATTAAAGAGCGCGATGCAACGTCTGGAACGAGGTGACGTTGTCACCGAAACTCAGCTACCCGGCAAGCTTTCTGGCAAGTGGCGAGAGATTAACGCCCTGCGCCACAAAACCCTGTTGTCCTGCCGGGACTTGCTCTAGCACCTGACGAGCATCAAACTCTGTGTCAAATTCAGCAAAAACACAGGCCCCTGTGCCAGTCAGGCGCGACGGCGCGTATTCTAGCAGCCAGAGGAGCGCCTCATCAACCTTACGAAAACGTTTTCTTGCGATAACCTCGCAATCGTTGCTGAATTCACATTTTAGCAACGTTTCAATTGACCTTACGGGTGTATTTCTCGGCAGTTCCGGGTCTTTAAAAATCTCCGGAGTCGAAATATGCACGCCAGGGTGTACCACCAGGTACCATTTTTCAGCGGGGTAAACCGGTGTCAGTTTTTCGCCTATCCCTTCAGCAAACGCTGCATGACCACGTACAAAGACTGGGACATCTGCACCCAGTTTCAAGCCGAGTGCGGCCAGTTCGTCTTCACTTAGGCCACATTGCCAGAGATGGTTGAGTGCCACGAGTGTGGTAGCAGCGTTAGAAGAACCGCCTCCCAGTCCACCACCCATCGGTAACCGTTTATCGATGCCAATGTCGGCACCGCTGCCATCGGGTAAGCGTCCTGTTTCCCCGGCGCGCGCCATCAACAAGCGGGCGGCACGCACAATGAGGTTATCTTCATCCGCCACACCGTCGACCGGATTCAACAGCCGAATGGTGCCATCAGTACGGGGCTCGATGTGAAGTGTGTCGCCATAGTCAAGGAACTGAAACAGCGTTTGCAGGTTGTGATAACCGTCTGAACGCTGACCGGTAATGTACAAAAAAAGATTAAGCTTTGCCGGAGAGGGCCAATGGGTCATCATTATTTGGCGATCCAGTTGTCCATTTTGAGCTTAATACGTTGTCCGCCATCGCTGAGTTCCAGATTCGAAGGGAGCGCAGGTTGTGTTTTTGTGTCATAACCACTGTACACCACTTTCCAGTTTTTACCGTTCTGGCTGTAGTTCACTTCGCTCAGGCGATATTGCGCATCGAGTTTGTAGTCCGTCGCATCGCCGGGCAGGCCAACAATCCACTGACGCAGGCTGTTGAGCGGGATAGGCATCCCGGTCAGCTTGCCTATCATCTCTTCAGCATCGTCGGCTTTGTAATGCTGGCCTTTGTTATCCACCAGTTCAACGGCACCTGGTGCAGCATTCAGTTCAAGTTCAGTGCTGCCTAACGGGTTGGTCAGCAACAGACGATAGCGATCCTGACCGGTTTGCTGCCAGAAGAAGCGGGCGTAGACTTTTTGCTGTTCAGAGATAAACGCAAAGGCACCGCGCGTCTGGAACTGTTGTAACGCACGCACCTCTTGTTGATGCTGACGCCACTGCGGAGAGTCCGGGCTTTGCCCCGGTCCTTTTGGCGCATTTAAGGTACATGCAGTGAGAACAAGGCTTGCCAGCGGCAGGAGGCGAAGAAGACGGGAGGTCGGCAAAGTCATAATGATGACAAGTCCTTAAGATAGATTACGGTCAATGTGCTTAATGCTAGCGCCGGGCATGGAGAGCGTCTACGTTCAAGTTGTCTTAAATCATTAAATTACCAATTACTCCAAAAGGGGGCACTCTCTTTTATTGACCCCACTCATCCTGTATGATGCGCACAGTCTAACCTTATCAACGTTGGTACTACTCCCGCGCTCATGACCCTTTTAGCACTAGGCATTAACCACAAAACGGCCCCCGTTTCGTTGCGAGAACGCATTACGTTTTCGCCGGATACGCTTGATCAGGCTCTGGAAAGCCTGCTGGCGCAGCCAATGGTGCAGGGTGGGGTGGTGCTGTCGACGTGCAACCGTACTGAGCTTTATCTGAGCGTAGAAGAGCGGGACAACCTTCATGAATCTCTTGTTCGCTGGCTGTGTGATTACCACCAGATCAGTGAAGAAGAGTTACGCAGCAGTCTCTACTGGCACCAGGATAACGACGCCGTCAGCCATTTAATGCGTGTGGCGAGTGGGCTGGATTCTCTGGTGCTCGGTGAACCGCAAATTCTGGGGCAGGTGAAGAAAGCCTTTGCCGACTCGAATCGCGGTCACCTGAACGTCAGTGAACTTGAGCGTATGTTCCAGAAATCTTTTTCCGTCGCCAAACGCGTGCGCACGGAGACAGATATCGGCGCCAGCGCGGTTTCGGTTGCTTTTGCGGCCTGTACACTGGCCCGACAAATCTTCGAATCCCTCTCTTCTGTTACCGTTTTGCTGGTGGGGGCGGGCGAAACTATCGAGCTTGTGGCTCGCCATTTGCGTGAACACAAAGTACAGAAGATGATTATTGCCAACCGGACCCGCGAACGTGCGCAGGTTCTGGCTAACGAAGTGGGTGCGGAAGTCATCTCGTTAAGTGATATCGATTCCCGCCTGAAAGATGCTGATATTGTGATCAGTTCGACTGCCAGCCCGTTGCCAATCATCGGCAAAGGCATGGTGGAACGCGCTATGAAAGCACGCCGTAACCAACCCGTACTGCTGGTGGATATCGCGGTCCCACGCGATGTTGAACCGGAAGTGGGCAAGGTGGCAAACGCCTATCTCTACAGCGTTGACGATCTGCAAAGTATTATTCAACACAACCTTGCGCAGCGAAAAGCGGCAGCCGTTCAGGCCGAAACCATCGTTGCACAGGAAACCAGTGAATTTATGGCCTGGCTGCGCGCACAAAGTGCCAGCGAGACCATCCGCGATTACCGTAGCCAGTCTGAGCTCGTGCGTGATGAACTTACCACGAAAGCGCTGGCAGCCCTTGAACAGGGCGGTGATGCGCAGGCCATCATGCAGGATCTGGCCTGGAAACTGACCAATCGCCTGATCCACGCACCAACCAAATCTCTTCAGCAGGCTGCCCGTGACGGGGACGATGAACGCCTGCATATTCTGCGCAACAGCCTCGGGCTGGAGTAGCACAACAATCTCTTATAACAAGGTGCATTTACGCCTATGAAGCCTTCTATCGTTGCCAAACTGGAAGCCCTACACGAGCGTCATGAAGAAGTTCAGGCGCTGTTGGGTGACGCGCAAACTATCGCCGATCAGGAGCGATTCCGCGCCTTATCCCGTGAATACGCGCAATTAAGCGACGTCTCCCGCTGCTTTACTGACTGGCAACAGATTCAGGACGATATCGAAACCGCGCAGATGATGCTTGACGATCCGGAAATGCGCGAAATGGCGCAGGAAGAGCTGCGCGAAGCGAAAGAAAAAAGCGAGCAACTTGAACAGCATCTGCAGATCCTCTTGCTCCCCAAAGATCCCGATGATGAGCGCAGTGCGTTTGTGGAAGTCCGCGCCGGTACCGGCGGTGACGAAGCGGCACTTTTTGCCGGTGACCTGTTCCGCATGTACAGCCGTTATGCTGAATCTCGCCGCTGGCGAGTAGAAATCATGAGCGCCAACGAAGGTGAACATGGTGGCTATAAAGAAGTGATTGCCAAAATCAGTGGTGATGGTGTCTATGGTCGCCTGAAATTCGAATCCGGTGGCCATCGCGTGCAGCGTGTACCAGCAACCGAATCTCAGGGGCGCATCCATACGTCTGCCTGCACCGTGGCGGTGATGCCTGAGCTGCCGGAAGCTGAACTGCCGGACATTAACCCGGCGGATCTGCGTATAGATACCTTCCGCTCTTCAGGCGCGGGCGGTCAGCACGTTAACACCACTGACTCTGCTATCCGTATTACCCACTTGCCAACCGGCATCGTGGTGGAGTGTCAGGACGAACGCTCTCAGCACAAAAACAAAGCCAAGGCGTTGTCTGTGTTGGGTGCACGTATTCATGCCGCAGAAATGGCGAAACGCCAGCAGGCTGAAGCGTCAACCCGCCGTAACCTGTTGGGCAGTGGCGACCGTTCCGACCGTAACCGCACCTATAACTTTCCGCAGGGACGTGTGACCGATCACCGCATTAACCTGACCATCTACCGTCTTGACGAAGTGATGGAAGGTAAACTGGATGCACTGATCGAGCCTATTGTTCAGGAATACCAGGCAGATCAGCTGGCAGCGCTTGCCGGACAGGACTAATGGATTTTCAGCACTGGCTTCATGACGCGATAAATCGCTTGTCACAAAGCGAAAGCCCGCGTCGTGACGCTGAGATCCTGCTGGGGTTTGTGACGGGGCGTGCACGCACCTTCATTCTTGCATTTGGTGAAACGCCACTCAGCGTCGATGAACAGCAACAGCTTGAGCATTTGCTTGCACGCCGTGAACGCGGCGAGCCGGTGGCCCATCTTGTGGGTGTGCGGGAATTCTGGTCGCTGCCATTGTTTGTCTCGGCGGCCACGCTAATCCCACGCCCTGATACCGAATGCCTGGTTGAACAGGCGCTCAGTCGTCTGCCTGAAAATCCGGCACGCATTCTCGATCTCGGTACAGGCACCGGCGCCATTGCGCTGGCGCTGGCGAGTGAAAGAGCGGACTGCCAGGTTACGGCGGTGGATGTCATTCCTGACGCGGTAGCGCTGGCGACACGCAACGCACAGCATCTGGGCATCAACAATGTGACGGTGCTTGCCAGCCACTGGTTCAGTGCGCTGGAGGGGGAAACGTTTGACATGATTGTCAGCAATCCACCATACATTGACGAGCAGGACCCACACCTTGCCATGGGAGACGTGCGTTTCGAGCCGCGTTCTGCACTGGTAGCGGCAAAAGAAGGGCTTGCAGACATTGCGTGGATAATCGCACAATCGAAGCGCTTTTTACGCCCCGGCGGCTGGCTACTGATTGAACATGGCTGGCGGCAGGGTGACGCTGTCCGCGCACTCTTTTGCGCTGACGGTTATGAGCAGGTGGAAACCTGCCGGGACTATGGCGACAACGATCGTTTATCTCTCGCTCGCCTGCCGTTACAGGAGTAACCGCACAATGGGCACATATAACGTTTTGATTAATGTACATTTGACGTCGGTTGCCTTGACCATTAGCCTGTTTGTCCTGCGCTACTGGTGGCAGTTCACGCAAAACCCTCGTGCTAATGCACGTTGGACACGCGTGGTACCCCACGTCATTGACTCTGTCTTACTGCTTAGCGGCGTGGGCTTAATCATTGTGACACGTTATATGCCATTTACTGTGAATGGGACATGGCTGACGGAGAAGCTGTTTGGCGTTATCATCTACATCGTTTTGGGTTTCATTGCGCTTGGGCGAGGTCGTCCGCGCAGCCAGCAAACAGGCTTTATCACGTTTTTGCTGGGGCTGGTGGTGCTGTACATCATCATAAAACTCGCCGCCACAAAGATACCGATACTGGGGTAAGACATGCGGTCGTTAGCCGATTTCGAATTTAACAAAGCGCCATTATGTGATGGGATGATCCTGATTTCTGAAGGGGTTCGTGATGACTTTCCGTCGCAGTTTGTCCATGACGAACTGGAACGACTGTTGAGTCTGGCGCGTGAGGAGATCTCAGAGCTTGAGCCGCAGGATGGGCAGCTGGAAAAACTGCTCGAGCTGTTTTATGGCGAATGGGGCTTTAAAGATACCCGCGGCGTGTATCGCTTGTCGGACGCGTTGTGGCTGGACAAAGTGCTTAAAAACCGTCAGGGCAGTGCCGTCTCCCTGGGGGCGATTTTATTATGGATTGCCGGGCATCTGGATATTCCATTGATGCCGGTCATTTTCCCGACCCAACTGATCCTTCGTGCGGAGTGGATGGACGGCGAAATGTGGCTTATCAATCCGTTTAACGGCGATACGCTCGACGAGCATACGCTGGAAGTGTGGCTGAAAGGCAATATCAGCCCGGTGGCAGAGCTGTTTAACGAAGATCTCGACGAAGCGGACAACGCGGAAGTTATTCGCAAGCTGTTGGACACGCTCAAATCTGCGCTGATGGAAGAGCAGCAGATGGAACTGGCTTTACGGACCAGCGAAGCACTTCTGCAGTTTAATCCGGAAGATCCGTATGAGATCCGCGACCGGGGATTGATTTATGCGCAACTCGAGTGCGATCACGTTGCGTTGAATGACCTGAGTTACTTTGTTGAGCAGTGTCCTGAGGACCCGATCAGCGAAATGATTCGTGCGCAAATCAATACCATTTCGCACAAACAAATTACACTGCATTAAACCAGAATTTATCGACTCACTCTGTAAGGGAATTATATGACCCAAAAAGTGGTTAGCATTGGCGATATCAAGGTTGCCAACGATCTGCCGTTTGTTCTGTTCGGCGGTATGAACGTGCTGGAATCTCGCGATCTGGCGATGCGCATCTGCGAACACTACGTGACCGTGACCCAGAAGCTGGGCATTCCTTACGTGTTCAAAGCCTCTTTTGATAAAGCCAACCGTTCCTCGATCAAATCTTATCGAGGTCCAGGCCTGGAAGAAGGGATGAAGATTTTCCAGGAGCTGAAACAGGCGTTTGGCGTGAAAATCATCACCGACGTCCATGAAGCCAGCCAGGCACAGCCGGTGGCCGATGTCGTGGATGTGATTCAGCTGCCTGCCTTCCTCGCACGTCAGACCGATCTGGTTGAAGCGATGGCGAAGACCGGTGCTGTCATTAACGTGAAGAAACCGCAGTTTGTGAGCCCGGGCCAGATGGGTAACATCGTTGATAAATTCGCTGAAGGCGGCAACGACAAAGTTATTCTGTGCGACCGCGGTAGCAACTTCGGTTACGACAACCTGGTGGTCGACATGCTGGGCTTCAGCGTGATGAAAAACGTCTCCGGTAATTCCCCGGTTATCTTCGACGTCACCCATGCCCTGCAGTGCCGCGACCCGTTTGGTGCTGCATCGGGTGGCCGTCGTGCCCAGGTAGCAGAGCTGGCTCGTGCTGGCATGGCAACCGGTCTTGCTGGTCTGTTTATCGAAGCCCACCCGGATCCAGCCAACGCCAAATGCGATGGCCCGTCCGCACTGCCGCTGGATAAACTGGAGCCGTTCCTGAAACAGATCAAAGCAATTGACGATCTGGTTAAGAACTTCGACGAGCTGGATACCAGCAACTAAGTTCGCATGATGATAAAAAACCCGCTTAGCTAAGCGGGTTTTTTATTACGTACCTGTCAGGTTATGGCAAGGGTGTCAGGCAAAAATCGTCATCAGATACGCGGCAAACAGTGCCAGATGCGCCGCACCGTTCAGCACGTTGGTTTTCCCCGTAGAGAACGAAATCTGGCACAACACCAGCGCCGTCAGCATCACCACCAGTTCTGGTTTACCCAGACCAAAGACCAGCTCGTTCCCCGTCATCCAGGCAATTAACGTCACCACCGGCACGGTCAGTGAGATGGTGGCCAGCACCGACCCGAAGAAGAGGTTCATCGCACGCTGTACCTGGTTGTTGAGGACAGCTTTCAATGCCCCCAGGCCTTCCGGGGAGAGGATCAGCAGTGCCACCAGGAAGCCAGTAAAGGCCACCGGGGCGTCCATTTCGGTGAGGAGATGTTCCAGCGGGTTGGCGTTCATTTTGGTGACGGCAATAACCGCAACCAGATGCACCAGTAACCAGACCGTGTGCCACACGCTGCTGTGTGCCGAGGGTTTACCGTGGTGTGGGTCATCATCGTCGCCGTCATCTTCATGCTCATAGACAAACAGGCTCTGGTGCGTTTTGGTTTGAATAAGCAGAAACACGCCGTACATCGCGGCTGAAATCAACGCAACCAACAGCGCTTGACCAGTGGTGAAGTTGCCCCCAGGCAAGGCAACCGGGAAGACCAGCACAATCACCGCCAGCGGGAAGAGGGCGATAAGATACTGTTTGATACCGAATAGGTTAACGTACTGAGTGGCAAATTTACGTCCGCCCAGCAGAAGTGAAAAGCCTACCAGTCCGCCGGTCACGATCATAATGATGGAATAGAGCGTGTCGCGCATCAGCGTTGGTGCTGCATCACCGGTCGCCATTAATGCTGAAATCAGACTCACTTCCAGGATAACGACGGAAAGGCTCAAAATCAGGGAACCGAAAGGTTCACCCAGGCGATGTGCCAGCACGTCGGCATGACGAACGACACTAAATGCGCTGGATAAAATGCCCACCAACGCAAGGATATTTATCCCAATAACCACTGACAGCGACTGGCTGTTACCCCAAAAAACCAGCACCGCCAGTGCCAGCGCCGGGAAAATCAGGCTGGTCTCCTTATGGCGGGTCTTAACCGCCTCATGTGTTGTTGTCATTTTTATCTCCATCCAGAGCAGGTGTTTGTAATTATAGAAAGAAAAATCAGCAGCTAAAATAGCAGACAAAAGCACCTTGCAAGGCATTTTTTACTTTTATTTACTACATGAGTTGATTCTTAATTGAATAATCTATTAGTGGATGTTATTGGAAAAAATCATTTAATTTACATGGTGATATTATTTTTAATATCACAATAATTCGTCGTTTTGTGGCGAAGAGAGCGTATAGCGTCCAGACTTACCTTTCAATCCAAAAAGGAGCGAATCATGCCGTATAAAAGCAAATCTGAACTCCCCGATAGCGTGCAGCATGTGCTTCCAGCGCATGCTCAGGACATCTACAAAGAAGCCTTTAACAGTGCGTGGCAGCAATATAAGGATAAAGAGGATCGCCGTGATGATGCTTCGCGCGAAGAAACCGCACACCGTGTGGCCTGGGCGGCAGTAAAACATGATTATGAAAAGGGTGATGACGATAAATGGCACAAAAAGAAATAATTACGTGAATATCACGAGCGCTTTTTATTTTCTCCGCATAAGTATTAACTCAACCTTGTTATAACGCCGCCTCGTGTCCACTTGAAAACGGTCCGTGAATTGCATATCGTCATTGAAAAGCGCCATGAAGGCAGCAGTATAGTCGTCGCACGGAAGCCTGCAGTGGCGGAGGTAGAAAGTGATAACACGTGATTTTTTGATGAAGGCTGACTGTAAAACAGCATTCGGGGATATTGAAGCCTCGCTGTTATGGTCAGCGGAACAGCGAGCTGCGTCCCTGGCTGCTACGCTTGCCTGTCGGCCTGATGACGGCCCGGTGTGGATTTTCGGTTACGGCTCTCTGATGTGGAACCCGGCGTTAGAATTTATCGAATCCTGTACGGGGACACTGGTGGGATGGCATCGTGCCTTCTGTTTGCGCCTGACCGCAGGCCGCGGGACAGCCTGTCATCCTGGGCGCATGCTTGCACTGAAAGAGGGCGGACGCACGACGGGCGTCGCTTATCGTTTACCGGATATGGATCTCAATGAAGAGCTAATGCTGCTCTGGAAACGTGAGATGATCACGGGGTGCTACCTGCCGAGCTGGCGCAAGCTGGAACTTGATGACGGCCGTACGGTTAATGCGCTGGTGTTTATCATGGACCCTCGCCATCCGCTTTATGAATCAGACACGCGTGCGCAGGTAATTGCGCCTTTAATCGCCTCAGCGACCGGCCCTCTGGGCACGAATGCGCAGTATCTTTTCTCCCTTGAGCAGGAACTTATCAAACTGGGTATGCAGGACGACTGCCTGAATGAACTGGTGGGGCGGGTGCGGGTGCTGCTGGAGGGAGAAAAACCAGGCCCGGAACTGAAGCCTGGTTTTGCCTGATAAGGCGTTATGCCGGAACGTAGCTGATTGAGTGCTCCAGCGTTTGGCTGTGGCTGTCGATCAGCACATTCCAGATACCGCTGTAAGGCACCGCCAGATACGCGCTGGCGCGATTCTGGACGCTCAGAACATCGCGTTGAGCGGCGGAGGTATTACTCTTCTCGCTCATCAGATGAATATGACAATTTTCAGAACAACGTACGACTACCGTATCCCCACCAAATAACTTCAAACTTGCTTTTACCAACGCCATTTTCAAACCCCGTCGTTATAAACAACGCACTCCCTGCGGGAAAGTCCCGTGCGTGATGTCGTTCACAAATCACTCATGGCATAACACCAAACGAGAGAGGGTCAGATGCTGATTTTGATCAACTAATGTCGTAACGATTAAACAAAAATGACAATATTCGGCGGGGAAATGCGTCGGCGCATTAAATCGTGGAAAAAATGCGCCGACAGAAGATTAAATGCGGAAATGTCCTGCGGTTTCAGCGAGCTCACCCGCTTGAGACTGCAATGCTCCTGCGGCAGCGGCAGACTGAATCACCAGTTCGGCATTCTGCTGCACCATGCGGTCGAGGTCGATAACCGCATGATTAATTTCCTGAATACCTTTCATCTGCTCGTTGGTCGCCACGGTGATTTCACGCATGATGACTGACACGCTGTCGATGCTGGAGACGATATCACCCATGCTTTCACCAGCCAGACGGACAAAGCGAGAGCCGGTTGCCACACTTTCTGTTGTCGATTCAATCAGCGTTTTAATCTCTTTCGCTGCCTGCGCACTGCGGCTGGCAAGGTTACGCACTTCACCGGCCACCACCGCGAAGCCACGACCCTGTTCACCCGCTCGAGCTGCTTCTACCGAGCCGCGTTCAGTGCCAGAATATTGGTCTGGAAAGCGATACCGTCGATGACGCTGGTAATGTCCCCAATCCTTGGCTGAGGCTACTTCGATGGTTTGCATCGTGCTGATGGCCTGCGAAACGACCTTGACCGCCGCGAGACGCAGCTTCAGAGGCGGTATGTGCCTGCGTATTCGCTTGTGCTGCCGAGTCCGTTGACTGGGCAACGGAAGCGGTGATTTGCTCGACAGCACTGGCGGTTTCACGCAGGCTGGAAGCGGCCTGTTCGGTACGCCCTGAAAGATCGTGGTTTCCGGCGGCAATTTCCTGCGCTGCCTGTTTCACGGAGGTACTGGAATCACGCAGTTTCACCATCACTACTGACAGCTTATCGCTGAAGGCGTTAAAGGCATGGGCAATTTGCGCCACCTCGTCATTGCCCTGTTCGGGCAGACGCTGGGAGAGATCGTCCGTCCCGCTGCTGATGGCGTTCATTGCATCACGGATGGTAACCAGACGCTGCAGCATTGTGGCGACAATCCAGTGCATTAACGCGCCGGCGAGCAGTACCAGGACAATCAGCGAAATGGCGGATGCCTTAAGCTGAGCACGCAGACCGGTGGTCGAGTCTGCGCTGTCAAGGGCAACAAGCAACTGCCAGTTAGTCCCCTTCACTTTGGTGGCGAGAAACTCTTTATCGGTCATCGGCAAGCGTCCCGTGAACCGATTTACCCGAAAGCAAATCGTTTAGTGATACGCCAGCCAATGGCATCGGTAAAAGGCTTCAGCGTCAGTTTACCATCGTTAGCCGCAATGATCGTGCCGTCGCTGTCGAGCAGTAAACCGCTGCTGTTGGGCGTCGGATTAATGCCGTGCACGTTAGCCACCACGCTGTCCATCGAGACATCGCCCGAAACGACCGCTTTGACGGTGCCATTCTCTTTTACAGGGACAGAGAAGGTGACAACCAGTTTGCCGCTGCCGGCATCCACATAAGGTGCGGTCACAATCGGCGCGTCGGCCTTGAGAGCCTGCTGATACCACGGACGAATGGTGGGGTCATAATCTGCAGGAACGCCGTCCGGATTAGAGAATTTTGCTGTCTTCGTCGCATAGCCAGCGTAGACGTTAATGAACCCCCCTGCCTGTGCCACCTGAGTGAAAACCGGAACAGGGTCATCAGTTAAGGCTACTTTTTGCAATGAAGAGATGGCCGTTATTTTGCTGTTCACCCAGTCGGTAATGGCGAGACTGTGACTGCCGCTGGTGCTGGAGAGAATATCTTGCTGGGCGTCCTGATTATGCTGGCTGGTGACCTGGTAATTAATGACTGTGTTAAGAAGCAGCGCAATGGCGAGACAGCCCGCCGTCGCTGCAATGATGCGAGCGCGAATGGATCTAAACATATTTATAGTACCTGCTGTGTTGTCTGTTATCCCTATCGGCAACTCAGCAGGCAAACTTGATGCCGGGCGGGCATCCATAAGAAAAAAATATTAAAGCATCGGGGTGATTAGAAGGTCAGGACTTTATCCGCAGCCAACGTCCACTGCGCCAGTTCCACGAGGGTTCCAATTTCCACACCATCAATCAATGGCAGGGTGGTGATGCCTCGACCATCCGTACAGGTTTTACATAATTTCACCGGTACGCCTTGTGCAGTAAGGATCTCCAGCATCTGTTGAATGTTATACCCCTCGGCAGGTTTCTGGCCACGCAGACCGGCAGTGACTGCGTCAGACATCAGGAACAGGCGCAGTTGCAGGTCACTCTCTTGCTCGCGCAGGGCGATAGCCAGGCGCAAACTGTTAAATAATGATTCGCTGCCGTAGGCGGCGCCATTAGCGACAATCACAATCTTTTGCATCTTCACTCCTTCGAGGGGGCACAGTTATTGCAACTCACCGTTAAGAGAATGAAACGGAGAGTCAGCATGAATGAACGGACCGACGCCAGAGACTGGTTTCGCTACGCGCGTCAAATCCAGAAAAATCAACTTCGTCAGCTGGCCCAGTTGGGTGTGCTGGCCGGGAAAATCAGTCATCTGACCCACATGCTACAGTGCGAGCGGGGGGCGTCAAATATCTGGCTCTGCTCCCGGGGGCGGCTTTACGGTCTGGAGTGCCGCGCCAGTAGTGCACTGGCAGACGAGCAAATAGCTGCGTTGATGCCCGTATTGGAGGGACTTAAGCCCCTGACCAGCAGCACATTATGCCACCGAATTGCTGCTGCTGTTGCGGGGCTGGAACAACTTCCTGCACTGCGAGTGCAAATAAAAGAGGGGAATATTGACGCTGAACAGGCGATGTCGCAGTTCAGTCGCACCATCGGTTATCTGCTCAACATTATCCCCCAGCTTAATGACAGCATCGACGATCCCACCATTGCTGCCAGACTGGTAGCGCTCTACAGCTTTATGCAGGGCAAAGAGCTGGTGGGCCAGGAACGTGCGCTGGGTGCGATGGGTTTTACCCACGGGCAGTTTAATGAGGGGCAGCGTCAGGCGCTGGTGGACCGCATTGACGGCCAGCAGCCCTGTTTCGATACCTTTCTTTCTCTCTCTGATCCCACCCTAACGGCGCTGTTCAGCAAAGAGTGTGGGGCGGGGCTGGAGATTGAACAGATGCGTCGCCTGGCCTGTACCCGTACACCACCGACAGATAAAGGTGATAATGCGTTACGCTGGTTTGCCCTGCAAACTCAGCGCCTGGAATTTCTACGCACGCTCGAAGAAACGCTCATCAATGCGCTTAACCGGGAAACCGATCGCCTGCTCAGTGAGGATGACGAGGTCATTGCACTGCATACGCAGCAGGCCCCCGTTGATGCGACACGTCTCTACCAGGATAAAACCCTGTTGCCACTGGTGCGTCAGCAGGCTCAGGAAATTGAACAACTCAGTCAGCAACTGGCCTCTCTGAAAGACACTCTCGAAGAACGTAAGGTCATCGATAAAGCCAAAAATGTACTGATGAACCACCAGAATATGAGCGAAGAACAGGCCTGGCAGTGCCTGCGCAAAATGGCGATGGACAAAAACCAGCGGATGGTCGAAATCGCCCGTGCACTGCTTACCGTCAGGGCCTTATGGGGTGTAACTCCAAAGGAGTAGTTGCACGGTCTATGGGCATTTGCTGCACAACGACCGTGCGACAGCAGGAACAAACAGGCGTAAAAGCAGCCAAATATGCAGGAATAATTCTGGCACATACGTTGCATTACCCATAAAGAGATTCAGACAACAGAAGCGGGTAACCAACGGCGGTTAATCAGCTTCGCGGATAAAGGCGTCCGTTGGTGCAAAAGCACCAACGGGCGCTTTTTTTTTGCTTTGGGAGTGCATATGGGTGATTCAACCGTTTCATTGACACGACGACGTTTTCTGCAGGCCGGGGCAGCACTGGGAGGGGCTATGCTGCTGCCAGGGCTGATGCAGTCCGCCTGGGCTGCGGGTTCAGATAAACCGGAACAGACGACGGTACGGGTTGGCTTTATTCCGCTGACCGACTGTGCACCGCTGGTTATCGCGGCACTGAAAGGCTTCGACAAAAAATACGGCATTACGCTGGTGCCGACCAAAGAGGCCAGCTGGGCCGCCGTTCGCGACAAACTGGTCTCCGGCGAACTGGATGCGGCACACATTCTTTACGGCTTGCTGTATGGGCTGGAGTTAGGGATTGCGGGTAAACCGCAGTCGATGGCAAACCTGATGACGCTGAACCAGAACGGACAGGGGATCACGCTCGCAAGCGATCTACAGGAAAAAGGCGTGACCAGCGTGGAGAGCCTGAAAACCCTGGTTGGGCAAAGCGAACCAGGTACTTATACCTTCGCCCATACCTTCCCGACGGGTACCCACGCCATGTGGCTCTATTACTGGCTGGCGAGCGGAGGCATCAATCCCTTCACCGATATTCGCACTGTGGTCGTTCCGCCTCCGCAAATGGTGATGAATATGCGCATCGGCAACATGGTCGGCTTTTGCGTCGGCGAACCCTGGAATGCCCGTGCCATTAACGACCGTATCGGTTTTACGGCGGCCACCAGTCAATCCATCTGGCCGGACCATCCGGAGAAGATCCTCGGTACCCGTAGCGCATGGGTGGAACAGAACCCGAACACCGCCCGTGCATTGGTGTGTGCGGTAATGGAAGCCGCACGCTGGATAGACGCGTCGCCGGACAACCGCCGGGAGACCGCCCGCATTCTCTCCCGCCGTGCCTGGCTCAACACTAAAGAACAGTACCTCACCGGGCGCATGCTGGGGGAGTACGACAACGGTGCGGGCCAACGCTGGCAGGATGCCCATGCTATCCGTTTCTTCAATGAGGGGCAGGTGAGTTACCCCTGGCTTTCCGACGGCATGTGGTTCTTAACCCAGTTCCGCCGCTGGGGATTACTGAAATCCACTCCGGACTACACGGCGATTGCCAGTCGCATCAACCGTACAGATGTATGGAAAGAGGCGGCGACCGCCCTCGGTGGCATATCGATACCGAACAACAGCCTGCGCACAAGCACGCTGATGGACGGCACGCGCTGGACCGGTGAATCGCCGGAGCAGTATGCAACAGGTTTTGCTATTCAACGCACAGGGGTCTGAGATGAAACACGCACATAAAATTCAGCACGTCGACACGACGCCTGCCACTGCCGAGGTGTTGGTGATGCCAGCCGTGCAGGTTCGCCGCACCGCACCTGCATGGTCGAGAAAGGCCCGCGCCGTCGCGGAACGTATTTTTCCTGGCCTGTTAGGTCTGGGACTGCTGCTGGTGGCCTGGCAATTGGCTGCCATTAACAGCAAAGGATTCCCCACGCCGCTCAGTACTCTGGACTCGGCCATGACGCTGTTCGCCGACCCGTTCTACCGCGACGGGCCGAATGACATGGGCATTGGCTGGAACGTACTGGCCTCACTGCAGCGTGTGGGTATCGGCTTTGGTCTGGCAGCACTGGTGGGCATTCCGCTGGGCTTTCTGATTGGCCGCTTTGTCTTTTTCGCCCGCATGTTTAACCCACTGATCGCACTGTTGCGCCCGGTTAGCCCCCTGGCCTGGCTGCCTATCGGCCTGTTGCTGTTCCAGAAAGCCGAACCGGCCTCAAGCTGGACCATTTTTATCTGCTCCATCTGGCCTATGGTGATTAACACCGCCGAAGGGGTTAGACGCATTCCGGAGGATTACCTGAACGTGGCCCGCGTGCTGCAACTCTCCGAGTGGACCGTGATGCGCCGCATTCTCTTTCCGGCGGTTTTACCTGCGGTACTGACCGGTGTGCGTCTGTCGATTGGCATTGCCTGGTTGGTGATCGTTGCCGCCGAAATGCTGACCGGAGGACTGGGTATCGGTTTCTGGATCTGGAACGAGTGGAACAACCTCAACGTAGAAAACATTCTAATTGCCATCGTCATTATCGGTGTTGTTGGCCTGCTGCTGGAGCAGGGGCTGATGCTGGTGGCGCGACGCTTTAGCTGGCAGGAGAAATAATCATGAGCATGAAACCCTTAATTCAGGTCCAGGCGGTCAGCCAGCGTTTCTCGACGGCCGGTGGTGATTTTGTGGCGCTGCAAAACGTCTCCTTCGACATTCATGAAGGGGAAACCGTGAGCCTCATTGGTCATTCTGGCTGCGGTAAATCGACCTTACTTAACCTCATTGCCGGGATCACGCTGCCTACCGAAGGCGGGTTGCTGTGTGATAACCGGGAAATCGCCGGGCCAGGCCCAGAGCGTGCAGTGGTATTCCAGAACCACTCCCTGCTGCCGTGGCTCACCTGTTTCGACAACGTCGCATTGGCCGTAGACCAGGTGTTTCGTCGCACCATGAACAAAGCTGAGCGCCGGGAGTGGATTGAGCATAACCTGGAGCGCGTACAGATGGGCCATGCGCTGCATAAACGGCCTGGTGAAATTTCTGGCGGTATGAAACAGCGCGTGGGCATTGCCCGTGCGTTGGCAATGAAACCCAAAGTCTTGCTGATGGATGAACCCTTCGGTGCGCTGGATGCCCTGACACGCGCCCATTTGCAGGACACGGTGATGCACATTCAGCAGTCGCTCAATACCACCATCGTGTTGATCACCCATGATGTGGACGAAGCTGTTCTGCTTTCTGACCGGGTGCTGATGATGACCAACGGTCCGGCGGCGACGGTCGGGGAAATTGTTGATGTCAATCTGCCGCGTCCGCGCAACCGGGTGCAACTGGCGGATGACAGTCGTTACCATCACCTGCGCCAGCAGATCCTGCAGTTCCTCTATGAAAAGCAGCCGAAAGCGGCTTAAGGCGCAATGATGACGACGCGACTGGTCATTATCGGCAACGGCATGGCGGCAACCCGCCTTGTTGAGACACTCACGGCGTCCAGCAACAGTCGCTTCGCTATTACTGTAGTCGGCGATGAACCAGTGCACGCCTACAACCGCATTCAGCTTTCCCCAGTACTTAGCGGAGAGAAGACCTTCACTGACACCGTGCTGCACACGGATCAGTGGTACGCAGATCGCAACGTCACGGTGTTGCGCGGGGAGCGTGTCAGCGACGTGGATCTGACCGCTCGCCAGCTCAGAACGGACAGGAATCTGCTGGAGTGGGATGAGCTGGTGTTTGCCACGGGTTCAGTGCCTTTTGTTCCTCCCGTGCCGGGTTACGATTTACCGCACGTTAAAACGTTCCGCACCCTCGATGACGTTGACGCAATTCTGGCGGGAAAGGGGCCTGTCGTCGTGCTTGGCGGAGGGGTGCTCGGTGTTGAGGTCGCTGCTGCCCTGCGTCGAAGAGGTGACAATGTCACGTTGATCAATCGCGCTGAATGGTTGATGGAACAGCAGCTTGATGCGCAGGCGGGTGCGCTGCTGGCGGGGCATCTGCAGGCTCGCGGTATTGAATGCGCGCTTTGCGCTGGCATCAGTGAAATCAATCCATCCAGCGTCACGTCTGACCACCGGGCAGGTTGTTGCGGCCAGCCGCGTCGTGATGGCAACCGGGGTGCGCCCGGCGGTAGCACTTGCCGAGACGTAGCGGCCTTCACTGTGAGCGCGGCATCGTGGTGGACGGGCAGTTGCGCACATCGTCGGGGGGCGTAAGTGCTATCGGCGAATGCTGTGAAATCAACGGACAGACCTGGGGGCTGGTTGCCCCCTGTCTGCAACAGGCGAACGTCCTGGCAGCGCGCCTGCTGGGTGCAGGCACAACGTGGACTTTGCCTGGCAGGACAGCGGGACGCGCCTCAAGGTAACCGGTATCGACCTGTTTAGCGCTGGCCGGGTCGCCGCGACACCTGAGGATGACGCCTGGACCACGTTTGACCCGTTGAGCGGTCACTATCGCCGCTTACTGGTACGAAACGGACAACTTGGAAGGCGTGCTGCTGATGGGCGATTGCGCCAGCGCCGCCGCGCTCACCGAACGACTCAACACGCCAGAGACGCCGCAGGCGGACTGGCTTATTCGACAACTTTTCAGCGCAGCCAACGGCTGCAGGAATTCCAATGATGACAAAACCTACGCTGGTTGTGGTCGGACATGGCATGGTCGGCCACCATTTTCTTGAGCAATGTGTCAGCCGTGATCTTCATCGTGAATATCACATTGTGGTGTTTGGTGCAGAGCAGTATGCCGCCTACGACCGTGTGCACCTGTCCGAGTATTTTGCCGGGCGCAGCGCAGATTCGCTCTCGATGGTGCAGGGCGATTTCTTTGCTGAACACGGCATTGAACTGCATCTCTCCCGCCAGGTGGTGGAGATAGACCGCGACCTGCAGAGTGGTGCGCGACGCCAAAGGCCATGAAACCCACTGGGATAAACTGGTGCTGGCAACCGGCTCGTACCCATTTGTGCCGCCGGTGCCAGGGCACGACAGCGAAGGCTGCTTTGTCTACCGCACGCTGGACGATCTGGATGAGATTGCCACGCCGGGCCAAAAATGCGACACGCGGAGTGGTGATCGGCGGCGGTCTGCTGGGGCTGGAGGCGGCGAATGCGCTGAAACAACTGGGCCTGGAAACCCACGTGGTGGAGTTTGCCCCGGCGCTGATGGCGGTGCAACTGGATGAACAGGGCGGTGCGATGCTGCGCCAGAAAATCACCGCACTGGGCGTGCAGGTTCACACCAGTAAATCGACACGTGACATTGTCACGTCAGCCTGAACGGGCTGACGCTGAACTTTGCCGACGGCGAGAGCCTGACCACCGACATGGTGGTCTTCTCGGCGGGCATTCGCCCGCAGGATGCGCTGGCGCGTAGCAGTGGTCTACAGTTGGGCGAGCGTGGCGGTATTCAGATTGACGACCAGTGCCGCACCTCGGACGAACAACATCTATGCCATCGGTGAATGTGCGGTATGGGAAGGCAAAGTCTATGGCCTGGTCGCACCGGGTTACCAGATGGCGCGTGTCGTGGCGGGCAGTCTCGGTGATGAAGCGCTGAAATTCAGCGGTGCAGACATGAGCACCAAGCTCAAGCTGCTGGGCGTAGATGTGGCGTCGTTTCGGTGATGCCCACGGACGCACACCGGGTTGCCTGAGCTACCAGTGGACCGACGGCCCGGCACAAATCTACAAAAAAATCGTGGTAAGCGAGGACGGCAAACGGCTGCTCGGCGGCGTGCTGGTGGGCGATGCCAGTGAATATGCCACTTTGCTGCAAATGATGCTTAACGACATGGCGCTGCCCGCCCAGCCGGAGAGCCTGATCCTGCCTGCACTGGCGGGCGGCGCGCCGAAAGCGCTGGGCGTTGCGGCGTTACCGGAGAGCGCCCAGTTGTGCTCCTGCCATAACGTCACCAAAGGTGATATCTGTGCGGCGGTGAGCGGCGGGGCGACCGATATGGGGGCCATCAAAAGCTGCACCAAAGCGGCAACCGGCTGTGGTGGCTGTAGCGCTCTGGTGAAACAGGTGATGGAGTACCAACTGGCGCAGCAGGGCGTCGAAGTCAAAAAAGATATCTGCGAACACTTCCCGTATTCACGCCAGGAACTGCACCATCTGATACGCGTTAACCACATTCGCACCTTTGCCCAGTTGCTCAATCGCTACGGCAGTGGTCACGGCTGTGAGGTCTGCAAACCGCTGGTCGGCTCTATTCTGGCCTCCTGCTGGAATGAGTATCTGCTCAAACCTGCACACCTGCCGTTGCAGGACACCAATGACCGTTACTTCGCTAACATCCAGAAGGACGGGACCTATTCCATTGTGCCGCGTATGCCTGCTGGCGAAGTAACGCCGGATGGACTGATTGCCATTGGGCAGATCGCCAAACGCTACCAGTTGTACAGCAAAGTGACCGGCGGACAGCGTATTGACCTGTTTGGTGCGCGACTCGAAGAGTTGCCTGCTATATGGTCTGAACTGGTGGCGGCCGGTTTTGAGACCGGGCACGCGTACGGGAAGTCGCTACGCACGGTGAAATCCTGCGTCGGTTCGACCTGGTGTCGTTACGGCGTACAGGACTCCACCGGACTGGCGGTCACCCTGGAGCACCGTTACAAAGGGCTACGCGCACCACACAAAATCAAAATGGCAGTGTCGGGCTGTACGCGCGAGTGCGCCGAAGCGCAGGGGAAAGACGTGGGGGTGATTGCCACCGATAAAGGCTGGAACCTCTACGTTTGCGGTAACGGCGGGATGAAACCTCGCCATGCCGACTTATTTGCCAGCGACCTCGATGAAGCGACGCTGATTCGCACCGTCGACCGTTTTTTGATGTTTTACATCCGCACTGCTGACCGCCTGCAGCGTACCAGCACCTGGCTCGATAACCTTGAAGGCGGGATCGACTATCTGCGTGAGGTGATCCTCAACGACAGTCTGGATATTGGCCTCGAACTGGAAGAGGAGATGGCGCGAGTCGTGGACAGCTACCAGTGCGAATGGCAGACCACCCTCAACGATCCGGATCGTGTCGCACTTTTCCGCTCTTATGTGAACAGCGATAAGCCTGATGAAGCCGTCTGGCGTGAAACCGTGCGTGAACAACCCCAGCTCGCCGCCGCGCCAGTATGGGATGAGGGAGCCGTCTCAACCCGCCCGTGGCAGGCAATTTGTACGCTTGAGGAGATCCCTGAGCAAGCGGGCATAGGTGCACGTCTGGGTGAGCGGCAAATTGCCTTATTCCGCTTCGGTGAGTCGGTTTATGCGCTGGATAACCATGAACCGGGGAGCCAGGCTTGGGTGCTCTCGCGCGGCCTGCTCGGTGACAGTAATGGTGAACCGATGGTTATCTCGCCGCTCTATAAGCAGCGTATTCGCCTGCGTGACGGCTGCAGCATAGAGAGCGGAGAACCTGCCGTTCGCGCCTGGCCGGTGAAGATTGAAGGCGGCAAAGTTTGGGTCGGAAATCAGGCGTTATTAGTGCGTGCGGAGGCCTCATGAGTGAAACCCGGACCACCTGTCCTTACTGCGGCGTAGGCTGCGGCGTGCTGGCGCAGGTCAGCGAAACGGGCGTCAGCGTGAAAGGTGATACGCAGCACCCCGCCAGTCTGGGGCGGCTGTGCGTGAAGGGCTCCGCGCTCGGTGAAACGACCGGCATTCGCGACAGACTGCTGCACCCCGAACTCGACAACCGACAGGTGAACTGGGATGAGGCGCTGGCAGCAGCAGGTGATCGGCTAAGGGCAATTATTGCGCAGCATGGTCCGCAGGCAGTGGCTTTTTATGCCTCGGGTCAACTGCTGACAGAAGACTACTACGCGGCCAATAAACTGATGAAAGGATTCATTGGTGCGGCCAATATCGACACCAATTCACGGCTGTGTATGTCCTCCGCCGTGACGGGCTACAAGCGGGCGTTCGGTGAGGATGTGGTGCCGTGCAGCTACGAGGACGCGGAAAACACGGACTTACTGATTCTGGTGGGATCCAATGCGGCCTGGACCCATCCTGTACTTTATCAACGTATTGTTCAGGCGAAGCGGGATAACCCTGCGATGAAAGTCGTCGTCATCGATCCCCGCGTCACCGCCACCTGTGATATTGCCGACCTGCATCTGCCACTGGCACCGGGGAGCGATGCGGGGCTGTTTGTCGGGTTGCTCAATGCCATTGCAAGCAGTGCAAACCTCAACGCAGATTTTGATGATGCCGGTGAGGCGCTGGCGGTTGCCGCAGAATGGACAACGGCAAAAGTGGCGGCATTTTGCGACTTGCCACCTGAAACTATAAGCACCTTTTTCGATCTCTTCCTGACCGCGCCTCGGGCTATCACGCTCTACACGATGGGCATTAATCAATCCGCCAGCGGCAGCGATAAATGTAATGCCATTATCAATGTGCATCTGGCGAGCGGGAAGTTTGCCCGCACGGGCTGCGGCCCGTTTTCGCTGACCGGACAGCCGAATGCCATGGGGGGGCGTGAGGTGGGTGGGCTGGCAAACCAACTGGCGGCGCACATGAACTTCGAGCCGGACGATCTGGCGCGGCTGGCGCGTTTCTGGGGAACCGAACGGCTGGCACAAACGCCGGGGTTGATGGCAGTGGATCTGTTTGACGCCATCGGGCGCGGTGAGGTGAAAGCCGTGTGGATCATGGGTACAAATCCGGCGGTCTCCCTGCCGGACAGCCATGCGGTTTGCACGGCACTGGCGAAATGCCCACTGGTGATTGTTTCGGAAGTGGCGGCTGATACCGACACCAGTCGCTATGCGCATATCCGCTTTCCGGCGCTCTCCTGGGGAGAAAAAAATGGCACAGTGACCAATTCTGAGCGGCGCATCTCCCGCCAGCGGGCATTTTTGCCCCCGCCAGGCCAGGCAAAAGCGGACTGGTGGATTATTGCCCGCGTGGCGACAGCGCTCGGGCACGGTAAGGCGTTTAACTGGCTGCATGCCCATGAGGTGTTCTCGGAGCACGCAGCGTTGTCGGGCTATGAAAATAACGGAACACGCGCATTTGATATCAGCCCGCTGGCGACGCTCAGCCGTGAACAGTGGGATGCGCTTGAGCCGGTGCAATGGCCGATGACGACGCTTAATTTCGACAAAGGCTGGCGCACGACGGGCAGGCTACGGATGGTGCCTGTCACCCCCATTTCAACCATGGCGAACGTCAGCACACTCTATCCGCTGTTGCTCAACACCGGGCGTATTCGCGACCAGTGGCACACCATGACCCGTACCGGTACTGTGGAAAAACTGATGCAGCATATCCCGGAACCCTTTGTTGAGATCGCCCCTTTCGATGCAGAGCGCTATGCTATTTCTGACGGCGGACTGGTGCGCATTATCTCCCCACGCGGCGTCATGGTGGCGCGGGCAAAGGTCCATAGCGGGCAACGCATCGGGGTGCTCTTTTCCCCGATGCACTGGAACCACTGCTTTGCTCGCCAGGGGAAGGTCAATGCGCTGGTCGATAGCATCTGCTGTCCGCACTCCGGGCAGCCCGAAAGTAAACAAACGGCGGTACGGATTGCTCGCTGGCAACCGGCCTGGCAGGGTGAACTCTATTGCCGGGAAGCGTTACCGCCGTCTGCTGCCTTCCACTGGATACGCAAAGCTGCTGGAGAGCTAACGCACCTGACGCTGGCCGGAGACAGCGATATCGCCCCCTGGCTTATCGAACATTGCCGGGTACGAAACTGGCAGATGCAGCAACTGCGGGCCGGCACGGTGTTTACGTTGCTCGCCTGGCAGGGGGAAACGCTGATGCTGGGATTCTGGGCCAGCGCACATCTGCCCGCGGTGTCGCATCAGACCATTACCGCCGCCTTCGCCACGCCGCCGCAAACGCCGAAGATGCGTCATGCTCTGCTGGCAGGCAAAGCCGCCGCCGATGCACCCGATCCGGGGCGCACTGTCTGTAGCTGTTTTAGCGTGGGGGAAAATGCTATTCGCGCCGCCATTGCCGGGGGCTGCGACAGTACCGCTGCGCTGGGTAAAAAGTTGCGCTGCGGTACCAACTGCGGTTCATGTCTACCGGAGCTAAAAGCCTTACTGACCGAAACGGCCAATTAAGCCCGCAGCGGCCAGCGTGTGGCCTCTCAGGCGATCGAAAAGCTGCTCGCGGGTGAGACCTTCCGGTAAATCAGGGTTCAGGCTGGTGGCAATCAGCGTGAAGGTGTAATGGTGTGCGCCGCTGCCCGGTGGTGGGCAGGGGCCGTGCCAGCGAAAATTACCTGGCGTGTTTTTGCCTCCGGTAAAGTTTTTCCCGTCGCGGAGATCGTTTTCACCAAAACCCGTCGTCGCCTGTGGAATGTTATAGGCCACCAGGTGCGTTACCCCGAGTCCGGTAGCGCCTTCCGGGTCGTGAACCACGAGGGCGAAGCTTTTTGTTTCAGCGGGCGCATTGCTCCACACCAGAGCGGGAGAGATATTGTCACCGGTACAGTTGGGGTTATTTTTGGCGTTACCGGCAAATTTTTTCTCCATCAACGCGTTGTCGCCAAAGGCGGGGGACTGTAGCTGGAAGGTGGTATTGGCGCTGGCTGCGGCACCATAGAACATGACGGCACTGCATAACGCCCACTTCAGTGTCTGCTTCATCCTGCATCCTCACGGGTTTTGATGCATTAACTGTAGCGGGAACGAGGCGCGAGGATTAAGGATTTTCCTGAAATTTTCCCGCAGGCTGAAATTCCTCGCGTAAAACGCTACTCTGTGAACTGGCTCGCAATAAATACCCGGAGTTCCTCTTCAGAACAGTGATGCGTCGTTTTTTCTCTTCTCCGATTCCCTTTTTGTTGTTCTTGCCGCTGGCAGGAAGTGCTGCCACTGTCTCGCAGAGCTACGTGCAGAAGGCGCAAAACCCCTTTGATACCAACGGCGATAACCTGCCCGACCTGGGGATGGCCCCCGAGTCTCAGGCCGGAGAAAAGCACCTTGCGGAGATGGCCAAAGCGTTTGGTGAGGCGAGCATGACCGACAATGGGCTCACCACCGGCGAGCAGGCACGGTTATTTGCGCTGGGGCAGGCGCGGGATGTGCTCAGTGACGAAGTGAATCAGCAGGTGGAGACGCTGTTATCTCCCTGGGGTAAAGCGACGGTCGATTTTAAAGTGGATGACGATGGCGGGTTTATCGGCAGTCACGGCGACTGGTTTGTGCCTTTGCAGGATACCGACCGCTATTTAAGCTGGAGCCAGCTTGGGCTTACGCAGCAGGATGCCGGGCTGGTGGGTAACGTCGGGCTGGGTCAGCGCTGGAATGCAGGCACCTGGCGTATTGGTTACAACACTTTTTATGACAATCTCATCGACGAAAATATTGCCCGCACCGGGCTGGGTGCCGAAGTATGGGGCGAATCGCTGCAATTTTCTGCTAACTACTACCAACCGCTAAGCAACTGGGACTATCGCACAGCCACGCTGCAACAGCGCATGGCGCGTGGCTATGACATTACTGCCCAGGCCAGTCTGCCGTTCTGGCAAAAACTCAACACCAGCCTGAGCGTTGAGCAGTATTTTGGCGATAACGTCGATCTTTTTGATACCGGCACGGGCTACCACAATCCGGTGGCGGTCAAAGTCGGGTTGAGCTACACCCCGGTTCCGTTGGTGACGGTGTCAGCGCATCATAAGCAGGGTGAGAGCGGGGTCAGTCAAAACGATCTTGGTCTTAAGCTCAACTACCAGTTTGGGGTGCCATTATGGAAGCAGCTTTCAGCCGGGGAACTCACCCAGAGCGGCTCTCTGCGTGGCAGTCGATATGATAATCCGGTACGCAACACAGCGCCGGTGTTTGAGTACCGTCAGCGCAAAACCCTCTCTGTCTATCTCGCCACGCCGCCTTGGGATTTACAGCCGGGTGAAACGGTGGCGTTAAAACTGCAGATCAACAGTACGCATGGCCTGCGTGAACTGCGCTGGCAAGGGGATACCCAGGCACTGAGCTTAACGCCGCCTGCGAACCCGCGCAGTGACGACGGTTGGACGGTGATCATGCCGCGCTGGAACAGCAGCGAAGGGGCGCAGAATCAGTGGCGTCTGTCGGTGATTGCTGAAGATGAGAAGGGGCAAAAGGTGGCATCCAATGAAATCGTGCTCTCGCTGACTGCGCCTATTACTTCACCGCTGGATGCGGTTCCCCCGACGTTTTCACAGTGGTAATCGTCTTCTCCCTCGCCCCTTGCGAGAGGGTTGGGGTGAGGGGATGCAGGCAGCACTGAAGTTTGTTCCGTTCACCTCCCGACCCTCAGCCTGCGGTCGGTTTGACTCGCCGTCCTGGCTCGACAAACCTCTGTCCACCCTCCCTTGCACGTTCACGAGTGGAGAGGCTTCATGGGAGCATTGCTCGTAAGGTGAACGGAACAATCCTCAGGCATTACATATACCCCTTCACCATCATGCCGGATGACGGCTGTCGCCTTATCCGGCCTACAACACTCAGAAAGCGGCTATCAGAAAATACGATCCTGATGCACCCACACTGCCGCTTCAACGCGTGATTTCAGGCGCATTTTTTTCAGCATATGTTTCACGTGCACTTTCACCGTACTTTCGGTGATGTCCAGGCGGCGGGCAATCATCTTATTCGGCAGGCCCTGCGCGATCAGCTTCAGAATGTCACGCTCACGCGGTGTTAACTGGCTTACGTCGCGGTCAGAAGCGGAGCGGTTAGCGCGCAGACTTGCCGCGAGTACCGGGGTCAATGCTTCACTCAGCACCATCTCACCGGCTGCCGCCTGTTGCAGCGACTTCAACAAATCTTCCGGCTCCATATCTTTGAGCAGATAACCATCAGCACCGCGCTTAAGTGCGGTTACCACATCTTCTTCGTGGTTCGAGACACTAAACACAACGACGCGACCGGAAAGCGATTTCTCACGCAGCTTATCGAGGGTTTCCAGTCCGTTCATACCGGGCATATTCAGATCGAGTAAAATCAGATCCGGATCGAGCGCTTCTGCCAGCTCAATACCTTGTTCACCGTTGCTGGCTTCACCAACTACCGTAATTTCTGGCGACATGCTGATCAGTTGCTTCACGCCGGTGCGTAACATCGGATGGTCGTCAATCAGAAGAATGGTAGCGGGTTCCTGGTTAGTCATAGTTATCTCCATGCACAGGTGAGAGAAGATTTTCGGGAATAAACGTGACAACAACGTCAGTACCGCCGGACTCTCTCCGCCGCACCTGACAATCCCCACGTAAGCTTTGCGCGCGGTCGCGCATTATAATTAATCCGTAATGGTTAGTTCGCTCGGCGTTTTCAGGCACACCGCAGCCGTTATCACTGACTCGCAATACTACCCGTTTTTCCTGCTGTGTCACTGCGACCGTGACCTCAGTGGCCCCCGAATGCTTCAGCGAATTGCTTAACGCTTCTCGGGCAATTTGCAGCAGGTGAATCGCCTGATGCGAAGGCACCAGACGCGGCGGAAGCTGGTAATCCAGTTTGACCGGGAAACCAAACCGTGCGCTGTACTCCTGACTACTGGATTCCAGTGCCGGGCGTAAACCGGGTTCTGTTAATTGTAAGCGGAAGGTGGTCAAAAGCTCGCGTAATTGCGCCCACGAGGTGTTGAGTTCGGTGCGGATCTGGCCAAGTAATTGTTGGCTGTTCTCCGGCAGATTTTGCCCCTGCATTTGCAGGCAACTGACCTGCATCTTCATACAGGAGAGCGACTGGGCTATCGAATCATGCAGTTCGCGGGCGATAGTCGCACGTTCTTCCATGACCATTAATTGCTGCTGGCGCTCCTGGTGGCGGTCGAGGGCCAGCGTGGCGGTAAGCTGCTCAACCAGGGTATCAACCAGTTGCTGTTGATCGTGGCTCAAGTGCTTACCCGATGGTAATTGCGCCAGCAATAAACCGTATTGGGTCCGGGTATCCGCCAGTCGCCATTTTAGCGTAGTCCCGCCCGTTGACGGTGTAAGTACACCTCGCGGGCATAAATGGCAGCCCTTATCATCACAGCTGGCGTTGGACTGGCAGGTGAACTCCTGATGGTTGTCCTCATCTTCCATATCGTAGACGCGCAGCTCGATGTCATGCAGCAGGGTGAGATTCTGCAATCCGTTGAGCACCGGTGAGAGTCTCTCACAGAGTGGAATACGCGAATGCAGGCGATGATTGGCCTGCCAGAGGAAGGAGAGGATCTCGTTTTTTTGTTCAAGCCCGGCAGTTTTTTCTTTTACCCGCTGTTCGAGTACCGAATAGCTCTCGGCCAGTTCGGCAGACATGTTGTTCAGCGCAGTGCCCAGCGTGGCCATCTCATTGCGGCCGCTAATGTTCGCTCGCTGGAGAAAATCGCGCTGACTCACGGCTCGCGCCATGCTAAGTAGCTGCTGCCAGGGCCATAGCAGGCGGGCACGCAGCCAGATAATGGTGAAGAGCAAAATCAGCCCGAGCAGAATGGCCATCACCCTATGCAGAATCACCACGTGTGAGACACGCAGTTCAGTACTGTGATCAAAGGCAGTGACCAGAAGATCAATACGGTTAACGTAGGTCGCTATTTCTGCGGAAACCTCTCTGGCTTCATTCGCCTGTTGCAGAGCGGGGGCTACTTCATTACGCCAGTAATTTTGTAAGGCATGAAGCTGGACTTCCTGACCATCACGGGCTGCGGCAGCCGCCAGTTCCGGACTGAATGCCGTCTCTTCCATTTCACGTAACAGCGGTTTGTCTTCTTCATGCAAGGGAATGGCGGCCAGCAAGCGATAGCTTTGCATGCGTAATGAGCCGGCTTTGTTAATTGCGTGCGCACTGCCCTGAACGCCTTGTACCAGCCAGCCAGAAATGCCCATACCTGCTACGCCAATAATGGTGGAAAGCAGCATGGTCAGCGCAACCTGATTAACCAGGGTAAGTGGTGTTAAGAGGCGTTTTAGCATAACGGGCGAGGCTCCTGCCTGCGGCAACGAAGAGGACGACATTGTCCGCCATCCCCAGGGGTATACCCATACCCCAAAGGGATTACCCCTTTATCGTCACGCATTCCAGCATCAGGAGTGTGGTTTTCATCGAACGGGTCAGTACCGTGAAAAACCACACTTTTTTTACTTATTCTCTCTACTCATAAATGAGCATGATGATTTTATGAGCAATGAATCGACAACTTTTCCTTTGATTTATATCAACTTAACTTGCGCTGTAAAAACTAAGGTGGCAGGCGTCGAATCAATAATCAGAGGTGTCTATGAGCCACTCTTCTACCCCGCAAAGGGCATCCGGTCGAGTTATTACCGACTGGCGTCCTGAGGATCCGGTGTTCTGGCAACAGCAGGGCAGCGGCGTTGCCAGCCGCAATCTGTGGATATCTGTTCCGTGCTTGCTGCTGGCGTTTTGTGTGTGGATGTTGTTTAGTGCCGTTGCCGTAAACCTGAATAAAGTGGGCTTCAGTTTTACAACGGATCAGCTCTTTATGCTGACGGCGTTGCCATCGGTGTCCGGCGCATTGCTGCGCGTGCCTTACTCCTTCATGGTCCCCGTGTTTGGCGGGCGCCGCTGGACAGCGTTCAGTACCGGTATTTTGATTATTCCTTGTGTCTGGCTGGGGTTCGCCGTTGAAGACACTTCTACGCCGTTCAGCACCTTTATCACCATCGCGCTGCTGTGCGGTTTTGCGGGTGCGAACTTTGCCTCCAGTATGGCGAACATCAGCTTTTTCTTCCCCAAAGAGAAGCAGGGGGGCGCACTGGGTCTTAACGGTGGCTTAGGCAACCTTGGCGTCAGTGTGATGCAGTTATTTGCACCATTGGCGATTTCGTTTTCCATCTTTGCCTTCTTTGGGGCAACCGGTGTTTCACAACCGGATGGTAGCCTGATCTACCTGGCGAACGCCGCGTGGGTGTGGGTGCCGTTCCTGGCCGTGTTTACTCTTGCAGCCTGGTTTGGCATGAATGAACTGGCAACATCGAAAGCATCACTGCGTGCGCAGTTGCCGGTGCTCAAGCGCAAGCATATGTGGATCATGAGCTTCCTCTATCTGGCAACGTTTGGCTCGTTTATCGGTTTTTCCGCCGGTTTTGCCATGCTATCGAAAACCCAGTTCCCGGATGTCGTCATTATGCATTACGCCTTCTTCGGTCCACTGATTGGTGCACTGGCGCGCTCTGCGGGTGGGGCAATATCCGATCGGTTGGGCGGGACGCGTGTGACGTTAGTTAACTTTGTGCTGATGGCTATCTTTAGCGCGTTGCTGTTCCTGACCTTGCCTTCCAACGGCGTTGGCGGCAATTTCATCGCCTTCTTTGGTGTGTTCATGATGCTGTTCCTGACCGCCGGGCTGGGTAGTGGTTCTACTTTCCAGATGATCTCGGTGAACTTCCGTAAAATGACGCTGGAGCGGGTGAAAAACTCGGGTGGAAGTGAAGCTACGGCGCTGCGTGAAGCGGCAACTGAAACCGCAGCTGCACTGGGCTTCATCTCTGCCATTGGTGCCGTTGGGGGCTTCTTTATTCCCAAAGCATTCGGGACATCACTGGCGCTGACCGGTTCACCGGCAGGGGCAATGAAAGTGTTCCTCGTCTTCTACGTCGCCTGTGTGGTTATCACCTGGCTGGTGTATGGCCGTAATTCCAATAATAAATAAGTAACTGTTGATTATCCTTGCGCGGTGTAATGCCGCGCTTTTTTTAAACATGATTTAGTTACAACATACTAATGATTTGAAGACTGTCACGAAACTCCGTGCGCGCTTCGGTCTTCAGGGTGTCCTACCCCTTAATACCTCCTCAGCAGGTTTTTACCCTTTTCAATTACATGGATTTAAAATAATCCCTTATTTATTAAATAATTAACCAATTTAAAATTATCCTACTTTGGGAGTAGATCGTTTTTTTACCTCCTTAATCAAGCCTGCTCAGCTTGATCGCCATCAATTCTTACCACCTTTCATAACGTTACTTTCGCAGCCATTGCAGCAATGTCGATTTATCAGAGAGCCGTCAGGCTCCTAACAGGAGAGACCCGATGAGTAAATTCCTGGACAGGTTTCGCTACTTCAAACAGAAGGGTGAAACTTTTGCCGATGGGCATGGCCAGCTTCTCGAAACAAACCGGGATTGGGAGGATGGATACCGCCAGCGCTGGCAGCATGACAAGATTGTCCGTTCTACCCATGGGGTGAACTGTACTGGCTCATGCAGCTGGAAAATCTATGTGAAAAACGGTCTGGTCACCTGGGAAACCCAGCAGACTGACTACCCGCGTACTCGCCCGGATATGCCTAACCACGAACCGCGTGGTTGTCCACGTGGTGCAAGCTATTCCTGGTATCTTTACAGCGCTAACCGCCTGAAATATCCATTGATGCGTAAACGCCTGATGAAAATGTGGCGTGAAGCAAAAGTACAGCATCCTGATCCGGTGAATGCCTGGGCGTCCATCATAGAAGACGCTGATAAGGCCAAAAGCTTTAAGCAGGCGCGGGGCCGCGGTGGTTTCGTCCGTTCAAGCTGGCAGGAAGTGAATGAGCTGATTGCTGCATCCAACGTCTACACCGTCAAAACATACGGCCCGGACCGTGTGGCTGGCTTCTCGCCGATTCCGGCGATGTCGATGGTCTCTTATGCCTCCGGCGCTCGCTATCTTTCTCTGCTCGGCGGCACCTGCCTGAGCTTCTACGACTGGTATTGTGACCTGCCGCCAGCGTCTCCGCAGACCTGGGGCGAGCAGACCGACGTGCCGGAATCGGCTGACTGGTACAACTCCAGCTACATCATCGCCTGGGGGTCTAACGTTCCGCAGACGCGTACGCCGGATGCACACTTCTTCACCGAAGTTCGCTACAAAGGCACCAAAACCGTTGCCGTCACCCCTGACTATGCCGAAATCGCCAAACTCTGCGACCTGTGGCTGGCGCCGAAACAGGGTACGGATGCCGCAATGGCGCTGGCGATGGGCCACGTTATGCTGCGTGAATTCCACCTGGATAACCCGAGCCAGTACTTCACCGACTATGTGCGTCGTTATACCGACATGCCAATGCTGGTGATGCTGGAAGAGCGTGACGGTTACTATGCTGCGGGCCGAATGTTACGTGCTTCGGATCTGGTTGATTCACTCGGTCAGGAAAACAATCCTGAGTGGAAAACCGTTGCCTGTACCGATAAAGGTGAGATGGTCGCGCCGAACGGCTCTATCGGTTTCCGTTGGGGTGAGAAGGGCAAATGGAACCTTGAACAGCGTGATGGTACATCTGGCGCTGAAACCGAGCTGCAACTGAGTCTGCTCGGCCATCAGGACGATATCGCTAACGTCGGCTTCCCGTACTTTGGCGGCGAGAGCACCGAACACTTCAGTAAAGTTGAGCTGGAAAATATCCTGCTGCACAAACTGCCGGTGAAACGCCTGCAATTGGCTGACGGCAGCAGCGTGCTGGTGACAACCGTTTATGACCTGACCATGGCTAACTACGGCCTGGAGCGTGGTCTTGGCGATGAAAACTGCGCCACAAGCTACAACGACATCAAAGCTTACACCCCAGCCTGGGCTGAAAAAATCACTGGCGTATCTGCTGCTAATATCACGCGTATTGCGCGCGAATTTGCTGACAACGCCGACAAAACGCACGGCCGCTCGATGATCATCATCGGTGCCGGGATGAACCACTGGTATCACCTCGATATGAACTATCGTGGGATCATCAATATGCTGGTGTTCTGTGGTTGTATCGGGCAGAGCGGTGGCGGCTGGGCACACTATGTGGGCCAGGAAAAACTGCGTCCGCAGACCGGTTGGCAACCGCTGGCGTTTGCCCTCGACTGGCAGCGTCCTGCACGCCACATGAACAGCACCTCATACTTTTATAACCACTCCAGTCAGTGGCGTTATGAAACCGTTACGGCACAAGAGTTCCTGTCACCGCTGGCGGATCAATCTCGTTACACCGGTCACCTGCTGGACTTCAACGTACGCGCCGAGCGTATGGGCTGGTTGCCGTCTGCGCCGCAACTGGGGACTAACCCACTGCGCATTGCAGAAGAAGCTAAAAAAGCAGGGATGAGCGCGGTGGATTATACCGTCAAATCCCTGAAAGACGGCTCCATGCATTTTGCGGCAGAACAGCCGGAAAACGGTAAAAACCACCCACGTAACCTCTTTATCTGGCGTTCTAACCTGTTGGGCTCCTCCGGTAAAGGCCACGAGTACATGCTGAAATATCTTCTCGGTACCGAACACGGTATCCAGGGTAAAGATCTCGGCAAACAGGGCGGCGTGAAACCTGAAGAGGTGGAGTGGAAAGATAATGGGCTTGACGGAAAACTGGATCTGGTTGTGACACTGGACTTCCGTTTGTCCAGCACTTGCCTCTATTCCGATATCGTATTGCCGACCGCGACCTGGTACGAAAAAGACGACATGAATACCTCGGATATGCATCCGTTTATTCATCCGCTGTCTGCCGCCGTTGACCCGGCATGGGAATCGAAAAGCGACTGGGAAATCTATAAAGCCATCGCCAAAAAATTCTCTGAAGTGTGCGTGGGCCACCTTGGCAAAGAGACTGACCTTGTCACCCTGCCGATTCAGCACGACTCTGCCGCCGAGCTGGCGCAGCCGTTTGATGTGAAAGACTGGAAAAAAGGTGAATGCGACCTGATCCCGGGCAAAACCGCGCCGCACCTGATTATGGTTGAGCGTGATTACCCGGCGACTTACGAGCGCTTTACCTCTATTGGCCCGCTGATGGAGAAGATCGGTAACGGCGGAAAAGGCATCGCCTGGAATACCCAGAGCGAAATGGACCTGCTGCGTAAGCTCAATTACACCAAGGCTGACGGCCCGGCGAAAGGCCAGCCGATGCTTAACACGGCAATTGATGCGGCAGAAATGATCCTGACTCTCGCACCGGAAACTAACGGTCATGTTGCCGTAAAAGCCTGGGCTGCGCTGAGTGAGTTCACAGGTCGTGATCACACGCACCTTGCGAATAACAAAGAAGAGGAAAAAATCCGCTTCCGTGATATCCAGGCGCAGCCGCGCAAAATCATCTCCAGCCCGACCTGGTCCGGTCTGGAAGATGAGCATGTCTCTTACAACGCCGGTTACACCAACGTTCATGAGCTGATTCCGTGGCGCACCCTCTCTGGTCGTCAGCAGTTGTATCAGGATCACCAGTGGATGCGTGATTTCGGTGAAAGCCTGCTGGTTTACCGTCCGCCAATCGACACCCGTTCGGTGAAAGAGGTGATGGGCGAGAAATCCAACGGCAACCCGGAAAAAGCGCTCAACTTCCTGACGCCGCACCAGAAATGGGGGATTCACTCTACCTACAGCGACAACCTGCTGATGCTGACCTTAGGTCGTGGCGGTCCAGTTGTCTGGATGAGTGACGTGGATGCCAAAGATCTGGGTATTGAAGATAACGACTGGATCGAAGTGTTCAACAGCAACGGTGCACTGACTGCTCGTGCAGTGGTCAGCCAGCGTGTACCTGCAGGGATGACCATGATGTACCACGCCCAGGAACGTATCGTGAACCTGCCGGGTTCAGAGATCACCCAGCAGCGCGGCGGTATCCATAACTCGGTGACCCGTATCACGCCGAAACCGACCCACATGATCGGCGGCTATGCGCACCTTGCCTATGGCTTTAACTACTACGGAACGGTGGGTTCAAACCGTGATGAGTTTGTGGTGGTGCGTAAGATGAAAAACATTAACTGGCTGGACGGCGAAGGCAATGACCAGGTACAGGAGAGCGTAAAATGAAAATTCGTTCACAAGTCGGCATGGTGCTGAATCTCGATAAATGCATCGGCTGTCATACCTGTTCAGTCACCTGTAAAAACGTCTGGACCAGCCGTGAAGGGGTGGAGTACGCGTGGTTTAACAACGTGGAGACCAAACCGGGCACGGGCTTCCCGACTGACTGGGAAAACCAGGAAAAATGGAAGGGCGGTTGGATCCGTAAAATTAACGGCAAGCTGCAGCCGCGCATGGGCAACCGTGCCTGGCTGCTGGGCAAAATCTTCGCTAACCCGCATATGCCGGAAATCGACGACTACTACGAGCCGTTTGATTTTGACTACCAGGCATTGCATAACGCACCGGCTGACAGTAAACACCAGCCGATTGCCCGTCCGCGTTCGGTGATCACCGGGCAGCGTATGGACAAAATCAAATACGGTCCGAACTGGGAAGATGATCTGGGCGGTGAGTTTGAGAAGCTGTCGAAAGACAAAAACTTCGAAAACATGCAGAAGGCGATGTACGGCCAGTTTGAAAACACCTTCATGATGTACCTGCCGCGCCTGTGCGAACACTGCCTTAACCCGGCCTGTGTGGCGACCTGTCCGAGCGGTGCGATTTACAAACGTGAGGAAGACGGCATTGTGCTGATCGATCAGGATAAATGCCGCGGCTGGCGCATGTGCATCACCGGCTGCCCGTACAAAAAAATCTACTTCAACTGGAAGAGCGGCAAATCAGAGAAGTGCATCTTCTGTTACCCGCGTATCGAAGCCGGTCAGCCGACCATTTGTTCCGAAACCTGCGTGGGCCGTATCCGCTACCTCGGCGTGCTGCTGTATGATGCGGATGCCATCGAAACTGCGGCGAGCACCGAGAATGAAAAAGATCTGTACCAGCGTCAACTGGATGTCTTCCTTGACCCGAACGATCCTAAAGTGATCGAACAGGCGATCAAAGACGGTATCCCGCTAAGCGTGATTGATGCAGCCCAGCAGTCGCCGGTTTACAAAATGGCGATGGACTGGAAGCTGGCACTACCGCTGCACCCGGAATACCGCACGCTGCCAATGGTCTGGTATGTGCCACCGCTGTCACCGATTCAGTCTGCCGCGGATGCGGGCGAGCTGGGCAGCAACGGCATTCTGCCTGACGTTGACAGTCTGCGTATCCCGGTTCAGTACCTGGCAAACCTGCTGACTGCTGGCGACACCGCTCCGGTACTGCTGGCGCTGAAACGCATGCTGGCAATGCGCCACTACAAACGCACCGAAACTGTGGACGGCAAAATTGATACCCGTGCACTGGAAGAAGTGGGCTTAACCGAAGCACAGGCCCAGGAGATGTACCGTTACCTGGCGATTGCTAACTACGAAGATCGTTTCGTGGTCCCGAGCAGTCACCGCGAACTGGCCCGCGACGCCTTCCCGGAGAAGAGCGGTTGTGGTTTTACCTTCGGCGATGGTTGCCACGGTTCGGACACCAAATTCAACCTGTTCAACAGTCGCCGCATTGATGCGGTGGATGTTACAGTGAAAACGGAGCCGCGCCCATGATTGAACTGGTGATTGTTTCCCGTCTTCTGGAATACCCGGATGCTGCCTTATGGCAGCACCAACAGGAGTTCTTCGAAGCCCTGGCCTCGGCTGAGCATCTGCCCAAAAAGCAACTTTCAAAGATGACCGTGTTCTTACGCGATCTGTTGAATCAGGACCCGCTGGATGCTCAGTCAAGCTACAGCGAACTGTTTGACCGGGGTCGCGCCACGTCGCTGCTGCTGTTTGAACATGTACATGGTGAATCTCGCGATCGTGGTCAGGCAATGGTCGATTTGTTAGGCCAGTATGAGCAGCACGGTCTTGAGCTGGACAGCCGCGAGCTGCCCGATCACCTGCCGCTGTATCTGGAATATCTGGCGCAGCTGCCTGTTGCCGAGGCTATCGGCGGTTTGCAGGACATCGCGCCCATTCTGGCGTTGCTCAATGCCCGTTTACAACAGCGTGAGAGCCACTATTCGGTGCTGTTTGAGGCCCTGATGGTGCTGTCGAACACGGTCATTGATAACCAGAAAGTGGCCGACAAGATAGCAGACGAAGCACGCGATGACACCCCGCAGGCACTGGATGCGGTGTGGGAAGAAGAGCAGGTGAAATTCTTCGCTGAGCAGGGGTGCGGTGAGTCTGAAATTACCAACCACCAGCGTCGTTTTGCCGGAGTCGTCGCCCCGCAATATCTGAATATCACAACCGGAGGACAGCAATGATGCACTTCCTGAATACGTTCTTCTTCGATATTTATCCGTATATCGCGGGTACAGTGTTCCTGGTGGGCAGTTGGCTGCGCTACGACTACGGTCAGTATAGCTGGCGTGCAGGCTCCAGCCAGATGCTGGACCGCAAAGGCATGACCTTATGGTCGAACCTTTTCCACCTCGGTATTTTGGGTATTTTTGCCGGTCATGCGCTGGGTATGCTGACGCCGCACTGGATGTATGAGTCTTTTCTGCCAATTGAAATTAAGCAGAAAATGGCAATGCTCGGCGGCGGTGCCAGTGGCGTGATGTGCCTGGTCGGTGGCGTGATGTTGCTCAAACGTCGCCTGTTTAACCCACGCATTCGTGCAACCTCAACGCCCGCTGATATCCTGATTATGTCGCTGCTGATGCTGCAATGTGCGCTGGGTCTGCTGACCATTCCGTTCTCTGCTCAGCATATGGACGGGAGCGAGATGATGAAACTGGTGGGCTGGGCGCAGTCAGTCGTGACATTCCACGTTGGTGCATCGGATTATCTCGACGGCGTCGCGTTTATCTATCGTGTGCACCTGGTGTTGGGTATGACATTGTTTGTCCTCTTCCCGTTCTCCCGCCTGGTGCATATCTGGAGCGCGCCGGTAGAGTACCTGACACGCAAATACCAGATTGTTCGCGCCCGCCGCTAATTCTGCGTTTTTGTGATAAGACCCTGCTTCGGCAGGGTTTTTTTATGTCTTTGTAAAAAGAGTTCTCTTATATTTCGTTCTTTTGCTGAAGAAAGCATTCGGGTTTGCGGCTACACTGCGACGAAACTTTGTTCTGCCTGAAAATGTGACCGCCATGAATAAATTACGGCGAAAGCAGGGTGGTTATCACATTTTAGGCGTTAGCTGCTGTGCGAAATTCGCACTGACAGTATATCTATTATAGAAACACTGTCATTAATGGAGGGGCTATGTCACAGCCTGCACAGCAATCTCTCGAACGGACGGTTCACTCTGAAGGGGTCACTGCGTCGCGTAAATTACGTAAGGTTTTACTCGCTACGGGGGTGGGCCATTTTGTTGAATGGTTTGACTTTGGCCTGTACGGCACGCTCGCTGCTATTATCGGGATGCAATTCTTCCATGCCGAGAACCCCAGCGTCGCGCTGCTCTCCTCATTCGCGGTATTTGGCGCAGGCTTCGTTATGCGCCCGCTCGGCGGACTCTATTTTGGGTCGCTGGGCGATAGAAAAGGGCGGCAAAAAGTTCTGGCGACGGTGATCTTACTGACCTCCGGGGCGACCTTTGTAATGGGGTTGCTGCCGACTTATCATCAAATCGGCATTACAGCGACGGTACTGTTGGTGATCACCCGCCTGGTACAAGGTTTCGCCGCCGGTGGCGAGAGCTCCGGTGCAACCACCTATCTCGCAGAATATGCGCCTAATCACAAACGCGGATATTTCACCTGCTGGATCGATAACTTCGGTTTTATGGCCTTTGTAGCAGGGTCGGGGCTGGTATTTTTGCTTACCGCCACGCTCGGTGAAAGCACGATGAACGACTGGGGCTGGCGCATTCCGTTCCTGATTGCCGGCCCACTCGGTTGGGTTGGGCTTTATCTGCGAAAACACCTGGAAGATTCACCGGAGTTTCTGGCGGCACAGCAGCAAGGGAAAACCGATGCCACGCCACTGCGTTCAGCGGTCACCCGCGCCTGGGCGGCATTACTGTTCTGTGTGGGATTTGTGGTGATCAAGGCTGTTGGTCACTGGACGCTGCAAACCTTTATGCCGGGCTATCTTTCAACCGAACTGCACTATAGCAAACTGGATTCGTACGCCATCACCACGATTGGCCTGTTTTCGGTGGCGGTACTGGTGCCGTTTATGGGTTTCTTGTCTGATAAATTTGGCCGTAAACCACTCATGCTGGCAGGGTGTGCGGGCTTTATTCTGCTGAGTTACCCGGCAATGATGCTGATGGCGCAGGGCGATATGCTCTCTGCCGTACTGGCGATGGTGATGCTGGGCGCTTTTATTGCCGCGTTTGACGGGGCATGCAGTGCAGCTATGGCGGAGCTGTTTCCCACCAGCGTGCGCTACGGTGGATTGTCCATCGCCTATAACTTCGCTGTCGCGTTCTTCGGTGGGATTACGCCGTGGTTCTCCGTCTGGCTCATCACCTCGACGGGGGACAAATTCTCCCCGGCATATTACGTCATGGGAGCCGCATTGATCACTTTCCTGACCGTATTGCGCGCGCGTGAAACGGCCGGGCAGCCTCTTAAACGCTGATATTTTGCCCGGTAGTGCTGAGTCTGCCGGGTATTTTTAAGGTCGATAAGTGATCAAAAAGTGATCTCCTGATCGGTTTCATCGATCGATATATTATTTTTATTTGATTAATCCTTTCAATAGTATAGGATTTCCTCGTGTTCTGCTTAATTCGCCAACACCAGGCAGCAGAGCACGTTACCCTGGCGAGACTGTGCGTGGTCTTTCAGGTGGCTCAAGGATGACGTAACTATTCTTGCCGGGGTAACACCCTCAATCGGCACTTTTCCCGAGTACCTTATTCATATTAAACCCCGTGACCCGAAATCCACTGGCTTCATAAACGTGCCGGGCATGTTCATTGTCTCCCGCCACGCGAAGATGAATTTGTGTGAATCCGTCCTTCATTAGCCTTTCCTCAAGCGCGACCAATGCTTTACGCCCCAGGCCCTTATTACGGAACAGCGGGAAGAGATAAAACTCATTAATAAACACGGAATGCTGCAGGGTATTGGCTTTGTACCACAGGTAACCAATATGTAATTCGAGATTATCTTCAACATGCGTAATACACAGCAGCGTTTGCCCCGGCGTGTTTTCTGCCAGTGGAAAGCTGTTCTCTATTTCCTGCTCAGCCTGAAGGCGCGCATCGGCCTCAGTGAGCTGATAGTTCGTGACAATTTCAGCGGCATAATCTGGCACGAAATAGTCCACAAACCCTTCAAAGGTGGCAGAGGAGACGGGGGTAAAAGCGATCATACGACGTCCTGCGTAGGTTTTTTTTATTGTGGCATAGAACGTCTTGCGTGTTTGATGAACATTAAGGTGTTTGCTTACTTTAATGTGAAAAAAAGTGGGATGAATTTAGAAAACCTGGCTATCACCAGGGAGAATGGCTTTTAAAATAATGCAAAAGGTGAAGTGTCATAATAATGACCATTGCGATCATCATGACTGTTCTCCGTACTGATAGAGATATATGGGCGTACGAAATTGTCAGATACGTACGCCCATTCACATTACTCATCCATCGCCAGCCACATATCAGCTTCTTCAAACATCTCCTGTACCGCGCGGCTAATCTGTTCTTTCTCATGCTTGCTGGCATCGGTATTGATTGACGCCAGCGTCACCATCGGTTTCACACGCACGTCCGCGTCAGGAAAGATGCGCCCGATGCGTTTGCTCAATTCGGCTAAAATTAACTCTCTTGCCCCTGGCAAACCTTCAAAATTACGTTTGTCGTAAACGAGTTCCACGAACATTGTTGTCTCCTGACAATCACTTATGCAGGCGTATTTATACTGTAAATAATTACAGTGTCAATCTGAATACTGTAACGAACAGACGCTTATCGACATGTTTGGGACTGCGCAGGAGATAGCGGGGGAGCGTTAACGGGGCCTGGAAAATTCTTTCTTAATTTCATACACCGCCAGCGGGATGCTGACAATAAGCGCAGTGGTGACGATCGCCAGTACTGTAAGGAGCATATAATTCATGGCATTCAACCCGTTGCAACGTTCCACAAAGAGAAGGGTTATGAGGCCTAACCCTGATTTGTTACATCGATCAAAAGTGTGGAATTGATCGTTACTGACAACAAGTATAAGACAACATCCCCATGACACCCGCGTTACGTGCACATTACGCCGGGATGACGCAGCCCTGGTGTAGTGCTTTCTGACCTCAAAACCCTGCTGATGAGACCGCAAGGTTTTACAAGGTTATAGAAATACTGTTACCATACCCCCCTATAGTATCAAGGGGAGCAAAAATGCCACATTCACCTGAAGATAAAAAACGTATTCTTACCCGCGTTCGTCGCATTCGTGGGCAGGTCGATGCGCTGGAAAGGGCGCTGGAAAATGGCGAGCCTTGCATCGCTATTTTGCAGCAGATCGCCGCCGTTCGTGGCGCGTCTAACGGTCTGATGGGGGAGATGGTCGAAATTCACCTAAAAGATGAACTGGTCGCGGGCGAGACGACGCCCGATCAGCGTGCACTACGCATGGCAGAAGTCGGTCATCTTTTGCGCTCTTATCTAAAATAAAACTAACGTACACATAAAAAGGAAACGTCTGATGAAATCACGTGCTGCAGTGGCTTTCGGGCCGGGCCAACCGCTCAAGATTGTTGAGATCGATGTCGCACCACCGAAGAAAGGCGAAGTCCTGGTTCGCATCACCCATACCGGTGTGTGCCATACCGATGCCTTTACGCTGTCCGGTGATGACCCGGAAGGTGTATTCCCGGCAGTGCTCGGCCACGAAGGCGGCGGAGTGGTGGTTGAAGTTGGCGAAGGCGTCACCAGTCTGAGTGTTGGCGATCATGTTATCCCGCTGTACACCGCAGAATGTCGTGAATGCAAGTTCTGTAAATCCGGTAAAACCAACCTCTGCCAGGCCGTTCGCGCTACCCAGGGTAAAGGTCTGATGCCGGACGGCACCACCCGTTTCTCTTACAATGGCGAACCTATTTACCACTACATGGGCACCAGCACCTTTAGTGAATACACAGTGGTTGCGGAAATTTCGCTGGCGAAAGTAAACCCGCAAGCACCGCTGGATAAAGTCTGCCTGCTGGGCTGCGGCGTGACCACCGGTATTGGTGCGGTTCACAACACCGCCAAAGTGAAAGAGGGTGACACGGTTGCCGTGTTCGGACTCGGTGGTATCGGTCTGGCCGTTATCCAGGGCGCGGTACAGGCAAAAGCGGGCCGTATTATCGCTGTCGACACCAACCCGGAGAAATTCAAACTGGCGGGTGAGATGGGCGCGACCGATTTCGTGAATCCGAAAGATTACGAAAAACCGGTTCAGGACGTGATTGTCGAACTGACCGACGGTGGTGTGGACTTTAGCTTCGAGTGCATCGGTAACGTGAACGTGATGCGTGCTGCGCTTGAGTGCTGCCACAAAGGTTGGGGTGAGAGTGTGATCATTGGCGTAGCAGGTGCAGGTCAAGAGATCAAAACCCGTCCGTTCCAACTGGTCACTGGTCGCGTATGGCGTGGTTCTGCTTTCGGCGGCGTAAAAGGCCGCACCCAGTTGCCAGGCATGGTGGAAGATGCGATGGCGGGCAAAATCGACCTTGACCCGTTCATTACACACCGTTTACCCCTTGATCAGATCAACGAAGCATTTGACCTGATGCACGAAGGAAAATCTATTCGAACCGTTATCCACTTCGGCGATAACTGATTCAACCGCCAGCGGTTTTACCGCTGGCGTATCAATGTTCCAATCTGTGACCTGCCTGACGTTTTTCCCTGTAACAAAACTCCCACAATTGCCGATACCGATCTTACAGGCGTGTTTTACGCTTCTTACTACAAGAGAGTCGATAGCCATGGATAAAACAGCAGCGATGCTCAGGACGCAAGGCATTGGATTTATGCACAATATTCGGTTGGTTCCCCTGTTTGCAGCAATTTTAAGCGGTATTTTATTGTTGTTTGCGTTGAGTTCAGGGTTGGCTGGGTACTTTCTAATCCAGGCGGATACGGATCAGCAGGATCTGACGCAGGAAATGCAAGTTCGTATGGGATTGTCTAACAGTTCCAACAACTTGCGCATTGCACGTATTAGTTTGATCCATGCCGGCGCGGCTAGCCGTATTGCCGAAATGGAAGAGATGAAAAAGAACATCGCTGATGCAGAAAAACGCATCGATCAGTCAAAGCAGGGTTTTAAAGATTATATGGACCGTGCAGTGAAAACGCCGGAAGACACGGCGCTGGATGCTGAACTGACCACCCGCTTTAATGCGTACATCGACGGCATGCAACCAATGCTCAAATATGCCAAAAACGGCATGTTTGAAGCCATTATCAACCATGAAAACGAACAGTCTCGCGTTCAGGATGCCTCCTATAACGAAGTCCTGCTGAAAGCGATCAAGATTCGTACCGACCGTGCAAACCAACTGAGTTCTGATGCTCATGCGCGTACACAGCTTGGTTTAATCTTTATGGTGATTGCATTTGCTGTCGCTCTGGTGCTCACGCTCATTACCTTTATGGTCTTGCGCCGTGTGGTCATCAATCCGTTGCAGCGTGCCGCGCAGCGTATTGAGAAAATTGCCGCAGGGGATTTGACCGTTGCTGAAGAGCCCGCAGGCCGTAGTGAAATCGGTCGCCTGACGCAGGACCTGCAGGTTATGCAGCAGTCTCTGGTGAAAACCGTTTCTACCGTGCGCGACGGTGCTGATGAAATTTATCGTGGCACCAGTGAGATTTCTGCGGGTAACACAGATCTCTCTTCTCGTACTGAACAGCAGGCTGCCGCGATTGAGCAGACTGCCGCCAGCATGGAACAACTGACCGCGACCGTGAAACAGAATGCCGACAATGCACACCATGCGAGCAGCCTGGCCCGCGATGCGTCCGGTAAGGCTGTGAAAGGTGGCGAGATTGTTGACGGTGTGGTTCAGACAATGAACAACATCTCCACCAGCTCGAAGAAAATCTCTGAAATCACCGCAGTTATTAATAGCATTGCCTTCCAGACCAATATTCTGGCACTGAACGCCGCGGTGGAAGCAGCACGTGCGGGTGAGCAGGGCCGTGGTTTTGCTGTCGTGGCGAGTGAAGTGCGTAACCTGGCGAGCCGTAGTGGCCAGGCAGCGAAAGAGATTGAAGCGCTGATCAGCGAGTCTGTTAACCTGATTGGTAAAGGATCTAATGAAGTGGTCGCAGCAGGTGAAACCATGGATGAGATCGTGACCGCCGTTAAACGCGTCACCGATATCATGCTGGAAATCGCGGCCGCGTCTGATGAGCAGAGTAAAGGCATCACTCAGGTCAGCCAGGCTATTACTGAGATGGACAATGTGACACAGCAGAACGCCTCGCTGGTTGAAGAAGCTACCGCTGCGGCCAGTTCGCTGGAAGAGCAGGCGGCACGCCTCACCGAAGCGGTAGGCACATTCCGCGTCAATGCCTCCAGCGCGCAGCGTATCGAGCGTTCACCTTCAGCCCCAACCAAAACCTTTACGCCACAGCGCCCGGCAACGGCAGGCGGCGGTGATAATTGGGAAACGTTCTGATTCGTCACACATGACCAACAAAAAAGGGCCTTTCGGCCCTTTTTCTTCATTTGTAACTATCCGTCACTTCTTATCCGGTAATGCATACGCAATCACGTAATCACCACGGTCTGGGGACTGACGTGCGCCACCTGCGTTGATGATAATGTACTGCTTGCCGGTTTTCGGTGACACATAGGTCATCGGGCCAGACTGGCTGCCGACTGGCAGACGGTCTTTCCAGATTTCTTTACCGGTGGCGGTATCAAACGCGCGCAGGTAGAAATCCTGGGTGCCGGCGAAGAACAACAGACCAGATTGGGTGGAAAGTGATGCGCCGAGTGTCGGCATACCAATCGGAATCGGCATGTGCATACGAATGCCCATTGGACCGGTGTCTTGCACGGTACCCACCGGCACCTGCCAGACCATTTTCCCACTAGTCAGATCGATAGCAGACATCGTTCCGAACGGCGGTTTCTGGCATGGAATGCCCATCGGCGACAGGAAACGCTCGCGCATGGCACCAAACGGTGTGCCATCCATTGGGACGATACCCATCTCGATACCACTGGCGTTTTTGGCCACGTTGGCACGCGGAACCATATAGTTCGCCAGACCCAGACGCATGTCGTTCACAAACATCAGGTTATTGGTTGGATCAACGGAGACGCTTCCCCAGTTCATACCGCCCAGCGAGCCCGGGAACTGCAATGCACGGTCAAGACCCGGAGGCGTATACACGCCCTGGTGACGCATCCCTTTAAAGGCGATACGGCAAACCAGCAGGTCGATTGGCGTCGCGCCCCACATATCCGACTCTTTCAGCGTTTCGTTGCCGATCATCGGCATGCCAACGGAGTAAGGCTGGGTAGGGGAGTAACGCTCGCCTTTAATATCACCCGCCGGAACCGGGCGCTCTTCGACCTTCGCTACCGGCTCGCCTGTTTCTCGGTTTAGCATAAAGATCATGCCCTGCTTGCTGGTCTGAACCAGAACCGGCGTGGTGCCGCCTTTACCGTTTGGCAGGTCGTACAGCAGCGGTTGCGAAGGTAAGTCAAAGTCCCACAAATCGTGGTGGGTGGTCTGGAAGTGCCAGCGCACATCGCCCGTTGTCGCATCGACTGCAACGATAGAAGAGCTGTATTTATCGTCCAGTGCAGTACGTTCACCCGCATAGAAGTCAGGGGTCGCGTTACCGGTTGGCAGGTAAATCAGGTTCAGTTTGGCGTCATAAGACATCGCGGACCACACGTTAGGCGTGCCGCGCGTGTAAGTTTGTCCTTCCGGTGGCAGGCCTTTGAGATCAGGATTGCCCGGGTCCCACGCCCACGCCAGTTTCCCGGTGTGTACATCGTAAGCACGTACGACCCCCGGAGGCTCGCCGGTGGAGAAGTTATCCGCCACGCGGCCACCGACCACTACCACATTCCCTGCAACAAGCGGAGTCGAGGTTTGCTGGTAGTAGCCCGGTTTGATGTCGCCCATGCCCACGCCCAGATCAACGGTACCGTTGTCACCGAAATCGGCACACAGCTGACCATTATCGGCATTGATGGCAATCAGACGTGCATCGGTGGTCGGCAGGAACAAACGGCGCGGGCAGGCGGCAGGCTGTACGTCAGCGACAGGCGTAGTGACAGCCTGGCTCTCTTCGTAATAGCCGAGGCCACGGCAACGTTGCCAGTTAGGCGCGGTTGCTTTCGCATCGTAACGCCATTTCTCTTTACCGGAATCAACATCCAGTGCCAGCACTTTGCTGTAAGGGGTACAGACGTAAAGCGTGTCGCCAATTTGCAGCGGAGTGTTCTGGTCTTCAGCACCGGAACCGTTGCTCTGCGGGATATCTCCCGTGTGTGCAACCCAGGCAACCTGAAGCTGATTGATGTTGTCTTTATTGATCTGATCAAGTGCGGCAAAACGATCGCCGTGAGTGGTATTGCCCCAGTGCTTCCAGTCCTGCTGCTTATCCGTCGGCGCAACCGGCTTCACGGAGACCGATTCGGTTGGGGCAATCACGTTCCAGGTATGGAACATGCCGCCTGCGCTTGTCAGCAGCAAAACAGCCAGAACGGCAGCGACGCCAAACACCGACTTATTGACCGGTTTCGCCTGATGCTGTGCACGCATGAACGGCCAGACAACGGCAGCCAGGAAGGCCAGCACACCAAAGGTAAACAAACGGGAGAACAGAGGCCAGAATGACCAGCCTGCGTCAGAGACGGCCCAGATAATGGAGCCAATAAATGCCAACGCATAAAGCAGAATGCCGCTGGTTTTATTTCTGATGATGAGCAGCGAGGCAATGAGCATGATAACGCCCATTACCGTAAAGTATGCGCTGCCGCCAAGTGAAATGAGTTTGATGCCAGGAATACCGATTGCCAACCCGATGACTACCATCAGAACGGCGAGAAGCCACCGCAGGACAGTAATTATCCTGGGTGGTGTGTTGCCAGATGCCATGTCCATCTCCTTTAAACCCCTCTCTGATTCGATAAATACATGCGAACCAAATGGATAATATCTGTCGGGGTGAATAGTTATGATGCAGACCTTTTGGTCTGAAATTGATCATTCAGGCTATTATCCCAATGAGGATGCGAACCATTTGGTGAATGTCACGGCTATGATAAAACTGTTAAATTGTTTAACGCAATTGTTAATAAATAATATCGCATTATTTGAGAAGGGCCCGCATTTCGCGGGCTTTTCTCATCGTGTGCGGGTATCAGGCGATACGCAGAGAGTCAGACTGACGTGACGGTGTCACAATGACGGGGATAGATTTTGACGTTGGCGTACCGGTGCCATCACCAAAGCGGGTCAGGGGAACCAGCGGGTTCGTTTCAGGGTAATAGGCTGCCAGGTTGCCGCGAGGAATGGCGTAAGCCACCAGACGGAAGCCTTCAACACGACGTTCAATACCATCGGTGGAGAGCGTTGTGATATCGACGCGATCGCCATCACTGAGGCCTAATGCCTGGATATCGGCTTCATGCATAAAGAGTACATCACGCTGACCGTAAACCCCCCGATAACGATCGTCGAGGCCGTAAATTGTGGTGTTGTATTGATCGTGTGAACGCAGGGTTTGCAGGACAAACGGGGCATCAGCTTCCGGGCAGACGGCAACCGGCAGTGGCGCCGGACTGAATTCCGCTTTGCCCGATGGCGTCGTGAATTTCAGCGCTGCGGCGCTGTTACCCAGCCAGAATCCGCCCGGTTCATCACAACGGACGTTGAAGTTCTGAAAACCGGGAATAGTGGCCGCAATATGATCGCGAATGAGATCGTAATCATCTGCCAGGGCCAGCCAGTCGAGCTGCGTTTTACCGAGCGTTGCGTCGGCAATGCCCGCCACAATGGCGGTTTCTGAGCGTTGTAATTCTGAAAGTGGCTTGCCGATGCCCTCGGAGGCATGAACCATGCTGAAGGAGTCTTCTACCGTCACATACTGGCGACCGCTCGCCTGCATATCTTCTTCCGTACGACCGAGTGTGGGCAGGATTAGTGATTCAGACCCAGGCATCAAGTGGCTACGGTTGAGTTTGGTACTGATATAGACCGTCAGACCGCAGCGGGTCAGGGCTTCACAGGTGAGCGGGGTGTCGGGTGCGGCAGCCGCGAGGTTGCCACCGAGAGCGATGAGCACTTTGACCTCATCACGCAGCATAGCCTGAATGGCTTCAACGGTGTGATGTCCGTGCTCGCGAGGCGGATCGAATTTAAAGTGGCGTGCCAGGCTATCAAGCAGTGCAACAGGCGGTTTCTCATCAATACCCATCGTGCGGTTGCCCTGCACATTACTGTGACCGCGCACCGGGCACAGACCCGCGCCGGGTTTACCTAAATGGCCACCAAGCAGTTGCAGGTTAACAATTTCTCGCACGGTATCGAGCGAATGCTTGTGCTGGGTAATCCCCATCGCCCAGGTAATGATGACCCGTTTGGCGTGCTGCCAGACTTGTGCCGCATCGCGCAGTTGTTGTTCGCGTAATCCCGATTGTGTTTCGATGGTTTCCCAGTCGGTCGCATCGATTTGCGCGAACCAGCCTTCGATACCGTTGGTGTGTTCGGCAATGAAGGCATCATCAAAAATGCCCGGCTCGCCGTTCGCCAGCTTCTGACGCTGGGTTTCCAGCAGTGCCTTTGCCATACCGCGCACAGCGGCCATATCCCCACCGAGATTGGGTTGGTAATAATCCGTACTGATAGTGCCCGCCATCGGGGTAACCACTTCCAGCGGTTTTTGTGGATCGGCAAAACGTTCCAGCCCACGTTCGCGCAGCGTGTTAAAGGTGACGATGCGCGCACCGTGATCGGCTGCGTGACGCAGGCTATGCAGCATACGTGGGTGATTCGTTCCCGGATTTTGACCGAAGACGAAAATGGCATCGGCTTTATCAAAATCGTTAAGATGAATCGTCCCTTTACCGACGCCAATGCTACGCTTCAGACCCGCGCCGCTGGCTTCGTGGCACATGTTGGAACAGTCCGGGAAATTGTTTGTCCCCATCATGCGGCCAAAAAGCTGATAGAGGTAAGAAGATTCGTTACTGGCGCGACCGGAGGTGTAGAGTTCGAGTTGGTTCGGGTTATCCATTGCGTGCAGATGTTGCGCAATCATCGCAAAAGCATCTGACCAGCTAATCGGTTCATAGTGGTCGGTTTGCGGGTTATAGCGTAGCGGTTCGGTCAGACGTCCCTGGTATTCAAGGAAGTAGTCGCTTTGGTGATTTAAAGCTTCCACACTATGTTGCGCAAAGAATTCGGCACCAATCTGGCGGCGTGTCGCCTCCCATGTCACGGCTTTCGCGCCGTTTTCGCAGAAACTGAAGGTGCTTTTATTGTCATCACCCCATGCACAGCCTGGGCAATCGAAGCCACGGGCTTTGTTCATACGCATCAGGTTGCGCATGTTTTTGAGGGCATTCTTACTGTCGATGACGAAACGAGTAGTGGCTTCCAGTGACCCCAGTCCGCCGGCTGCGGCGTGATAAGGTTTGATGGCAGTTTTGAATTTCATGTGGTTTTCCGAACAGCGGATTGCTTACCGTTAAGTGTACGCTTCTTAACAACAACCGTTTATCAATAACCAACATTTATCACACGATTAACAAATTACTTGCGTGTTGCGCAAAGAACGTAGCCGGAGATTAATCCGGCACAGTTTTACGAATGGCGTTAATTAAAGACTGCACGCCAGCAGATAGCGGGGCGTCGACGCGGGTAATAATACCAATAGGATCGCCCACGCCGATGGGCATAATCGGCAATGCGACCAGTGAACCCTGGCGAAGATCGTTTTTTACTGCACCTGAAGGGACAAACCAGACGTAGTCGAAATTAGCGGTCAACTGACGGGACAGCGAGGCGGACAGCGTCTCGATGCACCCTGTTGGCAGCGTACAGCCGTGGCTGTGCAGCAGATCTTCAGCATTCTGGCGCGGCACGGTACCGGTAGGAAGAACCACCACCGGCCATTCCAGCACGCGGCTCAGAGTGATAGTGGTTTGCAATAACGGATGATCCGGGCGCACCACCAGCTTAAGCGACTCAAGGAACAGCATTTCGTAGTTCAGACCACTCATCATTTCCGGGTCAGACATACGACCAATGCCGACATCAAGCTCCCCGGATTTAAGCCCCGCCAGCAACATCGGGTTATTGGTGGTGGCAACCTGAAGCGTCAGGTCGGGTTGTAATTTATGCACCTGGCCAATAACTTCGGGCAAAATTCCGAGTGCCGCCGTCGGCAGAGCACCAATACGAATCACCGCATTGTTTTGCTCGGGCTGATAATTTAGTGACTGACCGGCCGTGTTCAATGCGTCCAGGACCCGAATGGCGTGGGTCAGAAATTGCTCACCGACGAGGGTTAGTTGAGCCCCCAGACGCCCACGGTCGAGAAGGCGGGTCCCCGTTAATTGTTCTAGTTCATTCAGTGTCTTGGACAGAGCTGGTTGACTGAGATTAAGGGTTTCAGCCGCACGCCCCAGGGTACCTTGTTGGGCGACGGCGACAAATGTATGCAGGTGGCGCAAGCGAATGCGCTGAGAGAACAGACCGTTTTTTTCCATAAGATGATGTAAAACGAAGCGATGCCTGTGACAAGTAAAGTTGTTTAATTTTGATAACTTGATAGCAAAATATTTTTAACATTTAATCTTCTTAAGTTACAAACACATTTTGCATGCAGTGTGACCTTACCCGCATCTTTATCAGGGATTATCCATAATTTTTCGTTATGCAAGGCACTGGAATAACCTGCTTTTTTTGATTTACACCGCGATCACAATTTGTAAATTCTCCCTCACGGGCATAGCCGGGCTTTTCTACACTCCTGGTAATACCAACGGAGGCAAAACAACATGGCGAACCCCATCACGGCTGATGATATTCGGGAACAGTTTTCGCAGGCGATGTCGGCGATGTATCAGAAAGAAGTCCCACAGTACGGCACATTGCTGGAGCTGGTAGCGGACGTGAATTTATCAGTGCTGGAGAACAATCCTCGCCTGCACGAACAGCTTGCTAACGCCGATGAGCTGGCGCGTCTGAACGTAGAGCGTCATGGCGCGATTCGTGTGGGTACAGCTGAAGAACTTTCTACATTACGACGTATGTTTGCCATTATGGGGATGTTCCCCGTGAGCTATTACGATCTCTCGCAGGCGGGCGTTCCAGTCCACTCCACTGCGTTTCGCCCTACAGATGACGCTGCGCTGGCGCGCAATCCGTTTCGTATCTTTACCTCCCTGTTGCGCCTTGAGCTGATTGAGGATGCGTCGTTACGCAATAAAGCCGCGTCCATACTGCAACAGCGCGACATCTTTACCCCGATGTGTCGGGAACTGATTGCCTTGTGGGAGCGGGAGGGCGCTTTCACCGGGAAGCAGGCCGCCGATTTCGTCCGTGAAGCGCTGGAAACCTTCCGCTGGCACCGCCAGGCGACAGTGGATGAAGAGACGTATCATGCGCTGCATAATGAGCACCGTCTGATTGCCGATGTTGTCTGCTTCCCTGGCTGTCATATCAACCATCTGACGCCTCGCACGCTGGATATCGACCGGGTACAGGCGCTGATGCCGGAGTACGGTATCGAACCCAAAATCGTGATTGAAGGTCCGCCGCGCCGGGATGTGCCAATTTTATTACGCCAGACCAGTTTTAAAGCGCTGGATGAACCGGTGCAGTTTAAAGGCGAGCACACGGGAACCCATACCGCGCGTTTTGGTGAGATTGAGCAGCGCGGAGTCGCCCTCACGCCCAAAGGGCGGGCACTCTATGACAAGCTACTCACTGCTGCTGGCACCGGTAAAGACAACCTGACGCACCAGTTACATCTTCAGGAAGTTTTCCATGTTTTCCCCGACAGCGAAATGCTGCTCCGCCACCAGCAACTGGCGTATTTCCGCTATCGCTTGACGCCTGCCGGTGATGCTCATCGTCACGCGATTCGACCTGGCGACGATCCGCAGACGTTAATTGAACGCGGGTGGGTGACGGCACAACCGATCATCTACGAGGATTTTCTGCCGGTGAGTGCTGCGGGTATCTTCCAGTCCAATCTGGGCAATGAAACTCAACAGCGTAGCCACGGTAATGCCAGCAAAACACAGTTTGAAACCGCACTGGGATGTCAGGTTCTGGACGAGTTCGACCTGTATCAGCAAGCCGAAACGCGCAGCAAACGACGTTGCGGTCTGTTGTAAAAACGGTACTCTGCACGGATGCTCATCAACAGGACGTTGTTATGGAAAACCCTTGTACGCCGCTCGCTGAAACCCGGCAGGGCACCGTTATTGGTGTCACTGACGCCGGATGTCATGTCTGGTGTGGTCTCCCTTATGCCGAACCGCCTGTCGGCCAGTTGCGCTGGCGTGCGCCACAGCCTGCCAGCACCTGGACGGGCGTTCGCGTTGCCGATACGTTTTCACCTTCAAGCTGGCAAAACAGCGAGATCTGCTCTGAGATCGCTGGCGGCGATCCGGGTCGGTTGTCAGAAGATTGCCTCTATTTAAATATCTGGTCGCCTGCGGATCGTTCTGAACCATTACCGGTGATGGTCTGGATACATGGCGGCGGATTTACCATGGGAGCAGGGGATTTACCGCCTTATGACGGTAAGGCCCTTGCCGCCCGTAAAGTCGTGCTGGTCACGCTCAATTACCGTCTCGGCCACCTGGGATTTTTTGCCCATCCAGCGCTGGAAGCGGAGGCGGGCGAGACAGTCTGTAACTTTGGTTTACTTGATCAAATGGCCGCTTTGCAGTGGGTTCAGGAGAATATTTCTGCCTTCGGTGGTGATGCTGGCAACGTGACGCTGTTTGGGGAGTCTGCTGGCGGGCGCAGCGTGATGTCATTAATGGCCTCGCCGCTCGCGAAAGGACTGTTCCATAAGGGCATTATTCAGAGCAGCTACACTTTACCGGACACCCCTCTCGCAGCGGCCCTGAAAAAAGGCGTTGCGGTGGCCCGCCATTTGGGCCTGGAAAATGCCACGGCGGACGAACTGCGCTCGCTTCCCGCTGAGGCCTTTTGGCCGCTGGTATCGCCGCTGAAAATCGCACCGGCACCGATCAGTGGCGACAGCGTATTACCGCATCCGGTGATGGACGTTTTTTTTGCCGGGCGTCAGCATCCGATACCGGTCATTGTCGGTTCGAACAGTGACGAAGCCAGCGTCATGGCCGAGTTTGGCGTCGATCTGGCCGGGGAAATAGATAAACTGCGGCGTGAACAGCGGCTGGGACTGGGGGTAATCAAACTCCTCTACCATGGCGTAAAAGGGGATCTGGAACTGGGGCGACAGGTTTGCCGCGATATGGCCTTCACCGCGCTGGGTCTGGTGGTGATGCAGGCGCAGCAGCGCGTCGGGCAACCCTGCTGGCGCTACTGGTTCGATTATGTGGCTGAAGCGGAACATGATACCTATGCCAACGGCGCCTGGCACGGTAACGAAGTGCCTTATGTGTTTGACAATCTCATGCTCGCCGAGCCTTCCCGCCAGTATGTTAATGAGCGTGATCGGGCGTTTGCTGCCACGGTTGCCGATTACTGGGCCGGGTTTGCCCACTATGCCAGTTCAACCACGCTTTCACTTGCCGGACCGGTTCAGTGGCAAGCGAGTGCAAACGGACGTGACCGACTGCTGCGGATAGGATTGAATAAACATGCAGGATTCCGCATGGTTAATCGTTTTATGCGGGCGCGATTGAGCTTCTTTAAGCGGGTTATGCGCCACCATGTGAAGCTTGACTAGCGCGTAAGCAAGCCATCGCGGAAGGTTGCCAGTGTAGCGGCATTATTGCGGGATTCACGCATTACCAGTCGGTAGCTGGCGCCTGTCTTCACGCTCTGTTTCCAGGGCCTGAACAGCCTTCCTGCCCGGATATCTTCTTCAACCAGCGTCTCATCGGCAATGGCTACACCCAACCCCTGTATTGCAGCGGTGATGGCCAGATCCATGGTGTCGAAGTGTTGATTTTTTTTCATAACAAGTCGCGCAGACTCTGGCTTAGCAAGCCATAGAGACCAGTCAGTTTTGTCACGGGTCGGATGGAGCAGGGTTAAGTTGTCCAGCGACGTTAATCCTGCAAACATCCCTCCCACGACCGGCGTCAGGGCTTCGTCAAACAGCAGGTCACCCGCGTTGAAATGCGTGCCGAAAACAATGGCTGCATCAAAGGGTTCTGTTTTGAAGTTAACACCATGATCGGTAGTGGTGGTTAACGCTATTTCTAAATCAGGATGGTCACGCTCAAGATCAATCAGGCGTGGGACCAGCCAGCGCATGGCGCAGGTCGGGGCCTTCAGGCGTACCACGGTTTGTTGCGCACGAGCCTGGCTGGCAACTGTCAGTAAATGTTCAAACGCGGTTCGCAGTTCGGGCAACAAAGCGCTGCCCTGAGGTGATAATCGCAGACCGCGGGCATGGCGTTCAAAAAGCGGAAAACCAAACCAGGTTTCCAGACTGGCAATTTTACGGCTGACTGCCCCCTGGGTCAGACAAAGTTCTTTTGCTGCATGGGTCAGATTCAGGTGACGGGCGGTCACCAGAAATGCGTCGATAGCGTTAAGGGGCAGGGTTCGAGGGGACATGAGGGCTCCGGTATGCATTTTTGTCATGGCTATTATGACAACAATTCGATTGTCCACTCAACGCACTTTTGGTTTGAATGGTTATGCACTTTTATTGAGAAAGGAATAAGCATGACTCTGCGTACCCCGGTGAAATCCCGCTCCAAATTGCCTGATGTGGGCACGACCATCTTTACCGTGATTGGGCAGCTTTCCGCACAGCACAATGCCATTAACCTTTCTCAGGGCGCCCCCAATTTCCCCTGTGATCCGCAACTGGTCGCCGCCGTCACCCGCGCTATGCAGGCAGATCACAATCAGTACGCGCCGATGACAGGCCTGCGCCCACTGAAAGAACGTATTGCGCAGAAAATCGAGGAGTTGTACGGCACGCATTACGACGTGGATAACGAAATACTGGTCACCGCCAGCGCCAGTCAGGGACTCTATTCCGCCATCGGTGGTCTGGTGCACCCGGGCGATGAAGTTATCTATTTCGAACCGTCGTTTGACAGCTATGCACCCATTGTGCGACTGCAGGGGGCAACCCCGGTTGCCATTAAACTGACGGTGCCGGATTTTGCAGTCAACTGGGACGAAGTACGCGCGGCTATAACCCCACGCACGCGGATGATCATCATCAATACACCGCATAACCCGAGTGGACAGGTCTTCTCTGCCAGTGATTTAGAGCAGCTTGTTCAAATCACACGCAATACGGACATCGTGATTTTGTCCGATGAAGTTTACGAACATGTGGTGTTCGACGGGCAGCCACATCACGGCATGGCAACCCATCCGCAACTGGCAGAGCGTAGCGTTATCGTCTCGTCGTTCGGCAAGACCTACCATGTGACCGGCTGGCGCGTAGGCTATTGCGTGGCACCCTCTGAGCTGATGGATGAGATAGTCAAAGTCCATCAGTTTTTAATGTTTTCCGCCGACACACCGATGCAGTACGCTTTTGCCGAGCACATGAACGACGAACAAACCTGGCTTTCGCTGGCGGGCTTATACCAGCGTAAGCGCGATTTGATGCAAACACTGCTGGCGGATTCACCGTTCCGTTTATTGCCCAGCGCAGGCTCTTTCTTCCTGCTGGCGGACTACAGTCACTTTAGTGATGAAAGCGACAGTGAGATGGTGAAAAGACTCATTACTGATTACGGCGTGGCGACCATTCCGTTGTCTGCGTTTTACACTGACGGGACCGATAACAAACTGATACGCCTCTCTTTTGCCAAAGATGAGGTCACTTTAAGAGCAGGCGCGCAGGCCCTGTGTCGTGTTAAACCACGCTGAGGAGCGTTTATTGTGAAATTGAAAGCACTCTGTCTGGGCATGGGCATGCTTTGCTCATTATCGTCATTCGCCGCCACGCAACTGCGTTATGGGCTGGAAGCGGAGTATCCGCCGTTTGAAAGCCGCAATGCGTCCGGCGAACTGGAAGGTTTTGATATCGATCTCGGCAATGCCATATGTAAAGCGGCCGAACTGAAGTGCAGTTGGGTCGAGACTTCGTTCGATGCGCTGATTCCGGGGCTGACGGCCAAAAAATATGACGCCATTAACTCGGCAATGAACATTACCGAGCAGCGTCGTCAAAGCATTGACTTTACTCAGCCTATCTACCGCATTCCATCACAACTGGTGGGCAAAGCAGGTGATGGTATGGAAGCGACGGCGGAAGGGCTGAAAGGCAAAACCATCGGCGTGTTACAGGGTTCCATTCAGGAAACCTATGCAAAAGAGCACTGGGAAAAGCACGGTGTCACCGTGGTGTCTTATAAAGATCAGAATATGGCATGGAGCGATCTGCTGAATGGCCGTATTGATGCCTCGCTGGTTATGTCTGCGGCAGGACAGGCGGGTTTCCTCAGTAAGCCGCAGGGCAAAGGATTTGGCTTTATCGGCAAACCGGTATCGGACGATACCATCCTCGGCAGCGGGATCGGTTTTGGACTGCGTAAAGGTGATGAGGCCACCAAAAAGCAGCTTGATGCTGCGATTGATAAAGTACGTGCTGACGGCACCATCAAAACGCTGGCGGAGAAGTACTTCCCTGGCATCGATGTTAGTGTCAGCGCAAAATAATCTGCCTTAATTTTATGGCCCCAGCCGTCGATGTCCGGTTGGGGTCTTTTTATACCAAACTTTACCTTCGATTCAGCCTCATCCCATCGACAAAAATATTTCCCACTTTGCGCAGATAATCGCCATCCAACAATTGGATTCTTAACTGAATTTGTCTACAGTGTGCGGTCATAAAAGTTCAGGTTTGTCGCTGTTTCGCGATGGCGCGAAATGTCATCTCACGACCAAAAGGATATCTTCCAGGGCATGAATCGCAGACGTTTTATTAAATCATCAATGGCGCTGGCAGCCGTGTGCGGAACGACCGGTATCGCTTCTCTCTTCTCCCGCGAAGCCTTTGCTGCGGACTCCAGTATCGCCGATGGTCAGAGTCGTCGTTTTGATTTTTCCGTGTTGCAATCAATGGCACACGATCTTGCACAACAGCCCTGGGGCGGTGCACCGCGTCCGTTACCTGACACCCTCGCTAACCTGACGCCGCAGGCCTATAACAGCATTCAGTACGATGCTGCGCATTCGCTGTGGAACAACGTCGAAGGTCGCCAACTGGATGTGCAGTTCTTCCACGTGGGTATGGGCTTTCGCCGCCGCGTACGCATGTTCTCCCTGGACCCGGCCAGCCACCAGGCGCGTGAAATTCACTTCCGCCCGGAATTGTTCAATTACCACGATGCCGGTGTCGATACGAAGCAACTGGAAGGGCAAAGCGATCTGGGCTTCGCCGGGTTCCGTGCTTTCAAAGCCCCTGAGCTTGCGCGCCGCGATATCGTCTCTTTCCTTGGGGCGAGCTACTTCCGCGCCGTAGACAGCACTTACCAGTACGGGCTTTCTGCCCGCGGTGCGGCGATTGACACCTTTACCGATACGCCGGAAGAGTTCCCGGACTTCACCTCATTCTGGTTTGAAACTGCCAAGGAAACGGACACCAGCTTTACGGTTTACACCCTGCTGGACAGCCCGAGCCTGACCGGTGCCTATAAGTTCGTTATCCACTGCGAGAAGAGCCAGGTGATTATGGAGGTGGATAACCACCTGTATGCCCGTAAAGACATCAAACAGTTGGGTATCGCGCCGATGACCAGCATGTTCAGCTGTGGCAACAACGAGCGCCGCGTCTGCGACACCATTCACCCGCAGATCCACGACTCCGATCGTCTGGCGATGTGGCGGGGTAACGGTGAGTGGATTTGCCGTCCGCTGAACAACCCGCAGAAATTGCAGTTTAATGCTTACCAGGACAACAACCCGAAAGGTTTCGGCTTGCTTCAACTTGACCGCGACTTCACCCACTATCAGGATATTATGGGCTGGTACAACAAGCGCCCAAGCCTGTGGGTTGAGCCGCGTAACAATTGGGGTAAAGGGGCAGTTGGTCTGATGGAAATCCCGACCACCGGTGAAACCCTGGATAACATCGTCTGCTTCTGGCAGCCGGAAAAACCGGTACGTGCTGGCGATGACCTGGCCTTCCAGTACCGTTTGTACTGGAGTGCAATGCCGCCGGTGCGTTCACCCGTCGCCCGTGTTTATGCCACCCGTACAGGGATGGGCGGATTCCCGGAAGGCTGGGCACCGGGCGAGCACTATCCGGAAAAATGGGCGCGCCGTTTTGCCATTGATTTCGTCGGTGGCGACCTGAAAGGGGCAGCGCCACGCGGTATTGAGCCTGTGATCACGCTTTCAAGCGGTGAAGCGAAGCAAATTGAGATCCTGTACGTCGAGCCGTTTGATGGTTACCGTATCCAGTTTGACTGGTACCCGACATCCGCCTCCACAGACACGGTTGATATGCGCATGTTCCTGCGCTGTCAGGGCGAAGCGATCAGCGAAACCTGGCTGTATCATTACTTCCCGCCAGCAGCGGACAAGCGCAATTACGTCGACGATCGTATTATGCGCTAAACCTGAGCCCTCCCTCGGCAGAGGGAGGGCCTGATACACGGAGAGATCATGACATTCACCGACAGTTTGATCGTGGTCGACGAGCACATTGAGTTACAGGCCATTGATGAGCACTTTGTTCACGACCTGCATCAGCTGGTCATCAAGAATAAAGAGTGGCTGCAGCACTTTCTCGACTGGCCCCAGTACGTCACTTCCATTGAACAGAGCCGTCAGACGGCGCAAAGCAATATGATGTTGCACCAGCGCGGCTACGCCAAAATGTTCGTTATTCTCAAAGACAATGTGCTGGTGGGCGTGCTCTCATTTAACTCTATTGAGCCGACAAACAAAACAGGTTACATCGGTTACTGGCTAGACCAGGATTGCCAGGGGAAGGGGATTTTGTCGGCCTCATTGCAGGCGTTTATTGCGTTTTACGCTAAACGTGGCGATGTACGACGTTTTGTCATCAAGTGCCGTGCCGCCAACGCGGCGAGCAACCGCGTGGCACTACGTAATGGTTTTATACTGGAAGGCTGCCTGCGCCAGGCGGAATTCCTGAACGGTGAATACCACGACCAGAATATTTACGGTCGCATCGTTACCGCCGTCTCAAAGTAGTCCGGCCAACGGCGTGCGGGTAATATGCTGCGCGCCGTTTATCACTTTTCTTCCGCGCAATAAAATCGTATCGCCCTCAAGCGCTTCAATGCAGGCATTATCGGTCACTTCAATATGATGCTCGATAATCACATTGCCGCTGATACGAACGTTCCCTTGTACGATAACATCTTCATCCAGCATGAGCGGGCCGCCCTGAAGCCATGCATGACCGCCAACCCGCACATGGTGTTTCAGGAGTACATTCCCTTCGATAACCGCATTCTCAGCCACCTGAGCGCTGTAGCGCAGAGTGGGGATGGCATCGTCGTCGTCACCGGCAACAACACGCGCATTGCCGTAAACTTTCGCACAGTCGCACACCCAGACGTCGTTGAGTTCATTACCTTCGAGAATGGCGAAATCAAATACTTCGGCCCGATGCTCAATGAATGCATACGTCACCATCGCATCGCCGTAGACCTGCGCCTGATGAACCACTTTTGCATGGGTGAGCGTTGCCCGGTCGTAAATTTGCAAAATTTGCTCATGATCGGGTGTTAATCCTTTTGCCGCGATAATTTCGCAGCCATGCAGTAGCCGGGCGTCACCAAATAGGTGACAGGCACCGCGTACCGTCGAGGACTGAACTGTGACGTTGTCACTAATAATGGCGCCGTGGCTAAGCTGTGAGCCGTCAATCCAGGCGTTATTTTCGATTATCACGTCATGGCAAATCACGCAGGGCTGTGTGATACGGGCATCATCCCGCACCTGACAGCCGGCAAAGACCATGCTGTTGGCGTCGTAAATCCAGCAATCACCGGTTTGCGAAAGCACGCTTTCGCTGTCTACCCAACCACCGCTGCTCCCGGTGTTTACATCACTGAAATCCACAAGCGCGATAATCTGCCGAAGCGTCACTGTCTTTTTTTCACCATTGATCTGGTAGCTGAACGCCCGGCGCTCATCACTGAGTCGATATTTATTCATTCTTCGCTTCCGTTATTTGCACACGATAAACGTAGCAAACTTTGCGATACTGGCTATTCAAATAGAAAAACAATAAAATGCATTTTAAATGCAACTTATAAACTATCCGCTCCGATAACGGGCGAGAAAGGACCCACCATGACCACCTTTGATGACAACTACTTCACTGAAAAATATGGTTTAACGCGCACGCACTCCGATGTCCTGAATGCGGTGAAATTCGTGAAACCCGGCAAAACGCTGGATCTGGGCTGTGGCAACGGGCGTAACAGCCTCTTCCTGGCGGCCAATGGCTATGACGTGACCGCGTGGGATAAAAATCCCATGAGCATCGACAATATTGAGCGGATTCGCCAGGCGGAAGGGCTGACACAGCTGGAAGCCGATGTGGTTGATTTGAACACGCTGAGCTTTGACGGCGAGTACGACTTTATTCTCTCCACCGTGGTGCTGATGTTCCTGGAAGCGAAAACCATTCCGGGATTGATCACCAACATGCAGCGCTGTACCAAACCGGGTGGCTACAACCTGATTGTGGCGGCAATGGATACGGCAGACTTCCCGTGTACCGTCGGTTTCCCGTTTGCATTCAAAGAAAACGAGCTGCGCGAGTATTACGCCGGTTGGGAGATTGAGAAATACAACGAAGACGTCGGTGAGTTGCACCGCACCGACGCCAACGGAAACCGCATCAAACTGCGTTTTGCCACTTTACTGGCACGTAAAGCTTAACGCGCCGCCAGCAGGCACAGCTGCCGGGCGACATCATAAGAGGCCTCGAACGACTTCACGGGTAAAAACTCGAACGGCGAGTGGAAATTGTGCGCGCCGGTAAAGAAGTTCGGGGTCAGCAAACCTTTGGCTGACAAAGCGGCACCGTCCGTCCCGCCGCGCATTGGCGTGGGTTTTGGCGTAATGTCCAATGATTCCATCGCTTCAAACAGCAGGTCAACCGCACGGCGATCTTCGCCAATTGCGTTGCTGATGTTGCTGTAAATATCGCTGATGTCTATCTCAACGTGAGCGGTTGGATTTTGCTTCGCCAGCTTCTCTGCCACTTCACGCATTTCCTCTTTGCGCTGTTCAAAGCTCGCCAGGTCGAAGTCACGAATACTGGCGCTCAGTCGCGCATGGCCTTGTACGGCTTCCATTCCGTTAAACCAGATATAACCTTCACGACCTTCGGTGTTTTCCGGCGTCTGCGCTCTGTCGAAGTGGTTGATGTAATCCATCGCCATTAGCAGTGGGTTGACCAGTACGCCCTTGGCGGACATCGGGTGCGCTGTTACGCCTGTGAAATGGACGGTGGCAGAAGCCGCATTGAAGTTTTCAAAAACGATTTCACCTTTTTCACAGCAGTCGATGGTCCAGGCAAAATCGACGTCAAAACGCGCCAGATCCAGCGCTTTTGCTCCACGCAGTCCCACTTCTTCATCCGGTACAAAGGCGACAACGATATCGCCGTGCTTATCTTCAGGTGTCAGGTTTTCCAGCAGTTGCATCACTACCGTGACGGCGGCTTTGTTGTCGGCACCCAGTACGCTGGTACCGTCGCTGAAGATTATCTCTTCACCGGGGTACGCCTTGATTTCCGGATGCTCATTGACCCGCAACCAAATCGCTTTTTCAGCATTGAGACAGAGATCATCGCCTTCAAAACGTAAAATTTGTGGATGGATCTCCGGTGACAATCCGACGTCCACAGTGTCGATATGGGTGATAAAACCGACGCGCGGTGCACCGGATACATTACCGCGTTTGACGGCGGTGACAGTGGCATGTTCATCCAGCACGACCTCCTCTAAACCCAGAGCCTTAAGCTCTTTCGCCAGGGTGCGCGCCATGTCGAACTGACCCTGTGTGGTGGGCAGGGTGGTGGCTCCTGCATCACTTTGACTGGTGATGGCGAGGTAGCGAAAGAAGCGTTGCGTTAATTGTCTGGATAGCGGCGCTGTCATAGTGAATCCTTCTTTATTTGACTTATCAGGTGCTTGCAATATTACTTAAATGTTATTTATAGATGCGTAAACAACAAGCACTATTTGGCGCATGGACTGAAAAACAACAGGAAAAACGATGACTCGCAAACAGACAACAGTTGCATTGGCCTTAATGGCACTGGCGGTAAGTTCCTCTGTGGCAGCGAAAACACTGGTCTACTGCTCAGAAGGAAGCCCGGAAAACTTCAATCCACAGCTTTACACATCGGGCACCAGCGTGGATGCCAGTGCGGTACCGGTCTATAACCGGCTCGTTGATTTCAAAGCGGGCACAACGGAATTACAGCCCAGCCTGGCAGAAAGCTGGGACGTCAGCGAAGACGGTAAGGTTTATACCTTCCATCTGCGCAAAGGCGTGAAATTCCAGAGCAATAAATTCTTCACGCCGACACGGGATTTTAATGCTGACGACGTGATTTTCTCCTTCATGCGCCAGAAAGATCCCAAACACCCTTATCACAACGTCTCTAACGGTAATTACTCCAACTTTGAAAGCCTCGAGTTCGGGAAATTAATTACCGCAATCGATAAAGTTGACGACAATACCGTGCGCTTCACTCTGGCCCATCCTGAAGCACCATTTGTGCCGGATCTGGCCTGGTATTTTGCCTCGATTCTCTCCGCCGAATATGCCGATGCTATGCTGAAAGCCGGTACGCCGGAAAAGGTGGATATGGAGCCCATTGGTACAGGTCCGTTTAAGCTCGCGCAGTACCAGAAAGATTCACGTATTCTCTTTACCGCGTTCCCGGAGTACTGGCAGGGCAAAGCGAAAATTGACCGTCTGGTGTTCAGTATCACTCCGGATGCCTCTGTTCGCGTGGCGAAGCTTGAGAAAAATGAGTGTCAGGTGATGCCGTTCCCGAACCCGGCAGATTTGCCACGGCTCAAAGAGAACAAAGACATTACGCTCATGAGCAAAGCGGGGTTGAATACCGGTTTCCTGGCGTTCAACACGCAGAAAGCGCCGCTGGATAACGTCAAAGTGCGTCAGGCACTGGCGCTGGCCATTAATAAACCGGCGATTATCAGCGCCGTTTTCCAGGGCACCGGAACGGAAGCGAAAAACCTTCTGCCACCGGGTGTATGGAGCGCGGACAGCGAACTGAAGGATTATCCTTATGACCCGGAAAAAGCCAAAACTCTGTTGAAAGAAGCTGGTTTGCCTGAAGGGACAACCATAGACCTGTGGGCGATGCCGGTTCAGCGTCCGTATAACCCAAACGCAAAACGCATGGCAGAGATGATTCAGGCGGACTGGGCGAAAGTGGGGGTCAATGCCAAAATCGTCACGTACGAATGGGGTGAATACCTGAAACGCGTGAAGGGTGGCGAACACCAGGCGGCGCTGATGGGCTGGACCACGGCTACAGGTGACCCGGATAACTTCTTCGGTCCGCTCTTTACCTGCCAGTCAGCGCAAGGCGGTTCCAATTCGGCGAAATGGTGTAATCAGTCCTTCGATAAGATCATCGCTGAAGCGAAGTCCATTACCGATCATGATAAACGTGAAGCCCTATACAAACAGGCCCAGCAACTGATGCATGATGAAATGCCTGCGGTGATGATTGCCCACTCCACCATTTTTGAGCCGGTGCGCAAAGAGGTGAAAGGGTATGAAGTGGATCCGTTCGGTAAACATATTTTCTATCAGGTCGATTTAAATAAATAACCGGAAGGGTGTCGGTACCGGATACTGTACCGACACCTTTTATTTTTAATAATTGACGTCATAAAAATTATATTTTTCTGAAAGTTGACGGTGGCAACTTATTTTAACCTGCATGGTACCCGACTGTTTGCTATAACTTTTATGGCATCTACACACTAAAAAAGGACCTTCCATGCGTACTGTATTTAAAGTTGCAGTGCTTGCCGGGCTGCTGGCGGTAGCAGGCTGTTCGTCAAAAGTGACTCAGCCGGAAAAATACTCCGGTTTCTTAAAGGATTATTCAGGATTACAACAAACCACCTCTGCCAGCGGCAAACCGGTATTACGCTGGGTCGATCCATCATTTGATGAGAGCAAATACGACAGCATAGTTTACCACCCTGTAACCTATTACCCGGTGGCTAAACCGACCAGCCAGGTTAACCAACAGACTCTCGATGGGCTTCTGACTTACACCAATACCAAACTTAAAGCTGCCGCCGCGCAGCGCAAACCACTGGTGACGTCGCCGGGTGCGCATAGCCTGATTTTCCGTGGTGCTATCACGGGTGTAGACAGCAGCAAACAAGGTTTGCAGTTCTATGAAGTGATCCCGGTGGCCATGGTGATTGCTGGTACTCAGGCTGCAACGGGCCACCGTACGATGGACACCCATCTCTATTTTGAAGGTGAACTCATTGACGCACAGACCAACAAACCGGTCATTAAAGTGGTTCGTCAGGGTGAAGGTAAAACTGTGAGCAATGAGAATGCCCCGTTGACCGTCGATACGCTCAAGCAGGTCATTGATAACATGGCGACGGACGCCACCATGTTTGATGTCTCTAAAAAGTAATTTCTTTAATTAATTGAATACGCCATCCAATTGGATGGCGTATTTATTTACGCCGTCCGGCGGCGCAGTAATATATTTCCTGGCTTTGCAAACATCACCAGGTTTCCGGTCAATATGAGCATCAACCCTATAATGCCATTACTATGCCAGACGTATCCCTCATAAATTGTCGAAAAACTCAGCGCGACCAGAGGGAACAGCAGAGTGCTATAAGCTGCATTGCTCGCACCGATTCTGCCCACCAGGGTGAAATAGGCACCGAAAGCAATCACAGATCCAAAAATAGCGAGGTACACCAGCGCCCCCAGATAGCTGAAGGTCCATTCCGGGGTAAAATTATCCCCGCGTACCAGTGCAATGCATCCCATGATAAGTGTGCCGTACAGCATGGCCCAGGCGTTGGTGGTCATGGTTTCCAGACCTTTACGCTGATGTCGCATACTGAGCATATTGCCCAGTGAGAAACCAAAGGTTCCCAATACGGACAGACCGATGCCCATCAGCAAGTGCGTGTTAATGCCGCTGGCAAGAAGGTCATCCCAGAAGAGGGTGATAATGCCAATAAGACCAAGGGCGGCGGCAGGGTAAAAACGCGCGGGCGGCTTCTGGCCAAAAAACAGAAAACTGTTTACGGCGTTGAACAGCACCGCCATAGAGAAGATAACCGACTCCAGCCCTGTGTTGATCCACGCGGCAGCGGTATAAAAACAGAGGAAGTTGAAGCCAAAAACACAGCAGCCCTGTAACAGGCAAAACAGGTGATCCTGAAAGGCGAGTTTACGCAGTCGGCGCAGGGCAATGAGCACCACCATGATGGTGGCCGTCGCCAGCGCAAAACGCCAGAAAATGGAGACCGGTGCGGGAACCGTCCCCTGTTGTAAGAAGATCGCAATCCACGTTGTGCCCCAAATCACCACCACCAGACAATATAAAAAAGCGTTCATTGTTATTCCTGTTAAGCCATACCAGCCATCAGTCTCGTGGCAATCGGGCGCCCGGGCTTGCATAAACCCCACAACCACTTGCAAATTCTTGCGCTTTTTTAGTGAAAGGCTGGCATCCGTGTGAGGGAATTCATAGACTGGGGTTCTGGTTACTTATTTGTTACGTGCCGTTATGCAACCGACCTATCAAGCCTTTGAAAACCTGAAACATCATAATGCCGTCCTGCACGACTCGGTGGCATTGCATTCGGGTATCCAACTGGCGGCCTGGTCGAATAAGCGCGATAACATCACCCAGTATTGTGACCATCACACGCTGAGTCTCTACGTGGCAGACGGTTACGAGAGTTACCACAAAACCGCATCGGGCTGGAAAAACGGCGGCGGGCCAGACAGATTCTGCCTGTTGCCCCAGGAGAGTGAATCCAGTTGGGATATCCGCGATGACCTGTCGTTTGTGCATCTGTATTGCACCGATGCCCATCTTCGGGAGATTGGTGAACGCATCTGGGACCGCAGCCCGGCCTCATTTACGCTTGATGAGAAAACCTTCGCTCAGGATGAACGCATCACGCTGTTGTATCGTCAGTTTTTACTCGGCAGCGACTGGCACCAGAGAGCGAACCAACTAACCTTCAGCACGGCCTCAACGCTGCTGTTAACTCATTTAATTCAGCATTACAGCAGCGTGCAATGGCAGTTGCCGACGGTGAAAGGCGGGCTGGCACCGGCGGTATTACGCCAGGTGCTGGACTGGATCGAAGCCCATCTTGCGCAGCCTCTTTTATTGGCTGATTTGGCAGAGCAGGCCGCACTCAGCGAATACCACTTTGCGCGTATGTTCCGCCAGTCCATGGGGCTTGCCCCGCACCAGTACGTGATGCAACGGCGAATGGCACAAGCAAAAAACCAGCTACTGAACAGCGAACTCTCCCTGACGGCCATTGCTATGGGTTGCGGCTTCAGTTCGCCAAGCCACTTCAGTAACCGCTTCCGTGCGGTTTATGGTCTGACGCCTTCGCAGTTACGCGCGTCGCGTCCGTGACAGAGCGGCATAACAGATGCCGCCAGCGACCAGTCCCCAGAATGCAGAACCCACACCCAGTAGCGTCAGGCCGCTTGCTGTCACCAGAAAGGTGACCACCGCAGCATCACGCTCTTTTTCATGTGTCAGCGCCTGGAATAAGCTGCCGCCAATGGTCCCCAGCAGAGCCAGCCCCGCGAGGGTCTGGATCCAGCTCAGCGGCAGTGCCGCCAGCAGTGACGTGATCGAGCCGCCAAAAATGCCCGCCAGCAGATAAAACAGACCCGCCGCGACGGACGCTTTCCAACGCTGCCGGGCATCGGGATGAGCATCCGGACTCTGGCAAATCGCAGCAGTAATGGCCGCGATGCAGATGGAGTAAACCCCAAAGGGGGAGAGTACCAATGCAAGTCCACCGGTAAAAATGATTAGCGGCGAAACCGCAATTCCGTAACCTGAGGCCTGCATAGTCGCAAAGCCGGGGGCATTTTGTGAGGCCATGGTGGCGAGGAAAAAGGGAACGCCAATACTGATAAGCGCCGTAGGATTAAATACCGGGCGCGTAAATTCCGGCATCACCATCGCAAAGGTGAGTTTGTCGGTCGCCACGTCACCATTTAACCCGGCAACCAGTGCGCCAATAACCAGTGTTGCGACAATAGCATAGCGTGGCGCGAGGGCTTTACAGATAAGCCAGGCCAGTAGCATACTGCCGCACAACACCACATGGCCTTGCACATTGCTGAAGGCCTGAAGGCCGAAACGCAGCAGGATCCCGGCCAGCATTGCGGCGGCAAGTGTATGCGGGATAACCTTCATCAGTCGGGCAAAAAGTCCGGTTACGCCGCACAGGACGATCAGCGCATTGGCGAAAATAAACACGCCGACCGCCTCGCCAAGGGATAAACCCTCCAGGCTGGTCGCCAGTAACGCAGCGCCAGGTGTGGACCAGGCCGTAAGAACGGGCATGCGGTACCAAAGGGACAACGCAATCGTGCTGACTCCCATGCCGAGGCCGAGAGCGGTCATCCAGCCAGCAATTTGCGCTGGAGTGGCCCCGGCAGCGGCAGCGGCCTGCCAGATAATGGCAGCAGAACTGGCGTAGCCAACGAGGACGGCGACAAAACCAGCCAGAAGAGTGGTAAAAGGCAATGACGAAACACGCATACTGCAATCCTTGTGCGTTATAGCATCCGGAAAAAATACCATTGTGCGCTTTAGCGCACAAGCAGGTCTAAGAGGAGAGAAAATGGAAGCCACACAATATCTGGCAACTACCCTTAAAACGTTGCGCCAGGCGCGTGGCTGGAGTCTCTCGAAGTTGGCCGAGGAGACCGGGGTGTCGAAAGCGATGCTCGGGCAGATTGAACGCAATGAATCGAGCCCGACGGTTGCCACGTTGTGGAAAATCGCCACCGGACTCAACGTACCGTTTTCGACCTTTATTGCACCACCGGAAAACGACACCCCCACGACCTACGATCCGGATCAGCAGGCGATGGTCATTACGCCCATTTTCCCCTGGGACGAGGTGCTGCATTTTGATCACTTCTCCATTACCCTGGCACCAGGTGCACTAAGCGAATCCACGCCTCACGAACAAGGGGTGATTGAGCATGTGGTCGTGATTGGCGGGGAACTGGATATGTGTATTGAAGGAGAGTGGAAAACGTTAAAAACGGGAATGGGTATGCGTTTTGCCGGGGATAAAGCCCATGCGTATCGCAACAGTTCGGCCCATACCGTGCATTTTCATTCGCTTATCCATTATCCAAAAGAAAAAGCCGCAAGCTGACTTGCGGCAAAGAACGACGACGATTAACAACAACGTACAACGTGACGAGGAAATGTCCGAATTACGCTTCATCTTTCAAACGGCCTCTTTGCTGGCGGCCTCTGGTCACCCCCGTCACTTACTCCAGTAAGCTCCAGGGATGCCCCTCGTTGCCACCGCGATGCCATTCGAAAGCTCTCGCGTAATGTGGTTACATTACGTTTAACCATCGCTGCTGGAAAATACCAATTTCTTCAATGCTTTGCCGCCCTACAGAAAATGCCTTATGGCGCAGGTGGTGAAACGCCGGGGAACTGACTACAATAGCCGCCATTTTGCACATAATGGATAACGACGACTGTATGCGCCTGCAAACCCATCATCTTGAACTTTTAAGCCCAGCCCGTGACGCCGCGATCGCTCGCGAAGCCATTTTGCACGGGGCGGACGCGGTCTACATCGGTGGACCGGGGTTCGGTGCCCGCCATAACGCCAGCAACAGCCTGCAGGACATTGCGGCGCTGGTGCCTTTTGCCCATCGCTATGGCGCGAAAGTGTTCATCACCCTGAACACCATTCTGCACGATGATGAACTGGAACCGGCGCAAAAAATGATCACCTCCCTGTACGAGACGGGCGTGGATGCGCTGATTGTGCAGGATATGGGCGTCATGCAACTGGATATTCCACCGATTGAACTGCATGCCAGTACGCAGTGTGATATTCGTAGTGTCGAAAAAGCCAAATTCCTCTCAGATGCCGGATTTAGCCAGATTGTGCTGGCACGTGAGCTGAACCTGAATCAGATCCGTGAAATCCATCAAGTTACTGATGCCACTATTGAATTCTTCATTCATGGCGCGTTGTGCGTGGCCTATTCGGGGCAGTGTAATATTTCTCACGCGCAGACCGGGCGCAGCGCCAACCGTGGTGATTGCTCTCAGGCCTGTCGTCTTCCTTACACCCTGAAAGATGACCAGGGCCGCGTGGTGTCGTATGAAAAACACCTGCTGTCGATGAAAGATAACGATCAGACTGAAAATCTGGCAGCACTGATCGATGCGGGCGTGCGCTCCTTCAAGATTGAAGGGCGTTACAAAGACATGAGCTACGTGAAAAACATCACCGCGCATTACCGCCAGATGCTGGACGCCATTATTGAAGATCGCGGTGACCTGGCCCGTTCTTCTGCCGGACGTACCGAACACTTCTTCGTGCCGTCGACGGATAAAACCTTCCACCGTGGCAGTACCGACTACTTTGTGAATGCGCGTAAAGGCGACATCGGTGCCTTTGATTCGCCGAAATTTATCGGGCTGCCGGTGGGCGAAGTCCTGAAAGTCACCAAAGACCACCTCGATGTGGAAGTCACTGAGCCGCTGGCCAACGGTGATGGTCTTAACGTCCTGATCAAACGTGAAGTCGTGGGTTTCCGTGCCAATACCGTTGAAAAGACCGGTGAGAATCGTTACCGCGTGTGGCCAAACGAAATGCCTGCAGACATGTATAAAGTGCGTCCGCATCATCCGCTCAACCGTAACCTCGACCATAACTGGCAGCAGGCGCTGACCAAAACCTCCAGCGAGCGCCGTATTGCCCTGGACATTACCCTCAGTGGCTGGCAGGAGCAGTTAATCCTCACGCTCACCAGCGAAGATGGCGTCTCCATAACGCATACGCTCGATGGCCAGTTTGATGAGGCGACCAACGCGGAAAAAGCGCGGAACAGCCTGCATGATGGCCTGGCAAAACTGGGACAAACCATCTTCTACCCACGCCAGATCGACATCAACCTGCCGGGTGCGCTCTTTGTGCCGAACAGCCTGTTGAATCAGTTCCGTCGTGAAGCGGTTGAGATGCTGGATGAGGCCCGTCTGGCGAACTACCCGCGTGGCACCCGTAAACCGGTTTCCGTACCGGCTCCAGTCTACCCGGACACGCATTTAACGTTTTTGGCTAACGTCTACAACCATAAAGCGCGTGAGTTTTATCAGCAGTACGGTGTGAAGCTGATTGATGCTGCCTTTGAGATGCACGAAGAGAAGGGTGACGTGCCGGTGATGATCACCAAGCACTGTTTGCGCTTTGCTTTTAACCTCTGTCCAAAGCAGGCAAAAGGCAACATCAAGAGCTGGAAAGCGACACCAATGCAACTGGTGCACGGCGATGAAGTGCTGACGCTGAAATTTGACTGCCGCCCATGTGAGATGCACGTCGTCGGGAAGATCAAAAATCACATTCTGAAGATGCCGCTGCCAGGCAGTGTGGTGGCGTCGGTAAGCCCGGAAGAACTGATGAAAACGCTGCCCAAACGTAAGGGCGCGTAACCCAATAAAAACGGCAGCTTCGGCTGCCGTTTCTTTTACAACTTAACGTTTATCTTCTGGCGGCAGCGGCGGTTTTTTCCCGTCGTGCTTCTGAGCTTTACCATCGTGCTTTGGTGGCGCATCCCGGTGGTCTTTCTTGTCGTTCTTCCACTCTTTGCCGTCTTTTTTCTGATGGTCATCGCGATGCTGCGGATTTTTGCCATCATGCGTCACCGGGTGTTTTGGCGGTGGCGGTACATCGTCGGCCGCGAAAACAAAAGAAGACAAACTCATGGCCAGAATAGCGGATAACATCACACTCTTTTTCATACTCACACTCCTCTCATTTCGCTCTGTTGGCTGCATTTCAGCAACAAATCGTGGAGAGAGTGTGGAGGCAATTTCAATTAAGAGTATTCTGCAGAGTCTGAGTTAATGCGCCTTAAACCCTGCCGATGCCATGAGCACGCGAAAGAACATCCCGACCAGTGCGAGCGCCATTACGCTGCCGCCCCAGATAATGACCAACCATAACAGACGTGACCAGATAGAGTGTTGCATCAGTGATAACCCTCCCCGGGTTGTACTTTGCCGCGAAAGACGTAATAGCTCCAGAAGGTGTAGACCAGAATGATGGGGATGATCAGCAGCGCCCCGACCAGCATAAAGCCCTGACTTTGCGCGGGAGCCGCCGCCTGCCAAAGGGTGATGGCCGGTGGGATAATATGTGGCCAGATACTGATCCCAAGCCCCGCGAAACCGAGAAAAATCAGCCCTAACGTCAGGATGAATGCCAGATGGTGACTGTCTGGTTTCTCAAGCGTTCGCCACTGCCACAGACTCAGCAGGCCAACGAATACCGGAACCGGCAACAGGTAAAAGAGATTCGGCAGACTAAACCAGCGGTCAGCAATGGACGGATGCGCCAGAGGCGTCCACAAGCTGATAACGGCGATAATCACCAGCAATGTGATGAGTAACTTTTTAGCAAGACGGCGCATGGTCGACTGCAGTGGGTTTTCACTCTTCATCACCAGCCAGGTTGCGCCGAGCAACGCATAGGCCACCACCAGCCCCAGACCACAAAACAGACTGAAGGGAGTTAGCCAGTCAAACGGACCACCGGCATAACTGCGGCCAACCACCGGGAATCCGTTAATTACGGCACCGACCACCACGCCCTGAGTAAAGGTCGCCAGCAGTGAACCACCGATAAACGCTTTGTCCCAGAAAGGGCGATGAGCAGGAGTGGCTTTAAAGCGGAATTCAAAGGCCACACCGCGGAAAATAAGCCCAATCAGCATCAGAGTAAGCGGCGTGGTCAGTGCGTCGACAATCACCGCATAGGCCAGAGGAAACGCGCCAAACAGCGCCGCGCCGCCGAGCACCAGCCAGGTCTCATTGCCATCCCACACCGGGGCAACACTGTTAACCATCACGTCGCGATCGTCGGCGTTTTTCACCGCCGGAAAAAGTATGCCAATCCCGAGGTCAAAGCCGTCCATGACGATATACATCAGGGTGGCGAAGACGATGATGACAAACCAGATAAGTGAAAGATCGATACCCATTACGGCTTCTCCTGGGTCATAAATTCAGTGCTGGCGGCAGAAAGCGGACGAGCAGGGCGGCCATCGTGTTCATCAGGATACGTCTCGTGTTCCTGCGGCCCCTTTTTAATCAGCCGCACCATGTAGCTATAGCCAACACCGAACACCGAGGTGTAGACGACGATAAAGCCCAGCAGACTCACGCTCATGTGCATATCACCATGAGCTGAAACGGCCTCTGACGTGCGCTGCAAGCCATAAACCACCCACGGCTGACGTCCTACTTCGGTGGTCACCCAACCCGCCAGAATCGCAATCAACCCCGATGGTCCCATTAGCAGGGCAAACCACAAAAAAGGGCGTGAGGTATAGACGCGTTGTTTATAACGTAGCCAGAGCGCAACGACGCCAAGCAGCAGCATCAGCATGCCGAGCCCGGCCATAATGCGGAATGACCAGAAGACGATAGCGGAATTAGGTCTGTCTTCTTTGGCAAATTCTTTTAAAGCCGGGACCTGTTTATCCAGACTATGCGTGAGGATCAGACTGCCAAGCGCAGGGATCTCCAGCCCATAGCGGGTACGTTCCTGCTCCATGTCCGGCAGACCAAACAACAGCAGCGGCGTGGGTTCACCCGGTACATTTTCCCAGTGGCCTTCGATAGCGGCAATTTTCGCCGGTTGATGCTTGAGGGTGTTCAGGCCGTGCATATCGCCGACCATCGCCTGAATGGGCGCAACGATAAGCGTCATCCACAATGCCATTGAAAACATGGTGCGAATGCCCTGAGTATTATTGCCGCGCAGTAAGTGCCAGGCGGCAGAGGCACCGACAAACAGTGCGCTGCTCAGAAACGCGGCAATCGACATGTGAAACAAGCGATACGGGAATGATGGATTAAAGACTACCGCGAACCAGTCCACGGGGACGACCTGTCCGTTAACAATCTCGTAGCCCTGCGGGGTTTGCATCCAGCTGTTGGACGCGAGGATCCAGAAAGTGGAAATGATCGTGCCCAGCGCGACCATACAGGTGGCAAAAAAGTGCAATCCCGGCCCGACCTTACGCCAGCCAAAGAGCATCACGCCAAGAAAACCGGCTTCCAGGAAGAAGGCGGTAAGCACTTCGTAAGTCAGCAGCGGGCCGGTGATGCTGCCTGCAAACTGCGAAAAACCGCTCCAGTTGGTGCCAAACTGATAGGCCATTACCAGGCCCGACACCACACCCATGCCGAAGTTAACGGCGAAGATTTTCGACCAGAAGTGATAGAGAGAGCGCCAGACGGGATTGCGGGTTTTAAGCCACAATCCTTCGAGTACCGCCAGATAACTGGCGAGACCAATGGTGATCGCCGGGAAAATAATGTGGAAGGAAACCGTAAACGCAAACTGGATCCTCGCCAGGTGAAACGCATCAAGACCAAACATGCACAACCTCAAAGTCAATCGTTGTGCCTGTTATGGTAAAGCGACAAAAAATGAACTATCAGACGCAATATTGTGAAATTTAACCATAACAGTTACATTTTTTCTGCTATTTTGTTACATCTGATATACCCGTTATGGGGCAGGGAGTAGGTGATGAAAAAGTACCAGCGGCTGGCAAAGCAAATAATTGAACAAATTGAACTGGGCGCGTGGCGACCCGGTGAGCGATTGCCTTCGCTGCGCGAACAGGTGGCAAGCAGTGGTTTTAGCTTTATGACCGTCGGTCATGCCTACCAGTTGCTGGAAAGTCAGGGCTATATTACCGCCCGCCCGCAGTCGGGTTATTACGTCGCCCCACGTTCGCACCGCTCACAGCCTGTCCCGGTTGCCCTGGTGCAGCGCGATGAAACAGTCGACATCAACACCTATATTTTCGACATTCTCCAGGCGAGCCGTGATGCGTCCATTCTGCCGTTCGGTTCGGCGTTTCCCGATCCGCGCCTCTTTCCGCTGCAACAGCTCAACCGCTCGCTGGCGAACGTCAGCAAAAGTGCCACCGCCGTTAGCATCATTGAAAACCTGCCGCCGGGGAATGCTGCGTTGCGCCAGGCCATCTCACGCCGCTATGCCCAGCAAGGCATGAAGATCTCTGCTGATGAGATTGTCATTACTGCAGGCGCACTGGAAGCCCTGAACCTCAGCTTACAGGCGGTCACAGAACCGGGTGACTGGGTGATCGTCGAAACCCCCTGTTTTTACGGTGCATTACAGGCGCTGGAACGCCTGCGTCTGAAAGCGCTGAGCGTGCCTACAGATGTGCATGACGGTATTGATATGGTTGCACTGGAAGAGGCGCTGAAAACCTATCCAGTGAAAGCTTGCTGGTTGATGCCAAACAGCCAGAATCCGCTGGGTTTCACCCTGAGCGCGGAAAAGAAAGCCCGCCTGATTGCATTACTCACTAAGCACCAGGTCACGCTCATTGAAGACGATGTGTACAGCGAGCTCTACTATGGGCGAGAAAAACCACTGCCTGCCAAAGCCTGGGATACCCAGGATATGACGCTCCACTGCTCTTCTTTTTCAAAATGCTTGGTAGCCGGGTTTCGCATTGGCTGGGTGGCTGCCGGTAAACATGCGCACCGTATCCAGCAATTGCAACTGATGAGCACGCTCTCCACCAGTTCGCCTATCCAGATGGCACTGGTGGATTATCTTGGCACCCAACGTTATGACGCGCACCTGCGGCGTTTGCGGCGTGTTCTTGCCGAACGCAAGCAGCAGGCTTGGCAGGCGTTGTTACGCCACCTCCCGGCGGAAGTAAAGATTCATCGCAACGAGAGTGGCTACTTTTTGTGGTTGGAACTGCCCGCACCGCTGGATGCCGGGGAGCTGAGCGAACGCGCGCTTATTCACCACGTGAGTATCGCGCCAGGTAAGATGTTTTCGACTGCCCGGGAACCGACGCCTTTCTTTCGCCTTAATGCGTCCTGGCAATGGGGTGAACGCGAAGAGCGGGGCGTTATTTTATTAGCCAGTCTTATTCGTGAGATGCTGGAATAAATAAAGGCTCGGTTATTCTTATTTTCTGAACACGTTCTTCTTTATTCAGAAATAACCCGGATAAAAAATAAAGAAGAGCTTCATTATTTTCTGCACTTTCCCCACGCGCACTCATACGAAATACGCATAGCTTCTGCGGATTTCTGTTGCTTGCTAAGCCCTTGTCTATACTCCAAAAGACGGGTTTCTGGCCTGCCATTGATTATTACAGTGCGCTGTCGGTCACAACATCGTGAAATTTCTCACGGCTGGGGTTCGACCCGGCAGGCTGCCGTCTATTTTTAAAAAAGGAGATATTTTTACGGCAGGGCGGCCGCTCATTTCATTGCGACAGGAGTAAACCGTATGAGCAAGAAATTTGCCCTGAGCTGCCTTGGTGCGCTGGGCATGACCATCGCGACTGCGCACGCCGCTGAACCGACTGAAATCGGTAAAGGAGAAGGGCGGCTGGATATCATTGCCTGGCCTGGCTACATCGAGCGTGGACAAACCGACAAAGCCTATGACTGGGTGACTGCGTTTGAAAAAGAGAGCGGTTGTGCGGTGAACGTCAAAACCGCGGCGACCTCGGATGAGATGGTGAGTTTGATGGCAAAAGGTGGCTATGACCTGGTGACCGCCTCAGGCGACGCCTCACTGCGCCTGATCATGGGTAAACGCGTTCAACCGATCAACACTGCCCTGATTCCGAACTGGAAAACCCTGGATCCGCGTATTGAGAAAGGGGAATGGTTTAACGTCGGCGGTAAGGTATACGGTACACCCTATCAGTGGGGGCCGAACTTGCTGATGTACAACACCAAAACCTTCCCGACACCGCCGGATAGCTGGGCTGTCATTTTTGTGAAGCAGGATCTGCCGGATGGCAAGAGTAACCAGGGGCGTGTACAAGCCTATGACGGACCTATCTATATTGCGGATGCCGCGCTCTTTGTGAAAGCGACACAGCCTCAGTTAGGCATTGAAGACCCCTACCAGCTCACCGAAGCCCAGTATCAGGCAGTACTCAAAGTGCTACGTGAACAGCATGGCCTGATTCATCGTTACTGGCATGACACCACCGTCCAGATGAGTGATTTCAAAAACGAAGGTGTGGTAGCTTCCAGTGCATGGCCGTATCAGGCCAACGCCCTGAAAGGGGAAAGCCAGCCGATAGCGACCGTTTTCCCGAAAGAGGGGGTGACCGGTTGGGCGGATACCACCATGCTCCATTCGCAGGCCAAACACCCCAACTGTGCATATAAGTGGATGAACTGGTCGCTGACCCCGAAAGTCCAGGGTGATGTGGCGGCCTGGTTTGGTTCGTTGCCGGTGGTGCCACAGGGTTGTAAAGCCAGTGAGCTGCTGGGTGATAAAGGCTGTGAGACCAACGGTTACAGCTTCTTTGACAAGATTGCCTTCTGGAAAACCCCGATTGCTGAGGGTGGCAAGTATGTTCCGTACAGCCGCTGGACGCAGGATTACATTGCCATCATGGGTGGACGTTAATCGGTCGGGAGTAAAGCATGACTTACGCTGTAGAATTTCAGGATGTCTCGCGTCTGTACGGTGATGTACGCGCAGTGGACGGCGTCAGTCTGGTGGTTAATGACGGGGAGTTTTTCTCCATGCTGGGGCCATCTGGCTCCGGCAAAACCACCTGCCTGCGACTGGTTGCCGGGTTTGAACAATTGAGTGGCGGGACTATCCGCATCTTCGGCCAGGAAGCCAGCGAGCTTCCGCCGTGGGAGCGCGACGTAAACACCGTGTTTCAGGATTATGCGCTCTTTCCACACATGTCGATTCTCGATAATGTTGCCTACGGATTAATGGTCAAAGGCGTGGACAAAAAAACGCGCCACACCAGCGCACGTCAGGCGCTGGAGAAAGTCGCGCTGGATTTCGTTCATGCCCGTAAACCCTCACAACTCTCCGGTGGTCAGCGTCAGCGAGTGGCCATCGCCCGTGCGCTTGTCAACCAACCCCGCGTGCTGCTACTGGATGAACCGCTGGGTGCATTGGACTTAAAACTGCGTGAACAGATGCAGTTTGAGCTGAAGAAACTCCAGCAGGATCTGGGGATCACCTTTATTTTTGTCACCCACGATCAGGGTGAAGCGCTGTCGATGTCTGACCGCGTGGCAGTATTCAACAACGGGAAAATTGAACAAGTGGATACGCCCCGTGAGCTCTATCTACGCCCGAGAACCCCGTTTGTTGCCGGATTTGTGGGCACTTCGAATGTCTTTGATGAAACCCTTGCCGGGAAACTCTGTGCCATGCATGGCGCATTCTCGCTGCGCCCGGAACATATTCGGCTGAACCAGCCGGGTGAGGTTCAGGTACAGGGGGTGGTACAGGCGGTGCAGTATCAGGGAGCGGCCACGCGCTTTGAGCTGAAACTGGCGGACGGTGAAAAGCTGCTGGTCACCCAGGCCAACCTCTCTGATGCGCTGTTGCCCGAATCGCTGGGGCCAGGGCAAACGGTGCTGATCTCGTGGTCGCGGGATGCGATGGTGCGGCTGCAGGGAGCGAGCTGATATGGACGCGCGCGTATATGCTCAACCCAAACCCAGTCGTCTGAGCCGTTTTTTCTGGCGTAAGCCCTCATTGGGTTTGTTCCTGCTGTTGCTCGGACCGCTGATGTGGTTTGGTATCGTCTATTTGGGGTCACTGCTCACGCTTCTCTGGCAAGGGTTTTATACCTTTGACGACTTCACCATGTCGGTGACGCCGGATCTCACGCTGGCAAATATCTGGGCGCTGTTTAATCCGGCCAACTACGACATCATTGTGCGCACACTGTTAATGGCGATTTCAGTTACCATCGCCAGCGCAATTCTGGCCTTCCCGATGGCCTGGTTTATGGCGAGATATACCCGTGGGAAATGGAAAGCATTTTTCTATATCGCGGTAATGTTGCCGATGTGGGCGAGCTACATCGTTAAGGCCTATGCCTGGACATTGCTGCTGGCAAAAGATGGCGTTGCGCAGTGGTTTTTGAGTCACATGGGGCTTGAACCGATATTAGCGGCGGTACTCACGGTGCCCGGTATCGGCGGGAATACGTTGTCAACATCGGGACTGGGACGTTTTCTGGTGTTCGTCTACATCTGGCTACCGTTCATGATCCTGCCCGTGCAGGCTGCGCTTGAACGCCTGCCACCGTCGCTGTTACAGGCATCTGCCGATCTGGGGGCTAACCCTAAGCAAACCTTCCGCCACGTGATACTCCCGCTGGCTATCCCTGGCATTGCCGCCGGTTCGATTTTTACCTTCTCTCTGACGCTGGGCGATTTTATCGTCCCGCAACTGGTGGGGCCTCCGGGCTTCTTCATTGGCAACATGGTCTATTCCCAGCAGGGGGCGATTGGCAATATGCCAATGGCAGCGGCTTTCACTCTGGTGCCCATCTTGTTGATTGCACTCTATTTGTCGTTCGTGAAACGTCTGGGAGCATTCGATGCACTCTGAAAGAGCACCCTGGTATTTGAAAGTAGCTGCATGGGGAGGCGTCGTCTTTCTCCATTTCCCGTTATTGATAATCGCCATCTATGCTTTCAATACTGAAGATGCGGCATTTAGCTTTCCCCCGCAGGGGCTGACGCTCAAGTGGTTTAGCGTGGCAGCATCGAGAGGGGATATTCTCGATTCAGTGACATTGTCACTTCAGATAGCCGCTCTGGCAACGTTGATTGCCCTCGTGCTTGGCACGCTTGCTGCAATGGCTCTCTGGCGAAGCGAGTTTTTCGGCAGAAATGCCATTTCTCTGTTGCTGCTGTTGCCCATTGCATTGCCCGGCATTGTGACAGGTCTGGCGCTGCTGACGGCTTTCAAGACGGTCAATCTGGAGCCGGGATTTTTTACTATCGTGGTCGGGCACGCCACCTTCTGCGTGGTGGTGGTCTTCAATAATGTGATTGCCCGTTTTCGCCGTACGTCCTGGAGTCTCGTGGAAGCGTCGATGGATCTGGGCGCGAACACCTGGCAGACCTTTCGTTATGTGGTACTGCCAAACCTGGGTTCAGCACTGCTGGCCGGTGGCATGCTGGCGTTTGCTTTATCGTTTGATGAAATCATCGTGACCACCTTTACCGCCGGCCACGAACGCACCTTGCCTCTCTGGCTGTTAAACCAGTTGGGTCGCCCGCGTGATGTTCCGGTGACCAATGTGGTGGCTTTGCTGGTGATGCTGGCGACTGCGCTGCCCATTTTGGGCGCATGGTGGCTGACACGCGACGGTGAAACCGTGGCGGGCTCCGGCAAATAACTGAAAACTTAATAAGGATAGCGCTATGCAACATCAATTATTTATCAATGGCGAACTGGTCAACGGCGAAGGAGAAAAGCAGGCCGTTTACAATCCGGCCACCGGCGAGGTGTTGCTGGAAATTGCTGAGGCGTCCCACGCGCAGGTCAACGCTGCCGTACTCGCAGCGGATGAGGCGTTCAAATCCTGGGGACTGACCACCCCAAAAGCACGGGCCGAGTGCTTGCTCCTGCTGGCCCAGGTCATTGAGGACAACGCAGAAACCCTGGCGAAACTCGAATCCCTTAACTGCGGCAAGCCGCTGCACTGTGTGCTCAACGATGAAATTCCGGCGGTGGTGGATGTGTTCCGCTTCTTTGCCGGCGCTGCGCGCTGCCTGAATGGTCTGGCTGCGGGGGAATACCTGGAAGGGCACACCTCCATGATTCGCCGCGATCCGGTGGGTGTGGTTGCATCTATTGCTCCCTGGAACTACCCGTTGATGATGGCAGCCTGGAAACTTGGCCCAGCGCTGGCGGCCGGGAACTGCGTGGTGATCAAACCGTCGGAAATTACGCCGCTGACCGCCCTGAAACTGGCTGAACTGGCGAAAGATATCTTCCCGGCGGGTGTCCTTAATGTACTTTTTGGTCGCGGAAAAACCGTTGGCGATCCGCTGACCGGTCATGAAAAAGTGCGTATGGTGTCGCTGACAGGCTCTATTGCTACCGGCGAACACATTATCAGCCATACCGCGCCATCGATTAAACGAACTCATATGGAGCTGGGCGGGAAAGCCCCGGTTATTGTCTTCGATGATGCGGATCTTGATGCTGTGGTTGAAGGTGTCAGAACCTTCGGTTTTTATAACGCTGGCCAGGATTGTACTGCTGCCTGTCGCATTTATGCTCAGAAGGGGATTTATGACGCGCTGGTTAAGAAGCTCGGTGCGGCAGTGGCCAGCCTGAAAATGGGCGCACCGGAAGATACTTCAACCGAGCTGGGGCCGTTAAGTTCAAAAGCACATTTAGCGCGGGTGACTAAGGCAGTGGATGATGCAAAAGCGCTGGCACACATCGACGTCATCACGGGCGGTAAAAAACGCGATGGAGCAGGTTACTACTTTGAGCCAACGCTGCTGGCAGGGGCAAAACAAGAGGACGCGATTGTCCAACGTGAAGTTTTTGGTCCGGTGGTGAGTGTAACCGTATTCGATGACGAGGAGCAGGTGCTGGGCTGGGCCAACGATTCGCTGTACGGCCTGGCCTCTTCCGTATGGACCAAAGATGTTGGCCGTGCGCACCGGCTGAGCGCGCGACTGCAATACGGCTGCACGTGGGTCAATACACACTTTATGCTGGTCAGTGAGATGCCACACGGTGGGCAGAAATTGTCGGGCTACGGCAAAGACATGTCAGTTTACGGGCTGGAGGATTACACCGTCATTCGGCACGTGATGATAAAGCATTAAACTGGAGTAAGTGTCTGGCAATATTGATTATTCAGGGCCAGACACTTTTTTCATAAGTAAACCGTATCAGCCAGTTTCACTCCCCATGCTGTAAAGTGAATCTGTAGAGTCAGATTCTGCGCACAATAATTTCTCTTTAAATCTGCAGAAAAGTACAGGTGCGGAATGTAAGCAGGGCGTTATCGGCATTGTTGCAGAATTTGAATAACGATATAAATATTGCGGTAATACTCACGATTTATACTTTTCTCTCTGTCAATAAACGTAAATATCGTTTATCTCTGATGGTACGTTGAACGCGGTGTTAACGTGTCAGGATTTTAAAAAATATAAAACTCTACAAACCGCGGAAAGACATCATCAGTCAGGCTTGTCATATTAAGTTAATTAATTCGACAACGAATCGTCATGTCCTGCCACTGATAATGTTGCGTTTTTTCTTCAGGCTGGGGATATTGAAATGAGCAAATTGGTTGTAGTACTGCTGCCCGGCGGTACACCTGAGTATTTGACTGTTGATGACAACCAAACGACGGTTACGTGGTACCGTAGCCCAGAGGTAGCGGGGGATACAGGTCAAACACTGCCTATTGAAACCTACTTTTGCGAAGGCGAAGAATTCTATTTTGCCCGGCTTGAAAAGCGGCCTGAAGAGGATGTGTCTTCTTCAATTTCTTATTTGACTGCCCAAAAAGCGGACTCATTTATTGGGCTAATGTCTGGTTTTCGGCAGGTATTTTCATTTCTGACACAATTTGTGAATATGAATATACCAAAAAAAATAAGGGCCAAATAAGCCCTTGCGGTTTGAATAATTTGCAGGCTATCTTTTCAGAATGTTTTCATTATCACGGGGAGCCCAATCTTTTTCTGAGAAATCATATACAGAATAAGGCTGATCGCGTAAACCATTCGCGCGCAAAATGCCGCGCACATCGGCGGGTAAATTCTCTTCGCGGAACAACTCTGCAATGACGAACATGGCATCACTAAAGGAAAGTTGTTTAACTTCAAAGGGCTTCCACCCAGTGCGCTTGAAAATAAGATGGTAGAGTGCTTCTTCACCCGAAAGTGATACATAAGGACTCGCATACTTTTCCCGGTGGCGAGAAAGCAAAACTTCCAGAATGAAAATATGTGCAATGCGCTGTTTGGCAGCGTTACCCCTCACGCTGTCTTCATTGGTCATATCCTGGTGTGTTATATCGTTGTTTTCACACACACGTACTTCTATGGCCTGCCATAGATCGTCAAACTTTTGCATAGCATCAACCCTGTAAAAAATGTTATCTGACCTGCTAACAATATCAGAGAAGCGGGCTACGTGCCAAAGGTGACAAGGCGTTCAGAGCGACTTGTTTTGCTGTTTTTTTATTTAGGAATGCATTTCAGTCTGAATGGTTGATTGAGCTAATTCTTAAGCCAAATTTATCAATTGGTCCCTTGCTCTAAAAAGATTATGTTTGATTTGCTGCCGATGTTTGTCGGCGATCAACACTGTGGAGGGACAAGATAAATAGAGTGATTATTCCCTCCCCGGAGAACCATACCAATGAGACTTCATACTCTTGTTGTAAGCTGCGTTATGGTAATGAGTGTTTTTGCCACCAATAGCAGTCAGGCCAAAACCGCGATTAGCGATGCGCAGGTCAAACAAAGAATTATTGAAGAGTCGATAGCGGAATACCCCGGCACGTGCGCCTGTCCATTTAATCATGCGAGAAATGGCAGTAGCTGTGGCAAACGCAGCGCCTGGAGTAAAGCTGGAGGCTATTCTCCCATCTGTTACGCCAATGAAGTCACACCTCAGATGATCAAAGACTGGCGCAAACAAAATCAGTAATAGCCCGTGTTGGATTGCCCGATGGCGCAAGCTTATCGGGCCTACGGATAACCCTCAGAGCCGCATATTCCCCCCTCACCCTGGCCCTCTCCCCAAAGCGGTTAGGGGACCGATCGTGCTCGCATTTTTATCTGGGGATTCCTCAGCCCTCAAGGGAGAGGGGACTTACCGTGCTCGCTTGACCAGAGGGTGCCAAATCGCACGTTATGTGAATAAAACTTGATGTGAGTCAATAAAACAAGCATATTGCGGCTGTTTTGTTTTCACAGAGTTAGTGTGGACTATGTCGCTATATCAAAAAATGTTGGTTTTTTATGCAATTATGTCGTTCATTTGCGCCGTCATTACCTGGTTCCTGACAAGAGAGCGTAAACGCATTCGCTTTTTAAGTGCGTTTCTGGTGGGGTCAACCTGGCCCATGAGTTTCCCCGTCGCGTTACTGATCTCAATATTCTGATCTTTTGTCTTTTTTCTGCCAATGCGTGACGGTTGAGACAAAAATAGCCTGAAAGAGTGTGCAACATAGGTCTGCGTATGTTTTCCATGGAAAGGAGGCAGATGATGGACCTGTATCTGAAAATGCTCGTTTTTTACGCAATAATGTCTGTTCTGGCTGGCGTGGTCACATGGTTTCTCTCGAAAGAAACCCGCAGCATGAAAGCGCTGAGCGCGTTTTTGGTTGGCGCAACGTGGCCGATAAGTTTTCCGGTGGCCCTCGCGTTTTCTCTGTTGTAGAGACGTCGCGCAAAATAAATGACCCGACGCACTCAGGTGGCCGGGTCATTTTTTATGGCAGTAACGTCTTCAGTTTCTTACGAGCCGCAGCCGACACATCCAGCGGATGACTGTATCCCATATTTTCTACCGCCCGACTGTACAGTGCGACTAACCAGTCGTAAACGTAGCGGGTAGCCGCATGCACGGGTTGCTCACCTAACCGCGTCAGACGTTCACCAGCAATAATCGGTGCGGAAACGAAAATGGCGGTTCCTTTGACCACGCGGCTGCCAGGGCGCTGCGACTCGCTCATCGCGGCATAACCCAGCCAGGCGACAAAATTACCGGTTTCAGCGTACAACTGAGCAGCGCAGGCGGTATCACGTTGCATGAGTTTTTGTAACTGCTCGGCTAAACCTAAGCGGTAGCTGGCGACGATCACAATCTCGGCCATTTGCCGCAAGGTGGCGGGAGAAAGTCCGAGACGGGACGCATTATCGTCATTACGGCTCCACTGGCGAACGTGGTTTACCCACATTGCATGTGCCTGCTGACCCACATCGCGAGCAGCCTGCGTTTGCTCAACCACGGGAGCTTCAGCAAAGAGATCGATCGCTTCGTTAAACAGACCGCTAACCTGTTCTTCTCGCGGCTGCTGGACCTTCCACAAGTTATCAAACTGCTGCATATCCGGCATCATGCCTTCGAGCAATTCCCCGTGGCGGGAAGCATGAGCCTGAAGCTCTCGCACCACGGCCTCCGCACGCGCTTTTTGCGCCGCATTCTCTTTAGCCGGCGTTGTCACCCAGGCCAGCATCAGTTCATGCAACGCTGCCTGATGGCGCTCACGCAGCGCTTTAAAACGATTCAGCCTGAGTGCAGGAGCCGTAGCCTGAGCCAACCATTCGAGCACGCGCTGCAAGCTGCTGGCATCCAGCGCCTGCAGGGTACCCCAGTGCTGACCGGGTTTCCCGACCAGTTGCTGAATCACTTCATCCAGATTCTGCCCACTGGTGAAGCGGGCATCATGAGGGGTGATCGTCCAGACCAGACCCGGCAGCGCGGCTTCCTGACCAGACTGTGTCTCTTTTACCCAATGCAGCAGCGCTCTCGCGGTCGTTGCGGTCGAGGCGCGCTGTGAGGTGGCATTACAAATAAGCAGCACGTCCGGCTGTAAGCGTTGGCGGTAACTCTCCAGCAACCAACGGCATTTGCTGTTCCACAACGGATTCCCGTCTTCAAGAGCCGGTGTCGGAATGTCGAGGATATCGACGTTATCCAGCACGCTCTCTTCGACCGGTAACACCAGTTCTTTGGTCAGCAGTGACAGAGTGGAGAGCGGGATGCTAACTGCGTTCTGTAGTTGTGCCTGTGACCACGGATGAACAACCACTTCGCCCGCGACTTCTTCTAATGCGGAGTTGGCTGGCGTCAGGAAACCTTCAGTAGGCAACGCAAAGTTATCAACCAGCAGACTCAGGGGCGCAGCCAGTTCAGCGGCGTTTCCCGTCTGATGCAGTGTATGCGCCAGCGACAGCCAAAGCTGCGTCAGTTCCTGATGTTCACCCCACAACAGGGACCAGGCACTGGCACGAGCGCTTAAATCCAGCGACGGCAACAGACAGGAAAGCTGGTACCACAGCGCATCATCAAGGTGTTGTTGCGATGAGGGCACGCAAGCGCGCCAGAAGCGACCTATCGCGCCGACTTCTTCGGCAACCAGACCCGGTACAGGGTTTGGCTGACGCAGGGCACGCCATTTCGCAATACGGCTTTCAATCACCGACTTTTCAACGTTGCGCAGATCGGGTAGCGTCTGGGCATGGGCGATAAAGATTTGCACCAGATCCGCTTCGCTGATCAGGCGCAAGCGTAAAGGGAAATTCTCATCCACTACGTCACTGTTACGGCTAAACCGCAGTGCCATGCGAGTCAGCATATGACCGGGATTGAGATGGGTGAAATAATCCAGCGTTTTCTCGCCGAGTTGCACATTCAGTCGTCCACTGCCACTGTTGCAGAGTGCACCCAACAGATGGGCTTTTGCGGCCTGAGAATGGCCATAAAGACCGACGGTGCAGGGGGCTCGCACGGCAGCCTCTAATGCGCTCTCTTCTGCTGCAAAGGTAGTCAGTCGAGCCAGCAACGCATCAGCATCATCTTCCAGCAGGGGCGAAAGCTGACGGTTATCATTGATCCATGCACTGAGCGCCTGGGTTGTATTCATGCTTGCACTCATTTCAGATACACACTCCCGCTGTCGATCCAGTAGTGGCTGCCGCTATGGCGGCGGTCGGCCAGCGTATTCAATTTAAAGGTTAACGCATCGGCGGGCACCGGTGTGCCATCCTGTAACCAGGCTTCGCTCAGAACAAACGATTCCGGCCCGTGATGTTTATTGCCGCCGCTAAACTGCAAACGCACGTTAAGTACGCCATCACCGGCGATAGTTTTTGCCAGCTCTGATGAGTTGATACTCAATGTATAGAGCGGTGTGGCAGGCCAACGGGCGTTTGCCAGTTGACGGAAACCGAGAGTGATGTTGCCGCGCAACGGAAAGTGCAGGCGGGCATCCAGTTTGGCGTTGGGTTTATCCAGATCGATATCGTGATACCAGATATTCTCATCGCGCAATGTATTGACCACATTGTCCAGTACACCGAGATAGCGCACGGTGGAGTAGGCACCAATATCGGCCGCTTTAAAGTTAAAGCGTGGCAGACGTAAATCGAGCGCCAGGCTGCACAGCATTGCGCCGACGGCGGCCGTCGATTTCGGGTTGCCGATCTTGCCCTGCTGACTGAACGGATACCATTCATGTACCCGATATTTATCCAGCCAGATCATGCGGTTAACCGGCACCGGTTGCAGGTGGCGAATCAGCGCCTGAACGCCAGGCAGACAGCCCGGTCGACCCATGATCAACAGCACATCGCAACTGTAGTGGCTAATGGCTTCGCAGACGGCGTGTAACGGGGCTGTCAGGGTAAACTGCCCGGCGAGCATGGCGTCCTGCAACTCACGGAAATTCACCTGCAAAGGCACTGACAGCACATCGAATTCCGGTGAGCCAGATGGCAGCGCATGATCAATCGCCTGTTTGAGGTAGTTCATCACGTTGCGCGTCGGCAACTGCGTGAGCAGCTCGCCAAAGGTGGCATGAAGGCCTGCCAGCGGATCGTTGATATCGCTCTCTTCCCATGCTGCGAGAATGCCATGTCCGATGGGCATAAACAGCTGCAATGTGGTTTGCTGGCGCAGGACCGCCTGGGTATCAATACGTCCGGAATCGCCAAACAGCGTTGCCATCAGCGACGCCGCGTCCGTGATCCCCGCTTTTTGCAAATGCGTTTGCATCGCGGGCAGTACGCAGCGCTGAATGATGTCCAGAAGAATGTCATCACCCGCCACTTTAAAACCTTCGCGGAACAGCAACTGTGGGGTGATTTTGACGTTACTTCCGGTACCGTCATCCAGTTGATAGTGGGTGATGGCCATATCGGTGGTGCCGCCACCAATATCGAGTGACGCAACGCGCAGTGAACGGCCAGGGCGCGTGCCTTCGGGTTCTACTCTGTCCGGGCGCGCCTGAGCGGCAAAGAAGGTTTCTGTCTGACCTGAATAACGTGAAATCGCTTCGTTATAGAGCCAGACCAGTTGACCGCAGCTGGCTTCGTCCCACTCCATCTGGATGCGCGGGACCGGGACCACACTTTTATCCTGCTGTTTGCGGTTAGCGAAGTCGTCATCCTGCGGGTGCCAGCCCATTGCTTTCCAGACAATCGCAATCGCTTCAAACATCCGGCGGCGGAAGATCTCACGTTCCTGTTTCGGCATCGCGGAGGGCAGGGTCAGGATCAGCGTACGCAACTGACGTGGTGACGCCGGGAAGCCCAGACGCAGACGTGTCGCTACGCTGTTCATTTGACCAAGCGCCTGTGCCAGCAACTCACAGAGCATATGCGTCATCAGCGTGCTGCGGCTGTACTGCGGTGAGAAAACCGGCAGGCGTTCGTCCAGCGGCAGAGTATACAGCGGCTGACCTTCATCGTTCATCAGGTTCATCAGCGGGAATGCTGTCGCCAGCGGTTCGCGCTGGGTTTTACTGTTCATCTGGCTGAAGCGCCAGTCCTGCAACACTGGGGTTTCATCCCACAGATAACGACGCGGACTGGAGATGCCGCTGTTGCCTTCAGTACCCAGGCGCTGCATGGCAAGCTTACGGGCTTCATCGCCAACACGCACAATCGATGGCCAGACAAACGCGTCCTCGCGACCACTTTCCACAGAGAAGTGCTGTTTACCAAAGCGGGCTTCAGAGAACTCAAGGCGGCTGGTAAACAGAGGCTCATTAAGGAACTGCGGTTCGCTCAGGGAGCGAACCTGTAACTCTGCAGTCTGGCGCAAACCATCGTTGGCATCGCCATGATCTTCGATGATCACGCCGCAGGTATGGGTGTTGCCGACATCCAGAATCAGATCCACCGGAATCGCTGGGGTACTGAGTGTATGGGTGACAATTTTCACTTCCGGCACCTGAAGCTGGGTGCCGAGCAGAGTAAGCAGGTTCAGCCAGTGAGACTGGTACTCAAAACTGCGCATCGCCAGGGTAATGTCGCGTTCACTGCGCACATCGTTTTGGCTGGCGTATTGCAAAAAGGCTTCACGCAACCAGCCATCGACCCAGGTCTGATCAAGAAAATCAGCGACTTCATCGTCACGCCAGGCCAGGGAGAAACGCGTTCCGTTGAGAATATCGTTTTCTTGCGGTGCAAGCGCTGACGGCGAGTTTTCGTTTATTTGGCTGTCGAGCGCAAGCGTAACCCGGTGGGTATTACCAGCACTATCAGGCTCATTGAGCTTGCGAATCTGCACGCGCGCCCAGTTGTCCGGGCCTTCCACGAAGGTGCGCGGCGGGTTAAAACGCAGGAACGGAATGGGAAGCCAGACACCGTCAAGGATCGACAGCGAGGTATGTAGCGACTGCGTGCTTTCGGGTTTGACCACTTCTGGCTGGCTGCCGTTACGCCCGGGCAGGGTGTAACGCTCATTAACCAGGTCGTAATCCAGTCGCAGCAGGGGGCCATTGGCGGTTTTACGCACGAAACGCCCGCTTTGTGCCGATTCCTGCGGGGTCAGTCCAAAATCAAGAAACTGTACGCCGCTGTTGGCAATCAGCGTCACGCTCTGTTTGTAATCGCAAAGATTAACCAGCATAGAATCAGGCACCTGTTTTTCTGAACGTCACGGAGACGGGATTGTTGGCACCAAACTGCGCGCTACATTCTGCTACGTCATTATTGCCTGCCTTACAGGCGATTTCTGGCATCGGGTAACGTGACCCGTCGCTGCAACGTGCAGTGCTGCGACTTTTAATCATCAGGACCCCCGTTTCATGTAAGCCAGAGTAGAGGTCTGCACGACAGGAGACATTATTTCCCTGAACAATTCGTGCAGTGCCTTTGTTGTTCTGGATTTGATAACGAATAGTCGGCGCTTTACCCGTGACTTCGTCCTTCACATCCATCATGACGCGCCAGGTGCCATTGAGAAAACGGGTGGATCCCGTTTTGACCTGCAGCGCTTCCATCACCATCGCATCTTTCGGGATAGCCCCAATCACCACCGGTTTGGCGACGTGTTCCACTTTCTCAATTACCGGTTCCGGCGGGGCCACGACTTCGGCTGGATGCAATGGCAGCTGTGCAGTCAGAAGAGGCCGTGCTGGGGCAGGAAGCTCGACAGGTGCTGGGGGCGGCGTGCTGGCAGCCGTGTGCTCTGCTTTTGCGGGTGCTGGCGGGGTGCTGCTTTGTTGGTTAAGCAACAGTGGCGCAGCCACCGCGACGACCACCGCCGCTGCAATCGGCAGTGCCCATAAGCCGTATCGACGACGTTTTACCGGAACAGGTTCAGTGCCAGGGGTTACTGCGACAGGTGGCGGTGTGACAGGTTCAGCAACCGTCACTGGCGGCTCTTCCTGCGGCACGGTATTAACGGCAGGCATCGCTGTCAATAGAGGTTCGTCTGCATGATTGAAGGTGACGACGGTGGAAGCTTCTTCTTCCGGTTCCAGCTCAGGCTCAGCAATCACGATGGGCTCAGGAATGTCTTCCTTGCGCAAGCACTCCAGTACATCATCACGGGCGCTTTCGTTCAGGTTCACGAAGCCCCAGAAGGTAATCACGGGTTTGCCATCAACAAGAAAGACGTGGTTCTCGCCAGGGAATTGCAGGGCTTTTTCCAGCAAGGAACCAAATAACTGCTGCGCCGTTTTTGGCGATTGCAGGCACTTACGGCTTAGTGCACTGGCGCTGTCCAGGGTGCTGTCGAGGAAACGCAGAGCGCGGAAACGCGCCTCTTCTTCCGCTGCTTTCCAGGCAACAGAACTGCCTTCAATCGGGGAATACCAGTCAACCCGATCGCCTTCGTCATTGACCTGCGGTATGGCCAGACAGTCAACCAGTGCCTGCTGCTTACGCAGACGCAGGGCTTCACGAATTTGCAGTGCCGAATCGAAGACGGCCTGACCACCACCACCAACAGCCTGGAAATCATCCAGATCGCCGCTGCGTAAGAGAGTTTTTGCCACGTTTTCATCCCATAGACTTTTTCACGCGTCTACTGTACGCAATGTCCCAACAAGCAAACGGTAGAAGAGAGCGCAAAACCGTTGAATTCTCGACGCATTGCTCGCGCATGGAATTCTTGACGGCGCGAAGTTTGCTTAAGTTGAATTTTTAATTTAATTCTGGTGAAGAATTCAGCAAAAACAACTGGTTTAGAATAACCTGATAGTGAATCGTTATTTGCCAGTTCACTTCTGCTGTGCTGAGATTAATGCTTCAAATAAAAATAAGGTTTCAGACTATGATCGCAAGGAAAACACTGCTCGCCCTGGCGCTGAGTACATTACTCCCGGCTGGTGCTACATGGGCCGCCAACAATGACACCATTGTTTACTGCTCAGAAGCCTCTCCCGAGTCCTTCAACCCGCAAATCGCCAGCTCTGGTCCGTCGTTTGTTGCCAGCTCCCAGGTGCTTTATAACCGACTGGTGAATTTTGATCCGGTAAAAAATACACCGGTACCTTCTCTTGCGACAGACTGGACCATTTCCCCGGATGGCAAAACCTATACCTTTACGTTGCGCCAGGGCGTGAAATTCAACAGCAATAAATTCTTTAAACCGACGCGCGATTTTAACGCGGATGACGTTATTTTTTCCGTCATGCGTCAGAAAGATCTGAACCACCCTTATCATAATGTTTCGAAAGGAAATTACGAATATTTCAGTGATGTTGGCTTAGATAAACTGATTCAGGAAGTTAAAAAAGTCGACGACTATCACGTTCAGTTTGTACTGAGTGAGCCAAATGCAGCCTTCCTGGCTGACTGGGGGATGGATTTTGCCTCTATTCTCTCTGCGGAATACGCCGATGCGATGCTGAAAAAAGGCACACCAGAAAACGTCGACAACTGGCCAATTGGCACCGGGCCGTATGTCCTGCAACAGTACAAAGCGGATGCGCAGATTCGTTATCTGGCAAATCCCAACTACTGGGACGGCGCAGTGCCAACCAAGCATCTGATTTTTGCTATCACCCCGGATGTACAAACCCGTCTGGCAAAACTGCAAACCAACGAATGTCAGATTATCCCGGCACCTGCTCCAGTACAATTTGACCAGATTAAGGGCAACAAAGACCTGACGCTGCACACCGTGGACGCGCTTAACGTTGGTTACCTGGCATTCAACACCGAGAAGAAACCGTTTGATAACGCGCTGGTGCGTCAGGCACTGAACTACGCAACCGACAAAAAAGCGATTATCGATGCAGTCTTCCTGGGTTCCGCGACCGTGGCAAAATCGCCGCTGCCGCCAAATATGCTTGGCTACAAAAAAGACCTGAAAGACTACAGTTACGATCCGGAAAAAGCCAAAGCGTTGCTGAAGCAGGCCGGGCTGGAAAAAGGCTTTGAAACTACCCTGTGGTCCATGCCGGTACAGCGTCCGTATAACCCGAATTCCCGTCGCATTGCAGAGATGATTCAAAGTGACTGGGCGAAAGTGGGCGTCAAAGCGAAGATTGTCTCTTACGAATGGGGCGAATATCTGGCCGGTATGCGTCGTGGTGAACATGATACGGCGCTCTTTGGCTGGATGTCCGATAACGGTGATCCGGATAACTTTGCCGACACCTTGCTGGGGTGCAACAGCGTTAAGAGTGGTTCTAATGCCGCACGCTGGTGCGATAAAGCGTATGATGGCCCGGTACAACAGGCCAAACTGACCAGCGATCCGGCAAAACGCGCTGCACTCTATGGTCAGGCACAAGAGGTGTTCTACCAGCAGGCGCCGTGGATCCCACTGGCTAACGGTAAAACCTTCTACGCCACCCGCAGCAACGTTAGCGGTTACAGCGTCAGTTTGATGGGCAGTGATTTTTCAAAAGCAAAACTGAATTAACAGGAGTTGGCATGTCACATCTGGATGAGGTTGTCGCCCGCGTGGATAGCACCATTGAGGAGAGCGTCATTACCCACATGAATGAATTGCTGGTGGAGTTAAGCAATGATGAAGCGCTGAGCCGGGACGATCGTTACGCCCAGCAACAGCGCCTGCGCCAGGCGATTTTTCATAAGGGGCGTCATCATAAGGAAGAGCTTGAAGCCCGCCATGAGCAGCTCACCAAAGGTGGCACCATTCTGTAAGTTCAAAACTGGCGTCTGGCGACCAGCCAGGCGCCAATTACCAGCAAGACCGCACCACATACTGGCCCTACCAGCGCTTTTAGTGCCACGCCCTGACTTCTTACCACATCCATCACCAACCCGCCGATCAACTGACTGGCGACCAGCACAGCGATAGTGGTGGCGGCCCCAACATATTGATAACCGCTGATGCTGGCAAACACAAAGAACGAGCCGAGCAGACCGGGAATTATAGTCCACCAGTGCACGGTCGAGGCCAGTTCGCTAAACCCGGCAGTACCGTGCTTAATCAGCAAAATGCTGACGAACAGGACAATACCGACCAGTGAGTTCAGTAGCATGGCGATAAGAATAGTGGAGGCGGACTGGGTGATGCGCACCATCAGCATATTTTGCACCACCAGACCAATGCCCGCGGCAACAAGAAAGCAGACTGTCAGGGTTTGGTTCATCAGATAGCGTCCGGATCCTGGCGGTCATCCAGCTGTAGTTGCAGGAAGGTGAGATCCAGCCAGCGCCCGAATTTGGTTCCCACCTGCGGCATCTGCGCCGTCAGTTTGAAACCCAGTTTTTCGTGCAGGTGGATAGATGCGCCATTCTGTGACTCGATCCCCGCCACCATCACGTGTTTGCCAATTTTTTTCGCTTCTTCAATCAGTCTCACCATCAGAGTCTGACCGATTTTTTTGCCCTGGTAGTCCGGGTGTACGTAGACGGAATGTTCAACGGTATGTCGAAAACCGTCAAATGCACGCCAGTCACCAAAGGAAGCGTAACCGGTCACAACGCCATTCTCTTCACTCACCAGTACCGGGTAGCCCAGGAGCGCACGGGCTTCAAACCAGGCAATGCGGTTATCCACATCAACCGTTTTATCATTCCAGATGGCGGCGGTATGCAGAACGGCATGGTTGTAGATCTCTGCGATTGCCGCGCAGTCTTCTTTTAAGGCATAACGAATGTTCATGGTTGAACCTCAGTGGTTGTTCACTATAGTATTACGATATGAATACTATCTCAGACAATATAAATCAACGGATCAGTGCGCGAATTCGCGTTGAGCGTGAGTCAAGAGGCTGGTCGCTGAGCGACCTGGCTGAGCGAGCAGGGGTATCCCGTGCCATGATCCACAAAATTGAACGCGCCGAGAGCAGCCCGACGGCGGCGCTGCTCGCGCGTCTCTCCGGTGCCTTTGGCATTAGCATGTCCACGCTGATTGCCCGTGCAGAAATGCAGGAAGGGAAATTATTGCGTTTTGCCGACCAGCCTGTCTGGCGTGATCCGCAAAGTCACTATCTGCGCCGTCATCTTTCACCGAAGGGCGATATTCCTGTCGATTTGGTACAAATCGAGTTGCCCGCCGAAAGCGATATTCCTATGCCAGCATCGGCCTATCTGCATGCCCGACAGCTCATCTGGCTGCAAGAAGGAGAGTTGGTCTTTGTTGAAGGTGATGTTCGCCATGAAATGAAAGCGGGCGATTGCCTGGAACTGGGCCCGCCGAATGATTGTCGTTTTATCAACGAAACGCCCGAAAGCTGCCGTTACCTCATTGTGCGTTTAAATCCCGGTAGCGCGTAAAGCCAACCATTTTCTGAGTGCCCTGGTTTAGGCTGTCACCCCCCAATGTTTGTGAGTGCAAATAACGCGCAGACGTGGAGGATACATCCTATTATCTATAGATATTTTTCTGGCACTGGAGAGCTGTATGACGCAAGAACGCGAACACAACCGCCGCTGGGTACTGGCATCACGGCCACAAGGTGCGCCGGTAACTGAAAATTTCCGACTGGAAAAGGACGCCGTCGCCGTGCCTGAAGAAGGCCAGGTGTTGCTCCGTACTGTTTTTTTGTCGCTTGACCCTTATATGCGCGGTCGCATGAGTGATGCGCCGTCCTATTCGCCACCCATTGCGATTGGTGAGGTGATGTGCGGTGGCACGGTCAGCCGTGTCGTGCACTCCCGCCATTCTGATTTCCAGGAGGGTGACTGGGTATTGGGTTACAGCGGCTGGCAGGACTATGAGATTTCCAACGGTGACGGTCTGGTGAAATTGGGCGACAAGCCAGCGCACCCGTCGTGGGCGCTCGGTATCCTGGGGATGCCAGGTTTTACTGCCTATATGGGACTGCTGGACATTGGTCAGCCGAAAGCAGGTGAAACACTGGTGGTTGCTGCGGCAACTGGCCCGGTCGGCGCAACGGTAGGCCAGATTGGCAAGCTCAAAGGCTGCCGGGTTGTTGGCGTTGCCGGTGGGGCAGAGAAATGCCGTCATGCCGTTGATGTTCTTGGGTTTGATGCCTGTCTGGATCACCGTGCGGACGATTTTGCTGCGCAACTTGCTGCGGCCTGCCCGAAAGGTATCGATGTCTATTTTGAAAACGTCGGCGGTGCCGTATTCGATGCTGTTCTGCCGTTGTTGAATACTTCAGCACGAATTCCATTATGCGGCCTGGTCAGCGGTTATAATGCAACAGAATTGCCGGCGGGTCCTGACAGGGTTCCGTTATTAATGGCAACCTTATTGAAAAAACGCATACGATTGCAGGGCTTTATTATCAGCCAGGATTATGGTCACCGTATTAACGAATTCCAGAGAGATATGACGCAATGGATCGCAGACGGCAAGATTCAATATCGTGAGCAGATAACTGAAGGTTTGAAAAGTGCACCTGATTCATTTATAGGTATGCTTGCGGGTAAAAACTTCGGTAAAGTCGTGATTCAGATTGGTTCTGAAGACTAAAGTGATGATGACGGTGAAAACCGTCATCATATTTCGTGCAAAATTTTTAAAAACAGCTTTAATTAACCATGCATAAGGAATCGATGACCTTAAGGCAACGGTTTCTGGTAGTTGTGCATAATAAATAACTAATTGTTCTAACATTCACGTGACAATCCAATACCAGGCATGCTTTTGCATAATCTATCCTAGAGACATTATGATCTCGGACACGCTACCAGGCTGATAATTAATAAGAATTTTTACAGGATACTCACATGCTTGACTTGGAAAAAGCGCAGCGAACGAGCCTTACTATGCAAGTAGAGGCAAGTTTGAAAAGTGCGCTTATTATTGGTGCGCTTAAACCAGGCGCACGACTCATTACGAAAGAAATTGCGGATCAGCTCGGCACCAGTATTACTCCGGTAAGAGAAGCATTACTTCGTCTTGTTTCTGCGGGTGCACTTCACGCTACCCCAGCGCAGGCTTTTTTAGTGCCTGAAGTAAATCTTGAACGCTACAGTGAAATTAATCATATTCGTAAAAATCTGGAAGGAATGGCGGTACGTGCTGCGAGTCAAAATATGACCACAGCAATACTCCATGAATTACGAAGCCTTGCGGATGTTTTCCATGAAGCGGTTAAAAGCGGGAATACAGAACTCTCTTTACAGACTAATCGTGTATTCCGTTTTGCGGTATATCATTATGCCGGTATGCCAACGCTAATGGCTATTATTGAACAATTATGGGTTCGTATTGGCCCATGCTTTAATTACCTTTATCCTTCATCCCATGAGTTAATGCGTGGACATGATTACGGTGATTTATTAGCCGCACTGGAAAGAGGCGATGGAGCCGCCTGCGAGAAAGCACTGTGCCGAGCTATTGATGATGGCGCTATCATTCTGCGTAAGCAGTTTTATAGCTGACAGATAATCAGCTATCGAAACAATGCAATAAAATTTCACGATCTCTTTCATGCTCCTCACTGATAATTTGTCATAGAGGAGCATCGATATCACGTTTTTGCCACAAAATTTGCCTTCGCCCTGAAAAACCACCCCCCTATGCCGATAACTCAATGGTGCGCAGTCAGGCGCTAACATTGATGTGAAGCAAGGAGTCCCGGATGTCTTTCAGCCAAGGGTTGAGCAATATAAATATCAGTAAAAAACTGTCGGTAGGGTTTGGTGTCGTTCTGTTTCTGGTCGCCATTGCTACCGTTCTGAGCGTGCTACGATTTAAAGAAATCCGCGATGTCTACGAAAAAACAAATCTGATTTATAACGTCAATATTGAGGTCTTCCAGGCCAAAATTAACCGTCTTAAGTACCTCTATGGCGATGATAAAGCCGGGCAATTGATGTCGGGTTTTGTGAAACATGCCTCGGAGTTAACGGCCAGCGCTGAAGAGATGAGCTGGACCGAGAAAGAGAAGGGCTATCTGACCGCACTGAATGGTCACCTGGCCAAGTTCCAGAGTAGTGCCACAGAAATGCAGCAGGCAACGAATACCCTCAATACCGTACGTGCGTCACTTGACCAACTTGCAGCGCAGGATCAAAAGCCTAAATTTACGACCTTAATCCGAACGCCAGTCTCAGACAGCACGGTTTCCGGGCAAATTTTCGATCAGTTGATCAATATCAGCAGCGTGCGTGATGCCGCACTGGTATTGCGCTTTAGCCCGACCAAAGAAGCGCGAGATTTACTGGATAAGCGTTTCAATGAGACAAAAACCTCAGTGCAGACGCTTTCATCGCAGCTGCCAGGTGACATTCAGGATCCGTTGCAGGCTTTGTGGGCAGATACCAGCAAATATTACGATCTCAGTGCCAGTTATTATGCTGCGGTACAGGGGCTGAAAGTCGCGGAAGATAAAGTAAAAGTGGGTGGTGATGAAAGCAGCGCCGACATCAAACAGTTACTGGGTCTGGTGAAAACGCATAATGATGCACTGGCTAATACCTCCAGTACCATTGCGGCGATTATTGGTCTGATTGCCATCCTGATTGGTGTGTTGGTCTCCTGGTGGATTATCCGTCAGATTACCCGTCCGGTGGTGCACAACCTGGCACTCGCCGAGCGTATTGCCAGCGGTGACCTCAGTTCAGAAATTACGGCTCACAGCCAGGATGAACTGGGTAAACTGACCGGTGCGATGGGGCGTATGAACAGCAAACTGCGCGAGATGATTTTTGAAGTGCGCAACAGCGTGTCGCAGGTTTCTCGTGCGGCAACGGAAATTGCCGAAGGCAATACCGACTTGTCTTCCCGTACCGAGCAGCAGGCAGCCGCGGTGGTTGAAACCGCAGCCAGCATGGAAGAGTTAACGGCAACAGTGAAAAACAATGCCGATAACGCCCGTAATGCCAGTCGTCTCGCCGCTCAGGCCTCCACGACGGCCAGTGAAGGTGGTCAGGTGATGCGTGAAGTGGTCAATACCATGAACGACATCAATACCAGCTCCAGCAAGATTGCCGATATCACCGCCGTTATTAACAGCATTGCTTTCCAGACCAATATTCTGGCGCTGAATGCCGCAGTGGAAGCCGCACGTGCGGGTGAGCAGGGGCGTGGCTTTGCGGTCGTTGCCAGCGAAGTCCGTAACCTGTCGCAACGCAGTTCGCAGGCAGCAAAAGATATTGAACACTTGATCAGTGAGTCTGTGTCACGCATCACCAGAGGCAGCGATCTGGTGGTGAAAGCCGGTGCGACCATGGATGAAGTGGTGCAGTCTGTAACCCGCGTAAATGACATTATGGGTGAGATCTCTTCGGCTTCTGAAGAGCAGAGCCGTGGTATTGAGCAGATTGCGCGTGCGGTCAGTGAGCTCGACAGCACTACGCAGCAGAATGCGTCGCTGGTGAGCGAGTCGTCAACAGCGGCAGGGTCGCTGGAAGAGCAGGCACGGCTTCTGGAGCAACTGGTGGCGACGTTCCGTCTGGACGCGGGTGGGGCACCTGTCTCTTCCTCTCAACCGTTGCTGCGTCCTGTGTTGAAGTCGACGCCGCGCGCGAAAGCGCCGGAGAGTAATGATGACGGTTGGACGACGTTCTGATTGAGGTTTCGGGGTTCAGATAACTTTGGGGTGAGGTGAAACAGGCAGCACCGAGGTTTGTCTCCCTCTGCCTTTGGGAGAAGGCCGGGGTGAGGGCAAGCAGGCGGCACTGAAGTTTGTTCCGTTCACCTCCAGACCTGCTGAATATACAACGTTCGTCACCCGTGAACGTGCAAAGGGGGCTTGCCGCCGCCCCCTTTGCCATCCCCGCGGCCCCGCCCGGAAACCGGTGCTGCGCACTGCGCTCACCTCCCGACCGTCAGCCTGCGGTCGGTTTGACTCGCTGTCCTGGCTCGACAAACCTCTGCCCGCCCTCCCTGGCGGCCAGCCCTTGTCTTCCGGTCTCCGGCTCGCCGATTTCAGCGGGGACACAACCCCCTCGCGGCAAGCCCGAAACGAAAATGAAAATGGAATGGCTGTAGCGTTTCTTCAGGGAAACAGCGAAACCAGTTTTTCTTTGTTGCAGTGACATGCAGCGAGGGTTTTCTGGTCCGGCTGAAAATCGATGAGGCGTTGGCGGCTGACCGGGGCCGTCCACATGGATGTGGACGGAGGGGATAGCCTACAAGGATGTAGGCTGGTCCCCGACCCGATAGTCAGACGGAAAAAGACGAGTGGACCGCGAAGCGGCGATTTTCCTGGCCGGGAGCCTGGGTTGCGAGGGAGGCGGCGGCGAGCCTCACTCGCACGTTCACGAGTGCAGTTGTTTCAGAGAAGCAATGCATTTACAGTGAACGGAACCATTCCACTTACCGAAAAGATATCCATTCACCAGTAATCACTGACAACTATCACTCAAACCGATACGCCACTGACAACCCCACACCATAATTCCGACCCGGTGCCGGCTCGTAATAACGACCATTCGACTCGTTAACAATCACCGAACCCACATATTCCCGATCGAAAAGATTGTCCACACGACCAAACACATCCATTCCCCAGTTACCGTAATTAAACTTATATCCGGTATTCAGACCCACCACGGTCCAGGAGGGCGCAACCGCCGTATTTTCATCATCGGCGGCAATATTACTCAGATAGCGAATGTCGGCTCCTGCATACCAGCCTTCCTCCGGCACATAACCTAAAGAGGCGAAGCCCATATTGCGGGCGATCCCCGGAATGCGATTGCCATTACAGTTGCTGTCAGAGCACACATCATCGCTACGGTAGGTCGCATCAAGATAGGTCCACGCCACTTTTGCCCGCCAGTTCCCGGCGAACTGCTGATCGAGCGACAGCTCCGCGCCCTGACGGCGGGTTTTACCCGCATTTTTATAAGTCGTGCGGCCGCCGCTACTGGTGTCGGTCACGATCTCATTATCCGTATCGGTACGGAAGAGTGCCGCACTCAGTAACCCATTGCCCAGGCGTGTCTTACTGCCAATTTCGACCGTGTCACTGGTTGCTGGTTTCAGGCCAAAGTTAAGCCCGGACTGATTACCGGAACGGTAAGAGAGTTCGTTAATGGTCGGCGTTTCAAAGCCACGTCCGGCGGCGGCATCGAGATTCCAGCCATCGGTCACGGCGTACTTCAGCGAGCCCACCGGCAGCCATTTATGGTAATTAGCGTCGCCGCTGTCATCGCCATTGCTGGCAGTAATATAGTGGTCGTTGGAATCAAACCAGACATTGCTGTAACGCACGCCTGCATCCAAAGACAATTTCGACGTCAACTGCCAGCTCGTTTGCAGATAAGGATCGACGTTCCACATCAGATTACGTTCGTTACGGCGCAAATTACCTTCACGACCATAATCCGGCGCACCGTTTACCATCACGAAGTTTTCGTAACCCTTGCGATCTTCGCTCATGTTTTCGTAATTCAGACCACCGGTCACCGTTACCGGGATAAACAGTTCACCACGGTGGGTCCAGCGAGTATCAATACCCTGATAGTGACGCGTCAGATCGATTACCCCACCCGCATGTTTTGCATTTAACTGCGGCGCACGGGGAATAGACTGGAACTGGGTGGTTTCACGCTCACCGGCATACATCGTGACGCTAAAATCATCCTGCTCACTGAACTGACGATCGTAACGCAGCCCGGCCTGAGTTTGTTTCACTGTTTTACGTGTGTTGTACTGCTCGGCACGAGGCGACTGGCGGGGATTATCGCGCCATTCATCACGTGTTAACCCGCCCGGATCATTGGCTTTGATATCCACACTATTAAACATCAGCGTTAATTTGCTGACATCATCGATGCGTACGCCGAGTTTGGCGTTTGCCAGATTTTTACGTGCGTCACTGCGATCACGATAACCGTGGGTAGTGAAGCGGGTGGTTGAAACCGTGTAATCCACATCGCCAGGCTGAGTGCCATCACCGACAGCCTCTGTCGCTTTCGTACCGTAGCGCCAGCTTCCATAGCTACCGTAATAACTGCTGGCTTCAACTGTGGTGGGCTGGCGGCCGGTTTCTGTTTTCACATTAATCACACCGCCGGAGGCATTGCCATACAGGGCTGAGAACGGGCCTCGCAGCACTTCCACGCTGTCCACGCTATTAAGATCGATATTCGACGTCTGCCCCTGACCGTCAGGCATTGTCGCCGGAATACCATCGACATACAGGCGAATACCTCGCACGCCATATGTCGAGCGAGACCCAAACCCACGGATGGAGAGCTGGAGATCTTGTGCGTAATTCTGCCGATTTTGTACCTGCAATCCTGGTACGCTTGCCAGTGATTCCGAGAGGTTAATTTGCGGTGTAGCCTGGCGAATATCATCTCCAGTGACAACGCTCACCGCGGCGGGTGTATCCAGTTCAGAAACCCCATCGGGCGTAGCGCTGACGATCATGGTTTGTTCGTTTTCAGCAGCCCATACGGCAGGTGCGAGTAAGACAGGCAAAAGAAGCGCAATTCTTGACAGTGCGAATGTGTTCATGTGTAGACCAAAATGAGAGACGAACCAAATGGAACATGTCCGCAATGTTAATATTTTTGACAAATTATGAAAACCTTAACGGCACATTACGTTAATGCATAGTGTAGAAAAAAAGGAGAAGGGTAAAGGAAGTGTAATTTACTCTCTACATTGCTACTCATAATGATTACTATTCTCAGTTGAAAAGGCGATGCCATGACGTCGCCGAAAGGACAGCATGTGAAGCAGTTATAAACGTAATTATCAAAGGGAGTCGTCATGTCTTTACGTCATTTATGCACACCGCGTCTGCGTGGTTCTCTGTTACTCGGCTCATTACTGTTGGCGGGCGCATTCAATACCCAGGCGGCAGACGAGATGCTGCGCAAGGCTGTGGGCAAAGGTGCTTACGAGATGGCCTACAGCCAACAGGAAAATGCGTTGTGGGTGGCTACCTCACAAAGCCGCAAACTGGACAAGGGTGGGGTGGTTTACCGTCTGGATCCGGTTTCTCTGGAAGTGACACAGGTCATTCATAACGATCTGAAACCGTTTGGTGCCACCATCAATAACCGTACCCAGACGCTGTGGTTTGGTAACACCACCAATAGCGCAGTGACGGCGGTGGATGCCAAAACCGGTGAAGTGAAGGGTCGCCTGGTGCTGGATGATCGTAAACGCAGCGAAACCGTACGCCCACTGCAACCGCGCCAGTTGACCGTAGATGAAGCGACTAACACCGTGTATATCACCGGCATTGGTAAAGAGAGCGTCATTTGGGCCGTCGACGGTGAGACAGTGAAACTGAAAGCCACTATTGCAAACACCGGCACTTTCAGTACGGGTCTGGCGATCGACTCAGCGGCAAAACGCCTGTACAGCACCAATGCGGATGGCGAACTGGTGACTATCGATACCGCTTCCAACAAAGTGCTGAGCCGTAAAAAGCTGCAGGATGATGGCAAAGAACACTTCTATCTGAACCTGAGTCTGGACACCGCAGGTCACCGTGCCTTTATCACCGATTCTAAAGAGCCAGAAGTGCTGGTTGTAGATATCCGTGACGGCAAAGTGCTGCAGAAAGTTGCTGCACCTGAGTCACTGGCGGTGCTGTTCAACCCAACCCGCAATGAAGCTTATGTGACCCATCGCAAAGCGGGTAAAGTGAGCGTAATCGACGGGAAAACCTATAAAGTGGTTAAGACGTTTGAAACGCCAACCTACCCGAACAGCATGGTACTCTCCCCGGACGGCAAAACGCTGTACGTCAGCGTGAAACAAGCCTCCACCAAAGAGAAAGAAGCGACCGATCCGGATGATGTGATTCGCATCGCGCTTTAATCCGCACCCATAAAAAAGCCAGCCGGTGTAAACCTGGCTGGCTTTTTTGTGAACCTACCGCAGTTGATTACTTCGCGGATTGTTCCACAAGCGGAGCATCAGTAGTGGCTGCATCCTGGGCGACCGGCGCGGTGCTATGGATAGCAGCAACACGCTTACGTACGCCGAACCAGCCCACAACCAGCAGGATAACCAGCAGCGGAATAGAACCGATAGTCAGGGTGCCGTTCGGGTAGTCGAATGCCATCAGGACCAGAACGCTGAAGAGGAACAACAGTGTCAGCCATGAGGTGAACGGGGCACCCGGCATCTTAAAGCTGACTTCTGCGGCACGACCTTCTTTGATCGCTTTACGCAGGCACATCTGGCACACCACAATGAATGCCCAGGAAGCAATGATGCCTACAGACGCCTGGTTCAGAACGATTTCAAACACTTGAGCAGGAACCAGATAGTTCAGGAACACGCCCACCACATACACGGCCAACGTAGCGAGAATGCCCGCGTATGGTACGTGCTGCTTGCTCATTTTGGACATGAACTGCGGTGCAGAACCGCCCATCGACATGGAGCGCAGAATACGGCCGGTGCAGTACAAGCCAGAGTTCAGGCTCGACAGCGCAGCAGTCAGGACCACGATGTTCATCACATCGCCCATGTACGGCACGCCCAGTTTGGAGAAGAAGGTCACGAACGGGCTCTGACCAGGCTGGTAAGCAAACCATGGCAGCAACAGAACCAACAACACAACGGAACCCACGTAGAACAGACCAATACGCCAGATGACGCTGTTGATCGCTTTCGGCACGGTTTTTTCCGGGTCTTTACATTCACCTGCCGCCGTACCCACGAATTCGATGGAGGCGAAGGCGAAGACCACACCCTGAATCAATACCAGAGCAGGCAGCAGACCGTGTGGGAAGAAACCGCCGTTATCGGTTATCAAATGGAAGCCAGTAGCATTGCCGTCCAGCGGTTTTCCGGAACCCAGGAAGATGGTCCCGACGACGAGGAAGGCAACAATTGCCAGCACTTTAACCAGCGCGAACCAGAACTCCATCTCAGCGAACCATTTCACGCCGATCATGTTCATAGTACCGACAATAGCCAGTGCGCCCAGCGCGAAGACCCACTGAGGGACGTCACCAAACGCACCCCAATAATGCATATATAACGCAACGGCGGTGATATCGACGATACCGGTCATCGCCCAGTTAACGAAGTACATCCAGCCAGCAACGTAGGCGGCTTTTTCACCCAAAAACTCACGGGCATAAGAGACAAAGCTACCACTGGACGGGCGGTGTAAAACCAGTTCGCCCAGCGCACGTAAAATAAAGAAGGAGAAGATACCGCAGACCAGATAAACGATAGCCAGTGACGGCCCCGCCATCTGCAGACGCGCACCCGCGCCTAAAAATAACCCTGTGCCAATCGCGCCGCCGATGGCGATCATCTGTACCTGGCGGTTGCCCATCGCTTTGTTGTAACCCTCTTCATGAGAGTTTAACCAGCGTCGTTTTGCGGCCTGATGGTCCGCCGCGTTATTCTCAGTTGTTTTCATTATGTACCTGTTGACCTGTCTGAACCTTTTGGGAATTCCTCGCCCCCGGAGAGCTAAAACCAAACGTTTGCTTTACCGGGAAAGTGTCCTGCCTTTTCAATCATTCTACGTATGAATAAGACAAAACATGGCGGAGCATCCTACCCGCAATCTTTTTCCGACGCAAAAGATACCAGAGGAAAAACCGATGATGATAAGTCGAAATTGTGAAGTCACCAGCAGTCAGTAGATTAACCGATTCCACATGGCGCAATTGACGGCATATTTGACTAATTATGCAGCTTAGCTACATAGGTTTTAGCAGCATTTTCTTAAGGGCTATTTAAGAAAGACCATAAGTTATGATAATACCCCTGCGCCGTGGGCGGGTTTACTTTGCAAATTTATTGCTTATTTAATGTAAATTAATTGTTTCACAAAGGGTGGTGCGGCTCTCAATAATGCCTCTATCGTAACCAACCTGAGTTCTCTGCATGTCTTATCGTTTGAGTTTGCTGGATAAAAGCCCCATCGCGGAAAACGACACCGCGCAGAACGCCCTGGCACGTACGCTCACCCTGGCTCGTGAGGCTGAAGCGTGGGGATTTCACCGTTTCTGGATTGCTGAACATCACAATACGCCTCAACTCGCCAGCCCTTCACCAGAGCTCCTTATTGCCTGGATTGCCGGGCAAACTCAGCGTATTCGGGTAGGGTCTGGTGGTGTCATGTTGCAGCATTACAGTCCGTACAAAGTGGCAGAGAACTTCAATGTGCTGGCTTCTTTGGCACCTGGACGTATCGATATCGGCATTGGTAAAGCCCCCGGCGGTTTGCCGCTCTCCACGCAGGCGTTGCAGCGTGGTCTGCATAATGAGGAAAAGGGGAGTTTTGCCCAGCAATTAAGTGAGCTGGACGGCTGGCTACAAAAAACGCCCATGAATGCGGATGCCGAATCTCTGGCGGCAACGCCGATCCCCACTGTCCGCGCGGAAAGTTTCCTGTTGGGGGCAAGTCTGGACAGCGCACGTCTTGCGGCAACGTTTGACTGGAACTTCGTATTCGCAGCCCATCTCAATGGTGACAAAACATTGTTACGTGACGTTGTCACTGAATGGCGGCGTGTGAGCCAGCGAGATCTCATTGTTGCCGTACAGGTCATCGTTGCCGAAACAGATAATGAAGCTGAACATCTGGCACAGCAGGTGGAAATCTGGGGCGTGGAACTGGAAAACGGGCAGCGAGTGAGTGTTTCCAACGAAGCTCAGGCGCAGGCTTTTGCGCGCCAGGCTGGTAGCCCGGCGGTGCGTATTTTCCGCAGAGAACCATCGCTCATCAAAGGAACGGCCAAAAGCGTCCTCGCCGGGCTGAATGCGCTGGCTGAGGAGTTCGGCATCGACGAATTTATTCTGGATAATCCCCTGGTGGAATCACCGGCCCGCATTACCTCCCTGCGGTTACTGGCCGATGCCTGGACATTGACCACGCGAGTTAAGGAGGTTGCACCATGAGTTTTGCCCAACAACTGATTGACTGGCGTCGTGAGCTGCATCAGTACCCGGAACTTTCCCTGCAGGAGTTTGAGACGACGCGCCGCGTGCGCCACTGGCTGGAAGACGCAGGATTACGCTTTGTACCCATCTCTTTACCTACCGGTGTGGTCGTTGAAGTGGGCCAGGGAGAGAAAACCATTGCGCTGCGTGCTGACATCGATGCGTTACCTATCCACGAGGTGGTGGATGTCCCTTTTGTCTCGCGCAATGAAGGGGTGATGCACGCCTGCGGGCATGACGTTCACACCAGCGTAATGCTCGGCGCAGCGCTGTTGCTCAAGGAGAGAGAGGAACAGCTTGCCGGAAAAGTCCGCATTTTATTCCAGCCTGCGGAAGAGAACTTTGGTGGTGCAAAGCGGTTGATTGAAGCAGGTGCTTTGAAAGATGTCAGCGCGATTTTTGGTATGCACAACGAACCCGGTTTACCGGTCGGTGCGTTTGCCACACGCGGCGGGCCGTTTTATGCCAACGTGGACCGGCTGGTGATAGAGGTCAACGGCAAAGGCGCGCATGCTGCCCGTCCGCAAGAAGGCAATGATGCCATTGTGATTGCCAGCCAACTGGTGGTGGCACTGCAAACTGTCGCCAGTCGTAACGTGGACACACTCGATTCCGTAGTGCTCAGCGTGACCCGTATCCAGGGGGGTAATACCTGGAACGTACTGCCAGAAAAGGTCGAGCTGGAAGGCACGCTGCGTACCCATCGTCATGAAGTCCGTGAATACGTTAAAGCGCGGGTTAACGACATTGCTGCCGGACTGGCGCTGGCCTTTAACGTGGAGATCAAGGTGCACTGGCATGCCGGACCATCGGCGCTGGTCAACAATGCGCAGTGGGCGACTTTCGCGCGTGACGTTGCCGACTGGCACGGTTACCAGACGAAAGAAGCCGATTTGCATATGGGCGGCGAGGATTTTGCGGTTTATCTCGAACAGATCCCCGGCGCATTCGTCAGTATCGGCAGTGCGAGCGAATACGGGTTACATCATCCTGCCTTTAACCCTGATGAAGCATTAATTGAAGAGGCCTCACGCTATTTCGCGCTGCTGGCGGAGAAAGCCTTACTGCAAGCGTAATCACAAAAAATCTTACCCTGGGCTGCTGCTCAGGGTGACCTGTTGCCTGAAAACGAGGAAGGATTATGTCAGAGACAAGACAACTGCGGCTGGGAACAATATTACACGGTGCTTCCGGAAATATGTCTGCATGGCGACATCCGGCTGCACTGGCAGATGCCAGTATTAATTTTTCGTTTGTGAAAGAGACGGCATTAAAAGCCGAAGCGGGCAAACTGGATTTTATTTTTGTCGCTGACGGTTTATATATTAATGAAAAATCAATTCCTCATTTTCTTAATCGTTTTGAACCTATCACGGTCTTATCGACACTGGCAGCAGTGACATCCCACCTGGGGCTGGTCGGCACATTGTCGACCTCCTACAGTGAACCCTTTACCGTTGCCCGCCAGTTTGCCAGTCTCGATCATCTCAGTAATGGGCGCGCAGGCTGGAACGTGGTGACGTCCCCGTTGGAAGGCTCGGCGAAGAACTTCTCCCGCAGCCAG